>JBMYYI010000030.1:0-19763 GCA_049609265.1 Litorivicinus sp. | reverse complement strand
AGGATCTGATTCTTTGCCAGCTCCGCCGATTCACGAGCGAAATCGGTATCCATGATGCGGCCGGCCGCGGTGGTGACCCCCTGCTCCATGGCGGCCAAATTTTCGATCGCAGACTGGAAGGTATTGGCCAGTGCACCGAACTGCGCCCGCTCCTGGTTGACCATGCCGATGATGGCATCCACTCGGCTGGCGCTGTTGATGTAGGCTTGCCCTGTTGAATCCGCGGTGGTCGCCAAGCGCACATTCCCTCCGGTGCCAAAGTCCAAATCGACTAACTTCGACGCACCCAACGCCGTGTCATAGTTGGCGGATGTATCGTTGCTGGCGGGCGCATCACCACCGGTGGTCTGCAATTGAACCGCCACGGTGGTACCGGATGCATCGATTGCGATGTTGACCTCGGCATTAACCAAATCCACCCCCGCATCGGTTGAGAACAGGCTGATGCCGGCAAAGTTACTTTTGTCCTGAATACGCTCCAACTCAACACTGATATCCGCCAACTCGGCGTCAATCGCGGTTTTGTCAGTGACACTTAGGGTGCCGTCTGAACCCTGCAGGATCAGATCACGGGCGCGGGTTAATAGATCGACCATGGTGCCCAGTGCCGCGTCTGCGGTTTCCACCAGACTGATACCGTTAGCTGCATTACGCTGGGCTACCTGCAAACCCGAGGCCTGGGCCGTCAGGCGACTGGCAATCGCCATACCGGCTGCATCATCCGCTGCGCTGTTGATGCGGTTGCCCGATGACAGACGTTCAAAGCTGGTTTGTAGGTTCGCCTGGGAGCTGATCAGACTGCGTTGCGCTGACAGACTGGCTGAGTTGGTTCCAATATAAAGTGCCATGTGTTTTCCCCTTTGCGTTCAAGCCCGGATGGCTTTTACGTCAATAGATTGATGACCCTTAGGTGATCGACCGCAGGTACGATCTTCTAAGACCCAAGTGCTAAAAATGCGCACTGTGTCACACAAAAAAATGGCCGCGATTAAGCGGCCGAGTTACGAAGAAATTCAGTGGTTATTGCAACAGCGACAGCACCGACTGGGTGCTCTGGTTGGCCTGCGCCAGCACCGAGGTGCCGGCCTGTTGCAGGATCTGGTTTTTCGCCAGCTCCGCCGACTCCCGGGCAAAATCGGCATCCATAATCCGGCCGGCGGCCGAGGTCACCCCTTGCTCCATCGCGGCCAGATTTTCGATGGCTGACTGAAAGGTGTTGGCCAGCGCACCGAATTGCGCGCGTTGTGAGTTGACGGTGCTGATCAAGGCATCCAGGTCAGCAACGGTGGTCACCCCCGCCCCCGTCGTAAAAGTCCCGGCAGTGGTGTAACTAACATCACCGCCCCATTGATCCAGCCCGACAAAATCATCATCGGTGGCGTACTGACCCTGTGCGGTTAGGCTGATGTAGTTGGCGCCGTATTCAATATCACTGATCGCGCCATCGCTTTGCGAGCTGGCGCGGGTGACCTCGACGCCAAAGCGCAGGTTGTCAAAGGCCGTTTCCAACGCCACGGCGACCTGGGTGCCTGCGGCATCAACACCAATCGCGACACCCGTCGCACCGGTGCCGCCCAAGCCGATCTCATCAATCGTCCCGCCTGGGTTGGTCTGCAAACCATTTAGCAAGTCGACACCGGCAAAGGTGGTCTTGGTGCGTATACGTTCAAGCTCAACGCCGATGTCATAGACCTCGGCCTCAATTGCGCTTTTGTCGCTCGCACTGAGCGTGCCGTCGCTGTACTGCAAGGTCAGATCCCGCGCCCGGGTTAACAAATCCACCATGGTGCCCAGGGCCGCATCCGCCGTCTCGACCAGACTAATGCCGTTAGCTGCATTACGTTGGGCCACTTCCAGACCCGATGCCTGCGCTTGTAGCCGGCTGGCAATCGCCATGCCCGCCGCATCATCCGCAGCACTGTTGATACGACTGCCCGAGGACAATCGCTCAAAACTGGTCTGCAAATTGGATTGGGAGGTGATCAGGCTGCGCTGTGCCGACAGGCTAGCTGAATTGGTTCCGATGTAGAGTGCCATAGTGATTCCCCTTTGCGTTCAAGCCTCGCAGGCTTTTACGGCAATATGTTGGTGACCTAGGGGCTGTCGGCCGCAGGGTCCTATTACCTAAGACCCCGGGGTGGAAATCGTGAACCTGTGCACATACTTGAGCCCGATCCCGGTTCAGTGGCATCGTGCGGCCAGCGAACAACGACAACAGGATTCGGTATGAGCGTATTTGACGAAGATTTGTTTGAAAAAGGCCTAGCCCAACGCAAGGCCACCATGGGCGCGGACTTTGTCGAGCGCAACTTGGCCGGGGCCGATGAATTCACCCGACCCTTTCAGGAAGCCATGACGGCCTGGGCCTGGGGTTTTGGCTGGGGCGACGATGCCATTGATCCCAAAACCCGCTCGATGATGAACCTGGCGATGATTGGTGCGTTGGGCAAAATGACCGAATGGGAAGGGCATTGTAAAGGCGCGCTCAACAACGGTTGCAGCGTCGAAGAAATCCGCGCCTGCATCCACGTAGTCGGCATCTATTGTGGCGCACCCCAGGCGCTGGAGTGCTTTCGAAGTGCTCGCAAAGTACTGGAAGCCGAAGGCCTGTTAGGGGGCTGAATTGGCTAATTAAGCCAACATTAGGCACACTGTCGGCATCGAAGTCATAGAGGAGCTCGGTATGAGCGCCAATCGAACACAGATGCCGACCGGCAATATCCCTAAGCGCAACAACCAAAGCGGAGCAATCCAAGGTTGGCTGAGCTTAGGCATGGGGCTCGTCCTAACCTCTGGATTATTCATTTTTAGCTAAGCGCGATCGGTCATGGCCATTGGAATCTTTGACAGTGGCCTAGGTGGCCTTAGCATTTTACAGGCAGCGCGTTTGGCGTTGCCTGACCAGCATTTCATCTACTTTGGCGACAACGCGCACGCGCCTTATGGCACGCGCGATCCTGCTGACATTATTCAACGCACTCAAAACGCCACCCATTATCTGTGGGCGAACGGCTGTGATCTGGTGATTCTGGCCTGCAATACGGCCTCGGCCATTGCACTGCGGCCGATGCAAACCGTCGGCGTGCCCCCAGGCAAGCGGGTATTAGGCGTGTTTGTACCGATGATCGAGGCGCTATCGGGACGTGCATGGGGCGATGACTCCCCCCCGACCCAGCTGGCTCAACAGCAAGTCGCGCTATTTGCGACCCCGGCCACGGTGACCAGTCAGGCATTCCCGCGGGAGCTTGCGCTGCGTGCCCGCGGCGTGGTTGTGCATAGCCAGCCCTGCACCGGCCTGGTCGATGCGATCGAAGCCAACGATGCCGAATTGGTCGAAAAACTGATCGATCACCACGTGAGCGCCTTGCATCAGATAATGCCCAAGCCGGATGTGGCGGTGTTGGGCTGTACCCACTACCCGCTTGTGCAATCACAATTTCAAGCCGCACTGGGCCAGCATGTCCGGATCATTAGTCAGCCTGACCTAGTGGCCGACAGCCTTGCGGATTACCTAAATCGGCACCCAGACATGCAGGGGCAGGCCGGCAGCGCCTATCTGACCACAGGTGATCCCATGCGTGTCAGCGCGCAGGCGACCCGCTTTATGAACGCTGCCATCGAATTCCAAGGAATCCAACCATGAACATTTGGGTTGACGCCGACGCCTGCCCGGTGCCCGTCAAGAACATCATTTTCAAAGCAGCCGAACGCCTACAGATCCCGACGGTTCTATTGGCTAACCATCCGATCAGCACACCGCCGTCCAAGGTGATCAAAAGCCGCCAGGTCCAGGCTGGGTTCGATGTCGCAGATAACGAGATTCTACGATTGCTGAGTCCCGGTGACGTCGTGGTGACCCAAGATGTCCCACTGGCTTCTGAAATCGTCGCCGCCGGCGGCATTGCGATTAACCCCAGGGGTACGCTGTACACACCGGATAATATGCATGAGCACTTAGTCCGCCGGAATCGGGCAGAGGAGATGCGGGCCATGGGGTTTCAGGGCGCTGGCGCTGAACCCTTTGGTAAAAAGCACGCCCAGGCCTTTGCCAACAGCTTCGACAAGGTTCTGGCTCAGACGCGCTGAGCAACCACTCGGGTCACATAGCCCTCGCCATCATGGCGGCCCTCGTCAAGCCACGTCAGACCGCTTTGAGCTTCCAAGATCTTTAGTCCCGCCAAGTCATCAACGATGGACTCGACGTCGTACAACAAATCCAGATTGCCCGGACCGCCGGAACTGCGTCCCAATTGGTTGGGATGAAAGGCCTCCAGTACAAATAGACCGCCCGGCTTTAAAGCCGCAACGCACGCCCGATGCGTTTTAATGCGCAACAGGGCCGGCAGGTGCGCATAGATCGCCGCAATGACGTCCATGGATTCGGGCTGTGGCTGGTATTCATTGAGGTCGGCATGCAGCGTCGTCATTTCGACACCTTGCTGTTTAGCGAGCGCCGCGGCCTTGGCGACGCCCACCTCAGAGGCATCCATACTCGTCGTCTGCAGACCCAACGAAGCCAGATATACGCCATTGCGGCCCTCACCATCGGCGATCGCAAGCGCCGATCCCGATTTGGCAAACCGATGACGGTTCATGACGAGCCACTGATTGGGCTGTGTGCCATAAAAATAACCGTCACAATCGTATTTCTGATTCCACATATCCGAGCCCCTGAGTCGTGGATTAATTCTAAGGTAAATCGAACCACAGTGCGGTCAATAGGTCACCAGCGACTATCTCGATCGATTCACCAGCGTCTAAACCCAGGGCATCGCCGGCGGCCAATTCGGCAGCGGCCGTGGTCGCTGTCCCTGCCACCACGTGCAGATAACCGCGCCGTGCATGGTCGCCCAGCGTTATGCTCTCGCCGGCCTCCAGCTTTAACTGAAATACCGACGCGTCGGCATTAATCGCAACCGCCGTGGGACCGCCCTGGGGCGTTACAATGGGTGTGAGTCGGTCCACCTGCTCGATACGCTTTTGCTCATAGCGCGGCGCCACGCCCTGTTGTTTAGGCAGTACCCAAATTTGTAGAAAGTTCACCAGCTCGGTATCCGATGCGTTGAACTCTGAATGTTGAATGCCCGTGCCCGCGCTCATGATCTGGATGTCGCCGGCGGGAATCGTTTCAACATTGCCTTGGCTGTCCTTGTGGGCTAACTCGCCCTGAATCACGTAGCTGATGATCTCCATATCCTGATGGCCATGGGTACCAAAGCCCATTGAGGGCTGAACGACGTCATCGTTGATCACCCGCAGGTTCGAAAATCCCATGTGCTGGGGATCGTAGTAGTTGGCAAAGGAAAAACTATGATGACTATCCAGCCATCCGTGATTAGCGTGTCCTCGGCTGTGGGCAGGGCGTAAATACATGAGGGTCTCCTAATAATGTGCCGTCACGTTAGTGCGATCTGGTCATGATCACCAGCCATCGATGCGCACTGGATTGATGCGTGATTGGATGCAATTGGGTTGCTTGCGCTTCGCAAAGCAGTTTCAATCAAGCCTCGCTATTACAAGAACACTTTCATGGACGCGTTGGCCCAGGCCGCAACATTGATAATCACGCTGGACAGAGATCTCTTTGAGATCCTGTGGTTGTCTGTGCGTGTCAGTCTGATTGCCCTTGCCATCGCCACGCTGATCGCACTGCCCCTGGGCACCTACCTTGCGATTACGCGGTTTCCTGGCCGCGGTTTGGTGATCACGCTGATTAATTCGTTGATGGGTATGCCGCCGGTCGTCGTCGGGTTGATGGTGTATTTAATGCTGTCGCGCTCAGGCCCGCTGGGCTGGCTAGGATTGTTGTACACCCCCACCGCCATGATCATCGCGCAGATTGTGTTGATCACGCCCATTATTGTCGCGCTATCAACCCAGGTCATTGAGGATCTGGTGGCCGAGTATGAGGACACCTTCAAGTCCCTGGGTGTCGCTGGATGGCCTGCGATCAAAGCCTATCTCATCGACGCACGCTTCTCGCTGACCACCTGCGTATTGGCCGGGTTTGGGCGGGCGATTGCCGAGGTCGGCGCCGTGATTATCGTAGGCGGCAACATTGACCACCTGACCCGCGTTATGACCACGGCCATTGCGCTGGAAACCTCCCGCGGCAACCTGGATCTAGCGCTGGCCCTGGGCGCCATCCTGCTGATGTTGGCCCTGACGGTGACCGCCGCCGTCAGTGCGCTCAAAGATTTTGCTAAGCGACGTCAGTATGTATAACCCATTGATGCCCATCGTCATTCAAGGGCTGTCGCTGATCAAAGGCGAACGCCCAGTGCTCGACGGCTTGGAGCTGACCCTGCGGCATCCCGGCATCAGCGTCATCATGGGACCCAACGGCGCAGGCAAAAGTTTGTTGTTGCGCTGCCTGCACGGTTTGATTGAACCAGACCAAGGCAGTATCAGCTTGGGTAGCCTGACACTGGCCAGCAGCCGCCCCCAGCAGGCCATGGTATTTCAGCATCCGGTTCTGCTGCGTCGCACAGTCCTGCAAAACCTAAAGTTCGCCGCCCCCGATGCGACCGAATCCGCACTGAACGAGGCGCTTGCCTCGGTCAACTTATCGACCCGCAGCCACTCCCCCGCTCGGATGCTGTCCGGCGGTGAACAGCAGCGGTTGGCGCTGGCCCGGGCATTGCTGACGCAACCCAAATTATTGCTATTGGACGAGGCCACCGCGAGCCTCGACCCCGCGTCGGTCTACCTGATCGAGTCCCTGGTCCGAAAAACCCGGGAAATGGGCACCAAGGTCATCTTGATCAGCCATGACCAGGGTCAAGCCAGGCGCCTGGCGGATGAGGTCATCTTTGTCGATCGTGGTCGCATCGTGGAACAAACCCCCGCACAGGATTTCTTTAACGCCCCAACATCGAGGCAAGCCCAGGCTTACCTCGCGGGCGAGTTGGTTATTTAAGGATACACATGAAAACACTCACTTTGACACTGGGTATCACGATTTCCGGCGCCGCCATCGCCGACTCCATCATCGTTCAGTCGACCACCTCGACCAAAAATAGCGGGCTATATGACTATTTGCTGCCGATCCTGGCGGAACAAACCGGCATCACCGTCAACGTCGTGGCCGTGGGCACCGGCCAGGCGATCAAGAATGCCATGCGCTGTGATGGCGATGTGTTGTTGGTGCATGCCAAAGCGGCCGAAGAGAAGTTTGTCGCCGAAGGCTATGGTCTGCGCCGCCACGATCTGATGTACAACGACTTTATCTTTATCGGACCTCAGAGCGACCCGGCTCAGGTGCGCGAAGCCTACAGCGCCTCGGACGCCCTGATGCGGATCAAGAACTCCGGTTCAAAGTTCGCCTCTCGCGGGGATGACTCGGGCACCCACAAAAAAGAGCGCGCCCTATGGAAAGTGGCCGGCATCTCCCCTGAAGAGGGATCCGGTGAGTGGTATCTGGAGACCGGCAGTGGCATGGGGGCCACTCTCAACGCCGGGATTACGCTGGGTGCCTATGTCATGACCGATCGCGCCAGCTGGATGACCTTTGGCAACAAAATGGATGCCGAGCTGGTTTTTGAAGGCGACCCCTTGTTGTTCAACCAATACGGCGTGATCCCGGTGAATCCTGAGAAGTGCCCCAAGGTCAATGTCGAGGCGGCGGAAACCTTTACCCAGTGGCTGATTTCAGACGCGGGGCAGCAAGCGATTGCAGGCTATCAGTTAAACGGCAAGCCGCTATTTTTCCCGAACGCAAACTAGCCCAACCGAACTCGGTAACGGATCACGCCATTGGCGTGTGGCATCACATCTAGCAGTTGATGGCCGGTAATCTGGCATAGCGCTTCGAGATCTTTGCGACCGGTTGGATCGTCAGTGACGAGCTCGACTAGACTGCCCGCAGGCAACCCGTGGGTACGCTTTTTAAATCGAAGAATGGGAAGAGGACACAAGAGACCGACAGCGTCGATCTCTTGTGCAATCTGATCAGTCAAGTCGAACCGACTCGGCTGCGGTACCACGTTCAGCTGAGGACCAGCCAAAGGTGGGTAGTACCAAGGTGGCGCCGTAGGCAATCAACAATGCCGTGGCAAATGCACCCAACATCGCTTTCATGACCCGCCTCCTTTCGCGGCCTTGGCCGCCTGTTCAGCTTCAACCTCGGCCACCCATAGGTCGTGGTGCTGACGCGCCCACTCCAGGTCAACCTGACCGTCGCCCATGGCGTCAAAGGCGCCTTCCATACCGACCGAACCGATGTAAATGTGGGCAATAATCGCGCACATCATCACAAAGGCCACAATCGAGTGCCACAGGTTGGCGTACTGCATTTCCTCATGCGGTGCCAGCACCGTGGGGAAGTCTGTTCCCAGAATCGAGTTCATGATGCCAAAGGTCTTGGCAAACATGGGCATCTCGAAGGGGAACAACAGCGACAATCCAGACAAGGACACCGATACACCCAGAATCATCACGGTCCAAAAGATCATCTTTTGGCCTGCGTTGAACTTCTTGGCGCTCGGGTGAGCCTTGGTAAAGATACCGCCACCGGCTTTGATCCACTGCCAGTCCAACTTGTTGGGGATGTTGTGCTTGATCCACATAATGCAGGTCAACACGATGCCCAACATAAAGGCCCAGGCCACGTTGTTATGAATCCATTTGGAACCTGCAGCCAGGGTGGCAAAACCCTCATGCCCAATCACTGGAATCAGGAAATGACGTCCCATCAGGGTCAACAATCCCGTAATGCCCAGCGCGACAAATGAGCCCGCCAATAGCCAGTGACCAAACCGCTCAATGGGCTTGAATCGCTGGATGGTTTTATCCGAAGGTCCACCATCGATCATGATCTTGCCACGGGCGAAATAGAACACCACCAACAGTGCGATCACTGCCAGCAAGGCACCACCGCCATAGGTGATCATGGGGCCTTCACGAACCTGCCACCAGGGCATGCCGCCGTCCTGAATCAGAACGCCCGCTGCCGCGCCGCGATCCTGCAGAGTCAAGTCAGCCTGGTTGTAACGAATCTGACGCCAAACCGAGGCATCAGAAACGCCTCCGTTGGTGCCCAACTGTTCGGTCGTCGCTGCGGCCTGTGAGGGATCTCCCAGGTTTTCAGAGCGAAACGACTCGTCCACTTTGAGCTGCGCCTGACGCGCCATAATGTCCTGCAACGTCTGTGCACCGCCGGTCGCCGAACGATCCGGTGCGGCCGCTTGGCCGTCGGTGTAAGCCGCTGCATTCACAGCAAACATCGCAGACAGTGCAAACACTGCTGCACTGATAAATTTAAAGTTCATGTCGAACTCCAATTAAGAATGATATGGACGTGACGTAAAACGGGGCCCGTAGGCCCCGCGTTACGGTGGACTTAACCGCCCTTCTTCTCGTAGGCCGTGCCCCATCCCCAGGCGCCCGAACCGAAACCACGGTTCACCACACGCTGACGATAGATATCCGCCACATCGTTGCCGTCACCGGCTAGCAATGCTTTGGTTGAGCACATTTCCGCACAGATCGGCAATTTGCCCTCTGCAATACGGTTACGGCCATATTTGTTGAACTCGGCAGTAGAGTTGTCTTCTTCAGGGCCGCCTGCACAGAAGGTGCATTTGTCCATCTTGCCACGCGAACCGAAGTTACCCGCTTGCGGGAACTGGGGCGCGCCAAAGGGGCAAGCGTAGAAGCAATAACCACAACCAATGCACAAGTCCTTGGAGTGCAACACCACACCGTCTTCGGTCTGGTAGAAGCAATCCACCGGACAGACCGCCATACAAGGCGCGTCTGAACAGTGCATGCAAGCTACCGAGATCGAACGCTCACCGGGCTTACCGTCTTCGACAGTAACCACTCGGCGACGATTGATGCCCCACGGGACTTCGTGCTCGTTTTTACAGGCCGTTACGCAAGCATTACATTCGATGCAGCGTTCGGCGTCGCAAAGGAATTTTGCGCGTGCTTGTCCTTCAAGTGCCATTTTCTACACCTCCTGTTATGCGGGCATGATTGAACATAGGGTGGCCTTGGTCTCTTGCATCTGCGTGACCGAGTCATACCCGTATGTTTGAACTGTGTTGCACGACTCACCCAATACAATCGGGTCAGCTCCTGCCGGGTACTTGTCACGCAAATCTTTGCCTTCCAAGTGTCCACCGAAGTGGAACGGCATAAATGCAACGCCTTCGCCGACGCGTTCAGTGACCATGGCCTTGACCTTGATCTTGCCGCCTTCAGGTCCGGAGACCCAGACGTCTTTGCCGTCACGAATGTTCAGGTTGTTCGCATCACGCGGATTCACCTCAATGAACATTTCCTGCTGCAATTCCGCCAACCAGACGTTTGAACGTGACTCGTCACCACCGCCTTCGTACTCCACCAAACGACCTGAAGTCAGGATGATGGGGAAGTCCTTAGAGAAGTCGTTCTTTTGGATGGACTCGTACAGAGTCGGCACACGCCAGAATGACTTGTCCGCGTAGGTCGGGTAGTCCTCGACCAGGTCGCGACGGTTGGTGTACAGCGGCTCGCGGTGAACCGGTACAGGGTCAGGGAAGTTCCAGACCACCGCACGGGCTTTGGCGTTACCAAAGGGTGCACACTCGTGTTTGATCGCAACGCGCTGAATACCGCCAGATAGGTCGGTCTTCCAGTTCGTCTTAGGTCCTGCGACGGCATCAATGCTGGCGCGTTCCTCGGCGGTCAAATCCTTGTCCCAACCCAAATCCATCAGCATCTGCATGGTGAACTCGGGGTAGCCATCTTTCAGCTCTGAGTTTTTGGAGTAGACGCCGTCAGCGAGCAGGCTTTCGCCATCACGCTCAACACCAAAGCGGCCTTGAGTCATCGTGCGTTGCACGGCGAAGACCCCTTTGAATGCATCAGCTGCGGGGTTCCCTTTGGTGTGGCCAGCACCATTAATCGGATCGTGGAAAAACTCGAAGACAAGCACTGGATGTTCACCAAGTCGGACAACATTCAGCTGGTCAAAATGTGCGATGACTGCCGAGTTAAGGCCCAGTACCACGGCGATAATGCCCCCATGGCCGGTGGTGAGCGCCCACGCGTTCGCACCAGCGATGACTACCTAGATAGCTAAATAGGAACAGACTTCATGGTTCAATTTACCGATGCCACTGACGGCGCAGCCAATCTGATTGCTACCGATGCGCCGCGCCCACAGGACAAGAATCCCGAGGGCATTGATCGCATCATCGCCATTGCCTCGGGCAAAGGCGGCGTGGGCAAATCCACGGTGTCGTCAAACCTGGCGGTCGCGCTGGCCTCAAAAGGTTTGAAAGTGGGTTTATTGGATGCCGACGTCTACGGCCCCAGCCAGCCGCGGATGCTGGGCGTTTCTGGACGACCCTCTAGCCCCGATGGTCATACCATCCTGCCGCTGCGGAACCATGGCGTGACGCTGATGTCGCTGGGGCTGATGACCCCAGATGACGAGGCGATCATCTGGCGTGGCCCGATGCTGATGGGGGCACTGGAGCAAATGATGAACCAGGTCGACTGGGGCAAGCTGGATGTCTTGCTGGTGGACCTGCCGCCGGGCACCGGTGACGTTCAGATGACGCTGTCGCAAAAGTTCTTTGTCGCCGGCGCCGTGGTAGTTTCAACACCTCAGGACATTGCCCTGATTGATGCGCGCAAGGGCATTGATATGTTTAATCGCATGGAAGTCCCGCTGTTTGGTTTGATCGAAAACATGGCCTCGTTTGTATGCGACGGCTGCGGCAAAGAGCACCATCCCTTTGGTTCGGGCGGTGCACGCGCTGAGGCTGAGAAAATCGGCGCACCCTTCCTGGGTGAAGTGCCGCTGGATTTGGATATCCGCCTGGGCTCTGACGGCGGCGTTCCGATCGTGGTCAGCAAACCACAAAGCCCGCAAGCCCAAGCGTTCCAAGCCATTGCCGACCAGATCTTGGCCTCGGACACCTACGCACAGGCGGTGCTATGAGCCACACCCCGCTGTTCCCGCCGTTGCTGAGTGGCGAGCCGGTCACTCCCGGCACTGACCCCTTTGACAAGGCCATCAGTCAGGCCATCGCCGGGGTCGATTCGGGCACGATTTTCTATTCAGATGCCGGAGGCAGCCTGAAAGCCGCGTTGGTACTGGCGCCAGAAAGCACCCTGGAAGTCGCCATACAGGCGGTGTATGTCGCCCAGATTGGCCTGGCCGAGAGCCTGGGCGCCCTGGCCCCGCCGGAAACCCCGATCCATTTTGTCTGGCCCAATCGCATCAAGGTCAATGCCGCGCTGTGCGGCACCCTGCGTTATGCCAGCGACACCCAGGATCCGGATAGCCACCCCAATTGGCTGGTCATCGGTATCGACATTCCCTTTATTCCGGCCACCGACGAGCCCGGGCTGAACCCAGAGCAAACCTGCCTGCATGCCGAAGGCTGTGGTGAGGTCCAACCGATGGAGTTGTTGGAAAGTTGGAGCAAGCACACCCTGTTGTGGCTGACTTACTTTTTGGACGATGGGTTTGAACGCGTCCACAACGAATGGCGACCCCGCTGCGACACCCTGGGGCAAGAGATTGAAACACCCCAGAGCGGTGTTTTTGTTGGTCTGGACGAAGCCGGCCGGATGTTGCTACGACGCGATGGCATGACCCAAACCCTAAGCCTGATTGAATTTGCGGAGCACGCATGAAACTAGCACGCACCCTGCGGTTGGATGTTTCTGACCAAAATGTTTTCGAGCACCCGGCCCCCAGCGGTGAGTGGGCGATCTCGGGCGGTTTTGAGTTCTCAAACTGGTCCCAAGAGGACCTGACCGGCAAAGCCAAACAGGCGTTTTCGAATGGTTGGTACAGCATTGAGTCCGGCGGTCGGGCCAGCTTTGTTGGCGTCACCACCATCACCGAGCCTGAGCTGGAGCAGCTGCGCCAGACCCTGGCGCAGACTTTTGTTGAGATCTACGGCGCGCCGGATTTAGAGGCGGCCTATCCCGTTGCCCTCGAGGAAATCGATCAGATGCGTAGCATGTGCGAGGATTTTGAGGACAACACCCTGTTGATGGTTAGCCGTACGCTAACCGAGATGGGCGTCGAGGAAACCTATCGCACACGGGCCCCACAGGATGCCTCACTGGAGGCCTTTGCGGTTCACGGCAGCTACGAGTAAGCCAATCCAAAGCTGGTGTAGGGGATGTAGCGCACCGGCGTGCCGGGCTCAATTTGCTCGGCCCCATCACCTAGCTCGACCAGGCCGTCAGACCAGGCAAGCCCGGTGACGCGGCCCGACCCTTCGGATCCAAATACCTCTACCTGATCATCCACCACCCGGGCGCGCAACAATTCGCTGCGCCCTGGCTTTTTGTTTTTGCTGAATCGAGCCGGCAGGGTAAAGCCCTGGGGTTCAAACCAACCTCGTCCCGCCAGCATCGACATCGCCGGCGCACCAAAACGCAGGGTGCATACCCAGGCCGCCACCGGATTGCCGGGCAGACCTATCACCGGGGTACCCTGGAACATCGCCAGCGCCAACGGACGCCCCGGCTTCAGGGCAATGCGCCAGTTGCTGATCTCGCCCTCGGATTTCAGCAGTTTGGACACGTGATCCTCGTCACCGGCGGAGATACCGCCGCTGGTCAGGATGACATCGCACTGTTGTGCGCCCTGGGTCAGTGCCTGACGCACGTGATCCGCATCATCCAAGGCATGCCCCAAATCGATCACCTGATAGCCCAGACGTTCAACCAACGACGACAGCATCGGCCGATTGGCATCGTAAATCTGCCAGTCGTTCACCGCGGATCCGACCGGTTTGACCTCGTCACCGGTCGACAGCACACCCACACGCAATCTGCGATAGACCGGCACCTGAGCAATACCGACACTGGCTAACACCGCAATGTCGGTCGGGGTCAGCTTGCGGCCGGCCTGCAAAATTAGGTCATCCACCTGAATATCCTCACCCGCCAAGCGGCGATTCGCCCCCTGTTTTAGGGTGCCTCGGATATGCAGCTGCCCATCGATGATCTCGATGTCTTCTTCGAGCACCACGGTGTCAGTGCCTGAGGGCATCACCGCGCCGGTAAGGATACGAATGGCATGCCCCGCCGGCACCGTGCCTGGGTAGGGCACCCCGGCCGCACTGCGCCCTGATACCAGGGGCAGTACCAGTGGCACCTGATCAATGGGACCGGCCATGGCATAGCCATCCACCGCCGAATTGGCGCTGGGGGGATGAGCCCGCGGGGCGCGCTGATCGGCGGCCAATACCTGGCCTGACGCCTGAGCCAATGGGCAATCGTCGAGCACCTCGACCACGGGGTGCAGGCGCTCGCGCAGGCGCTGCAAGGCTTCGTCAACCGGCGTCCAGTTCACGCCTGGTGGCAGGGCAAAACAGTCATTGCGTAGCGGTTTCATGGCGTATCCAAAATAAAATCGGTAATGGCGTCGATGTCATTGATATCGAAGCAGGGGCCGGCGTATTCAATGGGGTGATCGCAGGCCAGCGCAACAATACTGTCATCATCATGGGCCCGCGGTGCATGGGGGCATTCGCTGCGATGCACTTCGATCTTGCGGTGGGACTCGTGTTTGTAACCCTCAACCACCACCCAGTCACAGGGCGATAGGCGGGCCAATAATTCCGGCAAACTCGGCTCTGGGGCGCCACGCAACTCCTGCATCAGGGCGATGCGCTGACCGCCAGCCAGGATGACTTCACCCGCGCCGGCCTCACGATGGCGATAGCTGTCGGTGTTTGGCTGATCCACATCGACCGCATGATGAGCGTGCTTGATGGAACTGACCCGCAATCCCCGGCGGGTCAGCTCAGCAATGAGCCGGGTGGTCAGGGTGGTTTTGCCACAGTTTTTCCAGCCGGTAATCCCAATCACGTTCATGACAGACGACTCCGCGCCTGGGCTAGATCCTCGGGCGTGTTGATGTTAAAAAAATCGTCGGTATCAAACAGCGCCAGCGCCTCGCCATGGGCCTGAGTAAATTGGCGAATCTTGCGCACGCCCTGGCCAAGCGCCTCGCGCAGCGGCTCGCGCAGTGCGATGTGGTAGCGGCCAAAGGTCGGCTGAGGCAGGCGCCCGCGCTGAGGATCGGGAGTCGCCGCCAAGCACACCTGGGTATGGGGTTGGGATAGCCGCGCAACCAAGTCCAGCGGGAAAAACGGCGTGTCCGCCGCGACGCTAATGACCCAGTCATGACCACGCTCGGCGGCGTAGTCCAGGCCGGCCAACACACCCGCCAGGGGGCCGGCAAAGCCTGGCACCGTATCCGGGCGAATCGGCAGATCCAGATCCTCAAAGCGCGTCAAATCACCGTTGGCGTTGAGCAAACACTCCTCCACCTGGGGCTGAATACGGGTGAGCACCTGCTGTAACAAGCTGGTCTCGCCCAGCATCAAGCGGCATTTATCACCACCGCCCATCCGGGTCGCCTGACCCCCGGCCAGAATGACCGCACAACTAGTCATCGCCTGCCCCTTTACGGCGGTGCTGTTTGTCCTCGGCGGCCACCTGTGACAGGTCCTGATCAAACACCAAACGATGCTCGCCGGACAGACAGGTAAACTTACGTCCCCGCATCCGGCCGATCACCGTCAGCCCCACTTCCCGGGCGATATCGACGCCCCAGGCGGTAAAGCCGGATCGACTAATCAGCGTCGGGATCCCCATCAGCGCAGTCTTAATCACCATCTCCGAGGTCAGACGGCCGGTGGTGTAGAGCACTTTGTCCGCGGCAGAAATGTTGTGGGTGTGCATGTAACCCGCCACTTTGTCGACCGCATTGTGACGACCCACGTCCTCGAAATACGCCAACACCTGTTCGCCCTGGCACAGGGCCGTGCCATGGATCGCACCGGTTTCCATGTACAGACTGGGGGTGTGGTTGATCTGATAGGACAGCTGATAAAAGGTGCGGGTGTGCACGGGGGTATCGGGTAGTTGAAGACCCTCCAGACCCGCCATCATGTCGCCAAACACGGTACCCACCGCACATCCCGAGGTGCGGGTTTTCTTTTCTAACTTGTCCTCGACCTGGGTGGGCTGGGCGGTCCGCACGACCACGACTTCAAGTTCTTCATCGTAGTCGATGGCGGTGATCTGATCGGCGGCGCGCAGCATGCCCTGATTCAACAGAAAACCGCGGGCAAGATATTCGGGGTAATCGCCAATGGTCATGGCGGTCACGATTTCCTGGCTGTTGAGGTAAATCGTCAGGGGCCGTTCTTCGATGACGTTAATCTCGCGCTGTGCGCCAGTCTCATCAACGCCGGTGACGCGGCGTGATAGCCGCGGATCCGCAGGATTAGGCTGTAAAGTCGGGTGCATGGGGTCGCCTGATTGTTTTTAGGCAGTGTACCCCATCAGCCCGGGATTATTGCGTGGTTTCTGCCGGTGCCACCACCACAGGCAGGGTCGCGGTGCTGGGCCAATCCCGGACCGCTTCGTTCAAACCCTGCAGGGCCTTGAGCTCCATGTCCGGGCGGTTTTGCGCCCGATAGACTTGGGCCAGTGCCTCGTAGGTTTCCGCACAGGGATCATCCGCCAAACTGGCTTCCAGCGCCGACTCAGCCGCCGTCAAATCGCCCTGGGCCATGGCAATCCGGCCGCGCGCCCGCTCCAGCACCGCCGCATCACGAAAGCTCTTGGACAGTTTGGTAAGAAACGCCATGCGGCGGGCCAAATCGACCTCGGGCAGGGTGCTGTAAAGATCAAACAGCTCATCCTCTGGCGTCTTTTTAAGGGTTTTTTCCAGCTCGGCCAGAGCGACATAGGGCGCGCCAGACTGCACCAGGCCATTGAACAGGGTGGCTTGTAGGGATGCATGGTGGCGCAAACGTTTAGGAATACTGTCCCAGGTGTTTTTGATCGCCAATGGCATTTCTCCCTCGACCGGCTCGGCGTCACCGATGGCTTGTTCCAGTGCCCGCCGGTGCGCCTCCACTTCCAGCGCATCCGCCTGCTCGGCATCTATGGCACCCAACTTGCGCGCCAGCGGCAGCAGCTCGATCAAGTCGTCGGTGCGGTCCAGCTGTTCAAACACCTGGCAGCTCATGGTGATCAGCTCGCGATCCTTGGGTTTGATTTTGCGCAACGCCGTCAGGGTGTCCGCACAGCCCTCGTACTCGCCTTTTTCAAACTGCATACGCGCCTCGGCCAAGCCAATGGCCAACTCGCTACCGGGGACCTCTTCCAATGCCTTGACCAACAGCTCATCACGTTGATCGTCATAACCCAGGGCGTTGGCCGCCTCGGCGGCAGACAGATAGTTCACAAAGGCAATATCTGAGCGCGGTGCAGCCGAGGTTAAGTGCTTCAGTGCCGCCTCATAGCGGCCCATGCGCAACTCCATAAAGCCCTTTTGCGTGGCGCCGCGGGCACTGCGACCGCGCAGGCGCGACCACAAACGACCCAAGCCCACTGGGGAATCCAGCACGCGGCTCAGCACGCGCAGGCTGATGTAACCCACCACAGCGATGACCAGCGCCAGCGCCAAACCCACCCACAGGCTCATCTCGATGGTGGTGGTTTCATAGGCAATCAGGATGTAGCCAGGATCATTCTTGATCAGCTGACCCACCAGGGTGCCGCCGGCCAGGGCCAGCCCCACCAACACCAAAAATAAAATGACTTTGATCAGAGCGCGCATGACTTATTGCCCTCCCAGGGCCGCATCGCGGGCTTTTTGGACATCCTTGAGCGCGGCCAAGGCTGCACCGACCGCCGGAATGCGGGGTGCAATTTCAGCCTGGGATAGCTCGGCCAGGGTCGCGCTGAGGCTTTGGGTCTGGCTGTCCGCCTCAAAGTGACGTTCAATCCAGCGGCCGGCGCGATCCAGACTGGCCTGCCAGGCCGTCCGGTCGCCGTCCAAAATCGCTAACTGAGCCTGTTCAATCATCAAGCGCAGGTTCTGACGGGCGTAGACTTCCTCGACCGGGGACATTAGCGGCTCAATGGCCTGCTCACGGGTGCGGATAGTCACAAAGCTGGATAGGGTTTTCATCATGCCCTGCACCGAGTCGACCTCGGCCTGGGGGGCGTCACGCATTTGGGTTTGGCCGATGCTGAGGTTATCTACCTGATCAGCCGCCGCGGCGAGCGCCAGATACATGCCGTTACGATCCACCCGGGGGATGGCTTTGAGTTGGGCAATCTCACCGGCCAATGCCCGACGCACGGGGAACAGCGCGGCATCATCCGCCGCCGCCAGGGATTGATCCGCAGACTGCATCAGCGACAGGCCCGTGGTGACATCCCGGCCCGCTTGGATGCGCTGGACGGCGATACGTAGCAGGTACTCGACCTCAGCCAGCAGATACTCCTGGGCACGATTGCCCTCAATCAGCTCGATTCGGGTGCGGGTATCGGACAGATCATCAACAAAGGTTTGTAACTGTTCGGCGACGGCCTGCGAGGTCTGGGTGACTTGCTCTGCCGTTTGCAGGACCTGGGCTTGCGCCGCGTCCACCCGGGCTAGATCGGTTTGCAGTTGGGTCAGCGGTGCGGTGGCGCTCTGTAGGCCCTGCACCTGCGCAGTCAGTGAGGCCAGTTGGGTTGCGATCTGACCCTGTTGAGCCTGGGCTGTATTCAACTGCTGACCGGCCATCCAGCCGCCCGCACCGACCCCGGCCAGAGCCAGAATCGATACCGCCAGGGCCGCCAGCGCCAGTGGTCGGCCGGTTTTGGGTTCGGCGGATGGCTCGGCCGGTGGCTCAACCGCTTCAGGTGCTTCTACTTCCGCCGGCGCTTCCGACTCCAGCTGAGTGTCCTGTTCCTGCTCGGGGGCCTGCTCGATCACAGACTCGTCTGTGTTCTTGTCCTCGCTCATACCGCTTCCTTCTTTAATGCAGCTAACAGCGCATCGTCCTGCGCCGAGTCCAGCACCCGCTGAACCGTTAATCCTAAGGCACGGGCCTGATCGGCCACGCGCTGACTGGGCACCCACACGGGCTGCCCTAAATTCCAATCGGCGACCACCGCCGCGATATCCGCCGAGGTCACCCAAATATGAGTCAATACACCACTATCCACCGATGCAGGCAATGGGACTTGGGCGCGGCGATAGAGCGCCAAACGCGTTAGTTGGCAGTGAGCCAAGCCCTGCTCAATGGTTTCGCGTCCACCGACACCGGCAGCCAGCAAAACCCGTTGGGCGCCCTGACACAGCCCTAAAACACCCTCGCTGTCGGCCTGTTCTGGCACCCGCACGGCAAATCCATACTCAGACAGAATCTGCGCGGTCCCGGGGCCCACTGCAATGCACGTTTGGTCGATAGGCAGTTGCGGCCAGTAGGCATCGATCTCGTCGATCAGACGGCGGGCGGCGGATTTGGAGACCACAATCAGCGTATCGAACTGGTCCAGATCCATGATCACCCGATGGTCAATCGCGCAGGGTTCAATCGCGATAGCAGGCGCCGCGGTGGCCGCAAACCCCGCCTGTGCCAGGCGCTGACACAGGATGTCGCACTCAGGCTGTGGGCGGGTAATCAGCCAATGCATGCTCAGACCTGGGCCAGCAGCTCGCCTGCACCATCGGCCAGCAGTTGCTCAGCCAAGGCCAGGCCCATTTCAGCGGCGCCCTCGGGGGAGCCCTGGGTTTCCACTTCCAGTATCCGCGAACCATCCACCGCACCCACCCGGGCTCGGACGCGCAGCTCGCCGTCGATAAATTCACCATGCACCGCCAGTGGAACCTGACAGCCACCATCTAAACGGGTCGAAACCCCGCGTTCAACAGCAATGCGCTGGGCCGTCGGCGCATCCAGCAAACAGCCAATACGCTCGATCGTCGCCGGATCGTCCAGGCG
>JBMYYI010000029.1:0-20147 GCA_049609265.1 Litorivicinus sp. | reverse complement strand
ACGTAGAACGTATTCGGTCGACTACATCACCGGCAACCTGGCTACAATCCAAACTGAGATCCAAGTCTTTCAACAAATCCGATCGGCTAGAGGAGGCAAAACCTGCTTTGTCCGCGAATAGATCGACCGCCACTGCGTCAACAATGGCCTTGTTAGTGTCCTTCAGAACGTTGATCCGGGCGTTCTCGGTGTAGTTCTGATAGCCCACGACACCGGCCGCAGCCAGTACGCCAATGATGGCGACCACGACCAAGAGCTCGACGAGGGAAAAGCCTACCTGCTTCATCATTTGTTTCCTAAATTCGATTGATTGATGGTATCCAAGAGGTGAGTTCATTTACAGGCGGGCCATTCGCTGATTTTCAATAAACTGCTTTCAGCGCCGACATTCGCTGAATGCCAATACGTGCAGCCAGCTGCAATTGCTTGGGTGATTTCTGCGTCAACCCTGCATCCCAGAAGTGGGTCACATGGTCTGCAATCAACCAGGCATATTGCCCATCTCGATGGTAGGAAAGCACTGGAGCATGCTGCCAACGGGAAAGACTGGCGGATAGCGTTGTCAAGAGCGCCTTGAACTCCGACGCGGGCCAGTCAGCATCTGCTGGTGAGAGGTCATGTTGAGATCCCCTCGGAGCGAACAAACGCTTAATTTCGCTTTTGGACTGAGCGGAAATAGCTGGGAGTGTAGAGGGTCGGCGCATAACCAGACGTCCAACCCTTAAATCAGCTCCCTTGGTGTTGTTGATCGTCTCGGTGAAGAAGGCAATCTGACAGTCGTTAGCAACCAACGCGTGATCCAGCGCGAGTTCGCCACGAACAGCGCGCAAGCCTATGTGCGCATTCAATACGTCCCACGCCCAGTCAGATGGCTCGTAACCCTTTGCCAAGCCAAAGTGCTCACACAGAACCTTGACCAAGACCTGGTGCGTGGAGCTATTCAACTGCTGCAGCGAACTGCCCGCCCACTGAGCGCCGTACTAGACACTTACAAGAACCACCATCAGTACCCCATTGCGCAACCACTCAGAGTCAATGTAGGCAAAGGGCAGCCAGATACCCGCGATCAAGAGAAGCGAGCCGAGCACACCGTAGATCCAAGTTTGGGGTGCTCGGGCGTTATTAGGCCTGCGTCACAGCAGGAAGGTGAGCGGCGATGTCTCGGTCCCAGAGGGCCGCGAAGCCGCGTTCCTCGGGGCGCCGTTCAACGAACATCACTATTACTAGAACGCAGACTCAAAACTACCGGACTAGGTATATCGCTTGATTCGCGCCTGTGGCCTGTGGACTACCAGAAACAGGCTTGATCTGGAGGATCCCGTGATTGTAGGAGCCCGTTCGCGCACCCACACCAATCACCCGATGCCCAACATTGTCGCTAGCACTAAAGGACACGCGTATTTCACGCCCGGACGAATCCAGCAGACCATCCGCGTCATAACCCTGTCCTGTGTTAGTGCCAGTTCCGCTTCGCCCTATTAGAGTCAACAGATCGGTAACCGACATACGTGCAGAGATATTGCTCGCTTGACCCTCATCAGCAACCGCAAGAACCAAATCAGACGTATTCGTTACGGTTGTCCCGTCAGTCGCGTAACTAAGCGTTGAACCAGTCCAAACAATTGCATCTTGATTCTCACTCGCCGAGACCGCCCGCGTCGCTGACAACGTTGCACCCGGAGCCAAGCCAGCAGTGCTTGATGCCGCAGAAGCGACCGGAGCATTACGGGCGCCGCAGACCTTAACCTCGACACTGCCTGACCCAAGAGCGTCCCGGAAGTTCGAACGCAAGTATCTACCGTTTTGCCGGACCTGCCGGACAAAGTTAGCGTCCAGAGCTGACAGTGAGGAGAAGACGATCTGTTCGCCATCACTTACACCGTTAGTCCAAAAACCATCATTAGCATGCAAGGCGCCCAACGACAGCGCCTGAGCATTCGACCATGTTTCCGTTCCATCACAAGAACCCGCTTCGATGAAAGCTGTCGGCACCCATTCCTTTCCGGTCGGGCAGTCAACAGTTTCGGCATTGCTATATCGCCCAGTGCCGTCAATAGGGCCATGCAGGGCGGTACAGGCACTCCAGGTATCAGTTCCGTCAGTCCATGCCAAACTAGTGCTTGGGTTGTTGACAACAATGTTGCCAGTAACAGTCGCAGAGCTATAAACATTGCCACCAACGGTAAAGCCGGCGTTTGTAGCCTCTATCCGACAAATACCATTTGCACCAGCCGTCACGGTTCTACCCGAAACAGCACAAATCGCAGGAGTCAGTGTGCGAAGACTAATATCGATCGCGCCGCCTGCAGTCGTCGTGAAAGCGCTCCAGGGAATTTCGTAAGTCAGCGAGCTGTTAAGCGCTTCCGCGTTCAGAGCCATCTCGAACTCTTGACCACCCGACGTGTTGACAGTGTCACAGGATAAGTTCACTCGAGCGGAGATTTTTCTGTTATTCGCATCAGCCACCTGCACCCATGCACCAATATCGGCGGGAATCGTGGCCCCAGGGTTGCTACCGCCAGTCGTTACACCACCATTAGGCCGCGGTGCCTCGTCCCAGTATGCGACGACATCGAGACGGCGGCCCGACAATGTTCCGGTAACCGTCGCGGCCATGCTCTCCCCGTAGTGGAGCCCGCTCGACAAAGTACCCCGGCAATTGCCACCGACAATACCCATTTGTGCGCAGTCAGTTGAATATGTAGCAGTCTGGAGGCTGCCCCCCAAGTCGGGAACATATCCAGTAGTGCTTGACAGCAGAGAAGTTTGATACAGCAGCTGACGTGCAATTCGGAACGGCGGCACACCACCATTGATCATTAGCGAATCGGTCGTAGCGTTAGCAACGCCAGCCACGCAATTGTTGGATGTAGGCTTATTATCAATGAACGCAGTTCCATCGATATTGGTCCGGCCAAGCGACGGCAAAATCGGAATAGTTATTGGTATGGAACGTGCCGCATATCCATTGGTCAGGTCAGCTCCCATCTCGAAAGTAAGCTCGCAGTCCCGCGCCGAAGAGATCGTATTCATACGCATAAACAGCAAGCGCCGATTCGACGCGTTAGAGTTAGAGGGATGCCTACGGAGTGTGAGCTCCCCGCTTGACGGCGTAAAGCGATCCGTTACGCCATACACCAAACCACATGAATCTGCGGAAACAGACATTTGCCCAGTGTAGTCTGACGGGGCCAGGAAATAAATTGACCGGTTTCCGTCACCTGTATACAGGGCCGGCCAGCCACTCTCGGCGTAAAGGCTAGAATAATTAGCCCCGTTTCTGAGCTGAATGTCTATGTCATTCGATGTCGTTAAATCCAGCTCGCGCGGTTCAACGACTGGAATGGACATTGGGCCCACCGAGGCAGAGGCATGTGTACTTGTAGCCTCGATGGAAGCTGTCACTTCACAAGTTCCAGCAGTGGAGCCTGCCAACACGGTTCCATCGCTCGTCACTGTACATGCGCTAGAATCTGAAACCGACCATGTAACCGCTCCAGAGCCCTGTTGGTTTGCAACGTTCAACGGATAAGAGCCGCCAGCATAAATAGTTGAACCGTTTACGCCGGCAATCTCGACGTTAGACGGCTGCGCCTGTAGGCCACTGACCTGAATGGTTGCCGGGATGGTGTTACTTTCGCCTACTGGAGTTGTCGCCAACGGGTCACGTGGGGCGACGATGTTAACCAAACAACCGAAAGGCCCTGAGCCACTGCCAGTGATGGCGGCGGTAACCTCGACGTTGTTGCCGTTCACGACGACCGTACAAAACTGAGGCGTCGAGGTCGTAGCGGTTACACCGGAGGTCGCGCCCGATACTGGAATCGTATATGTCGCACCGTCATAAAGGGGGCTTGTGGTGGTTGGCAATGGTGTGCTGGTGGTGTCTGCGGTAATCGTCTGAGCAGCCAAGGCTGGGCGGATTTCTACATCCAAAGACCCTAACGTCTGAACCGAACCGTCCGACTGAACGACTCGAGCGTCAAGCCGACAACTGGCAATAGTGGCCTGAGGCGTAAATTGGCCATTATCTGACAGGCCTTGACCGCAGTTAGACGTCACAAATGATGGAGTAGGCCCGTTGTAGGTCGGACCGCTTTGAGGTGTCAAACACTGTTGCAGGTTATATGTCTCTGAAACGTTAACCACGTAAGGCTGCGAGCTTCCCAACAAACCACATCCGTTCAGGCGCGAAATATCATTTGGGTCGAACTGTGGTGGCGTCCCTTGTGGGACCTGCTGATAAGTTCCGCCTGATCCAACTGATGATGTCGTTACAACGGGCGCGCCCAGGTTGGCATACGCAACAACGCCAACCGAGCCCAGAACAATTGCAGAGATCAGAGACTTATACATAGGTTTAAACCGCTAATGATTAAGGGTAAACGACAGGAACACCGCACGCGGGGTCGGTGCCGTTAGAAATCGTAGAGTCGCATCCAGCAGGGTTGGTACAGCCACATTGACCAACCGTGTTGTCAGAGCCAACGGGGCCGGCTGGGTTATTGCAATAAACCAATGTCTTGCCTGCAGGGAAAGCGATTTTCGGGCCCGCGATGCGGGTCACCGCGAATTGAGTGGCACCGGCAGTGTAGTCAGAGGTGACGCCGCCCAGCGCCCAAGTAATCTGAGAAGCGGTGGGAGCTGCCCCGTAGCTTGCGTAGTGCCCATTAAAATAAGGGTGCTTGTCGCCAGAGTGGTAGGGGTTATCGAACTGCTCATTAGCCTCTTCGACCAAGTTATCAACATAGGCTGCACAGTTTGATGCGCCTTGAAGCGCCGTATTTTCGGATGCAAAGGTTGTGTCGCCCGCCGCAAATTGATCGGTGGCGATCTTGCGATTCAGACTCGAAAGCGAGTCCTGAACAACCCTTTGTCGCGAGTTGTCGGTGTAAGACTGATAACCTACAACACCGGCAGCCGCCAATACACCAATAATGGCGACGACTACGAGCAGCTCGATCAGGCTGAAACCTGTTTGCTTATTCATATTGAAACCAGTGCGATGCATTGATTTGGGGCCTGGATTTGCTAAGCCCCAATGCAATGCACCCCAGCGAGCTAGGGTAAACGCTTTACTGCGCCCACGGAATCGAGACGTTCTCGACAGTGTTCGCGTCGAATTGGTTACAACCTTGAATAGCGATGTTCCCGCTAGCTTCGGTAATAACAATCAACCCAGTGGAAGCAGAGCCGTCTGAGCAATCGGTCGCCACACCCGTATCGGCCGCAGCATCGCCATTATCGAAGGGATTCTCGAAACCCTGAGCATTGAAATAAGTGATTAAGTGACCATCGACTGAAGCCGCATCGTTGGCACCACAAGCGCCGATGTTGGTCGCCGAACAGCTTCCGGTCTGAACGCCAGTCGCGGCGATACCAGACTGTGTGCGCGCGTAACGAACCGCATTGCCAAAGTTGTTCTTAGCAACGTTCTCCTTAGCGGTCTCTGTGTAGTTCTGATAACCCACAACACCCGCTGCGGCCAGAACACCGATGATGGCAACAACCACCAGCAATTCGATTAGGCTGAAGCCCTTCATATTTCTCATTTTTTTGTTTCCTTTGCTTTATTTAGCTATGAAAAATCGTCGGGCTCAGCGCCCATCTCGGTTTATCGTTCCCGACCCTATCGAACTTTAGGGCAATTTTGAACCCCAAATGTGCACTAGGCCTAGTGATTAGCCATTAACCCACCAAATCGCCGGCACTAAAGATAGGCAGATACATCGCAACAACCAACGCACCGATCATTCCGCCGACCACGACAATCATGATCGGCTCGATCACGGTCGAAAGTCCTTCGACCACAGCGTCGAACTCCTCTTCGTAGTATTTCGCCAGACTCGATAGCATCTCTTCAATGTTACCGGTGCGTTCACCCACTGCGACAAACTGACTGACTGCAATGGGAAATACCTTTTCTGCAGCGAACAGGGCACTCAGTTCCCGGCCCGTGACAACCCCACGGGCAATCTCATCCATGCCATTTTGAATCGCACTGTTGGCACTGACGGTCTTGGCGATATTTAAGACATCGACAATACCCACGCCCGCCCCAATCAGGTTGGCCATCAACAGACCCATCCGCGCGACCATACCCTTAACCAGAATCTCACCGAACAGCGGCACCTTGAGCATCGCAATATCGACGACTTTCTTGAATGGCGGAATACGCTTTTTGGCTTGGCCAAAGACGGTGAAAAACAGGATGGCGCCACCGACCGATTTCCACAGGCCACCCTCTTTGAGCAACCAGTCCGAGGCCCCCACAATCGCCGCGGTCGGACCGGGCAACTCGACTCCCAGGTTTTCATACATTCCGACAAAGGTCGGAACGACGTTGGTCAGCATGAAAAGGGTAATACCCACTGACACCACCACCAGCGTGATGGGATAGAACAGTGCCGATTTGATACCCGCTTTAATCTTTTCCTGCTTTTCCAACATTTGGACCAGCTTATCTAGGAAATTGTCCAAATTACCGGATAACTCACCCGCCGCCAGCATGTTCAGATAGACGTTGTCGAACACCTGCGGCCACTGGGCAAAGGTGTCGACGATCGGCTTACCGTTTTCCAAGTCGTAAACGATCTGGCCAATGATCTCCTTGAACAACGGATGGTCGGTCTGGGCAAACACCAACTTGATCGCATCGATCATGGGCAGGCCCGAGCGGATCATGGTAGCCAGTTTTTTCGAGAAGTTCAGAATTTCTTTTTTGTTAACCCCGCCAAAAGGGCCAAACTGACGCACGACTGGAAATGCTTTTTGCTTCAGGGTTTTGGCGACGATTTTGTCGACCTTGAGTTTACGACGAGCATCACGATCGTTGTCGGCAACGAGTTCGCCCTCAACCTTCTCCCCCTTTCGGGTGCCCTTATAGCCGTAGCGCGGCATTAATCCAGCGCCAGGACGCGGATGTACTCTTCAATGCTCATGACTTTTTTCACCACGAAGTCCCGCGCAATTTCTTGCATCGTGTTAAAGCCGGTTGATTTGGCCGCCGCCAGCAACTCTGGGGCCTGAGCATCATTCAAAATGGCGGCCTCGAGTGCTTTATTCATCTTCATGACCTCATAGATGCCCTGACGGCCTTTATAGCCCGAGCCACCACAACGCTGACAGCCTTCGCCTTTATAGGCCTGTACCTGCTGAGCGTCCTCGGGGCTGAATCCGATCTTGACCAGGTTTTCTGGCGTGGCCGCCGGATCCGGCACCAGGCACCCGGTGCAGTTTTTACGCGCCAGACGCTGAGCAACGATCAAAGTCAGGGCGCTGGAGATCATGAAGTTCGGTACACCCATATTCAGCAGACGCACCACCGTACCCACCGCATCGTTGGTGTGGAGGGTCGATAGCAACAGGTGCCCCGTCAGGGCTGCCTTGACCGAGATATCGACAGTTTCTTTGTCTCGGATCTCACCGACCAGGATGATTTCGGGGTCCTGGCGCAGGAATGCTCGCAAAATGCTGGCAAAGGTCAGCCCGATGTTGTCATTAGCCTGAACCTGCCCGACACCCTCAAGGTAATATTCCACTGGATCCTCGGCGGTCAGGATGTTTGTCTCTGGGCGGTTAATTTCCTGCAAGCACGCAAACAGCGTGGTCGATTTACCCGATCCGGTCGGGCCGGTGACCAGCACCATGCCCTGGGGCGATCGGATGGCATCCTGAATCTTGGCGTAGTCCTCATCGAAAAAGCCAAGCTTGTCCAACGTCAGATCTGGGGTGCCCTGCAACTTACGCAGTACTGGACGCTCGCCGTATTTGGTCGGGACGATATTGAAACGGAAATCGACTTCCTCACCCTGGTAAGTGATGGTGATCGCACCGTCCTGGGGCAGCCGTCGTTCGGAGATATCGCAGCCGGCCATTAACTTGAGTCGCGCCATCACCGCGGCGTAGTTGGCGACCAAAAACGGCTGATACTGGTTTTGCTCCTGCATCACACCATCCAGGCGCCAGCGCATCCGGGCCGTCCGACGGTAGGGCTCGATGTGGATGTCCGAGACGTCGTACTGGATGGCATCCATCAGGATATCCTGAACGAAATCGACCACCGCCTCGCCATCGTCGATTTTGTAGCGACGACGCAACGCAAAACCAGAATTTGTAATCGATGCTGGCTCGGCCGCAGGTTCTACCTTTTCGGGCTTGGATTCCTTGGGTGCGTCGATCGAGTTAACCACAGCGTTGGAATCGAGCAACGCCTGCATGACAGGCACAGGCGTCAAGCACAAGGTGATGTTGCAGCTGGACAAGTCGGCCACCTGAGCCTGCAGATTGGCCCGGGTGGGATCAGCGACGACCACACGCAGGTTCTTGCCATCCAGACTCAACGGCACCATTTGGTTGCGCTGGATGAATTCCTTGGGCAACTTGCGAATCGCGTGAGGATCGAGTTCTGATTCGTCAGGATTGACGACTTTCAGTTGGTAGAGCTTTCCCAGCACCTTGGCGGCGACCTGCGCATCCAACTGCCCCTGGTCGATCAGCTGATGCAACACCGTATTGTGTGGCAGGGTGTTATCCATTTGTTTTGCCGCTCGTGCGGCTTCATCTGTCAGCACTTTAACCTGGTAGGCCGCCTTGACGGCCTTGGCCGCGACATCCGGGGACAGGGCGATGGGCGTGCTCATTACAGAATCCTAGGCGCCAAGAAGATCAACAACTTGGTGAACTCCTCGTTTGTATCGTTACCCTGAAAGGCGCGACCGACACCGGGAACATCAGCAATGCCGGGGACCTTGTCCCGGGCCAGGCTGGCGCTGTCCAGCGCAACGCCGCCGATTACCACGATCTCGTTGTTGGCCAACACTAGGCTGGTCGCGACATCCACCGACGACGTGCTAGGCGCACGATCTAGCCCCTCTAGGGCCTCGGTGAACACGATGTTCTTAAGCGCAAGATCTAGGTGAATTTTGTCACCAACGGCTACCGGTACCGCGTCAATACCCAGAGTCGCAGTGGCGTTTTGCTCGTCCCCAGGATTAGTGGTAATCAGATCATCCAGCGGATCGTCGGGCGTACCACGATCATCCACAGAGGTCGTCGAGGGGCCGCGATACACGAAATTCAGATCCTGCTTAATCTTACCCGCACGTCCGGAGGTCGTCAGGATTTTGGGACTCGAGACCGTTTTCGAAAATCCTTCTTTTTCAAGCGCCTGCAACTCCAACCGCAGCAGACCCGAACCGATGCCACGAACAACGGTAAATGCGGCACCGTCAAAGCCAGTTTGGCGGAAGTCGAATAGGGCCTGATCGGCCGACACGGAATTAGCAACACCGCCGAGTTGAGACTGACTAGCAAACCCTAGGTTATCCGTATTGGGTACACCGGACAGGCGCACACCCAGCTCCTGCTCAAAGCTGTCCTTCACTTCTACAAAGAACGCCTCGAGCACGATTTGACGGGGAAGCACGTCAATTTCGTCGAGCAGATCAAAGGCCTCGTCCAATTGCCGGCGAGTACCGCGCAGCAGCAGCGAACCGTTTTCGTTATCGACCAAGATTGCGGGAATGAAGCGTTCGAACTCCGCGCGTTGCTCATCGGTTGGAACCGCGGGTTGATCGCCGACCGTGACCTCAAAGCCCGCCGGGATGGCTGCATCCGAGGTTAATGGCTGCGGCGTACTAACTGTGGTGGCCACGCTAGGGGGAAACCCATAGAGCGTGGCTAAGGCTAATTCGAGCTTGGCCTTGGCCTCGACCGGTTTGATGTGGTTCAGGTAGATCCGCTCGATGCGTTTGGGCGCCAGCGGATCTAATGTTTCCAGTCGGCGGAAGGCATCAATGTTGGTGATCCGTTGATTACGCTGTTCGAGCAACCCCGCCACCAGGGTGTCGTATTCATCGTTCTTGATCAGACGTAGCACACGAGCAACGTCATCGTAAATCGGTGTGATCTGGGCCTCGTTCACGATCAAATCGAACGCCTGCTGCCAGGGCACTGCAGAAACATCGAACGTCAAACGGTTATCCAGTTCGGCCTTCACCCCATCGCTCAGCACAAGACTGTAGCCTGCTGTTTTGGCAAACAGCTCATAGACTGACTCTAGGCGGGTATCGTCAAACTTAGCCGTAATCGGAAAGTCTAAGGGCCTCAGGGGCTCAGTTTGCGGAAGATTGACGGGCGCCTCTTGACGCACGCCAACCACTTCGCGACGCCGCTCACGCGGCTGCGAGGGCTGATTACTCGGCAGCACGCTACGCTCGATCAAAGCGCCACGATCCAGTGACTCACGGGCCGTCGTCGAGAACTCTTCGGTCGTCGGAATGTTCTCTGGCAACTCGCTATCGCGCGGGTCATTGACAGCACAACCGCCCAATACCAGTGCGAGCAATACGATGAACTTATTCACTGGTACCTCCCTGTGTCGTGGTGCCCGGATCAGCCGGCGATGGCGGAGGCGGCGGTGGAGCCGGCGGCGGCTGACGACGCTGAGCCAGGGACAGCACTTTTTGCACGCCGTTTTCCTGCACGATCAACCGATCTTTGAAAATACTGACAACGACGCCGCCCAGACCCAAACGATCGCCCTCACTCACAATGATATCACCCGCCCCATCATTGCCCGGCTCACGCAATACCGCCACATAGGTCGGGCGCGACTGTGGGATCGAGGCGGGCTGAAGGGCGCGAACACTCTCCCGAATCAGGCACGACGCACCCTCTTGCTTGAGTAACGTGCACTTATTTGTCGCAATCAGGTTGCTGGCATAAGGTCCCACCAAGACACGCCACAAAGGCATCTCCAGATTTTCGGGTTCCAACACTCGGAAACGATCACCGGTCAGGATGCTGGCATGGCGGGCCGAGAAGTCACCAATCGCTTGGCGAGCCTTGGCATCTGAGCTGTAAGCACCCAATTGCAACTGGAATTCTGCACGCTGTATTTGCTGATCGGTGCTGCGGTTCTGGGGAACGATAACCGGAGTACCTGGGGTCAACACCGCACCAGGCCGCAGACCATTGGCCTGTTCAATCGCCGACCGCGTGCTGCCATAGAGCGCCGCAATACTATCTAGCGTCTCTAGACCCCGAATCAAATGAACGGTTTCATCGGGCACGTCCGCAGCGGACTCTCCCAGGGCAAACTCGGACCCCGCACTACGATCCTCGGCAAAAGACACCATGATGCCGGTCAGGATGTAGTCATCTGCCGGGTGACGCTGGGCCGGCAGAGTGCTGCGATCGATCGCTTCGGTCGGCTGGGCCGGCGCCTGCAGAGCCTGGAGCACCAAACGCAGATCCTTGAGTTCGTCATTGGTCAGGATTTGCTCCTCGGCCAACTCGGCGGGTTGTTGCTGCCCCTCGTCCAGACTATCCAGTTGACGCAGCCGTTGACGTAGGTCCGCGGGGGCCACCAGCTCACGGGCACTGCCCTCGAGAGATCGGGCAAAGGGGTTGTCGGCATCAATGACCACGCCAGGATCGAAGGCATGAATGGCCATCCCCCACGACACTCCCAACGCAATCCAATAGCGACTCATAAATATTTGGCCCGTAGCACCAGTTCGATGGACTGGCGTTCTGTATTCGATTGGGATTCTACACGCTCTGAACGTAATTCCACCGGCAGTCCCAAATTAAACAGTGCCCGGCGGAAGGTTAAATAACTGAAATAGTCCGCCTGCAAACTCAAAGAAACACGACGAACGTTGATGGCCACCCCAAAAACGGATTCGGGATTGGGATCCACGTCGGGATCCTTGATGTCCTCAACCGACTGGATGCTGACCCGATTCTGGCCGGCTAACGCTTGGATCTGACCAAGTGAGGCCCGCCACTGCGCCCGATCAATCAAAGCGCCAGCACGCTCAGCACCTTGGCGATTCAGGGCCAACAACTGCTGGCGCAGACCAGAAACCTTGGCTTGAGTCAGCTCGAACACTTGGTTTTGGTCCTGCAGGTCGCGCTCGGCACTGGCCTGAACCGTCGTTGAAGGCAAGACGATCAGCAAGTGCAATCCCGCCCATACCGCGACCAAAACGACAATGATGCCCACCTGCACAGCAAAGCGCGTCGACAGGCCACGCTCGATTTGCTTACGAACGTCGACAACCTCGACCTGCTCTTCCTCAATGTCCGCTTCATCCAGACTGTCAGAGGAGGGCTCAGTTTTCTTGCGCTTAAAGCGGGCCAGTAGGCCGGCCTTTTTGGAGGATTCAGGCTCAGGCGCCGGCTCATCGGGCGCGGCAGGTGGTACCGCAACTTCGGCTGCGGGCTCGACCACTGCAGCAGGCTTTTTACGCCAGCGGGCCCAAAACGGCCGACGCTTCTGCGGCTCGCTCTGCTCAAGTTCGCTCTGAGGAACGGGCTGGCTGGGCTCGACCACTGCAGGAGCCGCTGCATCCGGCACACTCTTGGGCTTGCGCCAACGCACCCAAAACGGCGGAGGTTTCTGAGCCGGCGGAGGTGGCGCCCCCTCTGGACCCGGCACAGCACCCAGTGCCGTTTCCTGCGTCGTCGAATCGACCGGAGACGATACGTCGCCGTTCCGCTTTTTCTTTACGAAAAACCGAAGCACAGGATGCAGGGACTCGCGGGATCTCATGGCATCACCTGCAGCGTCCAAACGAAGCGCCTAGGCTGACTATCGACATCATCGCCCTCACCCTCAGGCAAGGTCCACTCCGGTGGCGACTGGGCAGAAACACCGTTCAAGGCACCGGCAAAATCACTCTCGAACTGTCGCTGCACAGCTGCATTGGCGACCTCGCCCGCCAACTCAAACTGCTGGGTCTCGCGTTGGTACTGGGCATAGTCAAGCACCACACCGACCGGCAACGCCGGGGCCAAAGCCTCCCAAATACGGCCAGCCGAGGCACTAGCAGAATCCCCTCCAGCCAAACCCGCCAAGGTCTGCTGCGCCAACTGTATGTCGCGTTGGGTGACCGCGAGGACCTGTTGCTCCAGGGATAATTTTTGCTCGGTGTCCCTTAATACGACTGCACCATCAGGCCCCGTCAGCAAAGGCCAAGCAGCCGTCGCCGTATAGCCAATCAATGCCACCAGCACCAAAATCAACGACACGTTGGCCGCTTTCAGCGCGCCTTTAAAGACGCGCGTGTCGGCCAGATCTCGCCACTCGGGCAAAAAATTCAGGCGCAGGTGCTCATGGGGCGGCGCTGCAACCGAATACGGGTTCATCGTGCGAAGTGACTCAGCGGCAGCAGGCAGAAAACGGCCCTTGCTACTTTCACCATCGAAGTAACGAACCGCCTGATCATCGACCTGCATGGCGTCTGGAAAAGTCAGCGTGCGCGCGGGCAGGCCATGCTGCTCACGGATATGGGTGGCCAGGGCCTCGAAATCACCACCGTGGGCAAAGATCACCAACTCATCTAATTGCACGGCTCCGGGCCAATCATTCAAGCGATTCAGCCCGCGATTGACCGGATCAAAGACACGCTCAAACACCTCTTGCCAAAACGGACTCTCGATCAGCCCCAACTGTGCGCCGGCTTGTTTGAGCAGAACACGATCACCCTCATGAATGTCGACCGGCACCAGCTCCCATCGGTCCAATCGAATCAGCAGCAAGTGGGCATCCTGCTCGGTGATTTCCAGCAATGCGAGCGGCTTTTGAAACAGCGTTTTGGGGTCTCCCCGCTGTACCGCCCAGTAATTGGCAATGGCGAAAATCTCGACGTCCATGACCACGGGATTCAGCCCGGACTGTCGCATTAACTCCAAATAGGGCTCGGCCTGCCCAGCATCAATCCACGCCAGCTTGGCCTGAAAAATATCGAGTTTTTTCGAATTCTGAAAAATCTCGTAATGCAGCAAAGCGCCGTCGGGGATCTCGGGACTGCTCTCCTCGTCCAACTCGTTGAAGAACTGAACGACGTCCAGATCAAGTTCTGCGTTTAGCTCTTTGGGCGGTTGATATTCGGCCTCCAAGTTGGCCAAGCGCAAAAAGTGGGTGGGTACCGCCAGGGCAATGTCAGAGATGCTCAGGCGCGCTGCAGCAACACCCCGCATCATGTGTTTCGCGAGCGGACGAATGGATTTGCGGTCGAGCGTTTCGGGCAGCTCAAGCCGCCAAAAAATCAGCTTTTGGAGCTCAGTAGACTTCTTTGTAATCCGAAAACGGGCAAGCGAAAGACCGTCGGGGTGCAGGGTTGCACCGACGGTGGGAGAGAGTCCTGCCTTGAACGCGCCCCCAAGGGCACGAAGTGCACCCGCCATGACTGTAGCCGCTCACTTGATTTAAGCCCTAGAGTAGGGAAATTGTGCGGAGAAATCCAATTTTCGGATCCCCCACTACAAGCGGTTTAGCGGATCGTCGTCGTAATCCTCAAGTGGGCCACCCTCTGAAAGGTCGATCGCAGGCGATTCCTGGAGGTTTAGGTTGTTTTTGGACGACCGATCTGTGGCCGTAACCGGTGTTACAGGGGCTGGAAAATCCCCGCGCTGGACATCCGACTTGGGTAACACAGCGGATGTCGACTCAGTGGGTGATGATGACTGCGGCTCGGGCTTAGAGGCGGAAAGGATGTCCGGCTCAATCCCATCCATCGGGTGAAGTGCAGCCGGCGCATCGGCCTCGCCGATCTGCCAGTCGTTCAGGTCGCCGTCCAAGTCAAAACTCAGATCGTCCAGATCCAGATCGCCACCCCAGTCCTCACCGACCGACACATCGGGCTCGTCAAACCCGAGCTCGCCAGCTGCGGGTGCCGCCGCGTTCACTTTAACCACTTCGATCGTAAACAGCGCGCTGAGGGCACTGAGGTCTAACAGCTCAGTCACTTTGCTGGAGGGATTCTGCAGGATGAGCTCCCGGCCGTCTCGTTGCGCAACTTGCAGCGCCTCCACTAAGCAGGACAGACCACTGGAATCCATAAATGTCACCGCAGACAGATCTACCCGCACGCGGCCTTGCTCCTTCAGAGCCGCCAAAAGCTCCGTCCTGAAAGCTTCATAATTATCGATGTCATAGACGCCACTGGCCTGAATCATCACGTTGTGAGTCCCCGTTCAAACACTAAGACTTGCAATGCACCGGCACCCTGTGGATTGGGGCGATACTCATACTGATTGGCGACCGAGCGCACAAGCATGATGCCCCGGCCACCGGGCAACAGCTCTGCCGAATTCTCTCGACCCACAGGCTCGTTCGATAACGCAACGCCACGATCTTCGATTTGAATCTCAATCCCGTCAGATCGGTCGTAAACAGATAGCTTGATTGGGCCGCGATTGCGACCCTGATAGGCATGACGCCAGATGTTTTGAATAATTTCAGATACGGCCAATTCGACCCTTTCGGCCACACTCGAGTCTTCGAGCTGGGCCAAGCCTAATGCGCAGGCCCGTGCACGAGCGGCGACACCAGGGCCGGAGTGCAGCAATACCTGCCCCAACAAGGTTTGATCGCTCACGAGCCCGCCTGTAACTGCCGGACCGCCTGGAGCAATACCTGAGCCTTGACCAAACCTTGGCCGGCGGCGGAGTCCAAAAGTGCGATACCCCGGCCAATATCACGGGTCGCAAGATCGCCCGTTAGTAGGCGCTTGGCCTCTTCGAATTGACACTCGGGCAAGCCCAACGCGACGCAGTCGGCCAAATACACCTGAGCACGAATTGCGCGAGTACGGCGCTCATTTGCGTCCGAGACACTGGCGAGGGCCTTGGGACTATCCAACTGATACAGCACATAAAAGGCCGGCGCGTAGTCCGCGGCCGCAGCCATCTTCAGAAATTCACGCCCACGCTCAGGATCCGGAACAATCCCAGTAACGGCGACGTCACCGAGCTTGCCTTCTAGATGGATCTGGGCCAAGCCCACCAACGCCGGTGGATAAAACTCGTTTGCGGCCAAATTTAACCAGTACACCGCCCGCGCCTGATTAAAGGACTGTTGGTCTTGCGCGCTCAACCCATCACGAGCCGGCACGTTCCGATTTGAGAAATAGCGCTTTGCCACTTCCAACGCAGCCCCGTGATGCCCCTCCCGAGCAGCGCGCAGCCACCAACCAAATGCCCACTCTGGATTTCGAGCTTGCCCGTCAAACCCACGGTCCAGCAAGCCGGCCAGTGCGACCATTGCGGCGGGGTCACCCTCCTCGGCTAAGCTCTGAACCTGACTGGCGGTATCCGCAGTCACCTCGCCGCTTGCCTGGTACTGCAACGCCAATTGCGCCCAGTCCAGGGCCATCGCCCAAGGGGAAATCAAACAGAAAATCAAAGCCCAACGTGTCATCTGTTCAGGGTATCACAACCAAGCCGTCAACCAATCGACCGCCTGAGCGTTGACCGGCAACAGGATCTGCGCGGCCTGGGTGGGCCCATCGGACCAGCAGGGATTCAGCTTTTTCAGAAGGTTGGTCGGGACATTAATGCGCGAGCTTAACTGGAACCAAGTTTGTGGACCGACCGGCTGGCGAAATAGCAAGGTTTGATCAGGCAGAACCGGGACGGGCTCTTGCAGAATAAGCTGTTCGGTCAGAACCTCGCGCAGGGCCATTAAACGAGGCACATAGGTGCGTGTTTCCTCGGGCAGGCTCTCCAAATGCCAATAGTCGGTGGGCTTGCCGGCCGCCAGGTTCGCTTGTTGGGCGGTTTTCACCCGGTTCAACCCTGCGTTATAGGCCGCCAGCGCGAGGAACCAGTCTCCCGTTTCCTGGTGCAAATCCGCCAAATGATCCAATGCCGCATCCGTCGCTTGAATGACATCGTAGCGCCCGTCACAGCCCCCCTGCTTGCGCAATCCATAGCGCTGACCTGTAGTGCCGATAAACTGCCACAATCCCCGCGCATCGGCGTGGCTCACAGCCTTGGGGTCAAAGGCGCTCTCGACAAAGGGCAATAGCGCAAGCTCGGCCGGCATGTCCCGCTTGACGATTTCGGTGAATATGTAGGCTAGCCAGGGGCGGGCCTGAGCGAGGGTTTGATTTTCGTCACCCTTGAGCCAGCGAACTTGCTCGACCACAAGGCGAACATCGTTGGGTGCACGGGGAAGTTCAAACTGCTGAACCAACTGCGTCCAGAGACTGGCCTGAGCGCTGGACATCCAAAACAGCAGGCACAACGCCAGCCGCCTCACTCGACCAAGCCTTCCTTGACCAAGCGCTCGTAGCACTTTTCCATGGTGAACATGCCGTATTGTGCACCGGTCTGCATGACCGTGGGGATTTGCGGAATTTTGTCCTCGCGGATTAGGTTACGAATGGCTGATGTTGCCACCATGACCTCGTGACAGCCGATACGCCCGCCCCCTTTGCGCTTCAAAAGCCGCTGAGACAGAACTAACTGCAACGAGCCCGCAATCATCCCCCGAGCCATCTCCTGCTGCTCGGGTGGAAAGGCGTCCACTAAACGCGTGATGGTTGAGGGTGCGCTAGATGAGTGCAAGGTTCCAAACACCAAATGCCCGGTTTCCGCCGCTGTCAGGGCCATGGAAATGGTTTCTAGGTCACGCATCTCACCCATCAGAATGATGTCAGGGTCCTCACGCAGGGCCCCTTTGATCGCCGCTGCAAAGGAATCGGTGTGAGCGCCGACCTCCCGTTGGCTAACAATCGACTTTTTGTCCGGATGCACAAATTCAACCGGGTCCTCAATCGTGATGATGTGCTCATTACGCTCACGGTTAATTTTATCGATCATGGCCGCCAGCGAGGTGGACTTACCTGAACCGGTCTGACCCGTGACAAGCACCAAGCCGGCTTTCTTGCTCAGTACCTGGTGTACTGCCGGAGGCAACCCCAGTTTATCGATGTGCGGCACCTCGGCGATGATTAAGCGCATGACCATCACCGCGCCGCGGATCGTCTTCATGCAGTTCACCCGATAACGAAACTCGTCCGCCTGCACCGCGTAGTCCAAATCGCCGGTCTCGAGAAACTGCTGGTATTGCTCTGGGGTCGCAGTGGCCTCAACGAATTCCACAATCTCTTCCTGAGTGACGAGGTCGTCCTCAAAACTCAGAATGTCACCCTGGCTGCGGATACACATGGGGCCACCTGCCCGAATGTGCAGGTCGGACAGGCTGTGATCAACCGGATAGCTAGTCAACCGGTCCATCATGCGCTGGGCATTGGGTGTCACTGGGGCATAGCCTTCAGATCAGACCACAGCAGCTGACGCTCGGCCTCGAACATCAGCTCCAATGGATTAAAGGGATCCTCGAAATCAATCTCCATATCGTTCAGCAACACTGGACGACGGATAGTTCCGATCTCAATGAACTGGGTCTTTGTCTCTGCCGCAGCCTGCTCTGTGAGGGCTGACTCGGTCTCTGCCGCAGGCTCAACTGTGACTGCGGGCGCGGTCGCTTCAACACGTGCAGCGAGATCCTCAATGGGCGTTGCCGCAGCCGGAGCAGGAAGGGGCTCGGGCGCGATGACAGGTGCAACCTCGACTTCCGGCGTTTCAGGCAACGGCGCTGGGGTCGGCGGCTCTGGCAATTGAGCGGCCACATCAACTGCGGATGCGGGTTTTGGCATCGCCAGCCCCAATACGTCGGCGACTAACGCTTGGTCATAGTCACGCCCAGCTACGGCAGCGCTTAGGGCATCACGAATGGCGATCAGGCGAGCACGCCCTTGGCCCGGCTCAAGCTGCCCCGAGACGACTGCATTGGAGATTTGATCGATCTGTTTGGCGAGTGCTTGGCGAGCCATGTCTCGAGTCACGACCAGATTGGCCACTTTGGGTTCTGGCGCTTTCGCTTTCGCTTTGGCACTGACTACCGGTTTCGCGGGCGTGATATTGGGCGTTACAACCGTTTCAGAGGTTGCATAGACGTCGATGACCAAACGCTCCGGGTCATTTAAACGGAAATACTTAGCCGACGCACCAGGCTGGAACCCTAGTGTTAGGTCCAGCCCCTGGTTTTCGAACTGAGCAGAAAACTGACGCAGCCCCCTGACCAGAGGTGTCGAAACAGACGAAACAGACACAGGGTTTAACGATATGACCAGCTGATTCGGGCTCTTGCTGTGCGAGGTCTCTACGGCATCGGATAGGTCAAAGACGATACGGCTACGCTCATCGCTGACTGAGGTTCGCACTTTATCGATGCTGGCTGCCTGCGCGCTTAAACTGACGACCCCAAGGGCACACCACAGAAACTTATTCACATGAATCCTTACTGTTTTTCCGTTTGGCGGCGACAAACGCCCACCCTGCCTGAGCTGCAATCGCTGCGACGGTTTCATCACCATCAGATTCTTCTGCAGCATTTTCATCAACGTCTGTGTCATCGTCCTGAGGCTCCAATTCTTCTGGAACCTGCTCGGTGCCGACTTCTGCCTGCAACGCTCGTAGATAATCCAACAAAGCGTCCAATGATTCAAAGCTCTCGCCGTCATTCGCAGGTTCGATAGTCGGAACCACCTCTGGCAGATCTGTGCCTGATGGGCGAACAGCCTCGAACAAGCTAGCGACATCCAAGTCAACCGCATTGCCGGATTGCTGTAGCACCTCAAGCTCCCCAATCACTCGGCTCAGGTCATCCAATGTGGGCAACGTGGGTTGTATCGGTGCCGGAGTGGCCAGGGCCAACATGACCTCGTCAAACGAGAACACCTGAGTCTGCGGGCGAGTCAGCTCGAACTGAGCCTCTAGCGCATCAAAGACGGTCGCCTCGGCCGCGGCCAACTGGGCGGCAGGCTCGTTACTGCCACCGCTGTCAGCCGTCGGTTGACCCGTCACCAGCGATTGTTCGATACCGGTCTTGATCGCACCCAGGCTGAACAGGTGAGCGATGCTGTCGGCACCGCTGCCACCATCGACTCGGACCGATCCGCCATACTGCAGATCGAAGCCCTCGAAATCGAACACATCGTTACCATCGCCACCGACGATGGTGAAGTCACCACCTGCGGTAATCGGCGCCACGAAGCTGATCCGGTTATCCGTCCCTGCAGCACTTTGCAGGGTAATGACAATGTCACCGCCACTGGAAATTTGCGTATCAACCGAGCCCTGTATGCCACCCACACCGGCCAGATTCAGATCCTGAGACGTGCGCAGATTTGCATTTGACAAATCGTGCTGGGCTGAGCTGATCAGGGTCGCATTGGTCGCAGTAACCTGCGCGCCAGACAAATTCAGATCAGCTGCACTGGCCATCACATCACCGGTGGCATTGACGCGGGCGCCCTGCAGTTGGACCGTTGCGTTGCCGCCGG
>JBMYYI010000028.1:0-20758 GCA_049609265.1 Litorivicinus sp. | reverse complement strand
CGATTGCTCAGCCTAACTTCCTAGGGACCCACGCGGATGTGGATGCCGAGGACGTCTACAAGATCACTAAAACGATCTACGAGAACCTTCCCTTCCTAAACAGTATCCACCCGGCGACCAAGGCCATGGCATTAGAAAAAGCCATTGCCGGTCTGCCTGCGCCTCTGCACCCCGGTGCGGCGCGCTACTACCAAGAGCAGGGTCTGAACATCCCCGCTCGACTCATCGCCCAGTAATGGGAATCGGGGAGCCTCAGGGCTCCCCCTGACTATGAATTCATTTAGCGATCGCGGGCTTTCATCGCTCGAAAACAAGCTGGCCTGGCTGTTGGGTTTGGGTCTTTCTGCATTCCATATTTACTTGGCTTGGCACCCATTGCTCTCCGAGTTTGCTCGCAATGCCATGCACTTCGGCGGGTTTGTCCTGTTGGCGTCCTTGGTGCGCCCCAGTGGTTTGCCGCATGATCGCTGGATTCGTTTCTTTGACTATGTGCTTGCACTTGGCGCGGTATGGGCCTGTTGGCATGTGGTGACATCCGAAACCGCCATTTACGAGCGCGGTGTTCGATTATTGGTACTCGATTGGCTCGCAATTGGGTGGTTAATTTTCTGTGCGGTTGAATACTCACGACGCGTGGCGGGCTGGATTGTTCCGGCGTTGATTCTGCTCGCGCTGTCGTATATTTCGTTCTGGGGCGCGCATATTTCTGGCGTGTTCCGGTTTGCCGGCCTGTCACTGGAAACCCTAGCGTTCCGGTCGGTGTACGGCGATGACGGGCTTTTTGGCACGATCGCTCGCATTTCATCAACCTATGTTTTTGTCTTTATCGTATTCGGCTCCTTTCTGGTACGTTCCGGCGCCGGTGAGTTTGTCATTGATCTGTCACGGGCGTTGGCAGGGCGCGTTCAGGGTGGACCTGGATTTGTTGCGGTTCTGTCCTCGGGTCTGACCGGTACGATCAGCGGTAGTGCCGTGGCCAACACTGCCTCCACTGGGGTCATTACCATTCCTATGATGAAACGGGCGGGCTTCCCGGCACCGTTTGCAGGGGCCGTCGAGGCCAGTGCTTCCACGGGTGGGCAGCTGATGCCGCCGATCATGGGCGCCGGTGCATTCGTCATGGCAGCGTACACCCAGATCCCTTACGAGAGCATTGCCCTGGCCGCAGCCATTCCGGCGTTTTTATATTTTGCTTCGGTGATTTTTTTCGTACGTATTCAGGCGCGGAAATTGAATCTTCGGGGGATGGATGGCGACGGGCTCAGCCTGAAGCAGGCATTCAAGCAGGGTGGCGCTAGCTTTGTTATTCCAGTGGGGCTGCTGATTGTTCTGCTTGCGAACGGCTTTACCCCGACTTATGCCGCGGTCTTTAGCATTATCGCCATTGTGGCCTCGAGTCACCTCACGCAGCGCCCCATGGGGATTTTTGATGTATTGGACGCACTCGCCTTAGGTGCCAAAAACATGATCATGACTGCGATTTTGCTGTGCTCGGTGGGTCTGATTGTGAATGTAATTGCCACCGCAGGTATCGGGAATACCTTCAGTCTAATGATCTCTAATTGGTCCGATGGGTCGGTGCTGATTGCGATCGGGCTGATTGCCATTGCCTCACTCGTGTTGGGGATGGGGCTACCGGTCACCGCGGCCTACATCGTATTAGCCACACTCAGTGCCCCCGCCCTGGCCGGCATGATTGCGGATCAGGCAGCCCTGGTGGCGCTAACGGGGGAGCTTAGTGCTGAGTTAATGCCCATTGTTCAACTGGCAATGCCGCAATGGTCCTCCGGAATGGAGGCCGCAGCCTTGGCGCAGATGTGGAATGACACTGCGCCTGAATTACGCAGCCTCATTCGGGATGGGGTGGTCAGCGCGGATCAGCTCACCGCTGCTTTGCTGGCTGCCCATATGATCATTTTTTGGCTCAGCCAGGATTCAAACGTCACGCCGCCGGTGTGCTTGGCAGCATTTACGGCTGCGGCGATCGCAAAGAGTCCACCGATGTATACCGGGTTTGTCAGCTGGAAGCTCGCAAAGGGGTTGTACATCGTACCCGTTTTATTTGCGTATACCCCTTTGCTTAGCGGTGATTTCTCCCTGGCACTCAGCACCGGGTTGACCGCGTTGGTCGGTATCTACCTGCTGGCCGGTTCGATGGAAGGGTGGCTTGAACAACCGCTGGGTCTATCCGGCCGTGTTTTGTCTGCGGTTAGCGGTATTGCCCTGATGTGGCCGGGGCTCAATTTGACCTGGGGTGCCTTGGGCTTGCTGGCGGTGTTGGCACAACAGGGGTGGGCCTACCGTGCGGGGAAAAAGTGATTAAGTTCGCATTTCTGTATCCTGCGACTATCTAATCAGTGGCAGAGCGCTCACTTTATACGTGCAGCTCATCGCAGATAGAGGTATTCCGTATGTTTAATGACTTTAACGACCAGATTAACGGCCAGCAGATCACACCGGCAGACGTCATGGAGTGGTTTCCACGCTTAGAACACCGTGAGGCGTGCCGCTTGCTATGGGAGTGGAAGTCTCGCTCCAATGGCCGTCATGTCATGGTGTCACGGGGTGACCTTGAATCGCTACTCGGTGATATTCAGGTCGGTTAGTCCCTTGCACTACGTGCAAACACACCGCACTGTGTGGGGATGGAAAATAAATTTGTAGTTAACAGCCCGTTTGCTCCGGCGGGCGATCAACCCACGGCGATTGCGGGTTTGGTTGAGGGCATTCAAATGGGTCTGGCGCATCAGACCCTGCTTGGGGTAACCGGATCCGGCAAGACCTACACGATTGCAAAAGTTATCGAGGCCGTTCAGCGCCCAACGATCGTGATGGCGCACAACAAAACTCTGGCCGCTCAGCTGTACGGCGAGTTCAAAGAGTTTTTTCCAAACAACGCGGTTGAGTATTTCGTCAGCTATTACGACTACTACCAGCCCGAGGCCTACGTTCCCAGCTCCGACACCTTTATTGAGAAGGATAGTCAGATCAATGAGCACATTGAGCAGATGCGTCTCTCGGCCACCAAAGCCCTCTTAGAGCGCTCCGACACCATCATCGTGGCAACCGTCAGCTCCATCTATGGTTTGGGCGATCCCGCCAGCTACCATCAAATGATCTTGCACGTATCCCGCGGTGAAACCATTGGGCAGCGGGACATCCTGCGCCGGCTGGCTGAGCTGCAATACACCCGTAATGATATGCAGCTACAACGGGGCACCTATCGAGCCCGCGGGGATGTGATCGACATCTTCCCGGCAGAATCCGATGGACAGGCCGTGCGAATTGAATTGTTCGATGACGAGATCGAACGAATTACCCTGTTTGATCCGTTGACCGGCAGCACGATTCGCGATTTGCCGCGTTATACCATCTACCCAAAGAGCCACTATGTGACTCCCAAGCAACGTCTTGTTGATGCGATTGAAGAGATCAAAGTTGAGCTTGAAGAGCGAGTCAAAATCCTCGAAGCCAACCACCAACTACTCGAAGCCCAGCGATTAAAACAGCGCACCCAGTATGATCTGGAGATGATCAACGAGCTGGGTTATTGCCAGGGTATTGAGAACTACTCGCGCTATCTGTCAGGCAAGAACCCCGGAGAGGCGCCACCGTGTTTATTTGATTACCTGCCGGCCGATGCGCTGCTGGTGATGGACGAATCCCACGTCATGGTTCCGCAGGTGGGCGCCATGTACAAAGGTGACCGCTCACGCAAGGAGACGCTGGTAGAGCACGGTTTCCGATTGCCCAGCGCGCTGGACAACCGACCCCTCAGGTTTGATGAGTGGGAAGCGATTAAGCCGCAATGCATTTTTGTCAGTGCAACGCCAGCCAAGTATGAAGCGGAGCATTCGGATAACACGGTTGAGCAGGTCGTTCGCCCAACGGGTCTGGTGGATCCGATCTGCGAGGTACGTCCAGCGGGCAATCAAGTCGACGAGGCGTTGAGCGAAATCGCTGAACGAGTCGCGGTCAATGAGCGTGTTCTGATAACGGTTCTGACCAAACGCATGGCTGAGGACCTGACCGATTATCTGCACGAGCACGGCGTTAAGGTGCGCTACTTGCATTCAGATATCGATACGGTTGAGCGTGTTGAGATTATCCGAGACCTGCGTCTGGGTGAGTTCGACGTGCTGGTCGGTATTAACCTGCTGCGTGAGGGCCTGGATATGCCTGAAGTCAGCCTGGTGATGATTATGGATGCTGACAAAGAGGGCTTCCTGCGCTCAGATCGCTCTTTGATCCAGACCATCGGCCGGGCGGCGCGGCACCTGAACGGAAAGGCCATCTTGTTCGCCGATCGAGTGACTGATTCGATGCGACGCAGCCTAGACGAGACGGACCGTCGTCGAGCCAAGCAGGTCGCCTTTAACGAGGCCCATGGCATCGTTCCTCAGTCGGTCAACAAAAAGATTGACGACATTATGGAAGGGGCCCACATCCCAGGCCGCAAGAAAAAGGGCGACAAGAAAGAGGCTAAGGCAGCACAAAAAGCCATCGAAGTCATTGATCCGTCCAGCCTCACACCGGCTCAGTTGTCGAAAACCTTGTCTCGACTGGAGGATGAAATGTATCAAGCCGCCAAAGATTTGGACTTTGAAAAAGCCGCCGCGTTACGAGATCAGTTACATACCTTGCAGCAAGCCGCTTTTATTGGTGCATAAGGGGTTTACAAGTCGTGGCGACGTCACTAGTATGCCCGCCACGCAAAGGGTCCGTAGCTCAGTTGGTTAGAGCGCCACGTTGACATCGTGGAGGTCGGCAGTTCGAATCTGCCCGGACCCACCAATTAGCCCGCTCGGGCTGACAGCATCTGTAGTACATCATCACTGTAGCGAATTAACGACCCCACACTGGCGCGTGTCTTTGACATGAGTTGCGTGAGTGTTGCCAGAGATTTATTTGTGTTGCGATCGTGCGCGCTCAGCTCACTTAGCTGTTGCTGGATGACCAAGCACTCGTCGCGCAAGGCGAGTGCAGTTTGGTAGGTGCTCGCAACGCAATCCGGCGCATGTTGATCGATGATCGCCAACTGCTGACTAATGCTGTGGTTTAGCTGTCCTGCGGATTGTAAAAGGGCCGTCAAAACTCTCAGACCTCGGTTTGCGATGTGCTGGCCACGCGCAGCTAAACGCAGGGTTTCCTCGCTGACCGCGGCATATCCTCGTCCCTCAGGGCCCATTTTGGCTGCCTCAAATAGGGCATTTAGGCTGGCGATTTGAGTGAGTGCTGCGCTTTCCTGAATCTGTTCCATCAAGTCGCTAACCTGTGTTGCTGCAAGATTACTGAGCGATATTGACTCCTGTAACGCAATCAGTCGCAAGTGGAGGCTGTGGCTGGCTGAATCGTGTAATGCGGGGACGTCAGGGTCAGTCAGTGGATCAATGAGCGCGAACCGATCGAACTGCAACTGCTGCAGCTGCAACCGTCCGCGCTCTTCATCTGGCCGGGGGTAATGTTGGGCCAGTTGCCAACTGGCCCATGCAGCGGGTATCAGGGGCAGCAAGATAGCAACGGTAGGCCATTGGGCGAGGGTGGCGACGGCTGACAGCACAACGCCAATTACTATGAGTGGTTTCATTCGCCCAGAGTAGGGCGGCTTTGCTGGTTCGGGTCTTGTCCGATGGTGATCCCTGTACTAGCGGACTCTAGGAAGTGAGAAGTAGATCGTGGTTCCAACGTCGATTTCGGATTCGACCTCGATCGTGCCGCCGGAGCCCTCAACAATCTTTTTGACAATCGTCATCCCCAAACCCGTCGAACGCCCAAAGGCGTCGTGGGCGTTGAGGTGGCGAAAGGGCGTGAAGATTTCATGGATTTGATCTGCTCGAATACCGATTCCGTTGTCACGAATGGCGTACGCGCGACGATCTTCGTCGTAATACAGATCGACGGTGGGTGCCTCAGAGCGGTTGTACTTGATGCTGTTGACCAGCATGTTTCGGACCAGCTCGCGCAGATTGGCCGAATCCAAGGCGACGTCACCTAGATTATCCGCAACCGTCCAGGTCACGTTTTTTTCTTCCAGCGAGAATTCCAGTGATGTGCGGATCTCATCGCAAATCGCTTGGAATGAGGCCGTTTTGCCCTCGTTTTCAATCTTGCTCATGCGGGACATGCGCAGCAGGTCGCCAATCATATCGGATAGGTTCTGGGCTAGCGCAACCATCCGGTCGACGTATTGATTGGCCGTTTCGTCCATGTCCGGTCCGTAATCTTCTTTAAGGAACTGTGCGTAGTTAGCAATTCCACGCAGTGGCTCTTTCAGATCGTGTGAGGCGATATGGGCAAAATCATCGAGCTCTCTATTGGATCGTTCGAGTTCGTCACGCAATGACTCAATCTTTTGAAGATGCTGAATGGTCTCGGTGATGTCCTGATCAATACCGACGACCCGAGCTGAGGTGTCGTTGAACAAGGCGTTGGCTTTTGAGCGAATCCATCGAGTACTGCCGTCGTCTATGATGACCCGGAAGGTTGCATCGACACCGGTGCCGGCCAATAACGCTTGGTCGATGAAGCTGGATCGACTCTCGATATCGTCTGGATGAACAGGAGCAATGAGGGTTTCCAAGGGGTAATCGCCCTCGGGCTGAGTTAATCCGTACAGGCTGGACAGTCGGCCGTCCATATAAACTGACTGGGTCGAAGTTTCATACACCCAGATTCCCATTTGGCCAGCTTCGAGAGCTAAATCGGTGCGTTGATCCGACTGGCTGAGCTGTTCCAGTGTCGATTGAATTTGCTGGGCCATCTGGTCAAAGGCTTGTCCCAGCAGGCTAATTTCATCCGAGCCCGTGAGCTCATTACGGACGCTTAAATTACCCTGTGTCATCCTTGCGGTCGTTTCGCTCAGGATCGAAATTCGACGAGAAATACTGTGGCCAATCGCATACGCCAATCCCGCCAGGATCAGCAGGGTAACTAGCACTAATCCAAGACCTAATGAAAACACACGGTCGATGGCCGACGCACTGCGAGTGAGGTCGAATTCTAGATGGAGTTTCCCGCGATCGCGCCCGGCAACCTCCAACGCAAGGGAGCGCCAACCGGGACCCGTTAGATTCGCTTGTTTACCCAGCATGCGCGGATTAGGAGAGGCGATGACCACGCCACCTAGGTCGGTGATGAGGGCCATTTCAATATCTGGGGATTGCAGCAAAGCGAGCAGTTGCTCATCGAGTGATGCCATGTCCTGGGCCAGCAGGGAGGCAGTCACTGAGTCGGCCAGAATTTGAATGTTGGCTGCGTAGCGCAGCTCATTTAGATCGTTCAGCTGTTGGGTGGCGGTTTTCTGAATGGTAAACACCGTCGCTAGCAGCAACAAAGACGCCGGAACAAAGACCGATAATGCAATAAAGTGCTTGAGTCGCACGTTCTATTTCCTCAAAACTCAATTAGACAGTAGCAGAAGCGCACGGATGTGTAAGCAACGGGTACTCGCTGTCTGCCCTTAGGTTGGGTATGATGCCCGCCGCGGAGAGCCGGCGTAGGGCTCCCGGTCGTCTGGAGACCTGAACTTGATCACAATTTCACTACCTGATGGCAGTCAACGAGAGTTTGACGGCCCCGTTACATTGATGGATGTCGCACAGGACATCGGCCCCGGCTTGGCCAAGGCAACGGTTTGTGGCCGTGTCGATGGCGTGCTGATGGATGCTTGCGAACCCATTAACCAGGACGCTCGGATTGAGTTGATCACCGGACGTGATGACGAAGGCCTCGAGGTGATTCGTCATAGCTTCGCGCACTTGATTGGTCATGCGGCCAAGCAACTATTCCCGGGCATTAAAATGGCGATCGGTCCTGTCATTGAGCACGGGTTTTACTACGACGTGGATTATGAGCGCGCGCTGACGCCCGATGACATGGCGGCCTTGGAAAAACGGATCAAGGAGCTGGTCAAGAAGGACTACCCCGTCGTTAAGCAATGGGTTAGCCGCGAGCAGGCTCTGGCGACTTTTGCTGAAAGGGGCGAGCCCTACAAACAGGAAATCATCGAAAACGATATTCCCGATGACGGTAACCCGATCGCGCTGTATCACCATGAAGAATACGTCGATATGTGCCGGGGTCCGCACGTCCCGAACACGCGGGTCTTGCGCTATTTTAAGTTGACCAACATCACGGGTGCGTATTGGCGGGGCGATGCTAACAATCCCCAACTGCAGCGCATTTACGGTATTGCGTTCAATTCCAAGGACGACCTAAAGGCCCACCAAAAGTTTTTAGAAGAAGCGAAAAAGCGCGACCATCGCGAACTGGCCAAGCGTATGGATTTGTTCCATTTGCAGGAAGAGGCACCGGGCATGGTGTTTTGGCACCCTGCGGGTTGGACGGTTTATCAGGTACTCGAGCAGTACGTGCGCGAATATCAAAAGCGTGAAGGGTATGACGAGATCCGCACCCCGCTGATGATGGATCAGGCGTTTTGGAAGCGTACCGGTCACTGGGATAACTACAGTGACGCGATGTTTACGACCCACAGTGAAAAGCGTGACTACGCGATCAAGCCGATGAACTGTCCGGCACACTGTCAGATTTTTGATCAGGGCGTAAAGTCCTACCGTGATTTGCCGATCCGATTTGCCGAATTTGGTTGCTGTCACCGTAACGAGCCCAGTGGATCGTTGCACGGTCTGATGCGGGTACGAAACTTTACCCAGGACGACGGCCATATTTTCTGTACGCCTGAACAGGTCGGCGAAGAAGTCCGTCGTTTCAACAGCATGCTGTACAGCATGTATAAGGACCTGGGCTTTGATGAGGTCATCGTGCGTATGTCGACCCGTCCCGCTAAACGTGTGGGCGACGATGCGACCTGGGATCGTGCTGAAAAGACACTCGCTGATGCGCTCGACGACTTGGGCTTGGATTGGAAAGAGCTGCCCGGCGAGGGCGCGTTCTATGGACCCAAGATTGAATACAGCCTGAAAGACTGTTTAGGCCGTGTTTGGCAGTGCGGAACCATGCAAGTGGACTTCTTTATGCCTGAACGCTTGGACATTAGTTATGTGGGCGAAGACGGAGGTCGTCACCGCCCCGTGATGCTTCACCGGGCCGTTTTAGGTAGTTTTGAACGCTTCATTGGTATCTTGTTAGAGAACCACGCAGGCGAATTACCTTTGTGGTTGGCGCCAACTCAGGCAGTATTGCTAAATATTACGGATTCACAGGCCGAATACATTGAAAACTTGGGTGCGGAATTAGCGCTTGAGGGTTTCCGTGTACAAGCCGACTTGAGGAATGAGAAGGTCGGATATAAAATCCGCCAGCATACCCTCGCCAAAGTACCTTATCTCTTGGTTGCAGGGGATAAGGAAATGTCCGCCAACCAGATTGCTGTCCGCACCCGAGCCGGTGAGGACCTTGGGGTCATGGATGTCAGCGAATTGAAGTCGCTGTTGGCAGGCGAAGTGGCCCTGTTGGGTCGAAAACCGGAGTAGTAGAGCAATTAGACGCGGAAATATGCGCGGCGCCCCAGCGGCACCACGCCACATGATTAACGAAGCCATTCGCTCACCCCAGGTTCGTCTGATCGGACCTAATGGTGACCAAATTGGCGTCGTTGCCACACGTGACGCTATCGTAGCGGCCAAAGAAAACGACCTTGACCTGGTGATGATCTCGGAAAACGCAGATCCGCCCGTGGCCAAGATCATGGACTATGGCAAAAAGCTCTACGAAGATAAAAAAGCGAAGAATGAGGCCAAGAAGAAACAGGTCCAGACCAAGCTGAAAGAGATTAAGTTCCGTCCCGGCACGGACGACGGCGATTACAAGATCAAGGTCAAGCATATGATCGAGTTCTTGGATCACGGTGACAAAGTGAAAGTCACCATCCGTTTCCGTGGACGTGAGATGGCACACCAGGACTTGGGCGTAAAGTTGCTCAACCGGGTGGAAGAAGAATTGGCGGAAATCGCCAATGTAGAAAGCCGTCCGACCCTGGAAGGGCGTCAGATGGTGATGGTTTTCGCGCCTAAGTCGCGAAAAGGAAAGTCCTAACGGACTTGGCTCAATGCAGTAGGGCCCCCCGGTCCTGCTCATTGCAATCCTGAAGAGGGAATAAAATGCCTAAAATTAAGACAAACTCGGGGGCTCTGAAGCGGTTTAAAAAAACCGGTAAGGGCTGGAAACACCGCGCGGCTAACCGTGCCCACATCCTGACCAAAAAGTCGACGAAGCGTAAGCGTAACTTGCGTGGAATGGACCAGGTCAAAGCCTGTGATGCGCAACTGCTACCACGCATGTTGCCTTACACTAAGTAAGCGGGAGATATAGGATATGGCACGTGTAAAACGGGGCGTACAAGCCCGCCGTCGTCACAAAAAGATTCTGAAGCAAGCCAAAGGTTACTACGGAGCGCGTTCACGCGTCTTTCGCGTAGCCAAGCAGGCGGTCATCAAAGCGGGTCAGTACGCTTATCGTGACCGTCGTACGCGCAAGCGTCAGTTCCGTCGTCTGTGGATCGCGCGTATCAACGCTGCGGCTCGCATCAACGGTCTGAGCTACAGCCGCTTCATGAACGGCCTTAAACGCGCAGAAATCATGCTGGACCGTAAGGTTCTGGCTGATCTAGCTGTTCGTGAGCAGGCTTCTTTTGCGGCTATCGCGGAAAAAGCCAAGCAAGCATTGGCGGCTTAATTGCCGTTAGCTTGACGGGAAGAAGCTCGGCACCTGTGCCGGGCTTTTTTTCATTTAACTCCCACAAAACGAGTTATTCATGCAAGTTGAACAGATTTCAAATCAAGCACTAGACGCCGTCGAGGCCGCCGATTCCATCGAGGCGCTTGAAGCCCTCCGGGTCCAGTACTTGGGTAAAAAAGGCGAGTTGACCTCGCAGTTGAAGGCGCTGGGGCAAATGGCACCTGAAGAGCGCAAAGAAGCAGGAGCGATGGTCAACAAGGCCAAGCAAGCCGTAGAAGCGGCAATCGCCCAGCGTCAATCCCTGCTAAAAGCCGCAGCGCTGCAAGCGCGGTTGAAAGCGGAGTCGATCGATGTCTCGCTGCCGGGTCGTAACCGTAAAGCAGGCAGTGCTCATCCGGTTTCAAAAACCATGGAGCGGATGCAGCAGTTCTTCGCTTCTGTGGGTTACAGCGTCGCTGAGGGCCCTGAGATCGAAGACGACTGGCATAACTTTGAAGCCCTGAACATTCCGTCGCATCACCCCGCCCGGGCGATGCACGATACCTTTTACTTCTCCGATGGGCAGCTGCTGCGCACGCACACTTCGCCGGTTCAGATACGCGCCATGCTCGATCAAGGAGCGCCGATTCGCGTGATCGCCCCGGGTCGCGTGTACCGTTGTGACTACGATGTGACCCACAGCCCCATGTTCCATCAGGTCGAGGGTTTGGTCGTAGACAAGGGGATCAGCATGGCCGACCTCAAGGGCACCGTGACAGAGTTCTTGCGCGTGTTCTTTGAAAAGGATCTACAAGTTCGATTCCGTGCCAGTTATTTCCCGTTCACAGAGCCTAGCGCCGAAGTCGACATGGAATGTGTCATCTGTGGTGGCGAGGGCTGCCGGGTCTGCTCCGGTACCGGTTGGTTGGAAGTCATGGGTTGCGGCATGGTCCACCCTGAGGTCTTTAAACATGCTGGAGTCGACACTGAGCAATACAGTGGCTTTGCCTTTGGCATGGGCGTGGAGCGCTTGGCAATGTTGCGCTATGGCGTCAATGATCTGCGGTTGTTCTTTGAGAATGATCTGCGATTCCTCAAACAATTCAGCGCCTAGGGAGCCCACATGCTAGTTAGTGAACAGTGGTTGCGTACGTGGGTAGATCCCTCTCAAACAACCGATGAAATCGTATCGCTGGTGACTTTCGCCGGCCTGGAAGTGGATGGCGTGAACGCCCCCGCTAAACCCTTTGATGATGTGGTCGTCGCGCGGATCGAGGCGGTCGAGCCTCATCCCGATGCAGACAAACTTCGGGTTTGTTCGGTTAATGATGGCAGTGTCATGCATCAGGTGGTCTGCGGCGCGGCGAACGCTCGCGTGGGGCTGGTAGCCCCCTTGGCCCGGGTCGGTGCGACCTTGGAAGCTGGCTTCAAAATCAAGAAAGCCAAGCTGCGTGGGGTAGAGTCCCTGGGCATGCTGTGTGGTGCCGATGAGTTGGGGCTGTCCGACGAGCGTGATGGGCTGATGGAGTTGCCGCAGGACGCGCCGCTAGGTGTCAATCTGCGTGAATTCTTGTCGCTAGACGACGCCATCATTGAGATTGACCTGACGCCTAACCGGGGCGATTGCTTTGGCTTGCGCGGCATTGCCCGTGAAGTGGGTGTGCTCACACGCACGGAAGTACGCGAACCTGAGATCCAGGCCGTGGCGGCCAGTATCAGTGACGAATTACCGATCGAGTTGGCTGATGCCCAGGGTTGCCCTCGCTACTTGGGCCGGGTGATTAACGGGGTGGATCTGTCTCGCCCCAGTCCGGACTGGTTGGTTGAGCGACTACGCCGCGCCGGTGTTCGCTCGATTGACCCGGCGGTCGACGTGACGAACTACGTCATGCTGGAGCTGGGGCAGCCGATGCACGCCTTTGACAAGGCTCAGATCCAAGGGGGCATCTGCGTGCGCCGGGCGAATGACGGTGAGCTGTTAACGCTATTGGATGGCAAGAGCATCAGCCTAGATGCCGACGTGCTGGTGATCGCAGACCACGCTAAACCGTTGGCGCTGGCCGGCATTATGGGCGGTGAGCATTCTGGCGTTGCGACGCAGACTCAAGATTTGTTCCTAGAAGTGGCTTGGTTCAATCCGCTCACGATTGCAGGCCGGGCACGCCGCTTTGGCTTGCACACCGATGCATCGCATCGTTATGAGCGTGGCGTAGACAGTGAGCTGCAAGCGCTGGCGATGGAACGCGCGACTCAGTTGCTGTTGGATATCGTCGGCGGCCAAGCGGGTCCTGTGACGGTCGCTGAATCCGCGGCTGATCTGCCCAAGCCTCGTCAGGTTGAGTTGCGAACCGACCGCCTGCAGGCACAGTTGGATCTGGCGCTACCCAGCGATCAGGTCACGGATATTCTGAGCCGACTGGGTTTGACGCCGCAATTTGATGGAACGACCTGGGTATGTACCGCGCCTAGCTGGCGACATGACATCTCGATCGAGCAGGATTTGGTCGAGGAAATTGCACGGGTTTACGGCTACGACAACTTACCTTCAAAGATGCCAGCGGCGACCAACGGAATGCCACGCCTGGCCGAGTCGATCCGGGATAAAAACCGCCTACGTAGCCAACTCGTCGATTTAGGATTGAACGAGGTGATTACCTATAGCTTCGTAAATCCCGAGTTGCATAACCGTTTCCACGGCACTGAGCAGGTGATGGATCTGGCAAATCCCATCACGGCCGATATGGTGCGGATGCGTCAATCAATGGCCCCGGGTTTGACTCAGGCCGCCAGTTACAACTTGAATCGTCAGCACAAAGGGGTGGCGATTTTCGAAGTTGGGCAGTGCTTTGTCGCACGTGATGGTGAGTTGACCCAAAATGACCGGATCGGTGTTTTGCTGTCCGGTGAGGTCGCGCAGTGGGATTGGCAGCAGCCGGCCCGTGCGAATGACTTCTACGACATCAAAGGCGTCGTCGAGGCGTTATTGGCTCACGTATCCGACACGCTGAGTTTCCGTCCGTGCGAACGGCAGGGCATGCACCCCGGACAAACCGCTGAGGTTTGGGTGGGTGAACGTTTGATCGGAACACTAGGCGCGCTCCACCCTGAGTGTGCAGAGACTTTGGATCTTCCGCTCAATACCTTTGTGGCGGATCTGGAGCTGGCCGGAGTCGTTCAGGGGCAAGTCGCAAGCTTCACGCCGCTATCCAAGTTCCCTGCCAGTGGTCGAGATTTGGCCCTGTTAGTGAAAGACCAGAGCTGGGCGGATATTCAGGCCTGCATTACTCAGGCCGCGGGCGATCAGTTGGATCGAGTGGTGTTGTTCGATGTGTACCGCGGCAAAGGGTTGCCCGAAGGGCATGCCTCGTTAGCGGTCAATCTGTCTTGGCGTGACGCACAGGGCACCATTGAGGACGCACAAATCAACGCGGCCGTCGATAACGTGCTGGCACAATTGAGTTCAACATTGGGCGTAACGCTTCGATAAATGCAGTGGCAGCTGGGCTCTACTGGGTCTAGCTGTTCGCACTAACTTGTTTAATTGCTTGAGTTTTTTCCTCGTCGGTACCATAGTGATCGGATTACCGGGGGGGATTAAACTTGTCTGCGCTTAGCAAAGCTGAATTGGCGGATTTCATCAGCGACGTCATCGGATTAAGCAAACGTGAAGCCAAGGATTTGGTGGAGTGTTTCTTCGAAGAGATCAGCACTGCTTTGATTAACGGCACCGACGTGCGGTTGTCAGGATTCGGCAACTTCACTACCCGGGATAAATCCCCGCGTCCCGGACGCAATCCTAAAACAGGTGAAGAAATCCCGATCACGGCGCGCCGAGTTGTGACCTTCCGAGCCGGTCAAAAACTGCGTCATCGAGTCGACGCGGTCATCGAAGGCAGCGAGTTGGATGTGGATTGGATGAATGCCGAGGATCATGACGATGACTGATCCGAACAGCGACGAGGATCAAATGGACCTGATTGGTTCGGGCGAGCTTCCGCTACCACATATTCCTGACATCATTCCTGCCGAGGCTGACAAGCTGGAAGAGGGCGAGGCCTTGCCTCCGGTCCCTGGCAAGCATTGGTTTTCAATTGGTGAAGTCGCGGCCTTATGCAAGGTAAAGAGCCATGTCCTGCGCTACTGGGAACAGGAATTTCCTGGGTTAAAGCCAGCTAAGCGCCGAGGAAACCGCCGCTACTATTCGAACGCGGATGTTTTGCTGGCTCGTCGAATTCGAACCTTGTTATACGACAAGGGTTATACGATCGCAGGGGCTCGCCAACAGGTCGAAGCGCCGAGTCAAAAAACAAAATCCTCCGAGAAATCTTGGATGAGTCAGGAATTACAAAGTCTGCGCCAAGAAATCCGTGCAATCGCACGTTTGCTGGAAGATTAGGCTTTACAGCCACCCCCTAAAACCCTAATATGCGCCCCGCAAAGACATCGGGGCGTGGCGCAGCCTGGTAGCGCACTACAATGGGGTTGTAGGGGTCGAAGGTTCAAATCCTTCCGTCCCGACCAGTTTTTGCGAAGTTCTAGAATTACCGGTCCGGTAGTTCAGTTGGTTAGAATGCCGGCCTGTCACGCCGGAGGTCGAGGGTTCGAGTCCCTTCCGGATCGCCATACATAAAGCACAAAGCCCTTGTCAAAAGCAGCAGCGAAGCGACTTTTGACAAGGGCTTTGTGCTTTATACGTTTGGGCGAAAGGATGGGACTGCGAACCCTCGAATACGGGGTTCGACAATTCGCGCACGATGCGCGAATTGAGCGCCAGCCCGAAGGGCCCCGTAGCAGGATGCGCAGGGGCAGTCCCTTCCGGATTGCGCCTGTTCGCTCGCAGGCTCCGATCGCCAATCCAAACACGCCCCGCAAGGACAATCGCTCCCGCACTTCCTCACAGCCAAGGCAAGATGCTAGCCTTGCGCGCATGTATAAAGCACTTGGGCTCATCATTCGCCCCGAGAATGAATTGGCTACAGCGACCGCGCATCGACTTCGTGATCAGGCGATTGCGGCGGGCTTGTCTGTGGTGGTGACGGCTCGAGAAACCCGGCCTGAAGGATTCGATGAGCAAGATTATGTGCCTTTAAACGATCTCGCTCAGCACTGCGATTTGGCGGCGGTCATTGGCGGCGATGGCAGTTTGCTTGGCGCAGCCAGAGCACTGGCAAGATCCGGCGTTCCAGTGTTGGGTATTAACCGAGGCAACTTAGGTTTCTTGACCGACATTCACCCCGACGACGCCAGCGATGCATTGAACTTGGCACTTGAGGGCAAGGGCTCTTTGGATCAGCGCGCGCTGATTGGGGTAACGGTTACTCGCGACGGTCAACAAATTGCAGCGGGCAGCGCCTTAAACGACATTGTGTTACACAAAGGATCCAGCGCTCGAATGCTGTCCTTTGATGTCCATCATGGCACTCAACAAGTCTATCAGGCCAAGGCCGACGGCTTGATTGTGGCGACCCCAACCGGATCAACAGCCTATTCGCTCAGTGCTGGCGGGCCGATTTTGCATCCGAGTTTAAGCGCATGGGTTGTGGTTCCGATGTTTCCTCACACCTTAGCCGACCGGCCGCTGGTGTTGGCAGACAACCAAGCGCTGCACTTATCCATCACCGATCAGCATCAGGCACTGCCGCTCATCAGTTGTGATGGTCAGACGCATATTTCAGTCATGCCCGGTGATCAGATTCAGATCGAAAAGCTAGATGCGTATCTGAACTTGTTACACGTGGATGGCGAGTATGACTACTTCGCGGTGTGTCGAGAGAAGTTAGGGTGGGCCACGCGACTCGGTGACTGATTCCACGACTCTCGACTTCATTGGCGATGTGCATGGATGCGGTCAATCGTTAGGGCGCCTGCTTCGCAAGTTGGGCTACCAGCACATTAACGGCGCTTATCGCCATAGCGAGCGTCGCGTTATTTTTATCGGCGATCTATTCGACCGCGGGCCACGGGTGCGTTTGGCGGTTCAAATTGCGCGGGCGATGGTCGAGGCCGACCAAGCGAGCTGGATCCTCGGCAACCATGAACTGGATGTCATGGGGCTGGTGCTTGAGCAGGGCGGGCAGCCTATGCGAGCCATGACCCGACGGGCATCGCGCCAGACGCAAGCAACCTTTAGTGCGTTTTCTTCAGCGGATTTGGTGTCCCTATGTACCTGGTTGCGGGATTGCCCACTGTGGATTGATTCCCCGCATTGGCGTGCGGTTCATGCCTGCTGGGATGAGCCCAGTGTTCGGCATCTAACTCAGCATTTTGGCAGTGCCGTACCGGGCAGGCAGGTCGCCGATTTGTTTTTGGACCCGCAGGTTAAGCAGTCGGCTGAATTGTTGGTGCGCGGACCGTCCTTGCCATTACCGGGTAATCGTTTCATTCAAAGTCGTGATGGCACGCAGCGAAAAAGTTTTAGGGTGGCGTATTGGGTGGATGACCCAGATACCCTGGGCGATCTGGTTTTTCAGCCGGATCCCTTGCCTGATGATTTGGAAACCCAGCCGATTGTTCCAGGACAAATTGCACGACTCCCATACTATTCGCCGGCGCGCGCTCCCTTGTTTTTCGGGCATTATTGGCGGCGTGGGCGGCCGACTCGGGTTGCCTCTAATTTGGTTTGCCTGGATTACAGTGCCGTGTTGCGTGAAAAGCTGGTGTGTTACTCGCACCGACCCGGAACTGAGTTGTCCGATGAACACTTCACTTGGATTGAGAGCGCGTCTGAATGGGACTAAAACGACCTTTCTATGGTCATCCAGCGTCGATGCCCTGGCGACAGACATTGGGTACTGCGGGATTGATTGGGTTGGCGGCCTTGGTGGCCCTGGCGACTGAGTTGGGGCGCAATGCATTCACCCTTGAGTTATTTATCCTGGATGTTCGCAGCGGCGCGACCACGCCATGGCGCGTTCTGACGCCAGCGCTGTTGCATTTTTCCTGGATGCATTTGGTCTTTAACTGCCTGTGGTTATTTATCGTTGGCCGCCTGATTGAGTGGCGCTCAACTTGGATTTGGGCAGGCCTGGTTCTGTTGACAGCGGCCGCCGGCAATCTAGCGGAGCTTGCGTTGGGTAATTGGCGTTTTGGAGGGCTCAGCGGAGTCGTCTACGGATTGCTAGGCTATGTATGGATTTGGGATCGATTACGGCGAGATCGCTACGATGTGCCACCGGCATATCTGGGGATTTCATTGTTCTTTTTGTTGCTGGGATTCTCTGGTTTAGACCGAATGATCGGCGTTAACATGGCCAACGGCGCTCATTTGGGCGGACTGCTGGCCGGCATTGGCTTTGGCGCTTTGCACGCGCGACTTACAAAGGGTTGATAGATGGATTTGAATTTATTGATTGAGCGGATGGATGTGACGACCTATCACTCACTGCGCGAATCGTTAGAGCGAGGCAAGTGGCCCGATGGTGGCGAGCTGAGTGAGCAGCAAAAAGCACTGGTTATGGAAGCCCTGATCCGTTTCGGCCATCAGCATCTGCCCGAAGAGCAGCGCGTTGGTTATCTACCTCAACCTGACTGCAAATCAGCGCCTGCTGATTTAATCCCGATGCGCGATGAGCAGGGTAAGCTATGACGAATCCGGTGATCAAATTAGCTGACTATCAGGCCCCTGACTGGTTGATTGAGACGACTGAGTTGTTAGTCGTGATCAATGAAAACCGCACGGAAGTGGAAGCTCAGCTTCGCTTCGTTAAGAACGGAAACTCCGATAAGGTGGTTTTGAATGGCGAGTCCCTAGAAACGCTATCCGTTGAGATTGATGGACAGCCCGTTAGTGCTGAAATCTCCGCGGACTTGCTCGAGTTTACGGCTCCGTCGGACGCCTTCACGCTGACGACTCGGGTAGCCATAGTGCCTGAGAGTAATACCCAGTTAGAGGGGCTGTACAAGTCCGGTGACATGTATTGCACGCAGTGTGAGGCCGAAGGGTTTCGTCGGATAACCTGGTACGCGGACCGACCCGATGTCCTGTCACGCTGGACCGTGACGATTGATGCACCTCTGGCTTATCCGACCTTGTTGAGTAACGGCAACAAGATTTCTGAGCATTCTTCAGCGTCCGGACGCAGACGCGTGGTTTGGCAGGATCCGCATCCCAAGCCATGTTATCTATTTGCCATGGTCGCCGGCGATTTGGTGTGCCGGCCCGATCGTTTCACGACGCAGTCTTCTCGCCTAGTCGACATCATGGTTTACACCCGCAATTCGGATGCCACCAAAGTGGATTTTGCTATTGAGTCAATCAAGCAAGCCATGGCTTGGGACGAGAAGCGATTTGGTCGCGAGTACGATTTGGATGTATTCAATGTCGTTGCGGTTAGTGACTTCAATATGGGGGCCATGGAAAACAAAGGCCTGAATATCTTCAACACAAGCTGTGTACTGGCAACACCGGATATTGCTACAGATGCGGCTTACGAGCGTGTTGAGGCCATCATTGGGCATGAGTACTTTCACAACTGGTCGGGCAACCGAGTGACCTGTCGCGATTGGTTTCAGCTGAGCCTAAAAGAGGGCTTTACTGTTTATCGAGATGCTGAGTTCACTTCGGATCTGCACTCGCGCTCGGTGAAACGAATTCAGGATGTGAACTTTTTAAGAACACACCAGTTCGCCGAGGACGCGGGCCCTACGCGTCATCCCGTTCGACCGGCTGAGTACCAAGAAATTAGCAATTTCTACACCGTCACGGTGTATGAGAAAGGGGCCGAAGTCGTCGGAATGTTGGCGACACTACTAGGCGACCAATTCCGCGCCGCCAGCGATCTGTACTTTGAACGGTTCGATGGCCAAGCAGTCACGTGCGACGACTTCATCGAGTGCATGCAGGCTTTTACCGATCATGATTTGACGCACTTTAAGCGTTGGTACAGTGAGGCGGGAACGCCACAAGTTACAATCGAAACTCAACCCAGCGAGTCCGGCTTGCAGGTTACGATCACCCAGCAACTAGTCGATTGTGATCAGCCGCTGATGATTCCGTTGCGGTTACAGGCCTACACCAGCCAAGGTGAGGCGGTGTGCGAGAGTCAGCTGCATGTTTTGACGGATCACACGACTCAAATCGAATTTGATCACAGTGAAGCCGAGCTGCTGAGTGTTAACCAGGGATTCAGTGCGCCGGTTTTGGTGAATTATCCGCTGAGTGACGAGGCCTTGCTGGTACTGGCTAGCCATGATCAAGACCCATTTAATCGGTGGGACGCCGCTCAAACGCTGATCAAAAACCTCTGGATTTCGGCTTATCGATCAGATGACTACAGTGGTCTGGATGCTGTCGATGCTTTGTGGCGAAAAGCGTTGGAGAACGGATTTGAAGACCCGGCCTATACGGCCGAGGTGCTCAGCTTCCCCGACTCCGCACAGATCATTGGTTTGCTCAACGAGCCCGTGGACCCGATTCACTTGGAGTATGTGCGGGTCCGTTTGTTGCAACAATTGGGTGAGCGACTTGCGGCGTTTATTCATCCGATGCTCAGCCACCTGGCACCGGCGCCATTGTATGAGCCCAGTGGTCGTCAAGCCGGCCGGCGTCGATTGTGGCAAGCCGTCGTTGGTTTGCTGGCCTATGCCGATGACCCCGCGATGGGAGATCTCCTCAGTCGCCGGTTTGTTAATGCAGATAACTTGACCGATCGGATGGGAGCCATGCGCATCGCGGCGCTCAGTGAAGGTACTGAGCATTACTACCGGGGTATGTTGGGTGTGTTCTACACAGATTGGAACGAGGACGAGCTGTTGATGGACCAGTGGTTCCAGGTTCAGGCCGCGCATGGAGATCTGGCGAGTATCGAGGCATTGCTTGAGCATGAGGACTATACATTGGCTAACCCGAATCGGGCGCGCAGTGTGTTGGGGCCGTGGGCGCGCAGTAATCCCAAGGGTTTCCATAGTCCGGGGGGATACGAGCGATTCGCGGATGTGATTGGTCAAATCGAGGCGATTAATCCGCAGATTGCGTCGCGCTTGGTATTACCTCTGACTCAATTTGAACAATGGCAAACCGCCTATCGAGATCGAGCCTATAAGGTATTGAAGGCGCTTCAGGATCAGTGCCAGTCCAAGGATATGAGTGAAATTCTGAGCAAAGCGCTGAAAACCAAATAGACTC
>JBMYYI010000027.1:0-21455 GCA_049609265.1 Litorivicinus sp. | reverse complement strand
CGCAGGATACCGGTGCCGATAGTGCCTCGGTGATTTTCGATGCCTTGGCCAGCGCCCGGGCCAAGCAGGTCGATGTGTTATTGGCGGATACAGCCGGGCGTTTGCAAAACAAGGACCATTTGATGGATGAGTTGTCCAAGGTGGTTCGGGTGTTAAAGAAACAGGATCCGGATGCGCCGCATGAAGTGTTACTGGTGTTGGATGCGGGCACCGGCCAAAACGCCCTCAGCCAGGCAGAGCTATTCACCAAGGCGGTGGGGGTCACGGGGCTGGTGCTGACCAAGTTGGACGGGACCGCCAAAGGCGGCGTGGCCTTTGCGATCGCTGATCAGATGGGCCTGCCGATCCGTTACATTGGTGTCGGCGAGGGTATCGGAGACCTTCAGCCTTTTGACGCTCAAGCCTTTGTCGCGGCATTGTTTGACCAGGACGCGGCATGATCCAATTCGACAACGTCACCAAGCGCTACGGCACTCGGTTGGCTTTGGACGAGGTGAGCTTTTCACTGGACCCCGCCGAGATGGCATTTTTGGTGGGCCACAGCGGGGCGGGTAAATCGACGCTTTTGCGTCACCTCGTGTGCTTAGAGGCCCCAACCGAAGGCCGGGTGATGGTCGGCAACTTTGACCTGCGCAAACTCTCGGCTGATCAGTTGCCCATGTTCCGCCGCAAAGTGGGCGTCGTGTTTCAGGACCCTCAATTGCTGAGTGATCGCACGGTCTTTGAGAACGTTGCATTGCCGTTGCGGGCCGCTGGATTTGATCGTGCGGTGATTCCAGCGCGGGTCAAGGCGGCCCTCGAGCAGGTCGAGCTGAGCCATCTTGAGCAGGCCCTGCCCGGTGAGCTCTCCAGCGGTCAGCGCCAGCGTGTGGGTATCGCCCGCGCCGTTGTTCACAAACCTGCGCTCTTGCTGGCGGATGAGCCGACCGGCAACTTGGACCCTGAGTTGTCTAAAAAAATCATGAAGCTCTTTACCCAGTTCCGTAATCACGGTGTGACCGTGCTGATTGCCACCCACGAGCAGGCACTGGTTGAGGCTCAACCGTTTCGGGTATTGCGCCTGGATCAGGGGCGCCTAGTGGAGAGCGGACGATGAGTTTGCACGGCGGCGCACAGGCGCACATCGAAGCGGCGCGGGACGCGATTCGCCGGCTGCTGCACGACCCGATTCGTCACAGCGTGGGCTGTTTGGTGATGGCCCTCATGCTGGCTCTGCCGGGGGTGGCTTGGGTAGCTCTGCGTGGATTTGATGTCTTGTTACCGGTTGAGGCGACCACCCCAGGGTTATCGGTTTTTGTTCGCCAGGATGTGGCTGAGGCTGATTTGACCGCCTTGGCCGACAATCTGCTGGCCAGGGATAACATCCTGACGGTCGAGGTGGTCGGCCGTGACAAAGGCTTAGAGGCCCTGTCGCAGTTAGCGGGCCTGGGTGACTTGGTGGGCGCCTTTGATGAGAACCCCTTGCCGGATGTCATTCGGGTGGCGCTCAAGACAACGCCCGGGTCTGAATTTATGCGTGGCTTGTCGGTCAGTTTAGAGGGAGACCCGCGGGTTGAGTTCGTCCGGGTTGATCAGGGGCTGAGCAACGAGATGCGCAACGCCCTGGTGTTGGGTCAACGCTTGGTGCTGGTGTTGGCGCTGATGGTACTGGCGGCGATTGTGCTGGTGGTCACCGGCGCCACCCGGATAGAGGTGACCCGCGCCCGGGCGGAATTGTCCTTGGTGGATCTGGTAGGCGGAACCGAGCGTTATGCTCGCAGACCCTTTATCTACATGGGTGTTTTGCAAGGGGCCGCCGGCGGCTGTCTGGCGGCTCTGTTTGTCTGGATCGGCTCACTGCTCGTTGGGGCGCCTTTGTCGCGTTTGCTGACCCTGTACGGCGAGAGCGGTGCGATTGTCGGTGCGAATGCCCTGGATTTAGCGCTTCCGGTGCTGGCCGGTACGGTGTTGGGCGGAGTGGGTGCGCGCATTGCGGCGCGGGTTCCGTCGGTGGCTTGGACATAGTTAAGAAATGTATGGAACTTTCCCATTACTTCCAAAGTCGATATAATCTAGTGTTCATTACAACTCCTCATGGATCGAGGGTCATCGCTTCGAGGATCCTATGACAAACAAAGTAGTCGCTCCAATTAACAGCATGGTTCCAGGTCAAAACCTGGAGGCCTACATCAGCTCTTGCAGCGCCATTTCTATCCTGACACCTGAGGAAGAACGCGCGCTGGCTGAACGCCTGTATTACGAAGAAGACGTAGATGCCGCACGCCAGTTGGTCATGTCGCACCTGCGCTTCGTGGTCCATATTGCCCGCTCCTATTCGGGTTATGGTCTGCCCCAGGCAGACTTGATCCAGGAAGGTAACGTCGGCTTGATGAAGGCGGTTCGCCGCTTCAACCCTGAGATGGGCGTTCGCTTGGTTTCCTTTGCTGTGCATTGGATCAAAGCCGAGATGCACGAATACATCCTGCGTAACTGGCGAATCGTCAAAGTGGCGACCACCAAATCGCAGCGCAAGATGTTCTTTAACCTGCGCGGTCAAAAGAAGAAACTGGCGTGGTTCACGGCTGCCGAGGTCGATTCAGTCGCCGAAGAACTGGGCGTGACCCCCGAGGTGGTGCGTCAAATGGAGGGCCGTCTGACCAGCATCGACATGTCCTTTGATGGTTATGACGACGATGATGAGGGCACCAGCCTGGCGCCTGCGCAATACCTGGAAGATACCGGTGCTGACCCCGCTCGGGTCGTGATGGCGCAGGATCGTGAGGAAGACAGCCGCGGTGCTTTGCATAGCGCCCTTCGTGAGTTGGACGATCGTTCGCAGGACATCATCACGCAACGTTGGTTGCTGGATCAGAAATCGACGCTGCATGAGTTGGCAGACAAGTATGGCGTGAGTGCCGAGCGCATCCGCCAGCTTGAAAAAAATGCCATGAAAAAGATCCGTGCGGCCATGGGTGAAGACTTCCTAGAAGCCTGAATCGGCCCGCCCGTTAATACACCGGCGCTGAGGCGCCGGTTTTTGTTTGCAAGGAGTGCATATGACGCAGCCTGTTCACCGCCGAATCCGATCCTTTGTATTGCGCGCAGGCCGCATGACCGATGCCCAGCAGCGGGCCGTGCAGGAGCATTGGCCGCGTTTTGGCTTGGAAGTGTCCCAGGGCGTTGTCGAACATCCTCGCCCGACGGTGTTGGAGCTGGGTTTTGGCATGGGTGCGAGTTTGTTGACCCAGTGTCAGCAAGAGCCGGACAAAACCTTTGTGGGCATCGAAGTACACCCGCCTGGGGTTGGCCGATTGCTATCCCAAGCCGCCGAGGCAGAGGTCAACAACCTCCAGGTCTATCAAGAAGATGGTATCGAAGTGTTGAGGCAGGCGATCGCCGATGCGAGCTTAGATCGTTTTCAGCTGTATTTTCCGGATCCCTGGCACAAGAAACGCCATCATAAGCGTCGTATCGTTCAGCCCGATTTCGTTGCACTGGTGCGGCAGAAATTAGCGCCCGGTGGTCTGTTCCACCTGGCGACCGACTGGGAGCCCTACGCGGAATACATGAACGAGGTGATGAACGCTGCGCCGGGTTTTGTGGATGATCGTGACGGCGATCGCAGCAAGCCGGATTGGCGCCCGGTCACTAAATTCCAAACCCGCGGTGAGAAACTCGGTCACGGAATGTGGGATTTGGTGTATCGCGCGGTTTAGAGAAACCGCTCGATGACCTCGTTTAGATAGCGCCACCCCAGATCGGTGACTTGCAAGCGGCTAGGATGCATCAGGCCCTGGTCGCGGCACCGCTGCAAGGCGGGTTCAATGCAGGCGATGTCCAGGCCCGTGGCCTTTTCAAAGTGTTCAACCTCACAGCCCTCGCGCAGGCGCAGTTGATTCAGCATGAATTCAAAGGGCAGCTGATCCGACTCGAGCGGGCTGAAGCGCGGCGGGGCGCCCTGGGCATAGTGCTGGATATAGTGCTCAGGTAGGCGTGTTTTTTGACTGCGATGGACCTGGCCTTGATGTGTCACTTTGCCGTGGGCACCGGCACCGATACCCAAATAATCGCCATAGCGCCAATAATTCAAATTGTGCCGGCATTGCGCACCGGGCCGGCTAAACGCGCTGACTTCGTATTGAACCAGCCCCGCTTGAGCTAAGCGCGCCAGACCGGCGTCCTGAATATCGGCTAGGTGCTCTTCCTGGGGCAGCACCGGCGGGTGTTTATAAAAGGCGGTGTTGGGCTCAAGGGTGAGTTGATACCAGGACAGATGCTCGCATTCAAAGGCTAGCGCTTGGTCAACATCGGCCAGCGCGCCGGTGACGGTTTGCCCGGGTAGTCCATGCATCAGATCGATATTGATACGCTGGAATCCTGCACTTTGGGCCGCACGGATCGCATTCTTGGCGGTGTTGGAGTCATGAATGCGACCGAGTGTTACCAGTATTTCATCATCGAAGGATTGCACTCCAATCGATAGCCGATTGACGCCGGCCGCTCGAAATCCTGCGAATTTGGCCTGTTCAGCCGATCCGGGATTGGCCTCAAGGGTGATCTCGGCGTGGCTTGCGATGCCCAGCTGTTGGTCGACCCCGGTTAAAATGGCATCAATCGCCTGGACCGAAAACAGCGAGGGCGTGCCGCCACCAAAAAACACGGTTTCAACCGGTTGGGTGGCGTAGGGGGCATCGCTTTTTAAGTCATTTAGCAGTGCCGCGACATAGTCCGCTTCGCTTCGTTGGTCGCGAACGTGGCTGTTGAAATCGCAATACGGGCACTTTTGCTCGCACCACGGCAGGTGAATATAGAGTGCGCTCACAACGCTTGGCGCAGGGCATCCACCGCCAGGCCTCGGTGGCTGCGGGCCGCTTTTTCTTGGGGGGTCATTTGAGCTGCACTGATGTTCAGCCCTTCTGGCTGAAAGATAGGGTCATAACCAAAGCCGCCCTCGCCTGCGCGCTGGTGCAAAATCTGACCCCGCCATAGGCCCTGTGTAATCAGGGGCAGAGGGTCGCTGGCACTGCGCACCAGCGCCAGGGCGCAGACGAATTGGGCCTGACGGTTATCTTGGCCCTGCAGGGCATCCAGAAGCTTGTCGATGTTGGCCTGATCGTTGGTGGGCTCGCCGGCGTAGCGTGCCGAGTAAATGCCCGGAGCTCCCCCCAGCGCATCCACGGCCAATCCTGAGTCATCGGCCAGCGCGGGTAGCCCCGTTAGGCGGGCCACCTGACGGGCCTTGAGCAAAGCATTTTCGATGAAGCTTAGGCCCACTTCCTCAGCCGGCTCGATATCGAACTCATCCATCGAGCGGACCTGTACGCCTAAGTCATTGAGCAGGCGATTGAATTCTCGCAGCTTGCCCGCGTTTTGACTGGCCAGCACCCACTGCGTCATTGCGCGTAGAACTTTTGCTGAAACTGCACGTCGATTTCACGGGTGCTGTCCTGGGGCAGGACGGTAATGTCGAAGCGCATTAACTCATCATCACTGATCCGAAAGGGCGCGATGTAATAGATCGCCTCACCTTCATCAATGGTTTGAAACTCCAGCTCAAAGGATTGGCCTAGTAGATTGCTGTGCGAGCCCTGGACGCTGGCGGGAATCGTTTTGACGGCGCGCTCGAGTCGGGTGTCATAGACCGAGAGATTCAACACCGCCTGGGTCTGGGAACGAGGCAGGTTGTATTGGCGGGCCAATTGCGGCGTTAAAAACGTGGATGGAAAGGGCTGTACCCGCACTTCAAAATCACCACGGCTAAACACCTCATCGCTGGCTTGCGCCAGTCCGGCTAGCAGCAACAAACACCCAAGAATGGATTTCATACGGATCCTCGCACTCGATATAGAGCCAACTCGCCAAGCAAGTTGGGCCATAGATTGACTATCTGGCCACCCAGCTTGGACTGACTGACCACCTTTCTTTCTAGAATGGTGGCGTTTTGTTGTTTGCAAAGCTGCTCGAAGTCATAAAACGTCGACAGGTGAATGTTGGGGGTGTCATACCACTGATAGGGCAGGGATTTACTCACCGGCATACGGCCCAGAATGCCCAGCTGAATGCGGTGGCTGATATGCGCGAAGTTGGGGAAGGTGATAATCGCCTCGCGCCCCACCCGTAGCATCTCGGCAAAGGCCAAATCCGGCCGCCGGGTCGCTTGCAGCGCCTGGGTCATGATCACCACATCCATGCTTTGATCATCAAAATTGGACAGGCCATCATCCAAGTTCTGCTCGATCACAGAGACGCCTTTTTGCAGGGCGCTGACGATGCAGTCCTTGTCGATTTCTAACCCGTAGCCCGTGCAGCCGCGGCCCATGAGGTGCGCCAGCAGCTCACCCTCACCGCAGCCCAAGTCCAGCACCCGCGAATCATCGCTGACCCAGTTGGCTACCTGTTGTAGTGAGTCTCTCATGCGCTCACCTCAATCCCTTTTAGGTAGGCGCCTAAGGCGGCCTCGTAGTGATCATTGGGTAGCAAAAATCCATCATGGCCGTGATCGGTTTCAACGCAGGTGTAGCTGACTTTTTTGCTGGCTTTGATCAAGGCGTTGACGATCTCGACGCTGCGTTGGGGACTAAACCGCCAATCACTGGAAAAGCTGATGATGTGGAAATCGCATTGAGACTGGGCGAGGACCTGATCCAAGGGGCGCTGAGCGGCGGGATCAAACCAATCCAAAGCCTTGGTCATCAAGATGTAGGTGTTGGCGTCGAATCGGTGAGTGAACTGGTCCGCCTGGTAGCGCAGATAGCTTTCAATCTGGAATAAATCCTCATCTTCGGCCTGGCGTTGGCGGCCAAACTTGCTTCCCAGGCCTTCATCGGACAAGTAGGTGACGTGACCTACCATGCGGGCTAAACCTAGACCTGAATGGGGGATGCGGTCGTGATTCTGATAGCGGCCGCCGAAAAAGTCCGGGTCCCGTTGGATCGCTTGGCGGGCGATTTCATTAAACGCGATGTTTTGAGTGGATAGCTTGGGGGCTGCGGCGATCACCACGCAGTGGCGGATTCGCTGAGGAAACTGAATCGACCATTGCAATGCCTGCATGCCGCCTAGGCTGCCCCCCACCACCGCGGCCCAAACGAGAATGCCTAGCAGGTCTGCCAGCCGTGCCTGCACCTCGACCCAATCCTGAACACAGACCTCCGGGAAGTCCGGGCCCCATTGTTGTTGGGTCTGCGGATTAATGCTGGTCGGGCCGGTTGAGCCTGAGCAGCCGCCTAAATTATTCAGAGACACCACGAAGAATCGATCGGTGTCGATCGCCTTGCCCGGGCCGATATAGTGATCCCACCAGCCCGGTTTCTTGTCCTCAGGCGAGTGTCGTCCGGCCGCGTGGTGGTCGCCACTGAGGGCATGACAAATCAAAATGGCATTGTCAGCTTGGGGGTTTAGCGCGCCATAGGTTTCATACCTGAGGGTATAGCCATCCAGCCGGCCACCCCGGGTCAGGTTCAGTGGCTGATCAAAGTGATGATCAATGGGGGTTGTGATCATAGGCCGAAAAACAACTGACTCGGCACCCGCAGGGCTGCAGCCATCGGGCGCAGGGCGGCGTTTTCAATAAATTGAATCAGCAAAAATACCGCGATGGGCGACAAATCCAGCCCGCCCAATTCAGGCATCACGCGGCGGACCGGCGCCATCACAGGTTCGGTGATCTGGTAGACCAGCTCGGCGCCTGGATGATTCGCCTGCGGGGCGACCCAGGACAGGATGATCATAATGATCAGGGCAAAGAAAAAGACCTTCAGCACCATGCCGGTAATCGATAGTAGTGACCATAGCAGCACCATCAGGGGGCTGAGTGCGGCTGAGTAAAAGCTAAGGGCCAACGCGTAGGCGGCTACGGACTGCACCAGTACAGCGATGAACAGGGTGTTTAAGCTAAGCGGGCCTAGGTCGGGAATCAGGCGCGAAGTCGGAGCTAGCAGGGGCGCGCTGAAGCGGTTAACGCCCTGGCAAATGGGGTTGTAATAGTTTGCCTGGACCAGCTGCAGGACCAGTCGGATCACCAAGAAAAACACCAAAATACCGGCGATGGCGCTGAGCATTGAGAATAGAGCTTGGGACATGGGGACTCCTTTGTTGCAGGTATTGTGGGGCTTTTTGTTGGAATTTTCAGCCTAGCTGCTGGCCAGTTCACCCGCACGGGTGTACGCGGCCCGCATTCCCCCTTGGATCACCTCAGCCAAGCCTTGGTCTTGAAAGTAAGCCAGTGCCTGAGCTGTGGTTCCCCCTTTAGAGGTGACCCGTTCGCGTAATAGGCTGACGGGCTCATCGCTTTGTTGAGTCATGCACGCGGCTCCCAGCATGGTTTGGGCGATTAAGTCTCGAGCGCAGGCTTCATCCAGGCCCAGCTCTTGGGCGCCTTGGATCATGTGCTCGATCATGGCAAACATATAGGCAACACCCGAGCCGCTGGCGGCCGTGACGGCATCAATCAGTTTTTCTTGGTCAACCCAGCGGGCCAGGCCCGAGGCGCTGAAAATCGCCTCTGCCTGATGGCGTTGTTCTGAAGTGGTTGCGGCATTGGCGAACAGGCCGGTTGCGCCTTGACCGACCAGACTCGGGGTGTTGGGCATGCTGCGAACCACCGCGCGTGGACCACACAGGGATTCAAACAGGGCTACGGGTAGGCCTGCGGCTAGGCTGACGATCATTTGGTGATCAAAGCGCAACGCACCAAAGACTTCGCGCACCATCTGGGGTTTGACCCCGACCACGACAATCGTGCTGTGATCGACTGCCCATTGGTTATCTGCCGTGGTACGAACACCCAACGCGGCTGCTTTATCTAGGCTTGCCTGAGTACGCGCGGTGGCGATGATGGATTGTGGGTCGCGACCGGACTTGAGCAAGCCTTGAATAATCGCGGTGCTCATGTTGCCGGTTCCGATGAAGCTTAGGGTGCTCATGGGGTCTCCTTGGGGGCGCGGGGGCCAAAGATGGCGGTGCCCACCCGAACATAGGTCGCGCCACTGGCGATCGCCTCGTCCATGTCGCCACTCATGCCCATGCTCAGGCAGTCGCAGTCAGCGAAACGCTCACGCAGTGGCTGCATCAGTTGTGCTAGGCGGCGGTGTGGGTCTGCCGGATCCTCGGGATTGGGAGCTGGGATGCTCATTAATCCGCGCAGTGTCAGATGAGGCAGGGCATCAATGGTGTGTGCCAGCGCCATGACCTGATCGGGATGGCAGCCGGCCTTTGAGGCCTCTGCGTCTAAATTCACCTGAATCAAGACATTTAACGCCGCTTTGCCTTGGGGGCGCTGATCATTCAGGCGTTGGGCAATTTTTGCGCGGTCCACGGTGTGGACCCAGTCAAAATGCTCGCTGATAGGGGCAGTCTTGTTGGACTGAATGCTGCCGATGTAGTGCCAGACCAGATCCTTGGGCAGGGCCTCAATCTTAGGCAGGGCCTCGCTTAGGTAGTTCTCGCCTAACTCAATGCGTTGGTGTTGGACCAGCGGTGCCAGCCGCTCAGCAGACTGCGTTTTACTGACTACTATTAAACGGCAGGCGTCCGAGGGACGTCCGGCGGCCCGTAGGGCGTCGGCGACACGGGTCTGCACCGCGGCAAGTCGAGTGAAATCAGAGGCTTGGGTCATAGCGCGAAACATACCACAACGGCGGAACATCGGATGGATATCACAGAATTATTGGCCTTTAGCGCAAAGCAGGGCGCTTCGGATCTGCACTTGTCGGCGGGCCTGCCCCCGATGATCCGGGTGGACGGTGATGTCCGCAAAATCAATGTTCCGGATTTAGATCACAAAGCCGTGCACAGCCTGATTTACGACATCATGAACGACAAACAGCGCCGGGACTTTGAGGAAAAGCTAGAAACGGATTTTTCCTTTGAGGTGCCCGGGGTCAGTCGCTTCCGCGTGAATGCGTTTAACCAAAATCGCGGCGCCGCAGCGGTCTTTCGAACCATTCCTACGGAAATCCTGTCTATGGAGACCCTGGGAATGGGCCAGGTGTTTCGGGATTTGGCCTCCAAGCCCCGCGGGTTGGTGCTGGTCACGGGACCCACGGGGTCAGGTAAGTCAACGACCCTGGCGGCGATGGTCGATTACGTTAATCAGACCCGGAATCATCACATTTTGACCATTGAAGACCCAATTGAGTTTGTACACGAGTCGAAAAAATCCTTGGTTAATCAGCGCGAAGTACACCGGGATACGCATGGCTTTAGCGATGCGTTACGCAGTGCCCTGCGTGAGGACCCCGACGTGATTTTGGTGGGTGAGATGCGGGACTTGGAAACCATCAGTCTGGCTCTGACAGCCGCCGAAACCGGACACCTGGTTTTTGGCACCCTGCACACCACCAGTGCCGCAAAAACCATTGACCGGATTATCGATGTGTTCCCGGCCGCTGAAAAAGACATGGTGCGTTCGATGCTGTCCGAGTCCTTGCAAGGGGTGATCAGCCAGACGTTATTGAAAAAAACCGGCGGTGGCCGAGTGGCCGCGCATGAGATCATGATTGGCACCTCTGCGATTCGAAACCTGATCCGTGAAGACAAGGTCGCGCAGATGTACAGCGCGATTCAGACCGGCAGTGCCCAGGGCATGATTACGCTGGACCAGTCACTGCAAAACTTAGTTGCCAAGGGTTTGGTGGCGCAGAACGTGGCCGCGACCAAGGCCCTGCGGCCGGAGTCCTTTGCCGCATGAATCGAAACCTTGAACGCCTTCTGACCGAGATGGTCAATCGCGATGCCTCGGACCTGTTTATCACGGTTGGCGCTCCGCCCTCGATCAAGGTTCATGGCCGACTGATTCAGGCTGGTACGGTGGCTTTGGACGAGCGCCATGTCAGAGAGTTTCTAGCATCGGTGATGCCGGGACACATGGCCAAGGAATTCGAAGACAGCCGTGAATCCAATTTCGCCTTTGCCCCGTCTGGGATGCCGCGCTTTCGCGCCAATGCGTTCTTTCAGCGTAATACCCCAGGCATGGTGATTCGCCAAATTCGCAGCGATATTCCGACATTGACGAGTCTGGGGCTGCCTGAAGTGATGGGCGATCTGGCCCTGGCTAAGCGCGGAATTGTGTTCGTGGTGGGCGCCACGGGATCGGGTAAGTCGACGTCATTGGCAAGCCTGATTCATCAGCGCAATACCCTGGGGTCGGGTCATATCATTACCATCGAAGACCCGATTGAGTTTTTGCACCGACACCATCAATGCGTGGTGACCCAGCGAGAAGTCGGTGTTGATACCAGCTCGTTCGAAGTCGCATTAAAGAACACCCTGCGCCAGGCGCCGGACTGTGTCGTGATTGGTGAGATTCGTTCCCGCGAGGCGATGCAGCAGGCGATTACCTTCGCAGAGACGGGCCATTTGTGCCTAGCCACCCTGCATGCCAACACCGCAGCGCAGGCGATTGAGCGGGTGCTGCATTTCTTCCCCAATCCCGAGCACGATCGCGTGCGTCTGGATTTGGCCAATAACCTGGCCGGCGTATTGGGCCAGCAGCTGCTGCCCAAGGCGTCGCAGCCAGGTCTGGCACTGGCCACCGAGGTGTTGATTAATACGCCGCTCATTGCCGAAAAAATCCGCTCCAATCGACTGTCTGAAATTCGTATGCAGATGACCCGCGGCGTGAACCAAGGCATGCATACCTTTGATCAGTCTTTGTTTTGGTTGTACCGCGAGGGCCAGATTGACTACGCCGTAGCGCTGGCACATGCCGACTCCCCGAATGATTTGCGCTTGCAGATCAAGCTCTCGCAAGGCCACAGCGGTGAGCATAAGTCCAAGCTAGATCAGGCCCGGGTGCTGGAGTCCTGATCTGGTCGGCCCGGCCTGATCAGTGATACTGTGAGGCCATGAGTGAATCCGATTCTCTGACCCTGTGGGGCACTCGTGGCAGTATCCCGCGCAGCGAGCCCGAGTTTAGCCAATACGGTGGCGCAACCAGTTGTGTGCAGGTTGGGCCGTTGTTGTTGGATGCGGGCACCGGCATCGTTAGCGCAGGCGATGCCTTGTTGGCGCAGGGGCAGCGTGAATTCCATGTCCTGCTCTCGCATGTGCATTTTGATCACATCATGGGTCTGCCGTTTTTTCAGCCGTTGTGGCGGGCGGATTGTCAGGTCACGATTTATGTTGGCAACCTGATCGATCAAACTGGCCACGAGATGCTATATCAGCTGATGCGAGCGCCGTTTTTCCCGGTCGATCCCGGTTACTTTAGGGCTCAATGGCAGGTTGTGGATTTTAGCGCAGGCGAAACGCTGCAGATTGCCCAGCGCCGGGTCGAGACACTGGCATTAACCCACCCTCAAGGGGCCTGCGGTTATCGCGTGCGCGGCTCAGAGATCTGTTACATCACGGATATTGAGCCGGATCAGGCCATGGGCGAGCGCTTAGTGCGCTTTGTTCATCAGGCCCGCGCCATGATCTATGACTGCACCTTTGGCGATGATGATTTTGAGCCGGATCATGGGCACTCGACCTGGCAGGCGTGCTTGAAATTTTGTGACCGCGCCCAGGTGACGCGCCCGATTATTTTTCATCACCACCCCAGGGCCTGTGACCAGCGGATGGCTGAACTGGAAACCCAAGTGCATAGCCAGGCCGCGCACGCCATTGTGGCGCGCGACCAAATGCAGTTAGAGCTTGAGGATCTGGGCCGGTGCGGTGCTGACGGCCTGACAGGCGCGTGATTCGCTGATCGCGCCCTGCTCGACCAGCGCAATCAATCCTGAACGCAGTAAGTGTAATGACTCGGTGCCGCAGGCGGCCTGCGCAAAGGGGAGCCGTTTGTCAGCCAGCGCATGAGGTGTGTGATCACTACAGACCGCGTCAATGACCCCGGAGGCAACGCCGGCAATTAACGCGGCCTGATCGTTCGCACTGCGCAGAACCGGCTGTAGGCGATAACGGTAGTCATAGCCTTCAATCATGGATTCGTTGTAGAGCAGGTGGGTAATCGCCACGTCGCAGGTGACCGGAAGGCCTTCACTTTTAGCGCGCTCGATCAGGCGTACCGACTCAGCGCAGGAGATTCGACCCATGTGCGCGCTGACGCCGGTCTCAGCGATCAGCTGTAAATCCCGTGCCAGTGCGATGGTCTCAGCCGCACTGGGTTGAGTTTCCAAGCCCAGACGTTGGGCAATGTCACCGTCATGCGCCACGCCGCGGCCCAACTCCTCGTCCAGTGGCAACAAATGTACGACCAGGTTTTGTCCCCGGGCATAGCGCAGGGCGTTGAGTTGAACCCGGGTATTCTTCCACGGAGCGTGCATTTGGGTGACGCCGGCCACCCCGCCCACTTGATAACGAGCCATTTCAGCGAGGTGTTCGCCGTCTAATTCCCGGGTGATAGGGCCTAGTTTGACCAGCTGGATCGCAGGCTGCTGCGGTGGCGTTTCATAGGGCGGTAACGTCACGGCTTGGTAGCCGAGATCCGCCGCCGACTGCAGCGTTTGCGCCGGGTTCTCACCTAGGCGGCAGCACAGATCGATCATTCCTATTGTGGCTAAACTCATACGCCGACCTCCACGCCCATGACCTGGCACAACACGGCCATGCGCACGGCAATACCGTTGGTAACCTGATCCAGAATTACACTGTGCTCGGAATCTGCCAGCGCGCCGTCAATTTCTACCCCACGGTTGATCGGGCCCGGATGCATCACAATCGCATCCGGTGCAGCCCAGGCCAGTCGATCCAGGGTCATGCCGTAGTTGCGGTGAAACTCGGCCTCTGAGGGCAGCAGTGCCGAAGCCATCCGTTCTTTTTGCAGCCGCAGGCAGATCACGACGTCGGCACCGTCGATCCCCTCGCGCAAGTCATCATGCAGGGTGCCAGCTAGGCCCTGGCGAGGTAGCAGGGTGCCCGGGCCAATCAGACGGATGTCTTGGCATCCCAATCCATGCAGGGCGTGAATTTGGGAGCGAACGACACGGCTGTGACGAATGTCCCCGATGATGGCGACCTTGAGTTGGCTAATGTCACCCTTGTGCTGGCGGATCGTAAACATGTCCAGCATGGCTTGAGTAGGATGGGCATGCAGTCCGTCACCGGCGTTTACGATGGCCAGATCCGGTGTGCAGTGCTGCGCGATAAAGTGCGGAGCGCCGGACTGGTTGTGGCGGACGACGAATAGGTCTGCGCCCATCGCTTCTAGATTCTTTAATGTGTCCAGCAGGCTTTCGCCTTTGGCGGTGGCGCTGGTTGAGATGTCTAAATTGACCACATCTGCACTGAGCGCTTTGGCGGCAATTTCAAAGGTGGTGCGGGTGCGAGTGGAGTTCTCAAAGAACAGATTGACTACCTGTTTTCCCTTGAGCAGAGGCTGTTTCTTGAGATCCCTAGGGGTGTCACCGAGGAACTGAGCGGCCGAATCAAGGATTTGAATCATCAGATCCCGAGGTAAGCCCTCGGTGGTTAGGAAGTGGCGCAAACGGCCTTGAGGGGTAAGTTGCAACGCAGCGGTCGAGGGCATCCTAACTCCTTTGTCTCTCTGCGCCGCTTTATACTCCTATGGCCGGTCAGAATCCAGAAACTGCTCGACAATAATGCAGGCCGCAGCGCTGTCCAGGGTGCCTGCGTGACGGTCCGAACGCCCCTGCAAACCGGTTCGCTCGCGGGCTTCGCGGGTCGACAGGCGCTCATCCACTAAATGGCAAGTTAGGTGGAATCGTCCGTGTAGGCGTTTGGCAAATTTGCGGGCTCGCAGGGTGATGGGATTGTCAGATCCATCCATGTTCAGCGGCAGTCCCACCACCAGCGCTTCGGGCTGCCACTGGTCAATCAGACGTTCGACCTCGTCCCAATCCGGGTGGCCGTTGGCGGCATGCAAGGGGGTTTGCGGGGTCGCGGTGCCTGTTAGCGCCTGGCCGGTCGCCACGCCAATGCGCTTGAGTCCGTAATCAAAGCCTAAATAGGTCATGAGCGCCCCGCTGCGTGGCTGAGTTGATGACGTTGGATGCCCAGCTGCGCTAAGGCGCGGTCATATCGCTGGGCACAGGGGGTCTGGAATAGCCATTTGGGGTCGTAGGGCAGGCTGAGCCAAGCGTTATCTGCCATTTCTTGATCCAACTGGCCTGCGTTCCAGCCTGCGTAGCCCAAAACAAAGAGTGCCTGATGGGTGTGCAGTAATTCGCGCGCTTCAGCAAGGTCACTGGAATGACCGCTGACATACAGCTCGGCAAAGGGCTGCGTGGCCTTGCCAAAGGCGTGCTGGGAGAGCACAAAGCCACGGCCGGTTTCTACCGGTCCGCCCGCATAGACCCGCGTGGGGTCATCATCGGGGTGAGGTGCCAGTCCCACCTCGTCCATAATTTTCGCCAGATTCAGGGTCATGGGTTGGTTCACCACAAAACCCAGCGCTCCGTTCTCGTCGTGTTCACACAGGACGATCATGGCTGAGGCGAAATATCCGGTTTGATGAGGCATTGCCAGCAGGCAATGGTTGCGCAGATCCATCAGCGCAGAGTAGGTCCCTGGGCGTTGAATTGCCAGATTCGAGTAATTTGGATTTGGGCGTGCTGGGCCATCATTTCATTGGGGAAGGGTTCAAAGGGCGCCGCTGCCTTTAGGATTTCGATGGCTTTGCGATCAAGCTGCGGTTGCCCGCTGGAGCGTTCAATCGTGTAGCCCAATAGCTGTCCGTTATAGGACAGGGTGGCCGTGAGTTTGAGCTCGCCGGTCTGGCGGCTGGCGCCGCTGAGCAGTCCTTGACGCTGGATGTGTTGTCGCCAGCGATACAGATAGCCCGCACGAACGCTTTTTAGGGTGGCGACTTTTTGTCCCGGCCCTTCACCTAATCCCAGCAGTTGTTCAGCGCCCAAATCCAGCTCGGCCAACAGATCACGCTGGGCCTGGCCTGCGATCTGAGCGTGCCGGGCTAAGTTCAGCCTAAGCTCCCCTGGCCCCAAGCGGCGTTGGGTATCCCCTGCGACATGCATCAAGCGGGCCGCTGCGTCATCCTGATCGGGTTGAGCCACGCCGCGAGCGTTATCCGGCTGGGGCCGGGTATCGGTAGCTCGATCGGTTAGGTTGGCTTTTAGCCGTTGTAAGTGCTGGGCATCGCCAGCGCCTTGTTGATCAGCGATCCCTTCAAAGCCGGCTTGTTGGGGCCGTTCGTCGGCGTTAGGGGCCGCGATCGTAACCGCCAACGAGCGGTGGGCAAACCGGGCTGTTTCCGCTGGGGTCACGAGAAATGGCACGATCGCAGCGGCGTGCAACGCGATGGCAATCAGTAATGCGACCCCAAAAACGGCGGGCCTAGCGGTTAACCTCATTCAGTACCACATCCAACAATGATGAAGCGATGTCCTGGCCAGTATGGGCCATGATCTCGCGCATGCAGGTCGGAGAAGTCACATTGATTTCGGTGACGCGATCGCCGATGACATCCAACCCCACTAAATATAGCCCACGGGATTTCAGATGCGGGCCGATGGTCCTAGCCAGCGCCCAATCGGATTCGCTGAGGGGTTGCACCACGCCGGTACCGCCAGCGGCGATATTGCCGCGGGTTTCACCCACGCTGGGGATGCGTGCTAGGCAGTGATCCACGGGCTCGCCATTAATCATCAAAATGCGTTTGTCGCCTTGAGCAATCGCAGGCAGGTATTTCTGAGCCATGATGGTGTTGGCACCGTTATCCGTCAGTGACTCGATGACGCTACCTAGGTTCATTCCATCCGTGCTGATCCGGAAAATGCCGCGCCCGCCCATGCCATCTAGGGGTTTGAATATCACGTCCTGGTGCTGGGCATGAAAAGCGCGCAATTGATCGGCGTTACGGCTTACTAGGGTCGGCGCCATCAGATCAGGGAAATGGGTTGCGAATAATTTCTCGTTGCAATCACGCACGCTGCCCGGACGATTCGCCACCACCAGACCGCGCTGTTCGGCGAGCTCCAAAATCTGAGTGGCGTATAGGTACTCGCTGTCAAAAGGCGGGTCGGTACGAATAAACACAGCGTCGAGTGTGTTCAGCTCGCAAATGCGAGCCTCGCCCAGTTCAAAGAAGTCCTGTGACTGGTCACGAACGCTCAGGGGGGCCATGTTTGCGCAGGGCACGCCACAGTCAATCGACAGATCCGCCGGAGTGAAATAGCGCAGCTGAGCACCCCGCGCTTGGGCTGCCAATAGAATGGCAAAGGATGTGTCTTTGTAGGGTTTGATGGCCTCGATGGGGTCCATCAGGATTCCAATGGTGTGGCTCACGGCGCTCTCCTTGTATTGCGCGCAGTCTAACCCGCCAGATCACCACATAGGTATTGGCACAGGCCGATGCAGGTAACGGCCGCGGTCTCGGCACGTAGAATTCGGGGTCCTAAAGTGGCGCCTTGCCAGCGTTGCTCCCGGGCCCATTGCTGCTCTTGCTCACTCCAGCCGCCCTCAGGTCCGATCAACAGCGATACGGGACCTGCGGCCTGGCGCAAACCCTGTTGGGCCGTTGGATCTAAAAAGAACCCGGATCCGTTGAGGGTGCACTCACCCAGCGGCACCGGTTCATGCAGGGCAGGGAGGTGGCTGCGCCGGGATTGCTCGGCGGCGTTTTGTAAAATGCTGCGCCAACGGGGCATTTTTTTGTCCAGTTTGTCGGCCAGCCGCCCGTCGGTGCGGGCACTGATAATCGGCTGAATCTCGGCCACCCCTAGCTCACAGGCCTTCTGCAAGGCCCATTCGAAGCGCTCCGGTTTGATCAGAGCTAGGTTCAACGTGATCGACAGGGGGCTTTGATTGTTAATCGCAACCCTGCCTTGAGTGCTTAACCTCAGGTTCCGTCGGTCGGTACTGATGACTTCACAGGGCAGCATTTGGCCCTGGCCATCGAATAATTCCAGTCGCTGGCCCGTTTTGACGCGCAAAACTTTTAATAAATAGTGCGCAATCTCTCCCTCAATCTGGGTTTGGGTTAGCGCAGGCGGCAGCGTATGTGTGAAGATGCGGGGCACTCGATTCATGGGCGAACCATAGGCCGGTCTGCCCTATAAAAACAACCGGAGTAGACAATGAAAAAATTAGCCTGTGCCCTGACTCTTGCTTGGTTCGCCCTACCCAGTTGGGCAGATTTGACGGATCTGATTCAACGTTATGACCAAACCAGCTGGCAGGTTTCTGACGAGGATACGCAATTAAGCGAATTTGAGGCCCAGTTGGCCGAGCTTGAGGGCATGAGTGAAACCAGTGAGGTGCTCATGTGGCAGGGCGCCGTCGCGGCTTCGATGGCTCGTATCAAAGGGGGTGCAGGTGCCCTGGGTTTAATCAAACAGGCAAAAAAAGATCTGGATGCGGCATTGGATGCAGATCCTGACAACGCGATGGCCCGTGCCATTCGCGGCAACATTTTTGCCAAAGCGCCGGGGTGGCCACTCTCGGTCGGCAGCAAGAAGAAAGCGGCGGCAGATTTCGTGCAGGCTCTGCAGGCCCAGCCCAACAACATCTTGGCTCTTCAGGGGTATGGCGAGTTTTTGGCTGACCAGGGTGATCGGGATCAGGCCCGCATCCAGTATCAAAAGGCCCTAGGGGTTGAGCCACGTGTAGGCCGGGAGATGGCAGACACGGAACGTCAAAAAGCGATACAGGCGTTGTTAAACAGCCTATGAATCAACGGCAGCTCGCGTTATTAGCGATCGCGGTCCTGGTCTGGGGCTCCACCTGGTATGCCATCAAGTTTCAGTTGGGTGTGGTGGACCCTTTTGTATCCGTGGGCTGGCGGTTCTTGGCAGCGGCGCTGTTGACCTTCTTGGTGTGCCACTTGGGGGGCGTCAACTTATCCTTGAGCCCGTCGCAGCATGCCTGGAGCGTGGCGCTAGGGCTCAGCTTATTTGGTCTGAATTACTGTTTGTTTTACTTCGCCACGGGTTTGCTGACGACGGGGCTGATCGCCGTCATTTTTTCCAGCATGGTGATTTGGAACGCGATCGGTGCCCGGATTTTCTTCAAAACCCCGGTGCCGATTCGCGTCGTGATCGGAGCTATCGTTGGGTTTTGCGGGATGTCGCTGCTGTTTATGCCCGATATCTTTAATTTGCGTTACGGCCCGGCGGAGATTGGCGCGATTCTGATTTGTGTTCTGGCGACCCTGTGCGCAAGCCTGGGCAATCTGATCAACGCTCGCAATCAGCGTGCTGGGATCAGCCTGTGGGCGGGCAATGCCTGGGGTATGTTCTATGGATCCATCGCAACGCTGGTCTTAGCCAAGGCCCTAGGCGCCGAGCTGACCTTTGATTTCAGTCTGCCCTATGTGGCGAGCTTTGCTTATCTGACCTTGTTTGGATCGATTTTGGCTTTTGCCGCTTATCTGTCGTTGGTTAACAGTGCAGGGCCAGAGCGTGCTGCCTTTGCGACCTTGCTATTTCCGGTCGTGGCGTTGGCGATCAGCACCCTATTTGAGGATTACCGCTGGACGATCGAGGCGATGCTAGGGGCGGCGTTGGTGCTGGCGGGGAATCGGATCGCCTTACGTACGGTCTAGACGCTGGACTCTAATTGGCTATCCCAGTACAGGTAATCGTGCCACGTGTGGTGCAAATAGTTGGGTGCGAAACGCCGACCGTTGCGCTGCAGTTGTCCTAGGGTCGGCGGCTTGGGCGGCTGGGCCAACTGCATCGCACATTGTTCTAGGGACTGGTTGGCTTTCTTTCGGTTGCAGCTTTCGCAACAGGCGACGATGTTCTCCCAATGGGTTGTGCCGCCTTTGCTGCGCGGAACCACATGGTCAAAGGTCAGCGCCTGGGCCGGCAGTTGTGACTGACAGTATTGGCAGGTAAAGCGATCCCGCAAAAATAGATTAAAGCGCGTGAAGGCTGGGGTTTGGTCGCGCTGTACGTAGCGTTTGAGGGCGATGACAGAGGGTAGCGTCATCGTGCAGCTGGGGCTGGTTACTTGGGTGGCGTACTCCTCAATAATGCTGACTTTGTTAAGGCAGACGGCCTTGACGCTGTCCTGCCAGCTCCATAGCGAAAGGGGGTAATAGCTCAGGGGCCGGAAATCGGCATTGAGCACCAGCGCCGGTGCCATCTGTTGAGTCGCTGCATTCATACCATACCGTCCTGTGGAATTCGGTGGGGGCAGAAGGTCTGCGCACGAATCGATCTGTGCTGTTCAAGGTCTACTGTGCGCAGACTTTGTAACAAATTGATGACACTCGGGGTTGATGTCAAATCCCAAGCGCAAGGCTGTGCCGAAGGAAACCGAATGCGGCATAGCTGGCAATTAGCAACGGCGCTGAACCGCCACGTTGACACCACCACAGGGCCAGCGGGATCGCGAGCCAAGCCAGCCAGCCCTGCCTCAGACTGGTAGATAATCCCGGCAGGGTACTGGCAGCGAGTAATCCAATGACAACGGCGCAGGCCCCCCATAGGGCGGCCTGCAATCTAGGGGTTGGTCCCATTTGGGCACGCACCACCGCAATCATCAGGGCTGCGCCGGGCAAAAATACACACAGCACGGCCAGCGCCGATAAGCCGATGGATTGTGTGGATAGCGCGACGATATAGCCCATGAAACCAAACATAGGCCCGGGCAGGGACTGAGTGAGGGCATAGCCCGACCAGAAGTCTTCGATGCTGACCCCCGCCATCAAGGCCGGTTCATAGGCGATCAAAGGAAGGGCGACGTGTCCGCCGCCAATCACCAGTGCGCCCACGCGCCAGGCCGCAGCGATCAGTGATTCGGGAAGCGCCAGAGCCAGCGCTGAGGCCATTACAAAAAACATCATCCACGGATTCAAACGTAGGGCGGGCAGCCTGATCGACATCCGGTGCCAGGCCAGGCCAACCAGTGCGCCCGTGCCAATTAAGGCCACGGCAAGCATGGCTGAAGGCCATATCCAGCTGCTGATCAAAGCCGAGGCCATCAAGCCCCATTGAAGGGGGTGGCGAACCTGTTGCTTCGCCATGCTTCCGATCACCTGTCCCACCAAGCCCAATACCGCCCAAGTCGCGGTTTGTGCAATGCCACCGAGCCAGTCTGTGCTGTGCGAACCCATCGCAAGCCCAGCTAAAATCAGGATGGACGCCATGGGCAGGGTAAAACCGAACCAAGCCATCAGGGCGCCGAAAGCACCGCCACGGTGGTAGCCAATCGCAATGCCCACCTGCGAGCTGCTGGGTCCGGGTAGGATCGACGCGCAGGTCATCCAATATTGGTACTGCGTATCACTGACCCACTTGAGTTGCTGGACAAAACGTTGATGGAATAGGGCCAGATGGGCAGGCGGCCCGCCAAAGGCGCTGCAACCCAGCCAAAAGAACGATTGAAAAATAGTCATTGCCGAAGGCTGTGCGCGGATTGTTACAAATTAATGAATATTTCGTGAAGCTTGCGTCAGGGTGCCAGTACCCGTTCCGGGTTGCGTAGATGATCCTCGATTCCCGTTTCTTGCGAAAAAGGATGTTGCGATGAATACCTGGGTCGAACGTTTTTTTGATCAATCCTGTGATGCAATCTACTCACAAGGGAATATCCCAAGCGTGCAGCAGTTACCC
>JBMYYI010000026.1:0-21673 GCA_049609265.1 Litorivicinus sp. | reverse complement strand
GGGCGCAGCGCTCAGGGCGTTAAAGACTTGTGGGTGATGGGGGACTCGTTTGAAGAAACCGGCACCCTGAACTCGCAGACTCAAAAACCGGTTGCGATTGATACCGGGCCGGGCGGGATCCCCAGCCGCGTGGCGGACTCGCTGTTTTGGGTCGGGCGCTATTCAGAACGCCTGGGCTTTGTTTGCCGGTTGTTACGAGAGGTGCTGCAGCGAATGCTGGAGCAGCGACAGAGCCCCTTGGACGAGCCCGGAGTCGGAATCATGCCGATGTTGTTCCAGGGCGTGGCACTGGGCTCTGAGCGCTTTGGTGATGATGAACCGGCTGCCCAGTTGGAAACGATTTTGACCCAGGCCGACCACCCGGTTGGCCTGCACCGCGCACTGGAAGGGCTGTTACGAAACGCCCGGGCTGTTCCGGACTATTTAAGTCCCGATGCCTGGCAGTTGCTGGTGCGCTTGGAAAAGAGCACTCAATCTGCGGTCGGATTATCCGGTCTACCCGTCAGTCATCAGATCGACCGCATTGAGCAGATATTGATGTTGTTGAATGCCTCGAATGGATTGATGAGTGACACCATGTCGCGCACCCTGGGGTATGGTTTCTTGGATTTAGGGCACCATCTGGAGCGGGCATTGCAAACCTGCGCGTTGCTGCGCGAGGCGGCACAGACCTCCCGTCGCAACGAGACCAGCTTCTGGGAAATGGTGCTCGGGGTGACGGACACGCGGATGACCTACAAGCGGCGTTATCGAGCCGCGCTGCATCCCGGCGCCGTGCTGGATATGTTGATGCTGGATGACGCCACACCACGTGCCTTGGCTTACCAGCTCAGGCGCTTGGGTGAGCAAATTGAGCGTCTACCGGGCAGTGCCCAACGCGGCACGCTCAGTGCTCATCAACGTATGAGCTTGGCCGCTCGCAGCGCGCTCCAGTTGGCCGAGTCGGATGCATTGATGACCCCCGAGGGCCTGGCCAAACCCGAATTGGTGGATTTGCTGAACGCCACGGAGCAGAGACTGTTGAGCCTGTCCGAAACCTTGACGCTGTCGTATTTCAACCACGCTGAGGTACCCAGCCAATTCATTCGAGTGAATTCATGAAATTTCACGTTCGCCACCTCACGCGTTACCAGTATTCCAGTGCGGTCAGTGATGGTCAGTCCTCGACCGTGTTACTGCCGCGCACCACCCCGTGGCAGCAGGTTGAGCGTTCGGAGTTGGTCATTACTCCCAGTTGTCGGTGGATGCGTGAGCGGACCGACTGGTTTGGTAATCGACGTCATGATTTCGCGGTTGAAAGTGTTCATGATTACTTGGAAGTGCTGTCTGAAAGCCGGGTGAATGTGAGTGCGCCAATGCGCTCTGCATTGGATCATTCACCGGCGTGGGAGTCAGCCTGTGTTGGTGATCCACTGCTGATGGCCTATCGCTTGCCCTCGAGTCTGGTGCCGGCTTGTGATGCGCAGATGTGGTCCTATGCCGCAACGAGTTTGACACCCGGGCGGCCCATTCTTGCTGCGGTGATGGAGTTGACCCAGCGCATCTATCAGGATTTCGCCTACACCCCTGGGGCGACCGATATCGCCACCCCGGTGCGGCAGGTTTTTCAAAACCGCCAGGGTGTTTGTCAGGACTTTGCGCACGTTGCATTGACTCTGCTGCGCGGGCATGGCCTGGCTTGTCGTTATGTCAGCGGTTACCTTGAAACTCAGCCGCCACCGGGGCAGCCGCGTCTAATTGGCGCGGACGCCTCACATGCCTGGATCGCGGTTCAAGTGCCGGGTATGGGATGGGTGGATTTTGACCCGACCAACAATCAAATGCCGACGGACCGCCACATCACCATTGCCTGGGGGCGGGATTACAGTGATGTGGTTCCGGTCAAAGGCTTCACCAGCGGCGGTGGCTCGCAACGCCTATCCGTGTCCGTTGACGTCCGCGCGGTTGAAGACGCGATGGGAAGCGGCCTGGTCTAGGGTAGTGGGATAAACTCGCCATTATCGGTCGGAGGCAGGCGGAAACGTCCGTTTTGCCAGTCTCCCGTCCGCCAATCCTGTTTGGCTTGCTCTAGCTTCTCAAGCGAGGAGCTTACGAAGTTCCACCATAAATGACGTGGCTCATCCAGCGGCTCGCCGCCTAAAAGCATCAGGCGCGATGCCTCACGGGCCTGCAAGCTGAGTGCTTCGCCAGGTTTCAACACCAACATGCGTCCCGCCTCATGGACTTCACCAGCCAGCTCGATGGCACCGCTGAAAATGTAGATGGCGCGGTCTTGATCGCGCTGATCCAATGGTAGTTTGGCGCCGGGCTGTAATTGCACGTCTGCATAAAATAGTGGGCTGAACACCTCGCTCGGTGCGCGCTGGCCGTATAGATCGCCCAGAATCAGGGTCACTCGGGCTCCGTCATCCTCGATGATCGGCAACTCGTCTGCGGTGCGATGATCAAAGCTTGGGTCGCGGTCTTCATGCTCCCTCGGCAGTGCCACCCAGGTTTGTAGGCCAGACATTTTGAAACCGTTCCGGCGGGACTCTTCGAGTGATCGCTCAGAATGCGTGATTCCGTGGCCGGCTGTCATCCAGTTAACCTGGCCGGGTTCAATGACCATGTCGTTACCCAAGGAATCCGCATGGCGCATCTTGCCCTCATACAGCCAAGTGACCGTGGACAGGCCGATATGGGGGTGAGGGCGAACATCAATGCCCTGGCCCGGCGCAAAGTCGGCGGGGCCCATCTGATCCAAGAAAACAAAAGGACCCACCATCTGGCGTTGGGTTGCGGGTAGCGCCCGCCGGACTTCAAAGCCGCCGAGATCGCGGGCACGGGGTACGATTACGGTTTCCAACGCGTCGCTGGGAGTGTGGTTGTCAGTCGTCATAATTCCTCCATAGCGACACTATTGGCTGTCAGGGTCGTCCGAGCAAGTTGATAGATTCGTGCCTATTTGGCGTGAATTAGGGGGCTGGGTTGGGGTTGTCCTGATGAATGGCTTCAATGCGCTCCATCAGCTCCGCACTCAGCGTCATCTCCCAGCTATCAATGTTGTCAGTGAGTTGATCCAGCGTCGTCGCGCCAATGATGTTGGACAGCACGAACGGGCGCTGGGTCACAAAGGCGAGCGCCATCTGGCTCGGATCCAGACCATACTCCTGGGCTAGCTCGACATAAGCCTGGGTCGCTGCGACGGCGCGTGGGTTGTTGTACCGGCTAAAGCGGGTGTACAGGGTCAAGCGGCCATCAGCAGGCCGCTGATTGTTGAGATATTTCCCAGACAGCACGCCAAAAGCCAAGGGTGAATATGCGAGCAGTCCCACGTTTTCGCGGTGGCTGACCTCGGCCAGCCCCACCTCGTAGGTGCGGTTGAGCAAGTTATAGGGATTTTGAATCGTCACGATCTGGGGCAGTCCCATACGCTCGGCGCATCGTAGAAAGCTCATTGCGCCCCAGGGGGTTTCGTTCGACAGGCCGATTTGGCGCACCTTGCCGGCTTCAACCAACTCGGCCAAGGCACTGAGGGTCTCTTCAATTGGGGTTTCATTCACGGGATTGTGAACGTAGCCCAGCTTGCCAAAGTAGTTGGTTTGGCGATCAGGCCAATGCAGCTGATACAGATCGACGTAGTCGGTTTGTAGTCGACGCAGGCTGTCATCAATCGCCTGGTGAATGTGAGCTCGCGTATGGCGCGGACCCCCGCGCAAATGGTCCATAGTGTTGCCGGGGCCAGCGACCTTGGTGGCTAGCACCCAGTCTTCACGGCGACCCGTTTTACTGAACCAGTTGCCGATGTATTGCTCAGTCAGCCCCTGGGTTTCGGCCTTGGGTGGAACCGGGTACATCTCGGCGCAGTCCATGAAATTCAGCCCGCGCTCTAGGGCTAGATCAATTTGGCTGTGGGCTTGGGCTTCGGTGTTCTGCTCGCCCCAGGTCATCGTACCTAGGCACAGGCGGGTGACGCGGCGGCCATTAATATCAGTCAGTTGCATCGTGGGGTTCCTTATTTTCCCCCGATGCTACCAGCTAATTTTTTCCCTCGTCCAACTCCAAGGTGAACTCAATGGTGTCCAACGATGAGTCACCGCCTAAAACGATATTGTCGGAGTAGTCGGCTTGGGCAGGGGCAGGCGCCTGCGGCTTTTCCGGAGCCGATTGCCCTGCTAGGTCACGAAGATAATCGTGCAGGGTCAGCCGCTCGGGGTATTGCGTCAGTTGATCGTCCATCAAAACTTGGAACCCATCGGGGTCAAAGGCCTGAGTGATCCGGGCCAGGGTTTGGACGAGACGATATTCATCATCGTCCTGGCCTTGTTCGATGGCGTCACTCAACAGAGTAATGGCCTGCGCAGACTGCCCATAGGCGCACAATAGCAACGCATGTTCACATCGCTCCTGGGTAGCTAGGCGCGGCGGTGCTTTAACGATTTGAGGCGCGGCGGCTGGGGCTGCCTCGTCCAAATCCGGTTCATCCCACTGTGGCTCAAGCGCCGCGGACGCAACCTTTGATCGGCGCGCGCGTAGGCGTACCCAGCCCAGCATACCCAATAGCAAAGCGGCTAGGCCTGCCAGGGCCGGCTGCCAGTAGTCCAGATAACGGGGGGCTGTTGAGGTGGCCAGCTCGGGTGCCGGCGTCGCGGGCGGTGCGGCTGCCACCACGGGAGCAGGTGCGATCTCTGCACTGACGACGGGACCGGTTTTGGCGGCGACAGCGGGCTGTGCTTGAGGGGCCTGTGTTGAGGTGACGGGGGCCAGTGGCGCTAACGCACCGCCGGTTTCACTGGCGATTAACTCGCCTATGGCCTCACGACTGGCGTTTTCGGCCTGCATTTGGGCCAGTTGCAGCTCCAGCTCTTGAATGCGCTGGCGCAGGAATTGTGCCTCGCTGTCTTCAACGATGCCGTTGTCACTGACTAGATTGAGCTGTGTGCTCGGAGCTTCGATGACTGCAATTTCTTGCACCTGGGGTGGCGGGCTGGGCTGGGCGATTTGTTGCTCTGGCCGTGTCTGCTGAGGCTGCGGGATCTGCAGTGACGCACCGGCCCTGATCAGATTGATATCGCCGCTGATAAAAGCCTTTGGGTTGAGCTCAAATAACGCCTGGGTAAATTGTGCCAAGCTGGGCGCCAGGGTGGGGTCAAAGTATTGCCGAGCGATCCGTGACAACGAGTCACCGGATTTCACAATCACCTCACCTAGCTCGGTCTGGGGAGATGTGGGCGCGGGAGTCGGTTGAGCGAGTTGAGGCAGCTGCGCACCCAGGATCTCGGGGTTGGCAATAAAAGGCCTGACGGCATCCGCCTGCATTTGCACGGGCATGTCAAAGCGCTGAGCGGTGCCCGTGCCGGGTAAATCCAGCAGCAGCGCGTATTCACGGGTACTCGACCCACCATCCCAATCGGCACGCATCAAAAACAGCAAGAACGGTTCTTTGATCGGGTCTTGGGATTGAATGTAAAGGTAGCGATCCTGAGGGTCTAAGGTGAACGTCAAGCCAGCTAAGGTGTCGGTGCGTTCGATTCCCGCAGCTTGAAAAGCCCGGGCCGAGGCCAGCGACGGAACCAGGGATTCTAAATCCTGTGCATTCGCCTGGGTCAGCTGAATCCTGGCTTTCAAGGGCTCGTTTAAGTACGAGCCGACCTCGATATCATTTAGGCGAACGGCATGCGTGGGAAGGGTGCAGAGGGCCAGTGCTAGGGCCGTGCCTGTTAGGTGGAATTGACTGTGCTTCACTACCGCGTTACCTGCCGCTACAACTATGCAGATAAGCCTAGTTAAGGCCTGTTATTTCGCCACTTCAGGAGGTACGAGCCGCTGTGGTACCTCGGATAAAAGTCAGCAGGGCGATGACCACCAGGATCGGGCCCAACATTGCGATGTTAAGTGACTGCCAGCCTAGTTGTGTCTCAAGCGGACTTGCAAAGAATACTGCCAATGCGGTCGCGCCAAAGACTAAGGTTTCGTTCAGCGCCTGACCGCGCGCTCGTTCTGCCGGAGCTAAGCATTCGCCCACTGCGCGAGTGGCTCCCAGAAACAAGAAGTTCCAGCCCAGTCCAAGCAACATTAGCGCGGCCACAAAGTGACCAAACTCCAGGCCTATTTGGGTTAGTGCTGAACAGGCCAAAAATAGGATCGCGCCGGCCAGCATCACGGCCCGCGTCCCAAATCGAGTCATCAGATGGCCGGTCACAAAGCTGGGCCCAAACATCATGACCACGTGCCATTGAATTACCAGGCCCACCTGAGCGAATTCAAACCCATAGCGATCCATCGCCAGTGTCGTGACGTTCATCAACAGGGCCATCACGCTGTAACTGGTGATCCCCGCAATAATGGCGACAATCAGATTAGGATCCCGTAGCAGCTGTCCAATCGAACGGCCTCCCTGCGGTGGACGCTCAGCCTTGCCTAGTTTTAGGTGCAACAAGCCTACAAAGGATGCGGCAAATAGCCCCGCCATGGCGAGGTAGGCCCCGGCAAAGGGTACCAGCAGCGCATCGCGCCCAAAGATGCTGAGTTGTGGCCCTAAAAACGCCGCCAACACCCCACCAAACATGACCCAACCCAATGCGCGAGCACGCTGGGGCTCAGGCACAACTTCCTGGGCGGCGAAACGGTAGTACTGACCAAAGGCGTTCGAAGCGCCGGCTAAAAATGAGGCCACACACAACAACCCAAAGGCCTCATAAATCAGCGCCGCGGCGCCGAGTAAGCCCGCCAACATGCCCAAGGCACAGCCCACTAAAAAACCATTGCGCCGCCCGATGATCGCCATCAGGTAACTGGCAGGAGCCGTCGTCATCAACAGTCCCACAAATTGCAGGCTGACCGGCAGGGTCACCCAGGCCACGCCTGGGGCAATTGGCTTGGAGGCTAGGGCCGTAATGCTGACCAGCAGCGTCATTGCACTGCCTAGAATCGCTTGGGCGGCGACCAGGCGAATCAAGTCAGGCTTCATCTACAAGATTCCTGCAAAGCGCTGTAACGCCAGCTCTAGGCTGTCGGTGGAGCAGGCGAGATTAAAACGCAAGAACCCTGGCTTGCCATAGGGTTCACCATCGTCGGGTCCCAAGCCGGCAGCGACGCATTCGGCATGTAGATCCGGCCGGTTGAGCGCCCGGCAATCCACCCAGGCCAAATAGGTGCCCTCTAACCGGGTCATGCTAAGCGGGGGGTGTTGAGCGACAAATTCCAGCATCAGCTCGCGCTGTTCGCGCAGGTGGCGAAGGATCTCCAAACGCCAGGTTTCACCCTCGCGATAAGCGGCGGTGGTTGCAATCCACGCCAAATAAGAAGCCTCGGGGTAGCCCAAGATAGCCCGTTGGAACTGGGTCCGCAGGTTAGCGTTGGGAATGACCACAAACGCCAGGGCAAGGCCTGCAATGTTCCAGGTTTTGGTCGCAGCTAAGATGCTGACGCCCCACTGAGGGCTGAGTTTCGCCATCGGGTGATGAGCCAGCTCGTCCAGAATCAAGTCTGCCCAAATCTCATCGGATACCAAGACATTTTGATGAGCCTGTGCCAGCGCTGCGATCTGCTGTAGTTCGGATTCTCGGTAAACCGCGCCGCCAGGGTTGTGCGGGTTGCATAACAGTGTGACGCCCGCGTTATCGGGGCGTTGCATGGCCTGGCCCAGGGCCTGGATATCTAGAATCTCACGACCCTGATCCAACACCGGCTCAATGCCCAACGGCTGCGCATTGCCGATTTCCGGGGCCCTTGGGAAGCTGTGATAGACCGGGTTGGGAATGGCGATCTGACCGCCGGTAGAAAAGGCACGAACGGCCGCAAACTGCGCAGGCACCACGCCGGCCACAGGGACGACCCATTGTGGGTCGACATCCCAGTCATAGCGGCGTTTGCAGTGTGCGATAAACTGATCGATCGCATCGCTGGGAGGGTGATCGTAGCCAAAAATCCCGTGTTCGACCCGGGCACTGAGCGCCTGTTGAATGGGGTCAGCAATGCGGCAATCCATATCCGCGACCGGCAGCGGAATCACTTGGCTGTCAAAGCGACTCCATTTTTTCGACCGAAGTCCACGGCGATCGTTTTGGCGACTGAAATCAAGCATTCGATTTAACCTTGTACGGTAACAGTGCAATTAACAAACCTGCGGCAATCAGGCTGCCGCCTACCCAGTGATGGGCGACCATGCGCTCACCTAAAAATAGCGTGGCCAGGGTCAGGCCAAACACTGGCATCAGGTGAATCATTTGTCCGCCGCGGGCGGCGCCAACCCGTGCAAGGCCCGCGTTCCAGCATAAATACGCACCCAGAGAGGGGAACAGGGCAAAAAAACCGACCGCCGCTAGCAAGTGAGGTTGCATTGGCAGGGCTGTCTCATCGAAAGGATTCAACAGCCGCACTAGGCCGATGGCCGTGGTGCCCACGATGCACATAAACCCCAAGAAGGCGATCGGATCCAGGTCGGCAGGGCGAAAACGCAAATACAAAGAATAGACCGCCCAGACGACAGAGGATCCCAGAATCCACAGGTCACCCTCGGTGATTCCCCGCGCCAGCAGCGTGGACAGGTCACCTCGGGAGACTAACCAAATCACACCGGTGCAACTGGTCAGGATGCCGAGCAGGCTGCGCAGGGTAGGGGTTTGCTTGAGCAGGACCAGGCCGAACGCGATGATTAGAACGGGAATAGAGCTGTTAATGATCAGGGCGTTGGTCGCCGTGGTGGTCTGCAGTCCGATGTAGAGCAGCGTGTTAAAGCTTGCGACTGAAAACACCGCAAGAAAGCTGAGTAACTTCCAGTGCTGGGCGATGAGTTCGCGCTGACGCCAAATGCGAGGCCAGGCGAAGGGCAAAATAATGAGGGTGGCTAACCCCCAACGCCAGATAGATAACGTCAGGGGGCCTGCCTCGCCTGCCACCAGCCTGCCAACAACAAAGTTGCCTGCCCAAAACAGGGCGGAGCAGGCCAGCAGCAGCCAGGCCAACTTAATCGCCTAACTTGCGGTATTTCACGCGCGTAGGCTGAACGTCACCTAAGCGCTTTTTACGATCGGCTTCGTATTCCGTGTAGTTGCCTTCAAAGAAGGACACTTTGGAATCCCCTTCGTAAGCCAAAATGTGAGTACTGATACGATCCAGGAACCAGCGGTCGTGTGAGATCATGACCACCACTCCGGGGAAGGCTAAGACCGCTTCCTCAAGTGCACGCAGGGTCTCGACATCCAAGTCGTTGGTCGGTTCGTCCAGCAGCAACACGTTGCCGCCTTGCTTCAGGGTATTGGCCAGGTGCAGACGGTTACGCTCACCGCCGGACAAGTCCTTAACCCATTTTTGCTGATCCTGGCCTTTGAAGTTAAAGCGACCCAGATAAGCACGCGAGCTGATCTGGTAGTTGCCCACGGTAATCTGATCCAGCCCGTCGGAGACTTCTTCCCAGACCGTTTTGTTGCCATCCAGTGTGTCGCGGCTTTGGTCGACATAGCCCAGTTTCACGGTCTCACCGACGATGACTTCACCAGAATCCGGCTGCTCATCACCCGTGATCAGTTTGAATAGGGTCGATTTACCCGCGCCGTTACCACCGATCACCCCGACGATTGCCCCTTGAGGGATCGTAAAGGTCATGTCTTCAAACAGCTGCTTGCCATCAAAGGATTTGCTGACATTCTTCAGCTCGATCACTTTCTCACCCAGCCGCGGTCCGGGTGGGATGTAGATCTCTTGAGTCTCGTTACGCGCTTGGGTCTGTTGGCTTTGCAACTCTTCAAAGGCTTTCAAACGAGCCTTGGATTTGGATTGACGCCCTTTGGCGTTCGAGCGCACCCATTCCAATTCGTGTTTGATCGCCTTGGCGCGAGCCTCCTCACCCTTGGCCTCTTGTTCCAGTCGCTGTTCTTTTTGTTCCAGCCAGTTGGAATAGTTGCCCTCGTAAGGGATGCCGTGGCCGCGGTCTAGCTCCAGAATCCAGCTGGCGGCGTTGTCCAGGAAGTAACGGTCGTGGGTGATCGCAACGACCGTGCCGGGGAATTCCTGCAGGAACTGCTCCAACCAACCCACCGATTCAGCGTCCAGGTGGTTGGTGGGTTCGTCCAACAGCAGCATGTCAGGTTTTGATAGCAGCAAGCGGCACAGTGCAACCCGGCGGCGCTCACCACCGGATAGCTTCGTGACGTCCGCGTCCCACTCAGGCAAGCGCAGGGCATCAGCGGCACGCTCGAGTGTGCGGTCCAGCTCCCAGCCACCGGCCGCGTCGATCTGGTTCTGCAGCTCGCCCTGTTCGGCGAGCAGATCGTTCATCTCATCGTCGGTCATCGGCTCGGCGAAGCGGTTGCTGATTTCATCAAAGCGAGTCAGCAGGGCTTTAATCTCGCCTACACCTTCCTCAACATTGCCACGCACATCCTTAGCTGGATCCAGCTGGGGCTCCTGAGGAAGATAGCCCACACGCAAGTCGGGTTGAGGGCGGGCTTCGCCGTCGAACTCTGAATCGACCCCGGCCATGATTTTTAACAAGCTGGATTTGCCTGAACCGTTCAAGCCCAAAACGCCGATTTTAGCGCCGGGGAAAAACGACAAACTGATGTCTTTCAGAATCTGGCGTTGCGGGGGAACCGTCTTGGAGACGCGGTTCATGGTGTATACGTATTGAGCCATTAAAGTCCTACCAATCGGGCAGAGAATTTTCCCTGCCAAATCAAAAAATGAGTGGTTTAGCCGCGTACTTTGGCCTCAGACTGCGGGTATGACAAGTGAAGCATGGGAAAAAGCCGGATTGATCGCGATTCAAACCCGCGATGCCAGTCTAGACGGCCACCTTTGGTACGGCGTTTTAAGCACGGGTGTGTATTGCCGTCCCAGCTGCCCCTCACCGGCTGCCCACCCTGAAAACCTACGATTTTTTCAGTCCCCCGATCAGGCTATGCAGGCTGGCTTTCGGGCTTGCAAACGCTGTCATCCTGATCAAGTGGCGCCCTATCCCCCTTGGCTGGAAAGGGCTGTCGACGCGCTCTCGATGGGGGTTAGTCCCGGCGATACCGCGGTCCAGGTCGGAGTCAGTCCAGCGGCTTTGACTCGAGCCATGCAACGCTGGTTGGGGGTTGCGCCAAAGGCCATGGCGCAGTTTTGTTTGACCCAAAGCTTTGTTGATTTGCGGGCCCAGGGTCATAGCGTGCTGAATGCCAGCTTGATGGCTGGGTTCGCCAGTGAGGCCAGTATGCGCCGCGGCGTGCTGCGTTGGCTGGGGCTGTCCCCTAGCAGGCTGGCAGAGCCTTTAACGCTCAGTTGGGGGTTAAGCGCGATGCCTCTGGGCTGGCTGTTAGTCGCGCTGAGTCCGCGCGGTGTCGCGTTTGCCGCGATGGGGGACCGCCCGGGTCCGCTACTGGCCGATCTCGCTGAGCGGTTTCCCAGCGCCCAGTTGGCCCCGATGAACGAGGCCTGCGGTGACGCGCTGCAAGCGTTGGCCTCAGGTCACGCTGCCAATCTCCCCCTGGATCTGTCGGGAACGGCCTTTCGGATGCAGGTGTGGCAAGCCTTGCAAGCGATTGAGCCTGGCCAACCCCTGCACTACGCCCAGCTGGCTAAGCAGATCGGCTCACCTAAAGCGGCCCGTGCGGTCGGCAGTGCTTGCGCGGCGAACCCGGTTTGTCTTAGCGTGCCCTGTCATCGCGTTGTCCCCGCCGGCGGAGGTCTGGGGGGATATCGCTGGGGGCAGTGGCGCAAAGCTTGGCTGCTGGCTATGGAATCCTAAGGAGCGTTCGTGGACCGCAAAGGCATCAGTCTGGCTATGGCCAGTTTCTTTATGTGGGGCACCTTTCCGTTGTATTGGGTCAATACGATTGAAGTGCCTGCATTTGAGGTGCTCTCGCATCGGGGATTCTGGATTGTTCCTGTACTCATTGCCGTGCTGTTTCTGCGCCGCCTATGGCCCAAGGTGCGGCAGGCCTGTGCGTTGGTGAATCTGCGTTGGTTGATGGTGTCGGCCGTACTGATCGCCATTAATTGGGGGGTGTATGTCTGGGCCGTCGCCGAACAAGCAGTGACCGAGGCCGCCCTGGGTTATTACCTGACGCCGCTGTTAAACGTAGCGATGGGCATGCTGATCTTTGGTGAACGGCTGAGCCGATTGAAGTATCTGGCACTAGGGCTGGCTGCGATTGGCGTATTCAGTGTCGCTTGGCTGGTGGGGGAGTGGCCGTGGTTTGGCTTGGCGGTGGGCTTTAGCTTTGCGGCCTATTCGTCGGCACGCAAAATGGTCAATGTTGAATCCATTGTGGGCTTGAGCGTTGAATCCTTTTTGCTATTCCCGATCTGGGCACTCTATTTGTGGTTCTATGGCGACATCAAGTGGGTCACGACCGAGCCCACTGCGGCTTGGTTGATTCTGGGTGGGGCCGTGACGGCGATACCGCTGATTACCCACGTGGCGGCGGCGCGTCGCATCCCCTTGAGTTTGCTGGGCATGCTGTTTTTCACGGTGCCCACGTTGCAAATGCTCTCTGGCGTGCTCGTTTTGAATGAGCCCTTTGATCAGGACCGGGCGATTGCCTTTGGTTTTATTTGGGCGGCAGTGGCGATATTCCTGTTTGATGAATATCGCCGCAGCCAAGCATCAAAGATAGGGTTCGACCAGCCAGCCGACCAACCACGACAATCCACCTAGCACAACGACAACCCCCATCAGAGCCGCCATCATCAGATAGGGTTTGAAGGGCTTTCGCGGAACTTGGTGGATCGAGGTGTTGACGTACTGCTCCACCGCTTTCAGATCCTGGGGCGTATATTCACTGGGGTCGCGTTCAGGCATTCCAGTCTACTCCTACGGTTGCGCCAATCTCGACCAGAGCGTTCCAATTTCCCTGATCAAATTCAATACCCTGACTGCGCAGTGCATGAGTGCTCGATTCGGGCATGCCCGGCAGAATTACGGGCTCATCACCGGCCGGTGCGCTGTGGGTGACAAAGTGATACAGCTGGGTCAGCTCAGCCGTCAGATAATCGGCCGAAGCGAGTCGCGCAGGATCGATCAGAATTGACATCATGTTGTTGATGATGCCGCCTCTGCGTTCGTTGTGAGGTGCGATACTGCCACCGCCGGTCATCACGCCGCCCAAAATTTCACACATCAGCGCCAGTCCATAGCCTTTGTGATCCGCCAGTGGGGTCAGGGCGCCAAAGGGCTCCTCCCACATAGGGGTGGGCTGGTCGGTGAGTGCGCCCTGAGCGTCAATGACCGCACCATGGGGAATCGATTTGCCGCCCAAGTAAGCAACCCGGGTTTTCCCCAGGGCGATTTGCGAGGTCGCCATATCCAACAGTATTGCCGGATTGTTGCCCAGGGCCGGCATGCCGAAACAGATCGGGTTGGTACCAAACACTGCCTCTTTGCCCCGGAATGCCGCGACCAGCGGCCGGTGATCTTGCACGTTAACAAAGTGCAGGCTGATCAGGCCTGCCCCGTTACATTGCTCTGCATAGGTTCCGATACGCCCCACATGATGACAACGGCGAGTGCCCACCAGGGCCAGACCGTGCTCTCGGGCGCGCGCGATGCCGCGTTCGATCGTCTCCCTGGCGATGCGTTGGCCGAAGCCACGCTGACCGTCAACGCCCAACATGGGGCCCGCATCCAGGTAGGTCTCTACGGTTTGGTTGGCGACCAAGGCGCCGGTTTTGAGTCCGGGCAGGTAGTTGGTCAGCATGCCGACGCCATGTGAATCGTGGCCGGCTAAGTTAGCTCTAACCAAGTGGTCAGCCACGATCTGAGCCTCGATCGCCTCACAGCCGGCGGCCTGAAGGGTTTGTGTGACAAGTGTTTCTAATGCCTGGGGCATGATCTGGGTCATGGCATATCCTTTTTTTTTCAGTGTCGCGTATGCCAACAGGGGTTTCAATCGCTAGACTGGCGCAGCGGAGGATCCTGTGGAATTGCAAAAACGTTCGAACTTACTCGTTAACTTGGCAGCTGTCGTCGTTGTGCTGGCGGGTCTCAAACTCGCGGGTCCGGTGATTATGCCGCTTTTGGTCTCGGTGTTTATTGCCATGATTGCGGCACCTCCGGTTTTTTGGCTTGAGCATCGGCGTGTGCCGCCGGTGTTGGCGGTTTTCAGTGTGGTCGGGTTGATTGTCCTGTTTGCGGCCCTGGTAGGCATGGTCGTAGCGGGTTCGGTGGACGATTTTGTGGCGGCTTTGCCCGAATATCAGACTCGCTTAAAGGGCGAAATCGCAGGGTTGATTCCACTGGCACAAACGCTGGGCTTGCCCCTGAACTTGCAGGCCTTGCAGGATATCGTCGACCCTGGGGCTGCGATGGGCTTGGTGTCGAATCTGTTTCGTGGCCTAGGCGGTCTATTGACCAACAGTTTTCTGATCCTGTTGCTGGTGATTTTTATCCTGCTTGAGGCTTCATCACTGCCGATCAAACTTCGTACTGCACTCAAAGCACCAGAGCAGACCTTGGAGCGTTTTGCAGAGCTGGCGTCCAAGATGAACACTTACGTGGCGATCAAAACCACGGTCAGCCTGGGTACCGGTTTATCAGCAACGGTCTTGTGCTATGCCATGGGCGTCGATTTTCCGTTTGTATTGGGACTGCTGGCCTTTTTGTTGAACTACATCCCCAATATCGGATCTATCATTGCGGCGATTCCGGCGGTGGCCTTAGCATTGATTGAGCTGGGCGGCGGCCCCGCGCTGGGTGTGGCGGTGGGTTACTTTGCGATTAATACCGTATTTGGCAATGTCATTGAGCCCAAGTTCCAAGGCCGCGGCGTTGGCCTGTCAACATTCGTGGTGTTCTTTAGTTTGATTTTCTGGGGTTGGCTGTTGGGCAGTGTGGGGATGTTGCTATCGATTCCGCTGACGATGAGTTTGAAGATTGCGCTGGCTGCACATGACGAAACGCGATGGCTTTCGGTGTTGCTGGGCCCGGAACAGGAAAAGGACGCGAAATAATCCATGGAACTTGCGCAGATCGAGAGCCTGTTGATGTATCTCGGTATCACCGGTTTGGTGGGACTGATGTGCTGGATTGTCTATGACGTTGGAACACGTGCCGGAGCCGGCAAATTTGGCCTGTGGACCATGATGGGTGTGCTGATGGCAGCGCCACTGGTTTTTGTAGTGAAAACGATCGTGGTCTTTTTTCTCGACGCGTGACTTAAAGCCTTATTTTCTCTATAATCTGCGCGCTTGTTTTTTTGTAGGGCGCGGTCTCTCGTGCCCATTTCGCGCAACTTAAGAGAGAGAGTCCAAGAATGGCAAAGCTCTTACTTGCATCGCTGTTGTGCCTGCCTTCCATGGCATGGGCCGCAGAAGCCGGTGTAGACCTGACCACCCACTGGGTGGGTTTTTTCGCAATCGCAGTATTCGTCGTCGCATACGCACTCGTCATGGGCGAGGAAGTGTTGCACCTACGTAAATCTAAACCTGTACTGATCGCAGCGGGTGTCATCTGGGCTTCGATTGGTTTGGTCTACGCCAACCTGGGGGATCACCATTCCGCCGAGGAAGCCGTCCGCCATAACATCCTAGAATTCGCGGAACTCATGCTGTTCTTGTTGGTCGCGATGACTTACATCAACGCACTCGAAGAGCGTCGTATGTTTGACCGCTTGCGGGTCACCTTGGTGCGCTCGGGTATGTCGTTGCGCTCATTATTCTGGGTAACGGGTGCCTTGTCTTTTGTCATCTCGCCGGTGGCGGATAACCTGACAACGGCACTGCTGATGTGTGCTGTTGTGATGTCGGTTGGCGGCGATAACAAACGCTTCATCGGCCCTGCCTGCATTAACATCGTGGTAGGTGCAAACGCTGGCGGTGCGTTTAGCCCATTTGGCGACATCACCACCCTGATGGTTTGGCAAAAAGGCCTCATTGAATTTACCGAATTCTTTACGCTGTTCGTCCCTAGCCTGGTGAACTGGATCATTCCTGCGTTCATCATGTCGCTGACTATCCCTAACGAGCGTCCTAACGCCTCTGCTGAACATGTCGAGATGAAGCGCGGCGCCCGCCGAATTGTTGTGTTGTTCTTGGTCACAATCGGCACCGCAGTCAGCTTCCACAGCTTCCTGCATCTGCCTCCGGTGGTTGGCATGATGCTGGGCCTGGGTTACTTGAAGTTCTTTGGGTTTTACCTGCGCAAGTCCTTGCCCCGTTCAATCTCTCGCAAAAAAGCCTTGGCCGAGCGCGCTGGCGACATGGAAGCCATGAAGCGTCTGGGTGAAGTCGTGCCCTTCGACGTCTTCCAAAAGGTGGCCCGTGCGGAATGGGATACCTTGCTGTTCTTCTACGGCGTTGTACTGTGTGTCGGTGGTTTGGGCTTCATCGGTTATCTATCGCTGATGAGCGAGTTCATGTACACCGATCTAGGCCCCACCACGGCTAACATTCTGGTCGGCATCCTGTCTGCGATTGTTGACAACATCCCGGTCATGTTCGCTGTTCTGACCATGCTGCCTGAAATGTCACATGGCCAGTGGTTGTTGGTGACCCTGACGGCCGGTGTGGGTGGATCCCTGTTGTCAATTGGTTCGGCGGCAGGTGTTGCGTTGATGGGCCAAGCCCGCGGCAAATACACCTTCTTTGGTCACCTGAAGTGGACCTGGGCGATCGCGATAGGCTACGCGGCCTCAATCGCGGTCCATATGTGGATCAACGAAGACTTGTTCCACATCGTAGGCCCGGTCACCGGTTGATCAGGCCTGGGCGGGGCGCTTCTCTTTTGCACGATACAGAGCAGCGTCCGCCAGTTTTATGACCTCGCCCGGCTCATCGATGGCCGGGTTCAGGGTCACGGCGCCACCCGAAATATCCACCCGCACGGATTCATCAGGGCATTGAGGGATCGACTCGCTGGCCAGCAGCGTCCTTGCCATTTTCAGGGTGCGATTCGCATGCTCGGCTGACGCGTCCGCCAGGACCACAATGAATTCATCGCCGCCCAGTCGGCCTACGATATCACCACCCTCAGAGCGCACTAGGCGCTGCAGGGTATCTGCAATGAGTTTGAGCGCTTGATCGCCCACCGCATGTCCGAAAGTGTCGTTGATCACCTTAAATCGATCGACGTCCACCATCAGCACACCCAGGGTCTGATCTTTACGCCTCGCGCGTTGAACCTCCGCCCGTAGACGTTCACCAAACCCCAGTCGGTTATACAAATCCGTTAGCGGATCCTTGTGGGCGGCTTTTTCAAGACTGGTGAGTTGTTCCTTGGCCTGGCGCAGGCCGTTGGTTAGGCGTTTGATGCGGGCAGCCCGGTCGGTTGCGATTTGCAGCGTGGTTTGCTGGGCGTTTTCCAGTTCCTTGCGACTGACCGGAACCAGTAACTGAATCAGGCCCAGCATATGGGGCGTGTCAGCGATGGGTTCCAGCGTAATGCGCCAAGTATTGGGTGGGGATTTGATATCCAACGTCTTGGACAATTTAAACTGGGAGGCCTGATGGATCGCCATCGCGAACTGATTGTCATAGGGGGCAGGGAACAGTCCGGTGAGCTCCTCAATGTTAGTGGGGGGCTTGTCGGCTCGCATCAGTTGGGCGGCAGAGCCGGCATAGGCCACCGTTTGTCCTTTAATCTCAAAAAAGCCCAGGCCGTCGGTGTCCTTGAGGTCGATCAGTGAAGTGACCGTTCGGTCAAAGTGAGTAAATAGGCGTCGATCCTGGATGGCCTGACTAACCAGCTGTCGGTAGTCCCGTCGACGATACAATAGTGTCAGCAGGGCAATAATCAGGATTACGGCCGCGGCAGCCACCAGTGTGGCATTGGTTTGGCGTTCGCGCTCATCCATCGCCCAATCGTTGTGCCAGTAGCTGAGCGCGCTGATGGCTTCAGCTTCAGAAATCGGTAGTCGGGCCAGAATGTCCGGTGCGGCCTGTCCTTGCTCCTTTAGTTTTTCGGCGTAGGGCAGGGCGGACTGATAAGCCTGTAGTGCAATTAACAGTCGTTGTGCATAGAGATTTTCGGGACTTTGCTGTTCGGTGATTTGGATGGCCTGCGCTAAATCAATGCGTGCCAGCTCCAGATGTTCCCGATTGCCAGTAATCAGATAGCTTTGGAAGTGCGGAATGGCCCCGCCATAGCCTAGTAGCCGTTGCACGTCGTGAACGGGGGCGGCGTGGGATGCCCATACTATGGGGCTGGCAAATGCACAGGCGGTTAAGGCCTGTTTCCATGAAAACATCGTGTCTCTCTGCAAATCAGTTCACATAGTGTGAATCGAGCAACGCCTGATTAATGGGAGATGGGTCACAGAAATATCTAAATCACAGTGAGCCACCTTGGCCGTTTGTCCCTCTTGGAAAACGGGGGTGGGATACTGTCATGTTGAGTGGGGCTATCAATGGGATGGCGATCACAGTTGCCGAGGGTTTTTGGCGCGTTAGACTAATCTCACAATAAAAAGCGAGTCCTGACATGAACTATCTACTGGCCTTAGACGCCGGCACGACCTCCAATCGAGCGATTATTTTTTCCCAAGATGGAGAACTGATCGCGCAGCATCAAATTTTGCTAACCCAGCACTATCCCAATGATGGTTGGGTTGAACACGCGGGCGAAGAGATTCTGGCAGGGCTGATCGACTCGGCCCACCAGGCCATGGCCCAGGCGAACCTGAAGGCTGATCAGATTGCCGCGGTTGGGCTGACCAACCAGCGTGAAACGACCTTGGTTTGGGACCGAGCCACTGGGCAGCCGATTTACCCTGCGATTGTTTGGCAGGACCGGCGCACGGCACGTTGGTGCGAGCAGGCCAGAGCGCAGGGTCATGAATCTCAGGTGCAAGCGAAAACGGGCTTGCTCCTAGATCCTTATTTCTCGGCGACCAAGGTGGCGTGGATCCTGGATCATGTGCCTGGGGCGCGAGCGAGGGCCGAGGCCGGTGAGTTAGCCTTTGGCACGGTTGATAGCTTTGTCGTATGGCATTTAACGCAGGGGCGGCGTCATATCATCGAGGCGACCAATGCGGCCCGCACCTTGTTGTTTAATCTTGATGAGCAGAGCTGGGATCCAGAGTTACTGTCGCTATTCAACGTGCCGGCGGCGGTATTGCCGCAGGTGGTGGATAGCGCCGGGGATTTGGCCGAGATTGACGCCAGTATCTGGGGGGCGGCATTGCCGCTCACGGGCATCGCCGGCGACCAGCACGCGGCTTTGATCGGTCAGGCTGGCATTCAGCCCGGCATGTTAAAGAGTACCTATGGCACGGGTTGTTTCATGATTGCTAACACTGGCGAGCAGCGATGCCACTCCAACCAACGCCTATTGAGTACTCTGGCCTATCGAGTTGGAGGCCAGCCGACCTATGCGTTGGAGGGCGCCATCTTTAACGTAGGAACGGCAATCCAATGGTTACGCGATAACTTAAAGTTGTTTGGTGATGCGGCCGAAACGCAGGCGATGGCCGAGGCTGCTAAAACCGACGATTCGGTGTATCTGGTGCCTGCTTTTACCGGATTGGGTGCGCCTTGGTGGGATGCTCATGCCCGTGGGCTTTTGTGCGGTGTCACCCGTGATACCGGGCCCAACGAGATGGTACGGGCGGCGCTCGAGGCGGCGGCTTTCCAGACCGCAGATTTAACCCAGGCGATGGCTGCCGACGGCCAACGGGTTCAGCGTATTCGTGTTGATGGTGGCATGGTCGTCAACGATTGGTTCTGTCAGGCGTTGGCGGACATCACAGGTGCAGAAATCGACCGCCCCCGTGTCACAGAAACGACGGCGTTGGGAGCGGCCTTGCTAGCGGGTTTGGGGGCAGGGTTATTCGATTCGCTGCCGCATGCCTGTGAGAGCTGGTCGCTTGAGCGCCGCTTTACCCGAGCGATGGACCCCGATGTATGTCAGAAAAAACAGCAGGGCTGGTTAACGGCCGTCGGTCGAGCTCGTAGCGACTGATTCCATCTTGTCCAGTTGAAATAGGGTAGGAAATTTGCGCCAGCCCCACAGCGTGACCGCCAGTGCCAGACCTGCACCTGCGGTCGCTGTGGCAACAGGTCCGATCGCTGCGGCCGTCGCGCCGCCGCGGAAATCCCCGGCCTCATTGCTGGTGGCGATGAACAGGCTGTTCACTGCGCTGACACGACCTCGTAGGGCATCGGGTGTCGCAAGCTGCACTAGGGTCATTCGGATATTCACGCTAATCATATCCGACGCACCGTATACAAAAAGCGCGATCAAGCTTAGCCAGTAGGATTGCGATAACGCAAAGACCCCAATGGAGAGGCTAAACACGACCAGGGTGATAAAGAGTTTTCGCCCTGCGAATCGGATCTCATGCTTGACGCGTGACATCCAAATACCCATCAACACGGCCCCTAGGGCCGGCGTGGCACGCAGAATGCCTAATTCATCGGGTCCGATCTCTAGGATGTCGGTGGCGTAAATCGGCAGCAATACGATCACAGAGCCAAGCCCAACCGCCAGCAAATCCAAGCTCAAGCTGCCGAGTAAGATGGGTTTGGCCCACACAAACTTTAGGCCGGCCAACAGTTGCTCGCGACCGCGCTGGAGCGGCTCATCAATCTTTAGCGCGGGCAGAGCAAGATAGGATAGGGCGGCGATCAGGACACAGATCCCCATACTCCAATAGACCTGCCGATCAAAAAACAGGATCAAAAAGCCTGCTAATGCTGGCCCGGCTGTCATGGCCGCATTCCAGGTGGTCGATGCCATCGCAACCGCTTGGTTCAGGCGCTTGGCGGGCACAATGTTGGGTAGGATCGCCTGTAGAGCGGGTGAGTAGAACGCTTTGGCCGAGCCCTGCAAAAAGACCAGACTAAATAAGGCGGCACGATTAAGCTCATCCTGCGTCATGATCCAGGCGATGCCGCAATAAGCGATCAATTCAGCCAGCGAACACCAGCGCACCAGTTGATCCCGACGGAACCGATCAACCGCCCAGCCAGAGGCAAAGAAAAATAAATAGATAGGCACAATCTGCATGAGTCCGACATAAGCCAGATCCATCGCATCGGAGCTGATTTGGTACAGATGCCAACCTAGCGCGACCGTCAACATAGTGCTGGCGAGACTCAAGGAGCCGCGAGCGATCAGAAAATAGGTGAGCGTCGACATGAATCTGGCCATCAAACAGGGGGATAGGGACTATAAACGGTTGACGAAGCTAGGGCACGTGGCTAATCTCTCGCCTCGCTTTTCGCGATTCCAAGCGGGTATCGTATAAAGGCTATTACCCCAGCCTTCCAAGCTGGTGATGAGGGTTCGATTCCCTCTACCCGCTCCATAAATTCAGCGCAGATTCCTCTGCAAGTCTTGTCAGTCCTACGTTAATGCTACACAGCCTCATTCGACTGTAGACAGGACTGTAGACAATTATGTACCAAGTACACTCGTCACTGCGCTATACCTACATCAGGAACGGCGTTTACTACTTCAGCCGCTTTGTCCCGAAAGACCTTCAACAGCACTATCGCTCAGACAGGTTGGTTCAGAGTCTCCGCACACGCTCACCAGCGAAGGCAAAGCAAGCGGCTTCGTTGCTTGCGGCTCGCTTGGATGAATACTGGCTAGACCTTCGGTTGCGAAATAGCTCGCCACTGTTTCAAGACAAGTTTCTGGAATCGCCCATCAAAGTGCTGAGCAGTGCGCCATTACTGTCAGAAGCAAAGCAACTGTATTTGGATTTGAAGGGCGCTGGTCGCTCTAAAGTGTTCGTGCAGTCCACGGAAAGAACTGTTGGCTACCTCATTCAAT
>JBMYYI010000025.1:0-21684 GCA_049609265.1 Litorivicinus sp. | reverse complement strand
CGTGCCGGTGGCTATATCCAAATCGAAGCACCTCCTTACCAGTTTGGCTTTGACGAGTTCGACGTCGAGGAAGAGTACCGCGGTGACTGGGAGCGCTTTGGCTTCTTTAATCTGGAGTCCAAAGTTGAGGAGCCGATTATTCGTGCCTACTCGATGGCTAACTACCCCGAAGAGAAGGGCATCGTTAAGTTCAATATTCGTATTGCAACGCCGCCTCCGGGAACGGATCTACCTCCGGGCCAGATGTCTTCGTACGTATTCAGCTTAAAGCCCGGTGACAAGATTGCGGTATTCGGACCCTTTGGTGAGTTCTTCGCCAAGGATACCGATGCTGAGATGGTCTTCATCGGTGGTGGTGCCGGTATGGCGCCGATGCGTTCGCACATCTTTGACCAGCTCAAGCGTTTGAACTCGAAGCGCAAGATGTCGTTCTGGTATGGCGCACGTTCACTGCGTGAGGTTTTCTATGATGACGAATACGATTTGTTGCAGTCGGAAAACGAGAACTTTAAGTGGCACCTGGCATTGTCCGATCCTCAGCCTGAGGACAATTGGGACGGTCTGACCGGCTTTATTCACAACGTGTTGTACGAGCAGTACCTTAAGGACCACCCGGCCCCTGAAGATTGCGAATACTACATGTGTGGACCGCCGATGATGAACGCAGCGGTGATCAAGCTGCTAGAAGACATGGGTGTGGAGCCTGAAAACATCCTGTTGGATGATTTCGGCGGCTAAGCCCCACCTAACAACCGCCGGCTTCGCCCGGCGGTTTGTTTATCTGAGGACTCTATGAAACGACTTATTTCACTGCTTTTCCCCCTAGCCCTATTGGCCGGTTGTGCTGGCGAGCCCAAGACCATCATCACCGAGTTGAATGGCAAAACCATGGGTACGACCTGGAGCGTTAAGATCGCCCATGCCGAGAACGCCCCGGTCTCCAGTGCCACTCAGCCCCAGATCGAAGCGTTGCTGGCCGAGGTCAACCGACAGATGTCGACCTGGCAGAAAGACAGTGAAATCAGTCTATTTAACAACCAACCCGCACCGTACAGCGTGGATGTCAGCCCGCCTTTTGCCCGCCTGACCATGGCGGCGTTGCAGGTCAGTCGACTGAGCGGGGGGAAATTTGATCCCACCATCGGCCCGGTTGTGAATCTGTGGGGCTTTGGCCCACCGAAAAAAGAAGACCGCCTGCCGACCCAGCTCGAGATCGACGAGGCCCGCGCACAGGTGGGCTACGAGGCGATTGAGGTGAACGCCTCGACCCTAACAAAAACCGCTGACCGACGTTTGGATTTGTCTGCGATTGCCAAGGGGCATGGGGTGGACGTCGTTGCGGATCACCTGATCAGCATGGGTTACTTGAATCACTTGGTCGAGATCGGCGGCGAGATGCGTGCCGGCGGTGACAAGGGTGAGCTGGGGCCCTGGCGTGTAGCCATTGAAAAACCCGTGGATTACGAGCGGGCCATCCAGCGAATTATCGCGGTCAGCAATGTTGGGATTGCCACCAGTGGTGACTATCGTAATTTTCGGGAAATCGCCGGAGAGCGTTTCCACCATGCTATGGATCCGGACACCGGCCGGCCGGTCACCCATTCGCTGGGCAGTGTAACGGTCCTGCACCCCTCGGCTGCGATGGCGGATGCCTGGGCGACTACACTACTGGTCGTGGGTCCAGAGCAGGGAATGCAGCTGGCCCAACAAAATGAGCTGGCGGCTTACTTTGTTTTGCGTCAGCGCGATACACTGACCACCCAGCATTCAGACGCCTTTGCGCCCTATTTGGAGACTGCACAATGAGCACCATGTTGTTAGCTTTTGGTTTGATGGCCCTGATCATGATCGGCATGGCCGTGGGTGTAATTTTTGGGCGCCAACCGATCTCGGGCTCCTGCGGCGGTGCCGCGCGCTTGGGCATCGGTGGCAAATGTTCGCTATGTGGCGATGACCCTTCGCAGTGTGAATCGACCGAGGACTCCAAGAGTGTGGTTCCGGTGAAACGCAAGGCCAGCTTTACCGACGCGGCGCGTCACTAAGGAAACTCATGTCAGGATTTGATTTCGACGTTCTCGTCATCGGCACAGGGCCGGCGGGCGAGGGCGCAGCAATGATGGCGGCCAAGCACGGCAAGCGCGTCGCCATCGTTGATGAACGTCAGCTAGTGGGTGGCAACTGTACCCACATGGGGACCATTCCCTCAAAGACCTTACGTCATGCGGTCAAGCAGATCATGGATTACAACAACAATCCGATGTTCCGCGAAGTCAGCGAGCCTAAGTACTTTAAGTACCCCAACGTTTTGGACGCCGCCCGCCGGGTCATTGATAAACAGGTCGCGCTGCGTGCCAAGTTCTATGCCCGTAACCGCGTCAAGGTCATCCATGGGCGTGCCGAATTCCAAGACGCGAATACGCTGCGCGTGCATGATGAAAATGGGGTCGAGCTGGTAACCGGCCAGGAAATCGTCATTGCCACCGGTTCGCGGCCATACTCACCGCCGGATGTGGATTTTGACCACCCCCGGGTCTACAACAGTGACAGCGTGCTGAGCATGTCGCACACCCCGCGCACCATCATTATTTATGGTGCGGGCGTGATCGGGACGGAATATGCCTCGATCTTCAACGGGCTGGGCTGCAAGGTTGATCTAATCGATACCCGTGACCGCCTACTTAGTTTCTTGGATAACGAGATTTCTGACGCACTGTCCTATCACCTACGTGATCGTGGTGTGCTGATTCGCCACAACGAGGAATACGCCAAGGTCGAGGCCGACAGCAACAGCGTCACGATGCATTTGAAGTCGGGTAAGCGGGTCAAGGCAGACGCTTTGCTGTGGTGTAACGGCCGTACCGGTAACACTGACGATCTGGGCCTTGAGGCGATCGGATTGGCTGCCAACAGTCGAGGTCAACTCGAGGTCGATCAGACTTACCGAACCTCGGTTGAGGGGGTGTTCGCGGTCGGTGACGTGATCGGCTGGCCTAGCCTTGCGAGTGCCAGTTACGACCAGGGCCGTAACGTTGCCTCGACCCTGCTAGATCAGCCCGATACTCGTTTTGTCGACGAGGTCCCCACGGGCATTTACACCATCCCAGAGATCTCCTCCTTGGGTCTGACCGAAAAGGAACTCACGGATCAAAAAATCCCCTACGAGGTCGGGCAGAGTTTCTTTAAGGATTTGGCCCGGGCGCAGATCACAGGCGAGGCGGTTGGCATGCTGAAATTGCTATTCCACCGCGATACGCTAGAGATCTTGGGTATTCATTGCTTTGGCGACCAAGCCTCTGAAATTGTTCATATCGGTCAGGCGATCATGAAACAAAAGGGCGAGGCGAATACCCTGAATTACTTTGTTCACACGACCTTTAACTATCCGACCATGGCTGAGGCCTATCGCGTAGCTGCGCTAAATGGTCTGAATCGGCTGATCTGACGCATGAATCACGCCCCGTGGATGCCCCGGTTTTCGGCTGATCCCACTGACATCTACACCCAGATGTTTAAATTGGACGGCAGTGCAATCGGTCCGCTGTCGGGGTTACGAGTGGCGATCAAGGATTTGTACGATGTGCTGGGGCAACAAACCTTAGCCAGTCAGTACACCAGACGATTCGAGGCGCCTGCCAAACAGCATGCGCTAGCGGTTCAGCAGCTACTCAATGCTGGGGTCCAATTAGTCGGTCACACGGTTAGCACCCAGCTGGCCTATTCGGGGGTGGGTCAGAATCCTGAATTTGGTGAATCCCGCTCGTTGTGGTCACCTGATATGGAACCGCGGCTGGCCGGTGGCTCGACTCGCGGGGGGGCACTGGCGGTGGCCGCCGGGTTAGCTGAGCTGGCACTGGGTACCGACACCGGTGGCAGCTGTCGAATTCCAGCCGCCTGTAATGGGCTTTATGGCGTCAAATATTCAGCCGCCGCGGTCTCGCTAAAGGGGTGTCGAGCCCTGTCACCCTCATTAGATTCTGCCGGTTTAATGGCCGGGCAGTGGGATCATCTAGTAGCCGGAAGCGAAGCCCTGCTCGGGGTTTCGGTGCCGGTATCATCCGGGCCACAAACCTTTGTCGTTCCAGCGCATGCCATGGTTGATCTGGACCCGACGGTTGAATGGCAGTTCAACTGGCTAGTCGACCGGCTAACTCAGGCGGGACATCAGGTGGTGCGTCAACCGCAACCCTTTGAAACGCAACTTGCGATGCTACTTCAGGCGCCTTCAATCGTGGTGGCAGAGGCGTTTGCGGGTTACCGCCGTGGCGAAATGATGGGGGTTTCAGATCAGCTGGTACTAGTGCGCTTGCGAGCGGGAAGCGGTATTTCCCGCGAAGGGCTGGGCCTGGCCTATCGGCTGCGTGATGAGTTGATCGAAGCCTATACCTGCGATCTGCAACAAGCCTGGGTGTTAATGCCGACGCTGCGTTGTTTGCCACCCAAGCTCAGCGAGGTGGCGTTGCCTGAGGGCTTCACACAATGGAACCAGGCCCTGCTGCGTAACCCGTCACTGATCAACCTGGCGGATGGATGCGCGGTTTCCTTGCCGTTGTCGAACTGGTTCCCGGTTTCAGCCAGCATTGCGTCGTTTTCGGGAAATGATGCCAACTTGTTGGCTCTCGCGGGCGCCGTTAACCAACTAATCGTCGAGCAAACTGGCTGATTCCGTCTTCGTCCTGATTGGCAAAGGCCAGCCGTACGGCCCGTTGGTCCGAACCAAAATACGCCGCTGGCAATACCAGAATGCCTAACCGGCGTATCCAGTCGGTCGCCAAGGCAATGCTGTCTTGCTCAGACTCGTAACTCAGCCACGCAAAATAGGCGCCGCTAGATTCAATCGAAACCCCGGGAATGTCCTGTACGCAGTTGCGTAGGTGTTGCTCACGCTGAGCGATGCGCGTTTGCCATTGGGCCACCCAATCGCCGGCGGCCTGAATACCTTTGAGGGCCAATTGCTGACCCAGGCGAGGGGCACAGATCGCCCAGCAATCGATGACCTTCTCAGCTTGTTGGATCAACGCCTCGGGGCCCACCAATGAGCCGACCCGATGTCCTGCGATGGCATAGGCTTTGGAAAAGCTGTACACGCGGATCAGGTTGGGGTCGATCTCAACCTCTCGCAATGATGCGCTCGGCACGAAGTCGCAATAGGTTTCATCCAGAATTAAATGGGCGTCATGGGCGCGCGCGATGGCCAGCAAGCGGTCAATTTCATCAGGCGGCGTCACATAGCCGGTCGGGTTGTTCGGCGTGACCAATACAATCGCGACCACCTCAGCCGTCATCAACGCGTCCAGTGCCTCCCAGTCCAGTGACATGTCCGGCTTACAAGGCCATTCAATGACCTCAAACCCCTGCATCTGCAGGGTCATCTGGTGATTGAAATAATAGGGGGTAGGGACGATCACCCGCCGCCCCGATTGCGCTAAGCACTGCATGGCGACCGCAAAAGCCTGGTTGCAACCGGCGGTGATAGCCAGATTATCCGCCGGGATCCCTAGCGCCTGGGCATGCGCGGCCCGTAGCTCCGGCAGCCCCAACGCAGGGGCATATTTATGGATCAAGGGGTCCTGTAGTTGCACCGTTGCATGCTCAATCAGCGCTGGGCTCGGTGGGTAGCCAGGTACCGCTTGGCTGAAGTCCAAGAGCTCGATGTCCGCGGGACACTGGGCTTTCAGCGCGTTTGCGAGGCTGACCGGTGGGGCCATGACCCCTTGAATTGCGTTAGTTATTTTCATTCTGAGATACGACTAAAGCGCACGAAAGTTGAGTGGACTTAGTGTGGCGTTCGGCTAATCTAAGCACAAGGCCAAAGACGGTCTGTTTTGCGGCACCGAGCTGCTTGCCCGTGTCAACTTGTGGGGAGTGATCACGGCTAAGCAGGTCCCAAGGAAACAGGGACTTCCTTTCAGACGAGAGTCTGCGTGTCGCGAGCCATGTTGCTTAGGGAATGTGGCTTTTTTTTTGCCTTTCCGGCGCAGTCTGGGACAATAGCCCCATGATCGAAAGCAAACTGCGCGAGCTACTCGCCCCCCTCAATCCAACCCGCTTGGACATCACTAACGATTCACACTTGCATGGCAATCCGCCTGACTCGGGTACGCACTTTAAAGTGATTATGGTCAGCGAATCCTTTGCAGGTTTGAGCCGGGTCAAACGTCACCAGCTTGTCTATGGCATTTGTGCACCGCTGCTGCAAAACCCCATTCATGCGCTGGCTTTGCATCTGTATAGTCCCGACCAAACTCAAGGAATGAGCACCCAGCCCAATTCAGTGGCCTGTGGCGGCGGAGACGGAAGACTGTAAATGACGACCCATTATGATGTGGCGGCGCTGTATCGCTTTGTGGCAATTGAGAACCCTCAGCGCCTGCGTGAACCTTTGCTCGAACTGGCGGAGTCGTTGAACCTGTGCGGCACTCTAATTTTGGGTCACGAAGGCATCAACGGCACCATCGCTGGTCAGCGTTCAGATTTGGTGGCCCTGCTCAACAAATTGGGCGAGTGGGAGCCGGGTTTAGCCCGGCTGGCACCGGCTTGGTCAGATGCTCAGGTCAAACCCTTCTTTCGTTTCAAGGTAAAAATCAAAAAAGAAATCGTCACCTTGGATGTGGAGGGCGCACACCCGGATACCTCGGTGGGTGTCTACTGTGATCCCCAGCAATGGGATGAGGTGCTATCGGATCCCGACACCCTAATCATCGACACTCGCAACGACTACGAGTTCAAAGTCGGTACCTTCAAGGGCGCGATTAATCCCAAGACCCGAGGGTTTCGTGAGTTCCCGCAATGGGTCGACGAGCATCTCGATCCTGCCAAACATAAAAAAGTGGCGATGTTCTGCACCGGCGGAATCCGATGCGAAAAGGGCACCAGCATGATGCTCAACAAGGGCTTTGAGGAGGTTTACCACCTCAAGGGCGGTATTCTGGGTTACCTGCGTGATCGTGATGAAGACAACAGCCTGTGGCAGGGGGAGTGTTACGTGTTTGACCAGCGAGTCTCATTAAAGCACCGCCTAGAGCAGGGCAGCTATACCAACTGTGGGGGTTGCCGGATGCCATTGTCTGAAGTTGATCGCCAGCACACCGATTACATCAAGGGTATTCAGTGCGGTAACTGCGCACATCTATACAGTGCAGAGGACCGCCAACGTTTTGGTGAGCGGGTTAAGCAACAGCGCCTAGCCCGCGAGCGTGGTGAGGATCATTTGGGTTTATCGGCCCAGCGGCTGCTGCAAAAGCGCCAACAGGCGCGTCAATTGCGACAGGCTCGTAGCGCAGCGTCCGATCAATAGTGCGGCGGGCGCTCGTCGCCCGCGTTAATGTCGCTGTCGCCATCGCGGACCTGCTTCGCCAGGTCCCGGTACGCCATTTCTAGAATACGAATGCGCTCATTTTGCTCGCTGATCATGCGATTCATTCCGTCAATCAGATCGTCCTGAAACGCCAGTCGGGTTTCTAGGTCGGCGATTTCTGATTTAATGTTTTCCGTCATGGTCTTGATTCCGTTACAATTTTGCGCGTCAACTACAAAAGGTTAATTTTGCTATGAAAAGTAATGCCCGCGCCACGGTTTTGGCGCTCCTAGGAACCGCGGTCATCGCCCTGGTTAGCCTAGGTACCAGCAAGCTGGAAAATGCCTCGGTCTCGCTATTTGTGCTTGCGATCTGCTCGTTCTTGGTACTGTTGGTTGCGATCTACTCGGATCGAAACCTTAAGCGTGCTCGCCGCAAGGTCCCTAGTGGCCCTCGCATGAATGGCACCATCAAATGGTTCAACGTCTCAAAGGGTTACGGATTCATCACCCAGGAGAGCGGTGAGGACGTCTTTGTTCACTACCGCAGCCTGCGTAACCAAGATCGCTACGCGATCAAAGAAGGCATGGCCGTGACCTTTGTCATGGGTCGCAGCGGCAAAGGCCCGCAGGCCGAGGACGTCGCTGGCGTCTAACGGCCGATGCGTAGCAGGCGGCTGAGTAATAACCTTAGCCAGCCTGTGATGCCCACCGTGGCGCCAGCCAAGGCGCCATAGATGGCCCACTGCAGGCCATTCCACAGCGCGCTTCCGGGCTGTGAGAAAACAAACACCATACCGATGTAAACAGCGCAGGGCGCGAACACCCCAGCGCCGATCATGATCCAGCGTAGTCCTCGGGTTTCATCCAACCACTTCTGACCTAATCGCACATCCGCTCCAGGATTCGCGTATACACGCGACTCAGGTCCACCAAATCCTGGGTGCTGACGCACTCGTTGACTTGGTGAATCGTGGCGTTGATGGGGCCTAGTTCAACCACGTCAGTGCCGGTGGGCGCGATGAAACGACCATCAGAGGTTCCGCCGCCGGTATTGATGTCCGGGGTGATGCCTAGGACGTCCTGGCAGGCGCCTTCAAGGGCGCTGGATAACGGACCGCCAGAGGTCAAAAACGCATGGCCTGACAGATTCCAATCAAAATCCAGCTCAGCTTCACACCCTGCAAAGCAGGCCTCGGCCTGGGCCTTTAGGCCCTCAGGGGTTTGTTCGGTGTTAAATCTGAAATTAAACAGCACCGTTGCCGTGCCGGGGATCACATTGGTGGCCCCGGTGCCAGAGTTGAAATTACTAATCTGCATCGTAGTCGCAGGGAAATGTTCGTTGCCCTGATCCCATTGGGTGCTGCTGAGTCGAGTCAAACCCGGCACCACCGCATGGATGGGATTGATCGCTAAATGCGGATACGCGACGTGGCCCTGACGGCCACGAACGGTCAATTTGCAATTCAGGGATCCGCGGCGTCCACGACGTGCAACATCGCCAAGTTGATCTTTGCTTGAGGGCTCGCCGACCAAGCACCAGGCAATCTTCTCGCCCCGGGCTTCCAGCACCTCCATGCAGTGTTTGGTGCCGTGGGTCGCAGGGCCTTCCTCGTCGGAGGTCAGCAAAAACGCGATATCAAAGGGCAGTTCAGGATCCTTCGCCAGAAAGTCCTCGCATGCGGTGACCATGGCCGCCAACGAACCCTTCATGTCGGCGGCACCGCGCCCATGCAGATGACCTTCGCTGATGACGCCGTCAAACGGTGGATAACGCCATTCACTCAAGGGTCCAGGCGGTACCACATCGGTATGGCCGGCAAAGGCAAACACCGGTTTGCCCTGGCCGCGACGGGCCCACAGGTTGCAGGTGTCGCCGGCGTCCATGCGTTCCAGCTCAAAGCCCAGGGCTGCTAGACGCTCACCAATCAGTCCCAGACAGCCAGCATCCTCGGGGGTGACCGAGGGCTTTTGAATCAGCGCCTGCGCCAGTGCTACCGTCGCATTCATCAGTTGTGGCTGTGCAGTGCAGGGTTCAATTCAATGGCACGGGCATTGGCCAAGCACTCAATGGTGCCGCTCATTGAATTGCGGCGGAATAGCAGATCACTCACGCCGGCCAAGTCACGGGCTTTGACCTCTTTCAGGGTCTGGCCGTTCTCGTCCAATACGCGCACCTTGCTGCCCGCTGTCAGGTACAGACCCGACTCGATGGTGCAGCGATCGCCCAGCGGAATGCCCAGACCAGAGTTAGCGCCCAACAGGCACTGTTCACCGACGCTAATGATGATGCTGTTGCCGCCGGACAGGGTGCCCATGGTCGAACAACCCCCTCCCAGATCTGATCCTTCGCCGACCATTACGCCCGCGCTGATGCGGCCTTCGACCATGCTGACGCCAGCGGTGCCCGCATTGAAGTTCACAAAGCCCTCATGCATGACCGTCGTGCCATCGCCTAGGTGTGCGCCCAGGCGCACGCGGCTGGCGTCACCGATACGCACGCCAGCAGGCACGGCGTAATCGGCCATGCGGGGGAATTTATCAACGCTGTTCACGGTCAGGGTACGGCCCTGCGCGCGGGCAGCGATCTGACGCTCAGTCAGCTCGTCCAGGGCAATGGCGCCCTCATTCGTCCAGGCCACGTTCGGTAGCTGGGCAAACAAACCGGTCAGGTTCAATTCATGGGGCTTGGCCTGTCGAGTACTGATGAGTGTCAGCTTTAGGTACACCTCGGCAGTGCTGCTAGGTTCTGCGTCATCGGTCAGTGCCGTAATAAACGCTTTGTCACCTAGAGTGGTGACAGCCGATGCCATTTGAGTCTCGCCAATGGCGTTCAGACGCTCAGCGCAGCCCTCATCGACGGCCACTTGATGGCCGGGTTGGGCATCGCCTAGCAGAGCTTGTACCAGCGCATCGCTGGGGTTGCTAACGGGATAGGGGAAGTAGGCCTCGAGTAGTTGGCCGTTAGCGTCTAGCGTTCCGGTACCTAGTGCAATTGCAAACATGAATAATCCTTATGCAGTGGGGTTACAAGCCGCGGGCTTGCCAATCTTCAATTTTGAATCCGTTAAAAATCGTACCCTCGTGAAACACCAGCGGGCGCTTCAAAACCGTGGGTTTGGTTTGTGCGGCACTAAAATCTTGGCCGCTTCTCAATGCGTTCTTGTCTTCGTCGCTCAGCTCGCGCCAGCTGGGAGAGCGGGTGTTAAATACCTTTTCGCCAAGCGCCTGGTAAGCCTGTTCGATCACGTCCAGCGGCAGGCCTTGCTGGCGGACGTCGTGAAACGTATAGGCCACGGCGTTGGATTCTAAATACTTACGCGCTTTGGCGACGGTATCGCAGTTAGGGATGCCGTATAAAATCATCGTGAACTCCAGTCGTCCAGGGCGTCGCGCAGCCGTGTGATGGCTTCCCGAGTGGTGTCAATCGAGCTGACCAAGGCCGCCCGTACCCGGCCGGCTCCTGGGTTCTGGCCGTCAATGTCCCGACCCAGATAGCGGCCCGGTAAGGCGCGCAGATTGTAACGCTCCAGCAGATATTGAACAAAACCCTCATCATCGCCCCCAGGGACTTCGATCCATAAATAAAAACCGCCCTGCGGAGGGGTGGGGGGTAAATACTTGGCCAGCACCTGCTGGGCCATGGCGTATTTTTCGCGGTACAGCTCGCGGTTCTCAAACACGTGTTGCTCATCGCCCCAGGCAGCGATGCTGGCGCTTTGATGATGACCGGGCATGGCGCAGCCATGGTAGGTGCGGTATTTGGCAAAGCGCGCCATTTGCTGGGCGTCACCTATCATGTAACCACTGCGCAGTCCGGGCACATTGCTGCGCTTGGATAGGCTGCCCACGGCGATACAACGATCAAACTGGTTCAGTCCCATGGCGGCTGCAGCCTGCAGCAATCCTGGTGGCGGCGCGTCCTCGTCACGATAGATCTCGCTGTAGCATTCGTCTGAGATCAGCAAAAAGTCATGAGTCTGTGCGGCCTCAATCCAGGCCTTTAGTTCCTCAATGCTCAGCACGCGACCGCTAGGGTTACCCGGTGTGCACAGGAAAACTGCACCGACTTGGCTAAAGTCCGCCACGTCGTCCGGTGTGGGGGCAAAATCGTTGCTGGCATCGGCGCTTAGGTAAACCGGTGTTGCGCCGGCCATCAGCGCTGCCCCTTCATAGATTTGATAAAAGGGATTGGGCATGACGATGTGTTGGCCTTCACCGATCAGGGCTTGGATGCTGGCGAACAAAGCTTCGCGGGTGCCAGTAACCGGGATGGTCTGTTCCAGCGTGACTTGGGCCGGTGTGAAACGACGGCTGGCCCAATCCGCGATGGATTGGCGCAGCTCCTCACGCCCCAGGGTAGCCGGATAATGTGCAACCGCCAGAACATCTTGGGTCAGCGCATCTAGCACCACCTGAGGCGGCGCGTGCTGGGGCTCACCAATGCCCAACGACAGCGGAGTCAGTTCCGGGTTTGGTGTGATCTCAGCGACAAGCTTGCGTAGCTTTTCAAAGGGGTAGGGATGGAGCTGATCAATCCTGGGATTCATGCGTTCTCTTCTAATACCGATTCGAGTTCGCGACGGACGGCATCGAGTGTGTCATTGCACTCCACGGCGCGGCCGTCCGCGTTAACAAGATAAAAATAGTCTTCGACTCGCTCACCCAGCGTGGCGATTTTGGCCAGCACCAGGTTGAGTTCGTAATGATCCAGGGTGCCTGCGACCTGAGCCAACAGTCCTGGACGATCTGGGGCAATCAGTTCCATCACCGTACGATTACGAGTGGTGTCGGGGAAGAACTGGATTCGCACGGGATCATTAAAGTGGCGCAACACGCGGGGCGTCAGGCCCGGTGTGTTTTGTGGAATCGAGCGCGGTTTGTGGCAGGCCGCCAACAATTGATCGCGCAGTTGCTCGACCCGAGCGGGATCGGTCAGCGCGTTGTGTTCATCCAGTACCACAAAGCTATCCAGTGCGCGGCCATCTAGACTGGTGTTGAGTCGTGCATCCAACACGTTGAGTTGGAAATGCTCAAAGACCCGGCACAGGGCGGAGAACAAAAAGGATTTGTCCTGGGCATAGACAAAGACCTGTGTTCCGCTGCCCTCGTTGCGAATCAGGATTTGCGGCAGGGTGTTGTCGTCCAACAGGGCCTGGGTGTGCCACTGAATTTCCTCGATCTGATGCTGGGCAAAGTAGGAATTGCCCCAAAATGCCCACATCGGATCCAAAATATCGCGACGATCCACGTCCAGTTGGTTGGCGACGGCGTCCTTGGCGTCCTCGATCAGATCCGCTAGCACCGGTACGCCTTCATCTAGGTCGTGCTGCAGGGCCGCCCGGGTCAGGCTGTAGAGTTGACGTAACAGGCTGGCACGCCAGGCATTCCAAAGCTCGGGATTGGTGGCCGAGATATCTGCCACGGTCAGCGCTAGCAAATAATCTAGACGCTCAAGGGAGCCCACGGTTTCGGCAAATTCGCGAATCACTTGGGGGTCTGAGATGTCTTTACGCTGCGCGGTGGTGCTCATCAACAGGTGGTGGCGCACCAACCAAGCGACCAGTTTGGCGTCATAATTAGACAGCCAGTGGCGCTTACAAAAGGCCTCGGCCTCGGGCGCGCCAATCTCACTATGGTCGCCGCCACGCCCCTTACCCAGGTCATGGAACAGGCCCGCCATCATCAGCAGTTCAATTTTGGGTGCCCGCTGGGTCGCCGCGGTGGCTACCGGGTACTTATCTTTTAGCTCACCGGTCCAGAACGAGGTCAGATAATTGACCAGCTCCAGCGTGTGGGCATCGACCGTGAAAATGTGGAACAGGTCATGCTGCATCAGCCCCATGATGTCGCCAAAGCTGGGGATGTAGTTGCTCAGCACACCGTACAAGCGCATCCGCCGCAGGATGTCGGTTAGCCGCTGCGGGCGACGCAGGATTTCCATGAAATGGGAGATGACCCGTAAATCCGTGCGGAAGTCCTCGTCGATCAAGTGTCGACTGCGGTAGACCAATCGAGTGGTCGCAGCGCTGATCCCGATAATTGCGGGGTTGTCCGCGAGCAACGCAAACAGCTCCATCAACGCCTGTGGCGAGTGATTGAAGACGTCCTCGTGGGTGACCTCTAACAGGCCGTCGCGAATCTGAAAGCGGGAGTTGAGCGGGATGATGTCCGGCATCTCACGGGCATACAGCGTCTCGGCCAGCTGCTGCAACAACACCTCGTTGAACTCGTTAACCCGCATCACCATCAGGTAATAGCGTTGCATGAATCGTTCGACCCGCTGTTTGGGGTGATCACCCTCGAACCCTAGGACTTCAGCGACGTGTTCTTGGTGCTCAAACAGCAACCGGTTTTGCTTGCGCGGACTGATTTCGTGCAGTGCAAATCGTGCGGCGGCCAAAAATTCCTGAGCCTCGCGCAGCAGGCTATATTCCCGTTCGCTTAAAAAATCGCCCTCGGCCAACGCCTCTAAGGTGTTTTCCCCACGTAAACGACGCGCGATCCACAATAGGGTGTGCAGGTCACGTAGGCCCCCGGGGCTCGCTTTGATATCCGGTTCTAGGTTGTGGTCTGTGTCGCCACGACGATTATGGCGCTCGACCTGCTCGGCACGCTTCGCCTCGAAAAAGGCGCGTTCGTCCCAGGTTTCAGAGACCAGTGTAGACAGGCGATCGGCACTGCTCGGATCGCCCATCAATACCCGCGCTTCCAGCATGGCGGTGGCGGTTGAAATATCTTTGCTGGCTTCTTCGCTGCATTCATTCCAAGTGCGAACGGCGTGCCCCACATCCAGTCCCAAATCCCACAGGCTTTGGATGAAATCAGATAGGGCTTGGGTGGGCGAGTCCTCGTCAATGATGACCAGCAGATCCACATCGGATTGCGGGTAGACCTCGCCTCGGCCATAACCACCCACGGCCAGCAAAGTGAGAGGGCCAGGATTCGCACGCTCCCACAGGCTCAGGATGGCACTGTCAATCTGTTGCGCGCGGCTGCGGGCCAGCTCCAATGCAGAGTGTCCTTCGCGCAGGGCGCGGAAGAGCGGCTGTAAACCTTCCTTCAGGTCACTCTTGATGCTCATGCGCTGATCCGTGGGAAGGTTTCCTCGCCCTCGCGATAGGTGAAGATTTCATAGCCGGTGTCTGTCACCGCCAGGGTGTGCTCCCACTGAGCGCTGGGCTTGCGGTCCTTGGTGATCACGGTCCACTCGTCACCCAGTAGACGGACATGGCGGCCACCTTGGTTGATCATGGGCTCGATCGTAAAGCACATACCGGGCTTTAATTCGACGCCGCTGCCGGCTCGCCCGTAATGCAGTACCTGCGGCTCCTCATGAAAGACCGAACCAATGCCGTGGCCACAGTATTCACGCACCACCGAGTAGTGATTCTTTTCTGCGTGTTTTTGGATGACCGCTCCGATGTCACCCAGACGCGCGCCGGGCTTAACTTGCTCGATGCCCAGGTACATGCACTCTTGGGTGACTTTGACCAGGCGCTCGAGATGCGGTTTTGGCTTGCCGACAAAGTACATCTTGCTGGTGTCGCCATGAAAGCCATCTTTGATGACGGTGACGTCGATGTTGACGATGTCGCCATCTTTTAACACTTTGTCCTGGGCCGGAATGCCATGGCACACGACGTGATTAATTGAGGTGCAGCAACTGGCGGGGAAACCGTGATAGCCCAATGTGGCAGGGATGCCGCCTTGAACCTTGACGATATGATCATGAACGATGGTATCGATATCAGCGGTGCTGATGCCGGGGCGCACGACGTCATCGAGTAACGTCAGGACCTCTGCGGCCAGTTGGCCCGCCACTCGCATGGCTTGAATCTGCTCGGGGGTTTTATAGGTAATCGACACAGCACGCTCCGTAATTTCGCGCGGAGTATACCGTCTTTTAATTTGTCCCGCCCAAGTTCTCCCTTTATTGCGAGAGCCGTGATATATTTCGCGCCGGCTCGAATAGCCGACCCAAATCCTTTGGCAGCAAGATGCCCCAAGATGGGTGCCCAGACCGCATGGCGGCAGGGTTTCTTGGGACGCTGGCAAAGTTGTTTGTTAACCCTGAAACAGGAAAATTAAATGAGCGTAGTCAGCATGCGCGATCTGCTAAAAGCAGGCGCACACTTTGGTCACCAGACCCGTTATTGGAACCCCAAGATGTCTCAGTACATCTTCGGTGCACGTAACTCGATCCACATTATGAACCTTGAGCACACCGTTCCTGCCCTAGAGCAAGCGGCTGAGTTCGTTTCAAACTTGGCCTCAAACAAGAACAAGGTTCTGTTTGTTGGCACCAAGCGTAGCGCCAGCAAAGTCATCAAGACTCAGGCTGAGCGTTGCGGCATGCCTTACGTCAACCACCGCTGGTTGGGCGGCATGCTGACCAACTACAAAACATTGCGTCAGTCGATCAAAAAGTTGCGTGACCTAGAAGCGAAATCTTCAGACGGCACCTTTGACAAGCTGAGCAAGAAAGAAGCCCTCGACCTGACTCGCCAGATGGAAAAGCTGGAGCGTTCGGTCGGTGGTGTTAAAGATATGGGCGGTTTGCCTGACGCGATTTTCGTGGTTGACGTTAACCATGAAGACATCGCGATCCTGGAAGCTCGCAAGCTGGGCATTCCGGTGATTGGTGTGGTCGACACCAACTCAAACCCCGATGGCGTTGACATCGTTATCCCCGGTAACGACGACGCGATCCGTGCAATCGATATCTACGCACGTGTGATCGCAGACGCGGTACTGGCCGGTGCAGGTGCCAGCGCGGTTGAAAGCGAATATGTCGAAGAGGCTCCCGCAGAAGGCGGTGATGCTGGCGAAGCGAAAGCCGACGCCTAAGGCAACGAAGTCAGGGGCCTTGAGCCCCTTTCTTTTATTACGAATTTGAAAATTAGTTTGGAGAATACACATGGCACAGATTTCTGCGTCTTTGGTTAAGGAGCTGCGCGAGCGTACTGGCTTGGGCATGATGGAATGCAAGAAAGCATTGGTTGAGCAGAACGGCGATATCGAAGCTGCGATCGATCACCTGCGTAAGTCATCTGGCATGAAAGCGGCCAAGAAAGCCGGTCGTGTTGCAGCTGACGGTGTTATCCGCGCGAAAGGCGGCTTCATGGTTGAAATCAACTCTGAAACTGACTTTGTGGCACGTGATGACAACTTTGCAGCCTTCGCGAACAACGTTGTTGAAGCCGTTGCCGCTGCAAGCAGCACTGACGTGGCCGCGGTCATGAGTGGCGAGCTGGAAAATGCCCGTGAAGCGCTGGTCCAAAAGATCGGTGAGAACATCACGGTACGCCGTATCGCTAGCGTTGAAGGCGATGTGGTCGGCGACTACGTTCACGGTAACAACCGTATCGGCGTCTTGGTCGCCCTGAAAGGCGGCGACGAAGCCCTGGCCCGTGATGTGGCTATGCACGTAGCGGCGGTTAATCCTCAGTTCGTTAAGTCGGATGACGTGCCGGCTGAAGTGGTCGACAAGGAAAAAGAGATCTTCAGCGCTCAGGCAGCCGAATCAGGCAAGCCTGCTGAAATTATCGAAAAAATGATCGGCGGTCGTATCCGCAAGTTCCTCGCTGAAATCAGCTTGGTTGATCAGCCTTTCGTAAAAGACCCCGACATGACCGTTGGCAAGCTCGTCGCTAGCGCGGGTGCCGAAGTTTTGAGCTTCGTTCGTTACGAAGTGGGTGAAGGCATCGAGAAAGAAGAAATCGACTTCGCTACCGAGGTCATGCAGCAAGCACGCGGCGAATAAAGGACATCCTAATGGCTGAACGATCCACTAAGTACAAGAGAATCCTCCTCAAGCTCAGTGGCGAAGCGCTGGCGGGCGATGAAGCTTTCGGCATTAAGCCTGAAGTGCTCGACCGCATGGCGTTGGAGATCGGTCAGCTGGTCGGTGTCGGCGTTCAGGTCGGTTTGGTTGTGGGCGGGGGTAACCTGTTCCGCGGCGCCGCACTGAACGCAGCTGGACTGGATCGTGTTGCTGGCGACCACATGGGTATGCTGGCCACGGTGATGAACGGTCTGGCGTTGCGTGATGCGCTTGAGCGCAGCAACATCAGCACTCACGTGATGAGTGCAATCCCGATGGACGGCGTGGTCGAGAAATACGATCACCGCCGCGCCATCCGCTACCTCACCGCAGGTGATGTAGTCATCTTTTCGGCAGGAACGGGTAACCCGTTCTTTACCACCGATTCGGCGGCCTGTTTGCGGGCCATCGAGATCGATGCGGATTTGATGCTCAAGGCCACCAAGGTCGACGGTGTCTACTCCGCTGATCCGGTCAAAAACCCCGATGCGACTCGATATGATCGCCTGACCTATGACGAAGTATTGGCTCGTCAGCTGGGCGTGATGGATTTGACCGCGATTTGTTTAGCGCGAGACCACCACTTGCCGGTCCGCGTGTTTGATATGAATGATTCTGGGTCGTTGGCCCGTGCCGTATTGGGTAGCGACGAAGGCACCCTGATTGAGTAACGAGGTTTTTACATGCTAGATGAGTTGAAACAAGACGCCCAAGAGCGCATGGCCAAGAGCATTGAATCGTTGTCACATCAGCTGGCAAAGATTCGTACCGGCCGCGCCACGCCTGCGATTTTGGACGCAGTTAAGGTGGACTACTACGGCACCCCCACACCCATCAGCCAGGTCGCGCAAATCAAGGTGGAAGATGCGCGAACGCTGGCGGTGAACCCCTGGGAAAAGAACATGGTGCCGGCGATCGAGAAAGCGATCCTCTCTTCTGACCTGGGCTTGAACCCGGCTACCAACGGCGACACGATCCGTGTCCCGATGCCGCCGCTGACGGAAGAAACCCGCAAGGGCTACGTCAAGCAGGCCAAGGCTGAGGCTGAGCAAAGCCGCATCTCCATCCGTAACGTTCGCCGTGATGTGCTGGCTGACGTCAAGTCGCTGCTAAAGGACAAAGACATCAGTGAAGACGACGAGCGTCGTGCCGGTGATGAGATTCAAAAAATCACCGACAAGTACATTGCCGAAGTTGACGCACTGCTGAGCGTCAAGGAAAAAGACCTCCTCGAGGTATAGGTATGGCGGCTTCTACGCCGCGGCACGTTGCCATCATCATGGATGGCAACAACCGTTGGGCAAAGGCACAGGGCAAGTCTGGGCTGGCTGGTCACAAGGCGGGAGGCGAAAGCGTCCGGGCCGTGACCGATGCGGCCCTCGCTTGTGGAGTGGAGTTCCTAACGCTATTCGCTTTTTCTTCTGAAAATTGGTTGCGTCCTGCCGCTGAAGTACGCGGTTTGATGGAACTCTTTGCCACCACGCTTAAACGCGATATCCCCAGTCTGATCAAACGTGATGTTCGATTACGTGTCGTCGGGCGTCGGGATCGTTTGTCTGACCGTTTGGTCAAACTGATCGAAAAAGCTGAGCAAGCCACCGCTGAGTGTCAATCATTAACCGTTTCATTGGCGGTGGATTACGGCGGACGCTGGGATATGTTGCAGGCCGCTCAATCGCTAGGGCAGTCGTTGCAGACCGCCGATGAGCAAGCGTTATCCGAGCATCTTGCGCTGGCGTATGCCGGCGATGTGGATCTGCTTATCCGAACGGCGGGCGATCAGCGCATCAGTAACTTTTTATTGTGGCAGAGCGCCTATGCCGAGCTGGTGTTTTCACCCAGCTGGTGGCCGGACTTTGGCGCCGCCGAATTTACTAATTGCATCCAAGAGTTCAGCCGTCGCGAGCGCCGGTTTGGAGCGCGACTGAATCAAGAGGACGTTGAGTGACTTGGGTTCGTTTTTTAACTGCCATTGTGATTGCGCCGCCGGTGTTGATTGCGGTGTTCATGCTGGCTCCCCAGTTTTTCGCCCTGATGGTCGGTGCTGTCATTCTGATGGGGGCCTGGGAATGGTCGCGTTTGGCGGGCATTGATTCGCGTCGTTTGCGGTCGATTTTTGTGGGTGGCGTCGCGATGGCGCTGTGGATTGTCTGGCTGATCCCCGACCCATTGAAAATGGCTATTTTGCTCCTCGGAGTAGTGTGGTGGGGCGTCGCGCTGGGTCTGGTGATGGGCTATCCGCTGTCGATTGAATCCTGGCGGGGGCCTTGGCGCAAGCTGATCAGTGGTTGGTTAGTGTTGATTCCCGCTTGGACCGGCATGGTGGTGCTGAAAACCCACGTACAAGCGGATTGGTTGCTGGGGCTATTGCTATTTTTGATCTGGGGCACCGATGTTGGTGCCTATTTTGCCGGTCGGAAATTTGGCAAGACCAAACTGGCTCCCCAAGTGTCACCGGGCAAGAGCTGGGAAGGGGTTTGGGGCGGCATCGCATTGGGTTTGGTGGTGGCCTGCGTGGTCGGTTGGTCATTGGAGCTCGGCAGTACTGAGGCCTGGATGGGGCTGATGGTGACCTGTCTGGTGACGATGGCGGCCAGTGTCTTGGGCGATTTGTATGAGAGTGTCATCAAGCGTCAAAGTGGTTACAAAGACAGCGGCAACCTATTGCCCGGGCATGGTGGAATCATGGATCGGATTGATTCGCTGACCGCGGCGGCACCCATTTTTGCGCTCTGCGTGATGGCAGGGGCGTTCTAACGATGGCCAAACGGCTGTGCGTGTTGGGTGCGACCGGCTCGATCGGTGCCTCCACCTTAGATTTGGTTCGCTCGCATCCTGAACAATTCGAAATACACAGCCTTAGCGGACATCGCCAGGTTGACTCGCTGGCGACCATTGCTAACGAGTTTCGTCCGCGACGGATCGCGCTGGGTGACTCACAGTCCGCGGCGCAACTGCAGTCGCAGCTTGGCTACAGCGCCGAGGTGCTATCGGGGTCGCAGGCGTTGGTGACGTTGGCCCAGGATCCAGAAGTCGACACGGTCATGGCGGCCATCGTGGGAGCGGCGGGGCTTCCTTCCACCTTGGCCGCCGCTGCAGCCGGCAAGACGATTGCCCTGGCTAACAAAGAAGCCCTGGTCATGGCGGGTGATTTGTTAATGGCGGCGGTACGTCAGGGCGGTGCGCGTCTCTTGCCGGTCGATTCAGAACACAATGCGATCTTCCAATCCTTGCCCAGCGACTACCAATGTGGGCAGCCGATCGAGCATCTGCGCCAACTCTGGTTGACCTGCTCGGGCGGGCCATTCCGTGCCCAACCCGAATTGGACCTGAGTCAGGTCACCCCGGCTCAAGCCATCGCACACCCTAATTGGTCGATGGGCCAAAAAATATCCGTCGACAGTGCCACGCTGATGAACAAGGGCCTTGAGCTGATTGAGGCCTGTTACCTGTTCAACGTGCCTGCCGATCAGGTGCGCGTCGTGATTCATCCGCAGTCCAGTATTCACAGCTTGGTGGAATATATCGATGGATCCTTCATTAGCCAGTTGGGCCAAACCGACATGCGTATCCCGATTGCCCATACCCTGGCGTATCCCCAGCGGATCTCTAGCAACACCGAGGCATTGGATCTAACCGCGTTATCCCAGCTCACCTTCGAGCCCGTCGACAGCGCCCGGTTTGCGGCGATTGAACTGGCTCGTCAGGCGGTCAGTCAGGGCCAGGCAGCCTGTATCTGGTTCAACGCCATCAATGAATGTGCGGTCGAGGATTTCTTGAACCAGCGGATTGGATTTGATCAGATCACCCAGTGGGTGGCGAAAGGCTTGCAGCAGCTCACGCCAACCCCGATAGTCGATATACAGGCCGCAATCCAGTGCGATGCGGCTGCGCGATCTTGGTATAAGGGTGCAGCATGAGTTTGATGATGATTTTGGCCACGTTAACGGCCCTGGGTGTTTTGATCACGATTCACGAATTCGGCCACTTTTATGTGGCTCGTCGTTGTGGCATCAAGGTGCTGACCTTCTCCATCGGCTTTGGACCCAAGGTATTTTCGCGAACCGGCAAGGATGGCGTGTTGTACCAAATCGCGGCATTGCCGCTGGGCGGTTACGTGCGCATGCTGGACAGCCGTGAGGGCGAGGTCAGTGCAGCGGAGAAAAGCCAAGCCTTTGATCAGAAATCCTTGGGTCAGCGTGCGGCGGTTGTCGCTGCCGGTCCTGCTATCAACTTGTTATTTGCGGCCTTGGTGTACGCCATTTTGGCCATGGCAGGCAGTCAATTTGCGGCCCCGATCGTAGGGCAAGTGACCCCGGGCAGCAAAGCTGAGCAAGCTGGCATACCCGCCGGACACGAAATTGTCGCGCTTTACGAACTGGAGTTAAGTGATGAAACTGCAGTCGATGCCGACAGTGCAGCGCAGCTGGCGACGGTCAATATGCGTTGGAAGCCAGACCTGGCTTTGACGGCATGGATGAGCAACGCGCCTCTCAGGTTTTGAAAGACTTTTTCAAAGCGCGACGCTAATATGCGTTTCATGGAGAGGTTGCTGGACCCACAGC
>JBMYYI010000024.1:0-23564 GCA_049609265.1 Litorivicinus sp. | reverse complement strand
TTAGTGGCGGTGAAATTGTGCTGGCAGCGCAGCGGTACGATTTTGTTCGAGAGTGGACCCAGTGGGGGTTGAATCAGCTTTATTCCAATCTGTCGGACTGGCTGTCTGAGCGTGCGGACCGGTTTGTCACGTTTAATGTCATGCCCAGCTTACTGCGCGAAAGCCATAGCGTGGATTGGTTGATTGAGCGTTTGCGTGAGTTGCCGGATTCCTTTCGGCAACGTTTGAATCTGGAAATCACAGAGCAAGCGATTGGTAATCTGATCGCTCGGGATTCGTTAATGACGCTGCGTGACATGGGCGTTGCGTTGTACCTGGATGATTTTGGTGCCGGCGACTCGAATTTATACCGCTTAATCGACATCCAGCCAGAGGCCATCAAGCTAGATAAGTTTTTGATTGACCTGATTCTGGACGATGAACCTAAGTTAGACGTGCTGTCGCAGGTGCTCAGCTTGGCCCGCTCTATTAGTCCTCGCATCATCGCAGAGGGTATTGAGACGGAGGCGCAGTTCAAAATGATCCAGCAGCTTGATGTCGACCTCATTCAGGGCTACTACATTGGGCGACGGCTCGACTTGTCGACCGGTGAGCCTCTGGGATCTTCTTTGCCCTCTAGCTTGTAAGCGAGGACCAGGATTTCAGCGACGATCAGATAAAGCGCTTCGGGGATTTCTTCGCCTACACCGACAGGATCCAATGCGTTCGCCAACTGTGGATGTTGCAAAATCGGAATGCCTTGCTTTTGCGCGTCAGCTAATAAAGCGAGCGCTTCTTCTTGGCGGCCTTGAGCGGTCGCTTTGGGTGCTCCTTCACCGTCATAATGAAGCGCAGTCGCTGTTTTCATACGCGAATATCCAAGCGGCCCTGGGGCTGGCTTCGGGCTGGTGCCTGCCACGGCGTGACCTGAATGCCATCGATTTGAAGACCGGCCGCTCTGAGTCGAAATTCCACGGTAGGTGCCCACTGCACCAGTCGTTGTTGAGTGGTTTTTTGGCTGGCTTGTAACTCCAGATGTGTGTGTTGCGCGGTCAGTTTTGCCCGCGCGACCAGCCGTCCTGCGGTGGGCAAGTCAAACATCAACTCAAAACTCCACTGATCGCGCTGGGCTGCGGATCGTTTGAGGGTGGCCTCACCATTGACCCACCGCTCACCCAGCGGCAGCGGAACATCGAATCGAAAGCTGAGCTGCCCTTGGCGCTGATCTTCAGCGGCTTGGACCTGTCGTTGTTCGTTGACTTGAATAAATCGGTCGCGCAGTGATTCGGGCAACTGGCTCGCCATCGACTGCAATAGCTCACCGCGTTGGTTGGCCTCTACCCAGCGTTTTAACGCTTCAGGTTGGGTTATTTGGGCAAAGACGCTGGCCCAGGCGGCAAAGCTGGGCAGGGCGCTGGCACTTTGCGCAATCGAAGCCGCTGGCGACGGGATTTGCGGCAAGGCCGATAGCCACTGTTGTGCAGAATGAATCGGCGTGGCAGCCCTGGATAGCCCGCCCGCCGCACTGGCCACACGCAGAACGCCGGTGTGCCGATAGATCGAAATGGGGGATGCTGCAGGCGGCAGCGCCGCCGATAGTGTGAACCGCTGTCCCTGCAGCTCGAGCGTCACCTGAAACTGGCCATTGGCGGTGGGCGTGCTGCTGATGACCTGGGCCGGCACCGCGCGTGCAGGGCTTTGTGCTTTGAGTTGGCCCAGCAGCGCCATGAGGGCCTCGCTCGATTGAACTCGAGTGCCGCCAGTCATTGATGTTGGTCGGATCTCAGGGGATTGCACGGTATACTCGCGACATGACAATGGCTTTAAACATAGAACAAATTCGGATCGAGCGAGATGAGCGTGTCCTGTTGGATGGATTCGATCTGCAGGCGCAGCCGGGTGAGCTGATCCAAATTGCAGGTCCCAACGGAGCGGGTAAGTCGACACTGCTTCGGGCTATCGCGGGTCTGTACTCGGATTGTTCCGGATTGATCCAGATTCAGGGCGAGTCGGCTGCTTCTGAGCGTCGCCGTCGGGTTCTTATGTGGACGGCGCTGGCCGGAGTTAAAGCCCGGTTGGATGCCCGGCAGAATTTGAAGTGGTTGATGGATCTGCGGGGTGACCAGGGGGATCTCGATGGGTTGCTTGCGCAGGTCGGGCTGTGTGGCTGGGAGGATGCCCTGGCAGGGACTCTGTCTACGGGGCAGGCCCGGCGGATAGCGTTGGCCAGCCTGTATGCTAATGATGCACCGGTTTGGTTACTCGACGAGCCCTTCAATGCGATTGATGTGCAGGGTCAGGCCTTACTCGCTCAGCGGATTCGCGAACGTTTATCCCAGGGTGGGGTGGTCCTGCTTGCCACGCATCACACCCCCTCAGATCTGATGCCTGATCAGGTACTGGAATTGGGAGCTTCGGCATGAGTCGTTTGTGGCAGTGTTTCAAGCGCGACCTGGCGTTGAATTGGAATGATCTAGGCGCGGCTCTGCGGCCTGTGATGTTTTTTGCCTTGGTGGCGGTGAGCTTTCCGTTGGGAATGGGCGCCGACCCGCAATTGTTAAGAGACGTTGCACCGGGGCTGGTCTGGGTCGCGGCGCTTTTGGCGGTTCTGCTAGCATTGGACGGTTTGTTTAGAGAAGACGTGTTGGATGGAACCCTAGAACAATGGTTGCTGTCCGACCTACCGTTGTCGATTACGGTGCTGATGCGTTTGGGTGCCCAGTGGGTGTCCAACGTGCTCCCTGTGGTGTTGTTAGCGCCGTTAATCGCGCTGGCGCTAGGCATCAGCGCACCGACCGCGGGAATTTTATGGCTGACGTTGATGCTGGGGACACCCACAGTGCTGCTTTTGGGTAGTTTGGGCAGTGCCTTGCTCGCACCGGCGCGCAGTGGGTCGGGTTTGCTGGGTTTGTTGGTACTGCCGTTGTTTATCCCCATCTTAGTGTTCGGGGCCGGCACTACGATGGCCCATGCGTCCGGGGTTGAAGTCTCGGCGCAGCTGGCCTTGTTGGCCGCTATGTTTGTGGGGGCACTGAGTTTACTGCCGGCGGCCATTGCTGCGGCTTTACGAATTGTGACTGGAGGATAGATGTCTCGTTCTTGGCAATGGTTCCACCGCTGGGGCTCCTCACCCTATGTGTTTCGGGTGGGGCGGCGCTGGCAGATCGGACTCGGATCGATCGGTGCCACACTGTTGTTGATCGGCTGGTTTTGGGGCTTGGCTATTGCGCCGGTCGATTATCAGCAGGGCAACAGTTATCGCATTATATTTTTGCACGTGCCGGTCGCGTTCCTTGCGCAATCACTATACATGGGCCTGGCGGTGGCCGGGGTGGTGCTGCTGGTCTGGAAGATGAAGATCGCAGACGTTGCGATTCAGGCCGGTTTGCCAGTGGGGGCGGTGATCACTTTTCTGGCCTTGGTAACCGGGGCCATTTGGGGCAAGCCGACCTGGGGAACCTACTGGGTGTGGGACGCTCGTCTGACGTCGATGCTGATCCTGCTGTTTTTGTATCTAGGCGCGATGGCATTGCGACCTGCGTTGCCCTCGGACGTCGCCGGCAAGGCGGTAGCCCTGTTAGTGATCGTTGGTGTGATTAACATTCCCATCATCAAATACAGTGTGGAGTGGTGGAATACCCTCCATCAGGGCGAGACGCTCAAGTTGACCGAGCGTCCAGCGATGCCGGCCAGCATGTGGATGCCACTGGTGGTATCGATTCTGGCGTTTTACTGCCTAGCGGGCTACTGGGTGCTCAAGCGCCTACGAACCCTGCTGCTGGTTCGTGAATCCAAGGCCTCCTGGGCCCGTGAATATGTGGAGCAACACCATGGCCTTTGAGTCGTTCTCTGAGTTTCTTGCGATGGGGCGGCATGGGGTCTATGTCTGGTCCAGCTTTGGCATTGCCTGTGCGTGTTTTATTGGGTTGGCGATCGAAGATCGGGTGGCCCGCGCCCGTGCAATCAAACGAATACAACAACAATTGAGGCGCGAGAACGCATGAAGCCTGCTCGTAAACAGAAGCTAGGACTGATCGCTCTGGGATTAGTCGGATTATCAGTGGCGGTTGGCCTGACGCTATACGCCCTGTCAAACAACATTAACCTGTTCTATCCCCCGGCCAAAGTGGTGGCGGGTGAGGCCCCTGAAGGAACCACGATTCGGGTCGGTGGAATGGTGGTGGATGACAGCGTTATTCGAGATCCAGAAAGCTTGAAGGTTAGCTTTCAGGTCACTGATTATGCTGAAAAAGTAACTATAAAATATGAAGGGATCTTGCCGGATCTTTTCCGTGAAGGTCAGGGCATTGTTGCCGAGGGCCAATTGCAAAACGGCGTGTTGATGGCCGACATCGTACTGGCCAAACACGATGAGCAATACATGCCGCCGGAGATCGCCGAATCCCTGCAAATGCCTAAAACCGAAGCTGAGGTCAGTTACTGATGCTGGTCCCAGAGTTTGGTCATATCGCCTTTTGGTTGGGCTTTGGTTTGGCGGTCTCGCTGGCCATAATTCCGCAAATCGGGAGTTACGCCGGCTGGCGCTCCTGGATGAGTGCGTCGATCGGCTTGGCCCATGGTGTTTTTCTGTTCTCAACCATTGCCTTTGTCGTCTTGCTGTATGCGTTTCTGAACGACGATTTCAGCGTGGCGTATATCGCCAAGCAATCCAATACCGCCATGCCCTGGTACTTCAAAGCCAGTGCGTTATGGGGTGGGCATGAAGGCTCACTGATGCTCTGGATATGGGTGTTGGCGCTGTGGACTTCGTTGGTTGCGGCGCTTAGCACCAACTTGCCTCTCGTCCTGCGGGCGCGGATTTTGGCGGTGCTTGGAATTATTTGTGTGGGTTTCTTCTCTTTCACAGGGGTGACCTCCAACCCCTTTGAACGAACCCTACCTAACGTGCCCGCCGACGGCGCTGACTTAAATCCGTTGCTGCAGGATGTTGGCCTGATTTTTCACCCGCCGCTGTTGTACGTAGGGTATGTCGGCTTTGCCGTGGCGTTCGCCTTTGCCGTGGCGGCCTTGCAAGGTGGGCGCTTGGATGCGGCCTGGGCCCGTTGGACTCGTCCGTGGACTACAGCCGCCTGGGCATTTTTGACCCTAGGGATCGCCCTGGGCAGCTGGTGGGCCTATTACGAGTTGGGCTGGGGTGGCTGGTGGTTCTGGGATCCGGTCGAAAACGCGTCTTTGATGCCATGGCTAGTCGGGACGGCTCTGGTGCATTCCTTGGCGGTGACTGAAAAGCGAGGCAACTTCCGCGCCTGGACGGTTCTGCTGGCTATTAGCGCTTTTTGTCTGTCGCTGTTGGGCACCTTCCTCGTTCGTTCGGGTATTTTGACCAGCGTTCATTCCTTTGCCAGTGATCCCGAGCGCGGCCGTTTCATTTTGTATTTCTTGGCGATCGTAATCGGTGGAAGCCTATCGCTGTACGCAGTTCGCGCAGGCCAGCTCAAGGCGATGGGCACGCCGCACTGGTTCAGCCGTGAAGGCTTCTTGCTGTCGAATAATCTGCTGTTGGTGGTATCGGCCACGATGATTTTGCTGGGAACACTTTATCCGTTGATTATTGATGCGCTAGGTATGGGGCGTGTCTCCGTCGGACCGCCTTACTTCAATGCGTTGTTTGTGCCCATGGCGGTGGTGATGTTTGTGTTTATGGGCATCGGGCCGCTGGCACCTTGGTCACGGCCAGACAGCGGTTGGATCTGGCGTCAGATGCGCTTTGTGCTGGGTATTTCCCTGATCGTAGGGGTAGCTGTGTCCTGGGCCTGGGGAGGCGCTTTGCCGTTCTGGACGGTTGCAGGGATTGCCTGTGCGATATGGCTGGCGGCGGGATCGCTGATTGATCTTTACCACAAGATCCGCGGCAATCGCCCGCTCGCTCGCTTGCAAAGGCTTGGGGCCGGTTACATCGGTATGGTCATTGCTCATTTGGGGGTCGCGGTGGTCACTTTCGGCGTCGCGATGGTCAGTGGTTTCGTGCAGGAACGCGATGTTCGCATGGCGCTGGGCGATTCGCACACCTTGGATGTCTACGAGTTCAGAATGACCTCGTTGGATGTGGTGAACGGACCCAACTGGGTTGCGGATCAAGCGACTATCGAAATCTTCAAAGGGGACGATCGGGTCGCCACGGTCACGCCGCAAAAGCGTAAGTACACGGTCAGTGGCCAGATCATGACCGAGGCGGGCATTCATAATCGCTGGGATGGTGACCTATTCGTCGCGATGGGCGAACCCTTAGAGGGTGCGTGGGGCATCCGCCTACGGATCAAACCCTTCATCAACTTTTTGTGGTTGGGTTCGATCTTGATGGCATTGGGCGGGGCCGTGGCCTTGTTTGATCCGCGCTACCGCACCCGCTTCGCGCGCCAAACCCAACCCTCCGGTGCGGCGGGAGCCGTCCATGGGTAAGTGGATCTATGCGCTACCTGTCGCTCTGGCTCTGGGGCTAGGGCTGCTGTTCAACAAAGGATTGTCGCTGGATCCTCAAGCGATGCCCTCGGCTCTGATCGACCAGCCGTTACCTTCGTTGGTCGTCGAGCAGCTCCAGGGCGATTCATCGAGCCCGCGGGACGCTGTTCAGGGTCCCGCGTTGATCAATGTTTGGGCAACCTGGTGTATCTCTTGTGTTGTTGAGCATCCATTTTTGGTGACCCTGTCCGAGCAGGTTCCGATTTACGGTTTGAACTACAAAGATAGCGACGCTAAGGCTGCCCAGTGGTTGCTGGAAAAAGGCGATCCGTATGTTTTGAACTGGGCTGATCGCTCGGGGGATCTGGGCTTGGAATTCGGCGTCACGGGTGCCCCGGAAACCTATCTTGTGTCGGCCACAGGGCAGATCGTATTTCGCCATCAGGGCGTGATTGATCAGCGTGTGTGGGATCAGAAATTTGCCCCCTATTTTCCTGAGGTGTCCCTGTGACTCGTTTGTTTTTGTTACTCATGATGGCTTGGCCTGCCTGGGCTGCCATTGATCCGCTGGCCTTTGAGTCGGCCGAGCAAGAGGCCCGGTTTAAGTCCTTGGTCATGGAGTTGCGATGCCCCAAGTGTCAAAACCAAGCCATTGGAGATTCTGACGCTCCGATTGCCCAGGATATGCGAGTCAAAGTTCATGAATTGATGCTGCAGGGGGAGGATGACCAAAGCATCGTGGAATGGCTAGAGCAGCGCTATGGCAGCTACATCCGCTACAAACCTCAGTTCTCAGGCTCGACCCTGTGGTTGTGGCTGTTGCCGCCAGGCCTACTGGCGCTGGGCGGCATTGTGGTTGCTCGAGTCATGACCCGTCGTCGCGAATTATCAGACGCTGAGCGTGCCCAGGCCGATACTTTGTTGGGGCTTAAAAATGATTGAGTGGGTCATTCTGGCCAGCATTCTGGTCGTCCTGTTTTATTCGTTGTGGCGGGCTCATGTGGCCCGAGTTGCGCCGGACAATGTTGACGCCCGTCAGGCCGCGCTTTCGATCTGGCAAACTCGCGCCGCTGAATTGGCTCAGCGCGAGGATCTGAGCGAGCTTGAACGCCAACGAGAGCTCGATCGGTTGCGTGCCGGCGTACTGGCGGATGCAGGTCAGCAAAGTGCGGCTTCGCAAATGGGGCCTCGTAGTTTGGGGTTGATGCTCTCGATTGCCCTGATCCTGGTAACCGCCTGGGTGGGCTACCAACAGTTGGGTGGGCTGACGCAGGTGCAACTGACACTCGACAGCCAACAGCTCCAGGGCGAGCTGGATCAGGCGCAAAGTCTCGACGAGGCCATCGCAGTGATGCAGGCCGGGATTCAGCGCCATGAGCTTCCAGAGCGTTACTACTCGCTGGGCCAATTGCTCGAGCAATCCGGCGATCTGGCAGGGGCTTATCAGGCCTACCGTAGCGCCCGGGAGCGTGGGGAATTGGATGCGGTGTATCAGCAGGCATTGCCTGAATTCTTGGCGGCTGAGGCCCAGGCGCTGCTGTTTTCTGATCGCACTCAAATTGACCTGGCAACTCAGCTGGCCGGCCGTGCATTAGCAGCACAGGAAACCAACACCATGGCATTAGGGGTGCTCGGGGTCGCAGCGTTTGATCAGCAAAATTATGCGGACGCTGAGCGCTATTGGGCCCGCTTGCTTGAGCTGGTGCCAGCAGATTCTGCGGACTATCAAGCGATTGAACAGGGACTGCGCATTGCCAGACAGGCGATGGGGATTTCGCCCCCGCAAATCCAGGTGAATTTGTTGCGTCCGCCGTTGGACGTGCCACCGCAAACACCGGTTTTCGTCTATGCCCGGATATCCGAGCAACAGCCCACGCCGATGGTGGTGGCTCGGGTGTTATTTGATGAACTGCCGATGCAATTGGTGCTGACCAACGAAATGCGAATGGGACCGATGGCAGGTCTACCAGTGAAATCGCAAGTTGAAGTCGTGGCTCGGCTGGCGCTGTCCGGTGGTGTGGTGCCTGCGCCCGGCGATTGGCAGGGCGTGGCCTCCAATGTCAGCACGGATAATGGCCGTGTTCAGCTGGCGATCGACAACCCGCTATAAGCTTGAGACCTACCTCGGTTTTGGGTAGGTTCTAGCTTTCCCCATGGATATGCGTCGGTGCGTTTAAACAGCATCAAATTGGCGGGGTTCAAGTCCTTTGTGGATCCCACCACCGTTAACTTTCGCAGCAACCTGACTGCCGTGGTCGGGCCCAATGGTTGTGGCAAGTCAAACGTCATTGATGCGGTACGCTGGGTCATGGGTGAGGGCAGCGCTAAAACCCTACGCGCCAGCGCCATGACCGATGTGATCTTTAATGGATCGACCCAACGTCAACCCATCTCCAAGGCCTCGATCGAGTTGGTCTTTGATAACTCCGATAAAACCTTGCAGGGCGAGTATGCCAATTTTGGCGAAATCAGTGTGCGCCGAGAGGTCACCCGAGATGCTCAATCCTTTTATTACTTAAATGGAACCCGTTGCCGTCGCCGTGACATAACGGATCTGTTCCTAGGCACGGGCTTGGGGCCGCGTAGCTACGCGATTATCGAGCAGGGGATGATCAATCGGTTTATCGAGGCCCGCCCCGAGGAGTTGAGGGGTTATATCGAGGAAGCAGCGGGGGTCAGCCGTTACAAGGAGCGCCGACGCGAAACCGAGACGCGCCTTAAACGTACCCGCGAGAATTTAGAGCGTTTAGGGGACCTAGAAGACGAGTTGATGCGTCAGTTACAGCATCTGCGTCGACAGGCTGAGGCTGCAAAGCGCTTCAAAACCCTAAGTGAAGATATCCGACAGGCAGAGGTTCGATTGGCGGCTCGGCGCTGGGGCAAGTGCCAAAGCGAGATTGAGGCCGCTCAGGCCCAAGCGCAGTCGCTGGAAGCACAGATCAATGATGCGCTGGTGCGGCGCGAGTCGGTTCAGGGGCAAATCCATGCCCAGCGGCAGCAGTTTGATGATGCACAGCAGGCACTGGAGCAGGCTCAGGCGGCCTATTATTCCTCTGGGGCTGACGTGACTCGGTTGGAGCAGCAGCAACTCAGTATTGCCGAGCGTCGCCGGGCGATGGAGCAAAATCAAAACCGCGCCAAGGCACGACTGCAAAGCGCCCAGCAGGCACTCAGCCAGGATGATGAGGAACGGATGCGCCAGCGTGCTGACTGCTCGCAATGGAGAGGTCAGCTCGATCAGCTTGAATCTCAAAAGGCGCCATTGGAGCAAGCCGTCGCCGAGGCCGAACATGCTTGGCGTCAGGCCCGCGAGGCCCAGCAGGTTCAGCAGCAGGCCCGAGCCCAGTGCGAGCAGGCGCTCAGGCTGGCCCAGCGCGATGCACAGCAGGCTCAAAAGGCGTTGGAACAAGTCCAGGCGCGTCGCCAACGACTGATGAGTGCCCAGCCGATTGCACCACAACTCCCAGTGGTAGATTGTGCGGCCCTCGAGCGCCAAGCCCTGGACGCTCAAACACAAGCGGATGAAGCTCAAGCAGAACTGGAAACGGGCCGACATGCCTTGCAAGCTCAGCAAAGTATGATCCAGCGATTGGAATCGGCTGTGCGTGAGGCTCAGGCCCAGGTTGATTCCTTAACCCAGGCCTTGGCCAGTAGTCAGCCGGCCCAGACGCTGGATAGGCCGCGGATTTTAGATGGCGTAGACGTGGCGCCTGACAAGGCACTCATGCTGGCCTCGGCCTTGGGCAGTCTGACACAAGCCTATCGCTTGGAAGATTGGCAGCTGCCTGTGAGTTCGGGTCAGTTCGTGGTAGATCCGCCCCGGGATTTTGATGGGTTGATGGGGCTGCGCGGAGCTCGGCCGGTGGACAGCCTGGCCCAGGCCATTGCGGCACAGGCACAGCTAGCGCCCGGCGAATTTTTTGTCGCGCCTCAGGGTCAGCAGGTCGGCCGTGGCTGGGCCGTGTTAAGCCCGCAGCTGGACCCGACGCCACAACTGCAGGCTCAACTTGTTCAAGCGCACAAACAGTTGCAGCAGGCACAGCAGGAGCTTGCGCAGGCTCAGCAGCAGCCTGGGCTTGAAATACAAGAGCTGGCTGAGCGAGCCGAAAGTGGGCGGGTGGCGGCACAGCAGCTGACCCGTGAATGGGAGCAGGCCCAGGCTGAGCAGCGAGCCAATGAGCGTTTGATTCAGGAGCATCAGCGGGCACAGGAACGCTTTGCTAACGACCAAGCTGCGATCGAACAGGACAGTGAAGAGGCTCATGCCGTCCTTGAGATGGCGTTAGAGGCCCAGGCTGAGGCGCAGGAAGCCTTTGAGAATATGCCCCTGCAGACCTCGGGGGTGGTTGAACTAGAGGCCGCTTGGCACGACGCTCGCGACCAGTTGGACGAATTTCAAACCCAGGTCAGTTCCATCACCCTGCGGCTGCAAACCGCACAGGCGCGTCTTGAGTCGCTGGAGGATCGCGTTCAGCGGGCCCGTGACGATGTGGAGGAAGCCTCAGAGACCTTGGCGGAGTTGGCAGACCAAGCCGAGGAATGGCAAGACGAGTCAGATCTGCAATTGCAGCTCAACCAAGCAGTGGCAGCGCGGGTTGATGCCGAAAATGCGTTGGCTTCGGCGCGCGGTGTGATGCAAGGGTTCGATGCTGCGGTCCGTGAGCTTGAAAACCAGCGTTTGGGGTGTGAACAGGCGTTGGAGTCATTGCGCGAACAGCTGGCCGCCTCACGCACCGAGGCTTCGACGCACCAGGCACTGCAGCAGAGTCAATCCGAGTTTTTAGAGGCGTCAGGCTTTGTGCCGCAAGCGGTCTTAGATACGCTGGATACAGAGAGCGAGACCCAGCTGGCGGTGGCTTTGGAAAAACTGCAAAAGCAGCGCGAGCGCACGGGCGCGGTCAACCTGGCTGCCGTTGAAGAGCTTGAAGAGGCCGAGCAACGCAAAGCCTACTACGCCGATCAACGGCTGGATCTGGAAACCGCGTTGGACACCCTAGACGGCGCGATCCGCAAGATCGATCGAGAAACCCGAGCGCTGTTCCGTGAAACCTTCGAACGCATCAATCAAAGTCTGCAGGCGCTGTTCCCCAAGGTCTTTGGCGGCGGCGAAGCTTGGTTGGAGATGACCGACGAGGATCCGCTGGAGACCGGAGTCACCTTGATGGCGCGGCCCCCAGGAAAGAAAAACTCCACGATCCACCTGCTCAGCGGTGGTGAAAAAGCGTTGACGGCGGTGGCTTTGGTATTTGCGATTTTTCAGCTTAACCCGGCACCTTTTTGCATGCTCGACGAGGTGGATGCGCCGTTGGATGATGCCAACGTGGGGCGGTACGCAAATTTACTGCAGGAAATGAGCGATCAGGTGCAGTTTATTTTTGTGACTCATAACAAAATTGCGATGGAGAAGGCAGAACACCTGATGGGTGTTACTATGCACGAAGCAGGCGTATCGCGGCTGGTTTCGGTAGATGTCGCCGAGGCCGTGGCGATGACACAATAGTCAGCCAATAGAACGGGAGTAGGGCATTGGAATTTGGAATGCGAGAGTGGGGTATCCTGCTTGGAGCCATCGCGATCATTGCGGTGTTATATGACGGTTGGCGCCGCACGCGCCAAGCCCGCGGAAGCGATTTACCGTTCAAATTCCCCTCTGATGAAAAGAACGCGGCGGAGGGTGCCGTCGACCCCCTGATGCCTTCGGCGCCGTTGGTTCAACCTGACTTCTTTCATGAAACCCTGAACGATGTCGACGATACTAGTGGCGTATCCGACTTGGATCTGACGGACGGCGCAGTGAGCGCCCCTCGACCCAAGGCCCGTAGCGGCAGCGTACCGGGTTTTGGCGATGAGCCCCTCGAAGATTACTCACCCAGCCCAATTACGCCGCCTAAACCATCAATCTCAGTGGTGTCCGAACCCGAGCCGGCACCGGCGCCCGCGGGCGAGACCATTGGCACCGATTTTATCAGTGCTCCCCGTCCTAAAGCACCGACTCCAGCGACGCAGCCGGCCGCTGACGTAGCCCCCATTGCTTCGGATGTGCTGACCATTTTTGTACGGCCAGCCAAAGGCCTGTTTAAGGGGGTCGAGCTGCGCAATGCCTTGGTCTCGATGGGCTTGAATTTTGGTGAGCGGGATTTGTATCACCGCCACAGCGGCAGCGGGCGAGACGTGCTTTATAGCGTCGCGAACGCCAGTGCAGAGGGCACCTTCCCGGAGGGGGCGATGGAGGGCTTTACCAGCCCCGGCGTCATCCTGCTGATTGAGCTGACCGGCCACCCCGATCCCGAGCATGGGTTCGAAGAAATGGTCTCCAGTGCGCGTCAAATGGGGCGTCGTTTAGGGGCTGAGGTGCTGGATTCGAACCAGCAACCATTGCAGGTGAACTTCCTGTCCCAGGCCAAAGCCCAGGTCAAAGCGATCGCCAAGAAACAACGCAACGGAGCAGGCACGCTGGGGTGATCGAAAACGATCAGGATTACGCGCGCCAGGTCAAACTGCTGCGCGATTACGACTATCACTATCATGTCTTGGATGCGCCCCTAGTGGGCGACAGCCAGTACGACTTGGCTTTACAAGCGCTAAAAGACTACGAACAGGCGAATCCCTTGATGGTGTCGCCGGATTCTCCTACGCAGCGTGTGGGTTTTGCTGCGCTGGATAGCTTCTCCAAGAGCACCCATCAGGTACGGATGCTGAGTCTGGACAATGCGTTTAATGCTCAGGATTTAGCGGCCTGGTATGAGCGTCAGGCAAAGACACTCGACCAGCCCGATTTGGCGATTGTTTGCGAGCCCAAGCTTGATGGCGTTGCGATCAATCTGCTGTACCAAAATGGCCGCCTGATCAAGGCCGCTACCCGGGGTGATGGCAGTGTGGGTGAAGACATTACGCTCAATGCGCGAACGCTGCGCAACTTGCCGCAGCAGCTAGAGGGGGCGCCTGCGTCGATCGAAATCCGCGGTGAGGTGTTCATGCCCCGGGCGGGGTTTGAAGCGATGAATCGCAAATTAGCGCAGGCGGGACAAAAAACCTTCGTCAACCCTCGCAATGCGGCGGCCGGCAGCTTGCGTCAATTAGATCCCAATATCACCGCGACACGGCCGCTGACGCTGTATGTCTACGGCGCGGGTCGTGTTCAGGGTGATTGGCCAGTGCATTCACACCAGCAAGCGATGGATGCCTTTGCCAGCTGGGGATTGCCGGTCAACCCATGGATCCGCACGGTCACTGGGATTCAGGCTGCAGAGGCCTACTACGATCAGCTGGCCGAGCAGCGTGAGCAGTTGGAGTATGAGATCGACGGCATCGTTTACAAAATCGATCGGTACGATTATCAGCGGGCTCTAGGTGAAGTGGCGAAATCGCCACGCTGGGCGATCGCCCGAAAGTTCCCGGCTCAAGAGGCCGTCACTCAGCTACGCGCCATTGATTTTCAGGTTGGCCGAACCGGTGCGATTACGCCGGTGGCCCGGTTGGAGCCGGTGTTTGTCGGAGGCGTGACCGTTTCGAATGCCACGCTGCACAACATGGATGAAATTCAGCGTCTGGACGTGCGGGCAGGTGATCAGGTCATGATCCGGCGTGCGGGCGACGTGATTCCACAAATCGTCAGATCGATTCCGAGCGATCCGCGGGGCGAACCCGTTCAAGCCCCCAGTCGATGTCCGGTGTGCGATAGCGAAGTTGAGCGTGAAGTGGTTTGGCGGTGTACCGGCGGTTGGGTATGCCAGGCCCAGCGCCAAGAGAGTCTGACGCACTTCGTGAGCAAAGGTGCCATGAATGTCGACGGAGTCGGCGGCAAGTTGATCGAGGCTCTGGCTCAAGAGGGATGGGTGCAGCGGCCGGCAGATCTGTACCGATTGACGCTTGAGCAGCTGACGGGAATGGATCGGATGGGTCAAAAGAGTGCCCAGAACGTGTTGGCGGCACTCGATGCCAGCAAAGAAACGACATTGGCACGGTTTCTATTTGCCCTCGGGATCCGCGAAGTCGGGGTCACGACAGCGGCGACTCTAGCCCGTGAGCTGGGAAGTCTGGATGCCATCATGGCAGCGGATGTTGAGCGTTTGCAGGAAGTCACGGACGTCGGTCCCGTGGTGGCACAGCACATTCATCAGTTTTTTAGCCAGCCGGATCAACGGGCTTGGGTTGAAGACTTATTAGCACAGGGCATTCATTGGCAAGCGGCTGCCGAAGTGAAGGATGTCTTGGCGGGCCAGACCTGGGTACTCAGCGGTGGTCTTGAGAGCATGACCCGAGATCAAGCTGGCGAGCGACTGCGTCTGCTTGGAGCCAAGGTGGCGGGCAGTGTCTCTAAAAAGACCACCTGTCTGGTGGCCGGGCCGGGTGCCGGTAGTAAATTGGCTAAAGCCCAGTCATTAGGGGTGGCCGTCATCGACGAAGACGAACTGATCACGAGGCTGGCGCAATGGGAAGGTTGAATCTGTGGCTATTGGCCGGCGTAGTCCTGCTGACGGGCTGTGCGAACACGGCACCGCCCAGGGATCAAAGTAACGCCTGCAGCATCTTTAAGGAAAAGAAAGGCTGGTTTGATGCGGCGGCGGATTCGGCTGAAAAACATGGCATCAGCGAAGGCATCATTCTGGCGTTTATGCGCCAAGAATCCTCATTTGTGCATGACGCCAAGCCACCGCGCAAGAAAATCCTGTTTATCATTCCAGGCCCCCGGGCCAGCAGTGCCTTTGGGTATGCGCAGGCCAAGAAAGACACTTGGGCGGAGTATGCCCGTGAGGCCAATTGGGGTGCCGATCGCGACGATTTCCGAGATGCCGCGGACTTCATTGGTTGGTACAACGCCCGCAGCGCCCGCAGTGTTGGCATCTCCCGACGTAATGCCAAGCATCTCTACTACGCCTATCACGAAGGCATGGGCGGTTATAAGCGGGGCACGTACAAGAAGAAGCGTTGGTTGCAGCAGGTAGCCAGCAAGGTCGCCAGTAACGCGCAAATGTATGACGCGCAAATTGCCGGTTGCCGTGGCTCGCTCGAGCGAAAGTGGCTGTTCTTCTAACGCTGATTGCGTTTTAAAGCGCGGATTAAGAAGCGAGCTGGGCTCAGCTGCGCGGCGAGATCGGCATCGGCCGGAATCGAGGTCCCGCAAAACTCCGAAGCAATGATCTCGGCGCACAGTGGAGTGCTGGTTAAACCTCGGCTGCCATGGCCTAGATTGACGGCGATGCGTGAAAATTCTGTCGCGGGGTGCTCGGGTCGCCATTTGGCATCCACCCTAAGCTTAGCCAGATGCTCGACCCAGCTATTCGCCTGGGGCAGGCAGCCCACGATGGGTAGATAGTCAGGCGACGCGCAGCGGATCGAGGCCCGCGACTCACCCGGCTGACCGTCTAAAGGTGCCCCCAAGAGTTGGGTCATCAGGGCTTGGTTAAACGCATCGTCCTCGGCTCGGATATCGGTTTTGTCATCTTTGGGAACAAATGAGGCGCCGTAGCTCGACATGCCCGAGGCGTCCGGTGGCGTTAGATAGCCATCAGCGCAAACCGCTGTGCGGGCATTGGGTCCTTCAATTCGACTGATTTGCCCTCGAACGGGCCGCGGAGTTAAGTAGCTCGGCAGTAACGGTTTTGCGTGATAAGCATTGCACAAGACGGCTGCGTCATAGCCCGCGCCGTTAACCCAAACCTGATCGTCTTGCTCGAGCAGCTCGGTTACAGATTGTTCGATTCGACGAACGCCGGGCAGGGCGCGCAGTACATAGTCTCGAACCGCCATCCAGCCAGATTTGGGCCAGAATAACCCAGGGGTCTGAACCTTTAATCCTAAAATGGCACTGGCCTGCTCAGCATCGACCCACGCTAAATCCTCAGGTGGCCTTGCCAGCGCCTGATAGATCCGTTGCAGGCGTTGTGCATCGGTTTCGGTCTCAGCCAGAGTCAGCAAACCAGTGGGGTGATAGTGGGGTTCAGTTTGATAGCGCTGGCAGGCCAGATCGAATGCCTGTAGCCAAAATCGCGAAGCGACGGTGGGGTCGACCTGTGGGGCCACGTATAGCATGCCCTGGGCGTTGCCACTCGCGCCGCTGGCGGGTTCGGGGTCAAATAAGTCGCAACGTACGCCGCGTTGTGCCAGGGCCAATGCGGTGGATGTACCGGCTAGACCGGCACCGATCACAGCGACCTTTTGGACGCCCCAGCGAGGAGGCGTCCACAGTGGATTTACCACGTGTCGACGCGGCGACGGCGACGCAGGTTAGGCAGCAATAGACCCAGCACGATGCCGGCGATGACTAATCCCGACCCAATTAGCATGAAGGTTTTGTCACGATCATCTGACAGGGTCAGGTTTTCGCTGCGCAAAATAGCACTTTCGTCTTCAAGCAGCTGGATCTGCTCACGCAGCGTTTGATTGGATTCGAAAATCGCAACAGAATCCGCTGAGATCCGACGAATTTCGGCCAGCTCCGCCTTGACTGAGGCGAGTTCCTGACGCGCCGCGTTGCGCTCATCAGTCAGTGTTTCAACCTGATCACGCAGTTGCCCAATGCGCGCGGCACCGTTTTGTGCATCGTCCATGACTTGACGCATCTGTGCTTGAACGTCGGCCAGTCGCTTTGCGGCCGTGGGTTCATTTTCTAAGTAGCGAGACAGCACATAGCCATCGCGGTTGTTAGCATCACGCACCAAGCTGTAACCGGTCGCGCTGTTACGGCTGACGATTGTGACTTCGCTACCCGAGTCCAAAAAACGAAGAATCCGGTACTCGTTGCTCTCACCACTGCGAACCGGAACTTCGAGCTGATCCGTAATCCAGGCGTTTTGGGCTTGGGCGCTGAGACACCCCAGCATCAGCACGCACGCTAAAAGCCGTTTCACGGTAGAACCTTTTTGAACGGTTTAACGCTGACACTGGCGTACACACCGGCCTCAATATAAGGATCTGCATCAGCCCAGGCCTTCGCCTCGCTGAGGCTGTCGAACTCCGCGACTACAACGCTGCCGCTGAACCCAAGCTCGCCTGGATCCTCGCTATCAGCAATCGGGTTCGGTCCAGCCAACACCAGGCGGCCTTCATTTTTGAGTGCTTCCAGCCGCGCCAAATGCGCTGGGCGAGCCGCCTTGCGACCCTCAAGACTGTTTTCGACGTCGGTACCAACAATTGAATAGAGCATTACTTTTCCTTCACAGCATCAGGGGCGACGCGGGACATCCAAATGCCCTGCAACACCACGAAAATAAGGGTTAATCCCAGCATTCCAAATAGTTTGAAATTGACCCAGGTGTCTTCGCTAAACTGATACGCGACCCAGATGTTGAGGGCGCCTGAGAATACGAAAAACACAATCCAGGCCCGATTCAGTACGCGCCATTGGCGCTGGGTGAGATTGACGGCGCTGGACATTAGACGTTCCACCACGGTTTTTCCACCGAACAGAAACTCACTGCCTAGGAACGCCAGGGCAAATAGACCATTCACCAAGGTCGGTTTCCATTTAATAAATAAGGGGTCATTTAGGTACACGGTCGCGCCGCCTAAAATCACCACCAGGGCTAGCGTGACCAGGGGCATGGGCTCTATCTTACGCTCCCGCCAGTAGCCGATCGCAACCTGAGCGATGGTGGCTGGGATCAGCACCAGGGTGGCAACGATCAGATCGCCGGTGAACTTGTAAACGGCGAAAAATAGCACCACAGGGAAAAAGTCTAGGATTAACTTCACATCGCATCCGAATTAGGTTGGGTTGTGGCATCATAAGCGCCTAAGCAGTCGAGTTAAATATGAGCCAGTTCTTTCACATACATCCGGACAACCCACAGCCGCGTTTGATCAAGCAAGCGGCTGAGCGATTGCGCGCGGGGGATGTCGCGGTCGTGCCAACCGATTCCGCCTATGCGCTGGTGTGTTCGTTGGAAAATAAAAACGGCGTCGAGCGCATTCGTCAGATTCGCCGTTTGGATGACAAGCACAACTTCACGTTGCTGTGTCGCGATCTTTCTGAAATTTCGACCTTCGCCCGGATTACGAATATTGAATTCAGACTGCTCAAGTCACACACCCCCGGGGCCTACACCTTTATTTTAAATGCCTCGCGGGAGGTACCGCGACGTCTGATGCACCCCAAACGACGGACCATTGGCATTCGTGTGCCCCAGGACAACGTCTTGTCGGCTCTGCTGGGCGAATTGAACGAACCCATCATGAGCAGCTCGTTGATTTTGCCTGGCGAGACGCTGCCCATGACTGATCCATGGGACATCGAATCAGCGATCGGCCACAGTGTGGACTTGATTGTTGACGGGGGGTTCAGAGGCCTAGAGCCGACGACAGTGGTCGACTTGACTGGTGATAACCCTGAGGTGGTCCGCATCGGTGCGGGCGACCCTAGAATTTTTGAAACACAATAAGGATTACGCATTGAGCGCGGTTGAAACGGACCAACGGGTCCTGTCGGGAATGCGTCCTACAGGACGTCTTCATTTAGGTCACTATCACGGTGTATTGAAAAACTGGACCCGATTGCAGCACGAGTATGAGTGCTTCTTTTTTGTCGCTGACTGGCATGCCCTGACGACTCACTACGAGGATCCGCGTGTCATCAAAGACGCCAGCTTTGACATGGTGGTGGACTGGCTGGCAGCAGGCGTGAATCCTTCCAGCGCGACTTTATTCGTCCAGTCTAGAGTGCCTGAACACGCGGAGCTCCATCTGCTGTTGTCCATGATGACCCCGTTGGGGTGGTTGGAGCGGGTACCGACCTACAAAGACCAACAGGAAAAGCTCAAAGAAAAAGACTTGGCCACCTACGGTTTCCTGGGCTATCCGTTGCTGCAAAGCGCGGACATTCTGATGTATCGCGCCGGTCACGTTCCGGTCGGGGCCGATCAGGTGGCACACGTCGAAATTACCCGCGAGGTTGCGCGTCGGTTTAACCATTTGTATGGCCGCGAGCCCGATTTCGAAGAGTTGGCTGAGGCTGCGATTGGCAAGATGGGCAAAAAGCCCGCCAAGCTCTATCGCAACTTACGCAAGGCCTACCTGGAAACCGGCGACGCCGAAGCGGTTGAGACGGCGCGGGCGATGCTCAAAGAACAGCAGAATATCAGCCTAGCTGACCGCGAGCGTCTGTTTGGTTACCTGGAAGGGACTGGCAAGGTGATCCTGCCCGAACCCCAAGCCTTGTTGACTGAAGAGGCCAAGATGCCCGGCACAGATGGGCAAAAAATGTCCAAAAGCTATGGCAACTTTATTGAGCTGCGCGAAGACCCCGATAGCGTTGCGACCAAGATTAAAAAGATGCCGACTGACACCAACCGGGTTCGCCTGACCGATCCGGGTGATCCTAATAAGTGTCCTGTGTTTGAGCTTCATAAAGTCTACAGTGATGACGAGCGGCTCAAGTGGGTCGTTGATGGCTGCACCTCGGCAGGCATTGGCTGTCTGGAATGCAAGAAACCCGTTATCGATGCGATGATTGCTGAACAAGCGCCGATCATTGAGCGAGGCGCTCAGTACGAGTCGGATCCTGATCTGGTGCGCGGCATTATCGCCGAGGGCTGTGAGAAGGCCCAGGACGCAGCACGTGCAACGCTTAGTGAAGTGCGTGAAGCCATGGGGATCAGTTGGCGCAGCTAACACCGCAACCCAGCCGGCAGGTTGAACTGCCGCTGGTTAAAATCGCTGGGCAGGCGGTTGAGCAGCTGCCCGAGGATTTGTATATCCCACCCGAGGCCCTAGAAGTGTTCATGGACGCATTCGAAGGGCCTTTGGATTTTCTGCTTTATCTGATTCGGCGACAAAACATCGATATTTTACAAGTCGATGTGGCGGGTCTGACACAGCAATACGTTGCCTACGTCGATGCCATGCGGATGCTCAAGCTGGAGCTGGCAGCAGACTACCTGGTCATGGCCGCGCTGCTCGCCGAGATCAAAAGCCGTGCGTTATTGCCGGTCGTGAAGTCCGACGACGACGAAGAAGTCGACGATCCCCGGGCTGAGCTTTTGCGTCGGCTTCAGGATTATGAACAGATTCAAAAGGGGGCGGAGCATATTCGCGCGCGGCCTGAATTGGGACGGGACTTTTTCTCCGCACAAATTCAGGCTCCTCCTGCGGCGCCACGACCCCAAGCCGACGTGCCCCTAGCCGAACTACTCAGCGCCATGGCTGATGTCATGCGTCGTGTTAGTTTCAAAGAAAACCATCAGGTGAAGTACGAGGCCCTCAGTACCCGCGGGCGCATGAGTGATCTGATCGAGCGGCTGCAGCCAGGCCAGTACTATTCGTTTACCGAGTTGTTGCTCGCCAGTGAAAATAAAGCGGGTGTCGTGGTGACTTTTCTGGCGACCTTGGAGTTGGTCAAAGAGGGCATTTTAGATATTGTCCAGACACAGATTTATGGCCCGATCCAAGTAGGACTTCGCGATGGCGCTGCCTGATCATCAGTTACGACAAATCATCGAGGCCGCTTTATTGGCGGTGGACGAGCCGTTGTCGCTGGAGCGGCTGGGGCAGGTCTTCTTGGATCACGAGCGGCCGGAGCCTAAACGTATGCGTGCAGCCTTGGCCGAGATCGAGCTTGCGTGTCAGGGTCGTGGCTTTGATCTGCTGGAAACCGCAAGCGGTTGGCGCTTTGTCACGGCGCAAACGGTGGCCCCCTGGGTAGCTCGTTTATGGCAAGAGCCGCCGCGAAAATACTCCCGGGCACTGGTCGAAACCTTGGCGTTAATTGCCTATCGTCAGCCCGTTACCCGCGGAGACATCGAATCTATTCGCGGTGTCAGTGTAAGTTCTGGCATTATGCGCACCCTCGAGGAGCGCAGCTGGGTCCGCGTCGTCGGGCACAAAGAGGTACCTGGCCGGCCTGCACTGTACGCAACGACGCGTCAGTTTTTGGATCACTTCGGACTCAAGAGTCTGGATCAGCTGCCGCCCATCAACGCCATTGAAGATGGCCTGGTCGACTTACTGTCGGCCGATACGGAGTCCAATGAAGGAACGAATTCATAAAGTATTAGCCCGCGCAGGCGTGGGTTCGCGTCGTGCAATCGAAAGGATGATTGCTGAGAAACGTGTTCAGTTGAACGGCAAAATTGCCCAACTGGGCGATTCGCTGGGTCGTCATGACAGTGTTCGTGTCGATGGCAAGCCAGTCAAAGTTGAAAATGCATTTACACAGGGCCGGCGGGTCATCGCCTATCACAAGCCCGAGGGCGAAGTGTGCACGGCGTCTGACCCCGAGGGTCGCCCGACGGTCTTTGACCGACTGCCTGAGCCTGGCATGGGTCGCTGGATCATGGTGGGGCGATTAGACGTCAACACGGCGGGTTTGTTGCTGTTCACAACCGATGGCGATCTTGCACACCGGCTGATGCACCCATCTTCAGGGGTCGATCGTGAATATGCGGTGCGTGTCAAAGGTCAGGTCGATGACGATATGATCAAGCGACTCAAGCAAGGCATCGAACTCGAAGACGGTCCTGCCAAGTTCACCGATATTCAGCGTTCGGTTGAGGATGGTGAGGGTGCAAACCATTGGTTCTATTGCGTATTGATGGAAGGGCGTCACCGTGAGGCTCGTCGTTTGTGGGAGAGCCAAGGTGTGATCGTCTCGCGTCTGCGCCGGGTTCGTTATGGCTGCATTTTCTTGCCTAAGCGTCTTCGCAGCGGCCGTTGGGAAGAGTTAGATCAGCGGGCGGTCAATGATTTGGCGGATTTGGTCGGGGTTGAGCGTCGCGAAGTGCCTCAGAAAACGCCGGATCAGCGGATCAAAGAACGTCGAATTATCGGCAAAAAGGTCAATCCTGCACGGATCCGTGCTTCACGACCTAAACATCGGCGTTAACGCACTGGTTGCGGCCTGCGTCTTTGGCGGCATACAGCGCGCGATCAGCTTGGCGGATTAAATCAGCCAAGCTGCGCTGGCCGCTCGCAAGGCCAGCACTGCAGCTAAAGCGTATCCATTCAGATTCGATTTGGATGGCACCACAGAGTTTTTGTCGCAGGCGCTCAGCCGCCCGTTCAATGTCGTCTTCCCCATCCGTGCGCATGACCACTAAAAATTCCTCACCGCCTAGACGGAACGCTTGATCACCCGCCCTTAGGCTGCGTTCAAGTCTGGCCGCGACGCGCCGCAGCAGCTGATCACCGGCATCATGGCCGAACTGGTCATTCACGCTTTTGAAGTGATCCAAATCTAAAACTAGGGCGGCCTGGTGAATCTTTTGATCCAGGCGACTGGCCAGCGCGCGGCGATTACTCAGGCCGGTTAACGGATCGGTGAAGGCCGCTTGTTCAGCCCGGGCCAGACGAACCGTATGGGCGATGGCCAGACTGGCCGTCGGCATTAAATTGCCGGGGATGCGGCAAGGGGTGTGGGCATAGAGCGTGAGCTCGGCAACCGTCTCGCCGTCCCATAGGATACTCAGATGATGGTGCTGCTGGGTCCGGGTGCCGACTTGCCATCCGGGCAAGTCCTGGGCCCGTAGCGCGGCACCGACAAAGCCATCGAACAAGCCCAGCAACCTTTCTAGCAGGCTGACTGGCTCCAGAGACTGCAATAGATACAGTTGGGGGTTTTGAATCTGATTGAGGCTGGCAACGTTACCCATCTTGCAATGCTCCGGTCAGTTATTTGACGTGGTACTAGGACCATTGCAAGGGGTGTGCCAGTTTCAGCTAGCGATCGAGTCGGGCCTTGATGCGGGTGCCGCGCTGATGACTGCTGGTCGGTGATAGCAGGTAACGGTAAAACGGCATCAGTGCCTCGGCCGGTGGGTTGTGGCTAGGCTCTTCACCGGGGTAGGCGCTGGCCCGCATGTTGGTTCGGGTTGCGCCGGGATCGACGCAGAAAACCCGCATGTCGCTGAGGTTTTCGTTTTCCTCGTGCACCAACTGAGCCAGACCTTCAACGGCGAATTTGCTAATCGCGTAGGTGCCCCAGAAGGCACGAGCCTGAGCACCGACTCCAGAGCTGGTGTAGATCAGCGTTGATAAGGGACGCAGTTGTAGCAGCGGCAGCAGCGCCTGTGTCAGGTACACGTTGGCATCGACGTTGACGCGCATGACCCGCTGGTACTCGGCGTCGCTGATCTGCTGCAGCGGCGCACGCGAGCCCAACAGTCCCGCGTTATTGATCAGGCCATTGAGTCCACCAAAATGCTCCTCGATCAAAGCGGCCAACTCTTCGGCGG
>JBMYYI010000023.1:0-24262 GCA_049609265.1 Litorivicinus sp. | reverse complement strand
GATATTGTGCCGGAGTTATGGTCAAACTCAGTCCCAGCCTTTGATGGTTTGGTCGACGAGGGTAAAGTTATTGTCGCAGGCAACACCTTTGCCAACGGCGGTGAAGAAGGCTGGTGGATTCCTGCCTATGTCGCCGAAGCCCATCCTGAAGCCACCACACTGGAAGGTATTCTGGCGAACCCCGCATTGGTCGACGGCCGTTTCCACAACTGCCCGGTAGGCTGGGGTTGCCGTATCGTGAATGACAACCTAAAGGTTGTGCATGACATGGAAGGCAAAGGTCTAGAAGTCTTTGACCATGGTTCGGGTGCGAACTTGGCGGCGTCAATCGCGGCCGCCTACGAGGACAAAGCGCCTTGGTTTGGTTACTACTGGGGCCCCACAGCGGTTCTGGGTAAATACGACATGACCAAGGTCACGATCGGTCCGGTTGACGAGGCGATTCACATCGCTAACAGCGTACCCGGTGCTGATGCCGGCACGATCGGCGTATCAGATTTCCCCGCGTCACCGGTCTACAACGCCATGACCACCGCGTTCATTGAGCGTGAGCCCGCGGTGGCTGACTTTATCAGCAAGATGGTGCTACCCAATGATGTGGTCAGCAAAATGTTGGCATGGAAGGACAGCAACAACGCGTCCGCCGACGAGACCGCAGCCTGGTTGATGACGAACTACAAAGATCTAGTTCTGGGTATGCTCAACGAAGATGCCCGCAAGAACATCAGCGCCCTGCTGTAATTGAATACGCGCACCGTCCGATCCGGGCGGTGCGTGCCTATCGTCGAGACAGTGAATTTTCCAGTCCCAACCGCCTGAACAGCCAGCCTGCCGTTCCAACAATGATCAACACCCGTAATAGGTGCATCATCACCACCCAAACCGCCGACACACCGACCAACAGGGCTAACAACGCCATTTCTGCCTGACCGCCTGGGGCAAGTCCCAACACAGCTGTTTCAGTGTTGATACCCAACCAAACGCTGCCAAGCAGCGCGGCCATCCACCACACCGGAACAATCAAAGCCAGCTGTCCTGCCACTTGAACAATCAATCTGGGTAATGAGGATCGGTCGATACCACGAAAGCGAGCGGCCAACGACCAACCGATAAAAAACTGCGCCAGAATAATGCCGATTTGTGGAGGCCGCGCTGACAGATCAGCGGTTGCACTCAGAAAAGCCGCAAGCAAGAGCGGACCCAGTACTGAGGGCGCAGGCAGGCGCAGGCGCTTTCCCAACCACAACCCAAGCGGAACACAGATCAAAAGGAGTATGATTTCATGCACCCCGACTCGGCCAAAGCTCATTTGAGTGAGATTGACTTGCTCTAAATAGGCAATCACTGCGCTGGAACCCGCGACAAGAAAAAAAACGCGTAGGGTATGAGCCAGTGCGACTGGGCCGGCATCGACTCCGCTAGAACGGGCCAGCTCGACCATCTCGCTGAGCCCACCCGGCAACGAAGAAAAATAGGCAGTACCTGGACCCCACCGACAACAGCGCCGTAACCAGGCATAACCCAGTGCGCTACACAGTGCCGTACTAACAAGTACCAACGCGACCAGCTGTGGTTTCCCTATCAACCAAACCCAGTGAGCCATGGTGACGCCACCGCCAATCGCAGCACCTAATATCGCACGTCCAATGTCACCGTAACGACCATCCGATTTCACTTCGTGGCCCCACAGCGTGAGTGCCAGACCGGCAAAGGCGGGCCCTAGCATCCATCCTAGCGGGAACCCAGACCCGCCCAGCACGGCACTGCTGATCAGCAATAACGCTAGTGATCCTATGCCACTTATTGAGCTGCTCTCCGTCGTGCAAATCGATCTTTGATAACCGGATAGAAGAACAATGCCACCGCGATGAGCAAAATGGTGAGCGTCATTGGACGCTCCCACAGGAACTCGACTCCGCCGGCCTTTCGCATCGCGCGGCCCAGATTATCCTCAAGCATGCCGCCCAAAATAAAACCGATAATGAGCGGTGGTAATGGATAGCCACCGAACCGAAGGGCCGTAGCCACCAGACCGGTAAAAATCATAATCAGCAGCTCTGTTGGGTTGTTTTGACCGATATATGCGCCGATTAGGGAGAAAAAGACCACGAAAGGGATCAGGTAGAAACGAGGAATCGTCAACAATTTCGCGATGTACGGAATCAACGGCAGATTCAGAATCAGTAGCACCACATTGCCCAGATACATCGAGATAATGACTGCCCAAAATACTTCGGGCTGATCTTCAATGAGTCGTGGACCGGGGGTGACCGATAGAGCAACCAACGCACCTAACAAAATCGCCGTTGTCCCTGAGCCCGGAATACCCAAGGTCAACATCGGCACGAACGATCCAGTACAGGCTGCGTTATTGGCAGTTTCAGGCGCAGCGAGTCCCCGTTGAGCGCCTTTTCCGAATTGTTCGCGTTGGTCTTTGGGCGCTAAATTTCGCTCGACCGCGTAACCCAGAAACGAAGCCATCGTGGCACCGGCACCCGGCAATACACCGACCAAAAATCCGAGGACCGACTGGCGCCCAACCACGGGTGCGAGATTCTTGGCCTCAGCGACAGAAATTTTCAGATCCTTAATTTCGTTCTGGTTCTTTTGTTGCTCGCCACGTTTTTTGTCCATGACCAAAAACAGGGCCTCGGGCAGCGCGAACAGGCCCATCACCAGAGTGACAAAATAAAAACCCGATTGAAGATCCATAATGCCCATGGTGAATCGCGCGGCATTGTGCAAAGCAGACTCGCCTACCGTGGCCAGCATGATGCCAAAAATCGACATCAGCATAGCTTTGAGCTTTTTGCCGGGTCCTGCGAATGCAGCAATGGCAGTCAGACCCAACACCATTAGGGCAAAGTACTCCGCTGACCAAAATAGCTTGGCTACGCTGGACAGTATTGGCGCGAAAATCATTAACAACAGAGCACTGATCGTGCCCCCCAAGAACGAACAGATCGCGGCAATCGTCAGGGCCTTGCCCGCTTGACCCGCACGAGCCATGGGGTAGCCGTCAAAGGATGAGGCCACGGTTCCCGCAACGCCAGGGGCGTTAATCAAAATTGAGGAGGTCGATCCTCCAAAAATCGCGCCGTAATAGACGCCGGCCAACAAGATCAGGGCCGACGCTGGGTCGCCCAGCTGAATGGCAACGGGAATCATAATCGCGATGATCGACATCGGGCCCAGACCCGGCAACATGCCGATAAATGTGCCCAGGAAACATCCCAGGAACACCATTAAAATATTAAACGGCGAGACCGCCGCGCTCAGACCGAGCCACAAACCTTCAAGCATTTACAAAGCCCCCATAAAAGCAGGGAGGGGGACTAAATAAATACCCAGGCCTTCCTGAACGATGTACCAAGTCGCAAGGGACATCACCACCGCGATGGGTACCAACCGCGTCCACCGGGTTTCACCCAGCAAAATCGCACTGGCAATCAAAAACAGCGAGGTCGATCCGATGTATCCCAACGGCCGAAGTAACAAGGCATAGGCGATCATAAAAGCGACCAGTACAGCGGTCGTCTTCCATTGAAACGTGCGCCAACCGCGACCGTCCTCGGAAACCTGATCCTGACTCTCAAAGACCAAGGTCAGTATCGAGAACACCACCCCTAGGACCGCAAGGCCTAGGGGGAGTGTGTTGGGTTTGAAAGGCATCCGCGCTTCAAAAGGCAGCAACGGATGGTTCCAAGCGAGAACTCCATAGCCGACCGAAAAAGCCAGCAGGCAAAGTGCAACCATTCGATCGACTGATAAGTTCATGGCTTACAGGAATCCTAGCTCTTTCATTAGAGAACCGATTTCAGCTTCCTGGGCTTCTAGGAATGATGTGAAATCAGCACCGGGGTTGTAGATGTTGACCCATCCGTTGCGAGCACGAACGTCTTCCCACGCTTGGGTGTCGTACATCTTGCCCAAAACGTCGATGTACTCTTGCTTCTTAGCATCGCTAAGACCCGGCACACCGAAGAAACCACGCCAGTTGACGAAGGTTGTGTCATAACCCAGCTCCTTCAAAGAGGGAACCGTCGGTGCCGCATCGACGCGACCTTCACCGGTGTGAACCAGGATGCGTACTTCGCCCTGCTCTGCTAATGCCACCGCTTCACTAAACCCGGTCGACAGAGCATCGGCCTCGCCTGATAGCAACGAAGCCATCGCTTCCCCGCCGGCATCGAAAGGTAGGTAATTCACACTCAGAGGATCGGCACCGGCCGACTTCATTGCCATCGCAGCCACCAAGTGGTCCATGCCACCCGCCACGGAACCACCCGCGATGGCTAGTTCAGCAGGATCTTGGTTGTAGATGTCGACCAAGTCATTGAACGAACGCACGGGGCTATCGGCCTTGACGACGAGTGCCGCATAGTCGCCGATCGTTCCGGCAATCGGTGTCAGATCACGGAAGCTCTGCGGAAAAACACCCGTCAACGAGCGAATTACAATCGGCGTGGAGTTAACCATCAGGGTTCCGGTGTTGCTGTCCGCGTTCTCGATCATGTAGGCAATCGCTTTACCGCCGCCACCACCGGACATATTTTCATACGATGCGTTGCCGACTAAACCTGCGCCCGTCAGCGCCTCGCCCGTGCCACGTGCAGTACCATCCCAACCGCCACCAGCGCCGCCGGGAATCAAAAAGTGAATGCTGTCGACCTGTGCCGAGGCCGCGCCCGACATAGCCAATGCGCTAGCTACACCCAGCGCAGCGAGTCCTGATTTCAACTTTGTAGTCATGGTTAACTCCGTTTATTGTTATTGCTATTGATAGCTCAGACATAACAACAAACTAACCTGACAGGAACCTGACAGCGCCCTCATGCTGGTGTGAAAAGATGAATATATTGATTCTCGAGGACACGCCAAGCCTGCTATTGAGCCTTGATCGCCACTTCAAGGCGCAAGGTCATACGGTCGATCTTGCCGATACACTCAACAGCGCTCAAAAAATATGGCGGGATGACCCACAGCGTTTCGACTTGTTGGTGCTGGACGAAAACCTTCCGGACGGCCTGGGTAGCCAGTTGCTGGCAGAAGTTCGGGCCGATAACAGCGATGTCAGTATTTTGGTGTTAACCGCACGCTCACAGGTTAACGACGTAGTACATCTGCTGGATGTAGGCGCTGATGACTACATGACTAAACCGTTTGAGTTTCCTGAATTAGATGCGCGCGTTCGCGCCCTTCACCGACGCCGGCTATCGAAACCCGCCGGTCTGGTGCGCTATGGCAGGATGGAGTACGACGCTGCGCAGAACCTGTTTTGGGCTGCAGGCCAACAAGTTCCGTTACGTCAACGGGAGCTACAGTTACTGATCGCACTGCTTGAGGCTGGTGGCAATGTCTGCTCCAAGGCAAAGTTATTAACCAAGCTATATAACCTAGACGAGGCCACTACGGAAAACGCTGTTGAGGTCCACATGGGTAGGCTACGTAAACGCATCGAGGGTCTGGGGGTGCAGATCGAAACGGTGCGGGGCCTGGGATATCGAGCCCGTTGTGAGTAAACCAAGCCCCTCAATTCGCCGACGATTGATTGGCCAATTACTCATCGTGTTCGCGATATTCGTTGTTGCCGCCTACTGGGTCACGCGCACGATTGCCCTGAACAACCTGCAAAATGCCCAGGATCAAGCGCTGTTGTCTGTCGCACAGGTCATCGCAGATAGTGTGGTGGCCTCACCCGGTGACGTACTGTTCGAGCTACCTTATCCCGCCTTCGACGTACTGTCCTATCAAGCACCGGAGTCGATTTACTATCAGATCAAACAAGGTTCAGAAGTACTGGCAGGGTACGAAAATCTTCCTCGAATCATTGGGGATCGAGCGACACAAACCTACATCGATCAGTCAGTCCGCTTTGTTCAACTACAAAAACCATTAACAGCGCCGCAAATGCCCGTCACGATCACACTCGGGCAGACGCAAGACAGCTTACGTTACACCGTCAACAGCCTAGCGATCCGCTCAGCCCTGTATGCCATCGCTGGCTTTTTGTTGATCGCCGCTGCCGCTTACGCGGGCGTTATCAACTCATTGCTTCCATTGCGACGAATCGAGAAAAACCTCAAGAATCGCAACCCGGAAGACTTCAGTCCCATGACTGACTCGGTTCCGCGGGAAATCGAAACCTTGGTCGATTCGCTCAATCAGTCCATGGCGCAGCACAAAGCACTGCTGGATCAAACCCGTCAACTGATTGCCCAGTCGACTCATCAAATCAAAACCCCGATTGCATCGCTGTCGGCCGAAGCAGATTTGCTACTGGATCGAGTTCCAGCTGACGTTCGCGCCGATGTATCAAATTTAGCGGTTCACGCCCGCCAGACCAGCCGCTTGGTCAGTCAACTATTGACCCACGCGTCGCTGACGTATCGCAAGGGATCTGAACGCCTGCGTCCAGTGGATGTCGTTGTGCTAGCCAGGCAGGTCTTAGATAGCTTTGAAATTGTGGCCGAACAGGCTGAAGTTGAGTTATCCCTACATGGGCCAGCCAGCCTAGTCCATACCATTGATCCGATCGGCGTGCGCGAGGCCCTTGTGTGCCTGGTGGATAACGCCATCAAGTACGGCGGGCGACTGGGTGAGGTCAGTGTCACCCTCTCCCGCGAAACCGGGTTATTGATTCGGGTAGAAGATAGCGGGGATGGATTTAAAGGTGATCCCGAGCACTTAACCCAAGAGTTCTACACCCAGCACCCCGCTGCCGGCGCTGGATTAGGCTTGAGCATTGCCAAACAAGTGGCCGTGGCAGGCGCTGGCCACCTTAAGCTGTACAACTCACCTACACAGGGGGCCCGATGCGATTTCTATTTGCCATAACCTTGCTGCTCAGCTGGCCTGTCCATGCGTCCGAATGGATTGAAGACACGCTTACTCTGGGCACAGAGCCTCGTATACAGATTTACGGAACCCACGATATCGATGCGATTCGTCCCGTTCTGGAGGCCTTCGTTGCGGCTCGTTCGATCGGATTGGACTACGTCAGCGTCAGCAGCAAAGACCTAGACCAGCATGTGGTTCAACCCCGTCTAAGCCCAGTTGACGTTGTCTTTAGCTCAGCCGTGGATCTTCAAATGAAGGCGGTCAACGACGGACTGGCCTATAGCTTTGAGACCTCAGAGGATCTGCAATGGCGAGGTTCGTTATTTCAAATTTCGCTCGAGCCCATCGTCAGCCTATACAACACCGAACTCTTACCTTGGGCGGCTCAGGTGAGTGATCGGGCTGATCTGGCCCGACGCCTTCGTGAGCGCACCCTGGCAATGCCCCAAGGTGCGGTGGTTTATGATCCAAACCTCAGTGGTTTGGGTTACTTATTAGCCACGCAAGATAGCGAGCAAAGCGATAGCTTTTGGTCATTAATCGAAGCGATCAGTGAGTCTGGCATTTCGCAGCTGTGCTGCTCCTCAGACATGCTTCACAAAGTTCAAACGGGGCAAGCGGCTTTGGCTTACAACCTGCTTGAATCCTATGCTCTTGAGCGAGTCAGTTTTGATCCGTCGGTCGAGATCCTAAGGTTTGGGGACTATCAGTTGGTCGTGCCACGGACCGCGTGGGTACCCAAGTGGTCAACGCGGGCACAGGACGCATTCGAGTTCATTCAATTCGTCCGAACTGAAGGCCAAAACGCTTTGCCCGAGCGCAACCGTTTGAAACAACTGAGCACGCCTCAACTCGCTCCGCTCAAACCCATCCGTCTGTCTCCCGCGCTGATCCTCTACCTAGACAGCTACAAGCACCGACGATTCATGCGTCGTTGGAACGCCGCCACCCGCCCTCTTGATTAGCCGGTGTAGGTCCATCGATAGCTCGGTGGCGTCGGCCCTTTATTGCGACCGCCCTGCTGGGTTTGTTCCCATGTGTGGGCCAGGATTCCAACCGATCGAGAGAGGCAAAATAGCCCGCGCGCCAATTGTGGGGGCACGCCAAGTGCGCCATACAATGTTGCACTGGCGCCATCAATATTGATCGCTAAGGGTTTGTGCTGGGACAGATGGCTTTGAACGGCCCGCGTGATTTTCGCAAATTCGCGATCAATCGCTGGATCATCGGTCGATTCCAAAATTCTCAGCAGTGGCTCTGACCGGGGGTCGGTCGGCTTATGGAAACGATGGCCAAATCCGGGCACAAACCGATCATGCATCCGTTGGTAGCTTTCAACCTGCTCTTTTACCGCCAGCTCCAGCGGCTGACCATCCCGATAGGCTGCACGAATTTGATACGCCAGTTCCAAATACTGCTGGCCGGCGCCACCATGAACGTCGCCTAACAGATTCACCCCGCTTGCCATGGCATTGTTGATGCCGACACCACAGGTCGCGGCCATGCGCGCTGCCGCGATCGAAGGGGCTTGTGGTCCATGATCAACGCTGGCCACCATAGCCGCCTCAAGCACACGACGTTGCTGGGCACTGGGAGGTTGCCCCAGACACATCAGCCAAACCATATCCACGAAACCGGCACTCTCAATCAGGGATTCAATGGGCTGTCCCCGCAGGTGAATTTTTCCTGGTTCCATGTCGATTATGGCGCTTGACCACCAATCACTGACGCTTGTGTCACTCATCTCGCCACTTCGCTCCATGTTCGTCTAGTTTGGGGGCCGGTCCAGTCGGAGTCAGTCGAGTACCGTCGTACAAAAACCCATTCGTGACCAAAGCCGCTGCACTACGATCGACAAAGTTTCGGTCCCGCAATTGTTCAAGCTGTAACGCCTCAGCCACGCTGAGGACAGGACCGCAAGGGATATCAAACTCGCCAAATCGGTGAATCCAATAATCCCTCGGCTGAGTCTGAAGCACTGCTTCAATTTGCTGAGTGAGCGCCTGACGGTTGAGCTTACGGGACTCGCGATCCTGATACCGGTGATCGGACAACCACTCGGGATGCTCCATGGCACGACAGAGTTGCTGCCAATGCCGGTCTTGGTTGGCAGCAATATTGATCAAGCCATCGGCGGTCGCAAAGGCTCCCGAGGGGGCGGACGTCATGTTGTCATTGCCCATTCGCCGGGCCTCGACCCCACCCTGCAGAAAATTCGAAACCGCCCAACCCATGGTCGACAACGTACTCTCTAGCATAGACACATCAATAAAGTGTGCCCGTGAGCGATCATTGAGCGCCGCAGCTACGGCCAGTGCAGCACTCATACCGCCCAAGGTATCTGAAATCGGGAAGCCCGCCCGGGTCGGCGGACCTGTTTCATGGCCGGTAATATCCATCACGCCGCTGTATCCCTGGATAATTTGGTCATACGCAGGCTGATGCGCCAACGGGCCGGTCTGGCCAAACCCCGAGATGGCGCAGTAGATCAAACGCGGGTTCTCGGACGTTAGCACCTCGAAATCTAATCCTAATCGGGCCATGACACCCGGACGGAAATTCTCGAGCACCACATCCGCACCGCGGACCAGAGATAAAAATTGCTCGCGTCCCTGATCCGACTTTAAGTCCAGTACTACGGATTGCTTGCCCGCATTCTGAGCGACAAAGCTCAACCCCATTTTATCGGCGCTAGCCGCCGGATCAGCCCCCAGCTCGCGTGCCAAATCGCCTGAGGGGCTTTCGATCTTTAGGACTTGTGCACCCAATAGATGCAATTGATAAGCCGCGAAAGGCCCAGCCAACACATTGCTCAGGTCCAGGACCCGAACGCCCTCCAGCGGCCGCATGCCTACAACCCTGTCTCAACATACTCCGGCAAATCCGCGACCGCCGGAATCGGAGTGGGTTTGCCTTGCTCGTCCAAGGCCACAAATTTAAAGGTCGCTTCAGTGACTTTTTCGCGCACGCCAATCCTGCCGCGGCGCACCCAAGCCTCAACATGAATATCCAACGAGCTGCGCCCGACCCGACTCACCTGGGTATAGACCCCCAAAATATCCCCGACCTTGACCGGTTGGATAAAGCTCATGCTATCTACCGCTGCGGTCACCACGCGAGTTTGAGCCCGCTGGCCGGCGCAGATACCCGCGGCCAAGTCCATTTGTGACAGCACCCAGCCGCCAAAAATATCACCCGAAGGGTTAGTGTCGCCGGGCATTGCCAGCGTGCGAATCGTCAGTCGACCTTGAGTGTCCATCGAGAATCCTTGTGTAAAGTCACTCGATTATTCAGCACCCGGTCGTGATTGGCTAGTTCAGCCAGACACGACGCACGGCGTCGAATGCCGCCTTGATCGCAGGTTCGCCGTAGCGTTGGCGTCGGCAAACCAGGCCCAGCACCGCGGTAACCGATAGCTGCTCGGCGACGACGATGCCGTGCTCGTGCGAGGCCTGCAGCGCCAGGTTATCTCGGGCCAGGGAAAGCGCCACGCCAGACTTCACCAGATCCAACATCGAGGATTCGACATCGACCCGGGCCGCGATCACCGGGTCGACCCCTGCCGCATTAAAGGTGCGTTGTAACAGGCGTGAATGGACGGAGTCCTGTGGCGTTGAGATCCAGGGCAACTGCGCAAGCTCGGCCCAGCCTTTGCCTTCGATCTGCGACTGCCATCCAGCAGGTGCGATCACCCGATAGTGGCAATCCACCAGATCTTCAACATGCAGACCCTCGGCCAGATCCACGAAATCCGGCAGACCCAGTACAAAAGCCACATCCAGACTGCCCTGTTCGACCCGCCGAGCGACCGCGCCCGAGATACCCTGCTGCAGATCAAAACTCAGCTCCGGGTGACGCTCGGACATCACGCGCAGCCACGCGCCCAGGCGCAGGAACTCGGGATCGACGATGGTCCCAATGCGCAGCTGGCCCTGGACCTGCCCACTCATCCCGATCGCAGTGGATCGAAAATCGCTGATGCTCTGTAGGGAACGACGCGCCAACGGCAACAGCTTGCGCCCGGCATCGGTTAGCTTCATGCCACGGGGCGTGCGGTCAAACAACGCCACACCCAAGTCCTCTTGCAGCTTTTTTAGCTGCAAGCTGGCAGCGGGCTGACTGATGTTGAGCTGTTCCTGGGCATGCGTAAGCGAACCCTTGTCAGCAACCGCGACGAATACCCGAAGCGCCATGATCTCCATCAGGCGGCCAGAATCATGCCTGCGGCTTTTTCGGCGATCATCAGGGTCGGCGAATTGGTATTACCGCTGGTAATGGTCGGCATCACGCTGGCATCCACCACGCGCAGACCCTGAACCCCACGCACCCGTAGCTGCGAATCAACCACCGCCAGCGGATCCTCTTCACGACCCATTTTGCAGGTCCCCACGGGATGGAAAATCGTGGTCGCGATGTCACCGGCCAGCTTCGCCAGCTCCTCGTCCGTTTGGTACTGAACGCCGGGCTTGTACTCCTCGGGCTCATACTGCGCCAACGCGGATTGGCGGACGATCTCGCGGACCTGACGCAAACTGTCCGCCGCGATCTTGCGATCTTCCGGAGTGCTTAGGTAATTGGGCTCAATCAGCGGGGCGTCACGCCAATGACCCGACTGAATCCGCACCTGCCCCCGACTGGTTGGATTGAGGTTGCAAACACTGGCGGTAAAGGCTGGGAAGGGATGCAGGTCCTCTCCAAAGGCCTCAAGGCTAAGCGGCTGGACATGGTATTCCAGGTTGGCATAGGGCTGATCGGGATCCGACTTGGTAAAGGCCCCTAACTGGCTGGGCGCCATACTCATCGGGCCGGAACGTTTGAACACGTATTCCATGCCGATTTTTAGCTTGCCCAGTAGCGAGTTCGCCATGGTGTTCAGGGTTTTGACATTCTTGACCTTGTAAACCGCCCGGATCTGCAGGTGATCCTGCAGATTTTGGCCCACACCGGGGAGCTCAACCGCAACTTCGATGCCGTGCTGCTCAAGCAACGCCCGCGGTCCAATGCCGGACAACTGTAAAATCTGCGGCGATCCAATGGCGCCCGCGCAACTGATGACCTCACGCGCCGCACGTACTGCGATGGATTGACCCGCACGATTGACCACCGCGCCGGTGCACTGAGTCCCCTGCAGGGTCAGCTTTTCGACCTGACTTTCGGTCCATACGGTCAGGTTGGGTCGGTCCTGTACCGGCCGCAAAAAGGCCTTTGAGGTGTTCCAGCGCCAACCCGAGCGCTGGTTGACCTCGAAATAACCAATGCCGGCATTATCGCCGCCATTAAAATCGTCGGTTCGCTCAATCCCCGCTTGGACCGCCGCATCGGTAAAGGCGCCCAGAATTTCCCAGCTCAAGCGCTGTTTTTCGACACGCCACTCACCGCCATGACCATGTAGCGCCTTGAACGACTCATCAGCACCCGCGTTGTCCAGGCGATAGTGATTTTCATGCGCCATAAAATCAGGCAGACAATGCTCCCAGGACCAGCGGGCATCGCCGGTCTGATCGGCCCAGCTGTTGTAGTCCCTGGCCTGGCCGCGCATGTAAATCATGCCGTTGATCGAGGAGCAACCTCCCAGAGTTTTACCCCGGGGATAAAGCAGCTGACGGCCGTTCAGGCCCGCATCCGGCTGGGTTTTGAATAACCAATCGGTGCGCGGATTGCCGATGCAGTACAAATAACCGACCGGAATATGAATCCAGTGATAGTTGTCTTTTTTGCCTGCCTCGAGCAGCAATACCCGGTTGTTAGGGTCGGCGCTGAGTCGATTGGCCATCAGACAGCCGGCTGAGCCTGCACCGATTACGATGTAGTCAAATTCATGCGCCGACATAGGACCTCCTACTTGGCCGTGGGCATGACGAACTCTGCCCCCTTCTCGATGCTTTCGGGCCAGCGCTGCATGACCGACTTTTGCTTGGTGTAAAAGCGGACGCCTTCCTCGCCATAGGCGTGCATGTCACCGAACAGACTGCGCTTCCATCCGCCAAAACCCTGCCAGGCCATGGGAACCGGAATCGGTACGTTCACACCGACCATACCCACCTGAACCTGACGCTGGAATTCGCGGGCCACATTGCCATCACGGGTAAACAGCGACACACCGTTACCAAACTCATGATCGTTGATCAGCTGCAAACCCTGGGCAAAGTTATCCACGCGCACGCATGCCAGCACCGGGCCAAATATTTCTTCCAGGTAGATCTTCATGTTGGGGGTCACGCGATCGAACAGCGTGCCTCCCATCCAAAAGCCGCCCTCCTGGCCCTGCACGGTGTAACCCCGGCCATCGACCAGCAGCTCAGCGCCTTCGGCCTCGCCCGCCGCGATGTAACCTGCGATCCGCTGGCGCGCTGCATCGGTCACGATCGGGCCCATCTCGGCCGACAGATCCATGCCATCGGTAATGTTTAGTTCACGGCAACGCTGGGCCAGCATCGGGACGATTTTGTCAGCAACGTCACCCACCAACAGCGCCACCGAGATGGCCATGCAACGCTCGCCAGCCGACCCATAGGCCGCACCGATCAGGGCGTCCACGGTCTTTTCTAGATCCGCATCCGGCATCACCATCATGTGGTTCTTGGCGCCGCCCAGCGCCTGTACCCGCTTGCCCTGCTTGGCGCCGCGCTCATAAATGGCGTTGGCAATGGGAGTTGAGCCTACAAAGGAGATCGCTTTGACGTCGGGGTGATCAATCAACGCGTCCACCGCGACTTTGTCACCGTGCACCACGTTGAACACACCGTCGGGGAAGCCCGCCTGCTTAATCAGGTCGGCATACAGCAAGGATGCGCTCGGATCGGTCGGTGAGGGCTTTAGGATAAAGGTGTTGCCGGCGGCCATAGCGACCGGGAACATCCACATGGGCACCATCACCGGGAAGTTAAACGGCGTAATGCCCGCCACGACGCCCAGCGGCTGGCGGACGGTCCAGTTATCAATACCGGTACTGACTTGTTCGGTGTAATCACCCTTTAGCAACTGGGGCATACCGCAGGCAAATTCGATGATGTCGATACCGCGCTCAACCTCGCCACAGGCATCGGTAAAGACCTTACCGTGCTCCTTGGTGATGGCCTCGGCCAGCGCGTCTTTGTTTTCGCGGACCAGAGCCAGGAAGTTGTTCATCAAACGCGCGCGACGAATCGGCGGCATGTCAGCCCAGGCCGGGAACGCCGCCTGCGCAGCAGCCACGGCGGTATCGACGTCACTGACTTCGGCCAACAACACCTGTCCTGTCACTTCACCGGTGGCCGGATTGGTCACTGGCTGAGTCCGGGTGGATACGCCAGAGACGCGTTCGCCATTGATGTAGTGCTGAATTGTGTTGCTCATTGGGGGCCTCATTAACCAGTTGTTGTAGCTTCACTGTGACAAAGACGGCGACGGCTTACCAATGCATCCCGCCAAACTCAGATATTAAATAAACTAATATCCAAAAGTCCCCATTCCACGACAACAACTTGCTAAATCAGGACCCCCGCCAAGACGATTAAACTGCCGCCGACCAGTCGATCGATGAGCACTCGAACCCGTTGTGAGACCATTAAAACCCTAGCGCGCTCGACCAACAGGACAATTAAACCCAACCAAGCCACTGACAGCACAAAATGAATGCCCGCCAACACGATTGACTGACGCCAAGCCAGGGCTGGATCAATAAACTGTGGCAATAACGCCAGATAGACCACCATGGTTTTGGGGTTCAGAACGTTGGATAAAAAACCCTCGCGCAGTGAACGTCCGACCCGTAGCTGTTGCGTATCGGCGTCAATACTGCCCAGTTGATAGGGTTTAAAACTGGCCTGCACGCTGCGCCAACCCAACCAACCAAGATACCCAGCACCGGCCCACTGCAACCACTGAAACCCCGCCGGTGATGCCGCCAGCAACGCCGCCACACCCAAAGCTGACACCGTGGCATGCACGAATAACCCCGAACAAATCGCCAGCGTTGTCAGCCAACCATCCATCCACCCTCCACGCAGGGTGTTACGAATACAAATCAGAGTATCGGCTCCCGGCGACAGGGTTAGCAGCGTAATGACGGCCAGAAACGAGGCCAGATTGAAGTGCTCAGCAAACATCGGCGCAGAATAACCACAATGGGCAGGGGCATGTGAATTTTATCGGCGATGCCATTACATTGGCTCTCTAATCACTTCCAACGACAGGCTGCCCATGACACTGAATGATCATTTTGCACTATTGGAGCGCTATAACCGCTGGTTCAATGGCCAAATTCTGCAGGCCTGCGCTGAACTGAGCGATACCCAGCGCAAGCAGGATCAGGGCGCGTATTTTGGCTCAATCCACGGCACCTTGAATCATATTCTGCTGGCCGATCAATTGTGGCTAGGTCGATTTACCCAAACGCCAGTTCAGTTCCCAGGCCTGGATGCGCAATTGCATGCGGATTTTGACGAACTGGTGGCGGATCGTCAGGCCACGGACCTGCGCATTCACCAGCTGGTTCGCAGCGAAATATTACAGCAGCCACAGCTGGCCTTTACCGACAGTTTTGGCGTGGACCGAACGATCCCCATGCATCAGGCCCTAGGGCACCTGTTTAATCACGCCACGCATCACCGCGGGCAAATCACCACCCTGCTGTTCCAACAGGGCGTCGACGTGGGTATCACTGACCTGGCCAGGATGCCGGCGGATTTCGTCTAGTCGTTGTCGCTGACGCCGGCACCTGCGCCGGCCAAACGAGAGGCCTCGGTCGCCGGGGCGTAGGTTTTGCTGGCCCAAAAATCCAGATCCGCTTGCTGTTGATCGGCCAACACGACACGGCTTTGCATGGGCGTCTGGGCCACAGGCGCCGGTTGAATCTGCACCGCATCGCCCAGCACATGCGCGACCAGGCGATCGTCGCGTTGGCGATTAATCAGGGCCAAAAACCCCTGCAACAAGCTGGGGTGCTGCACCCCCTGAATCTGCTGGGGAAGCTGATGGGCCCAATCGCACAGGCATAAACCCACCATCAACGGGCACAGCGGCCCATCGCCCTGCCAATGATCCCCAAGCTGAGTCGGACGCCCCACGCCCGCACCCTGTTCATAATGGCGAACCAAACAGGCCACAAACGCCGCCACGTCAAAGTCGCCGGATTGCGCCTGCAGACGCGCCGCCCGGGCAATTTCGGCTGCACTGCCCCAATCCAGACCTGCCCCGTGGGCCGCTTTCTTGATCAGTGCCTGAAATTCGTTCAGCGATAGGCTCACAAACCGTACACCCACTGATCGCTGTGGCTGGCCACCTCGTGCAAGTAGGGACCGTTGCGGTACATGCAGATGCGTACCCAGCGATCCGAGCGCGGGTCAAAGCGGCTGGCCCCGAAAAACGATAACTTGCAACGCAGCAGGTCAATCGGCAGCAGGCCATGACCGGTCGTGTTATCCAAAATCTCGCCGTAGGGGGCCTGTTGCAACCACTGCAGACGCTGGATGGCGCCGCGGTGCTGGGGATGGCGCAATAAGAACTCCGCCAGGGTTCGAGCGTCGCTGTCCTTGAGGGCCTGCCACGCATAGGCCATGTCACGACCCGGCGCCAGCGGCTGCTCGTAGGCATCCAAAGGCTCGTCCTGCCGCATTGCCAAGCGCGGTTCGAGCTTTTCTTCTGAGACGTACCACAGATGCGACTGGGCCTCGGCGCAGTCCCAGTCAATGTTCAGAGCCCAGCCATAGCGGGCTTCGATCTGTTGTAGGGTTTCAGTAACGCTGCGGCTGCCATCCACCACCGGCAGATTGGCCTCGTCCGCCGCCATGGCAGGGGCCAGCTCATCCACCTGAGGATAGGGCTCCAAGATCAGCGAGGCAGTCAACTCCTGCGCCTCGAGCTGGCAATGCTCGGCGGTATAATCCATCAGACGCTGCCAATGCGGAGCGTGCTGGCCCATCCACTGATCAATCGCCTGCAGATCCTGCGCTAATCCAGGCAAACGCGCCTGAATGATCGGGTGCGAGTCAGGCCAGTAGTCCAGCTCTAGCCGCTGTTGACGGATCAATGCCTGAACCTGATCCCAGGCCTCGGTGCTGGGCGATTCAATCGCACAGACCTGTGCGATAGCGGTTTCACGGGCCTGAATCCAGTTATTCAACAGCACCGGGTGATTCAGCAAGAACGGCGCCATCCCCAGGCCCGTCGAGTTCCCTATCCCCAGGCGCCGGGCCAATGCGTCGTCCATCGTCACCGCCTGCTCGCCACCCACCTGACGCGCGGCGTGTTCCACCCAGTCCCGGGCGAACTGACGAATCATTAGGACACTCAGCATCTCGGCCTGAAACGGCGCGTTAAATTCTGCTCGATCAGCGATCACTTCACGATCCGCCGCTCCGAATTTTCCAGAGCCATAGACCGCCGTTGTACGCATCAAATAACCGACTGCATCCAACTCTGACGCCTCAGGCTGAAGGCCCTGCGATAATCGATCTACCACGTGTTGCCACAGACGAACACTGCGGTTGGCACGGGACAAGGACAGTTCAGACTGGGTCACTCGACCCGCCTCCTGAACCGGCACGTTGGCCCGCAGACGTTCGATATCCTGATCGCTAGGAACCCCGTCAAACAGGGTAAAGGTCGCATCCCAAGCCTGGGCAATGACTCGATCCGAGCGCATCTCGTCCGGAAGGTCGTGACCAAAGGCCACCAATGAATAGGTTCGCGCAGGTCCGCTGGCCTGATAAACCGCCACCCCTTCCCCACGTGCATCCATCTGCCAGCGCGTGCGCTTAAATTGCCAGTGCTCGGACTTTAGGCGGCGCAACAAAATGCGCATAAAGGACAATCGCGAGGCGTGAAATGAACCCATTCGCGCCAGCCGCATCACCTGCTGGGGGTCGCGAAGGGTCAATATCTGTTCACTGGCTGGATGCTGCATCGGGCTACTCCTGTGGAGAAAAACTCGCCTTAAAGAAGCGATACCAATTGCCGCCCATGATTTGCGCGGTTTCGGCCTCGCTAAATCCAACGGCCCGCAGGCCGGATTCGATATTGCCAAAATGTCGATTGTCTTCAAACCAATCTGGCTGGGGCGGGAAACCAGGCAAGGACTTCGATCCCTCGCCGTAGTCGACCTCTTTGGTCCAGCGACCCACCCGCATCCATTCAACCACCGAGTCGGGTTGGTTCTGACATAAATCTGACCCCAGTCCGATGTGGTCAACGCCCATCAGGTCAGCGGTTTGCGCAATCATTTCGCAAAAACTCTGAAGGGTGCATTCGCCCTTGCCCTTGAGGTGATGGGGGTACATCGAAAAGCCCAGCATGCCGCCGGATTCGCCCAGGGCTTTGAGTACGGTGTCGCTTTTATTGCGCAGGGCTGGCTCCCAAAAACTGGGATTGGCATGGGTGATCGCGATCGGCCGCTGCGATAACTCGATGGCTTCAAGCGTTGAGCGCTCGGCCGAGTGGGACATATCAATGACCAGGCCAACCCGGTTCATCTCGCGGATCACTTGCTTACCCATCCGGGTGATACCTGGATCGTTGGGCTCATAGCAACCGGTCGCCAACAGCGATTGATTGTTGTAGCTCAGCTGCATAAAGCGCACACCCAGACGGTGCACGATCTCGACCAGCCCAATGTCATCCTCAATCGGGCTGGGATTTTGAAAGCCAAAGAAAATAGCCGTGCGCCCGGTTTCCCGGGCCTTGTCGATGCACGCAGCCGAAAAGCCTTGGAAAATCAGTTCGGGGTAACGCTCAAACCACAGATTCCAAGCCTCGATACGGGCCACCATTTCGCGAAAGTTTTCGTGATAGGCGATGGTGACGTGAACCGCGTCGACGTTACCCTCGCGCATCTGGCGAAAAATTTCGGGCGAATAGTTGCAGTACTGCAGGGCATCGATGCGCATTACAACGGCATTCCTGAGCTGATGTAGGCGGTCTTGACCGTGGTATAGAACTCCTCGGCGTAGCGACCCTGCTCACGGGAGCCGTAGCTGCTGTTGCCGCGACCGCCGAAGGGCACGTGATAGTCGGTTCCCGCAGTGGGTAGGTTCACCATGACGCAGCCGGTCTTGGCGTTGCGGCGGAAATGGGTCGCGCGGGCCAGGCTTTGGGTCACGATACCGCTGGTCAGGCCAAAGTCGGTGTCGTTAACGACCGATAGCGCCTCTTCGAAACTGTCGACCTTGATCACGGCCGCGAGCGGCGCGAACATTTCATCACGGTTAATTTTCATTTGGTTGTGGGTACCGACAAACAGACCCGGACTCATGTAAAAACCCGGTGTTGCGCTCTCGATCAGCTGCCCCCCACAGATCAGCTCAGCGCCCTCGGCTAGGCCGGTTTGCACGTAGGCCAGATTACTGTCCAGTTGCTGCTGGGACACCACCGGCCCGATTTGCGTGCCCGCCTCAAGTGCGTGTCCGACCACCAGCGCTTGCGTGGCAGCTGTCAGCTTTTCAACAAACTCGTCATGGATGCTGGCGTGCACCACCAACCGCGAGGAGGCCGTGCATTTTTGCCCGGTACCGCCAAAAGCGCCGCCAGCCGCTAGGGTCACCGCCAGATCAACATCGGCGTCATCCATCACCGCCAGGGCGTTTTTAGAGCCCATCTCTAGCTGGACCTTGGTGAAGTTTTGCGCTGCAGCCGCCGCCACGCCCCGTCCGACTTCGACCGACCCGGTAAAGCTGACCGCATCGATCTCCGGGCTTTCGACCAGTGCTTGGCCAATGCTGGAACCTGAGCCCATCACTAGCTGGAATAAGCCTTTGGGCAGGTCTTGCTTGGCGATGATTTCAGTCAGTGCCACCGCCGAAGCCGGCGTCTGGTTCGCTGGCTTCCAAATCACCGCATTACCAAAGGCTAACGCCGGCGCGATTTTCCAACTGGCGGTCGCGGTCGGGAAATTCCAGGGCGATACGATCGCCACCACGCCCACCGCCTCACGACGCACGTCAATTTCAATGTTCGGCCGGGTGGAGTCCGCGGTATCACCCATCTGGCGCAAGGTCTCCGCCGCGTAATAGGTAAAGAATTGACCGGCGCGATAAACCTCACCTTTACCCTCGGCTAGGGGCTTGCCCTCTTCACGGGATAACAGGGTGCCGAGCTCCTCAGAGCGCGCCATCATTTCATTGCCGATCGCCATCAAGGCGTTGTAGCGCGCTTCGATGCCCGTTTTTGCCCACTGCACCTGGGCCTGCTTGGCCGCCTCCAACGCACGGGCCAAATCATCGCCGCTGGCCTGGGCAAATTGACCCACTACATCCCGGGTATCCGAGGGATTAATGTTGTCGATGCTGTGGTCGCTGGCCATCCATTCGCCGGCAATGAAGTTTTTGTGCATGAAATCATCCTCTGTTAGGTGACTTGAGTATGGTTTCCACCTGAATTACAGTCAAAATCTATTTTTATTAACCAATTACAGAAAAAATGAAACTAGAGCAGTGGCGGATCTTTGCCGAAGTGGCCGAATGCCAAAGCCTCGTCCGCGCAGCACAGCACCTGGGTAAAACGCCCAGCGGCGTCTCGATGTCACTACGCCAACTGGAAAAAGAGATCGGCGGACGCCTGTTTGAGTCTGACCGTAAAAACCAACTTACGGATCTGGGCCGCCTGGTGTTGCGCGAGGCTCGCCAAAACCTGGCCAGCTTCGACGCTAGCGTTCACCGGATTCGTGATTTTGTCGGGGCCCGGGGTAACACCCTGCGCATCGGCGCGGTGCCCTCGGCCATGCAGCATCTATTACCACCGTTGATTGCTGAATATCGCCGCTTGAATCCGCAGGTCCACTTAGAGATTCGAGATATGGACTCGCAGTCGTTACAGGACGCTCTGGATGCCCAGCGACTGGACGTCGTGGTGCGATCCCATGAGGAGACCATTGACAACCCCTGGGTTCAGGATCGACTGGGATGGGTGCTGGCGCAGCACCATCCGCTAGCCGATTGCACGACGCTCTCACTCGAGCAAGCCATGCAATGGCCGCTGCTGTCCAATCAGCTATGCCAACGCAGCCAACACAGCATGCTGCAGGCGCTGGATGCGCAGGCCGACACGCGAGTCTTTAACACCGCCTCGCTGCTAAGTCTGGTGCGCCAAGACCACAGCCTAACCGTGCTTCCGCAACTGGCCGTCCATCAGCAACCCGGACTGCACTTTATTGCGCTGACACCGAACATTTGGCGCTATTTAAAGCTGCACACCCAAAGCAAACCCACCCGAGCTTGCCAGGCCTTTATCGACATGGCCTTTGAGCCACGCTTTGGGGGTGATCAGCTAAGTATTCCACCAGCGACTTGAGCATGACGCGTGGGCGCATGCATCCCCCCCTGCGTTCGCTAGACTGAATCCATAACGACAACAAGGCATAGCTATGACCATCAGCGACCAGGCCATCCAAGCGGCCATCCAAGAGCATCAGTCCCTGCCCGGGGCCATGCTGCCGGTACTGCACGCGGTGCAAAATACCTTTGGCTATATTCCCGCCAATGCGCCGGCCGTCGTCGCAAAGGCACTGCAGGTCAGCCAAGCCGAAGTCGAGGGCGTGATTAGTTTTTATCACCACTACCGGCGCCAACCTGCCGGCGCCCATATTGTCCAGGTTTGCCGGGCTGAAGCCTGCCAGGCCCGTGGGTCTAGGGAGCTGGAAGCACACCTAAAACAGGCACTGGATATCGACTATCACCAAACCACCACCGATCGCGAGATCACCCTAGAGCCAGTTTATTGCTTGGGTAACTGCGCCTGTGGTCCGAACCTTTTGGTCGATGATCAGGTGGTCGCCCGGGTCACCCCAGCCAAGGCGGACGCCCTGATCGAGGGCCTACGCACCCAAGTACTGGAGGTTGGCGCATGATCTACGTGCCCTGCGACACCACCGCGATCAGCCTAGGTGCCAATGACATTGTCCAGCGTATCCGCGCGCTGGCGCCGGACATGCCCATTAAACGCAACGGCACCCGCGGCCTGTTTTGGCTGGAACCCTTGATCGAGGTGCAAACCGAGCACGGGTTAGTGGCCTATGGCCCCTGCGAGGTTGAGGACATCACCCCCCAGCTGCTCGCCGGCGGCGATCATCCCAAACGCCTAGGCGATATCGAACAGCACCCCTATCTGGCGCAACAAAATCGCCTGACCTTTGCTCGCATCGGCAAAATCGACCCACTGAATCTGGACGACTACTGTGCCATGGATGGGTTTCAGGGGCTGACCGCGGCGCTGGAAATGACGCCGCAGGATATCGTTGATGAGGTCAAAAACAGCGGCCTGCGAGGACGCGGTGGCGCGGCCTTCCCAACCGGTATCAAATGGCAAACCGTTTTGGATGCTGACAGCGAGCAGAAATACATCGTCTGCAATGCTGACGAGGGCGACAGCGGCACCTTTGCTGATCGCCTGGTGATGGAATGCGACCCCTACCAGTTAATTGAGGGCATGATCATCGCGGGTCTCGCGGTTGGTGCCCGCCAGGGTTATATCTATCTGCGCCGGGAATATCCGCTGGCCGATCGCATCCTGCGTGGCGCCATCGAAAACTGCTATTCCCAGGGCTGGCTGGGGGATGACATCCAGCAATCCGGCCGAGCCTTTGACTTAGAAGTTCGGCTAGGTGCCGATGCCTATATTTGTGGCGAAGAAACCAGCCTGCTGGAATCGCTTGAGGGCAAACGCGGTTTGGTGCGCTCCAAGCCCCCTCTGCCAGCACTCAAAGGGCTATTTGGCCAACCCACCGTGGTCAACAATGTGCTGTCGCTATCGGCGGTGCCTTTTATTCTGGCGCAGGGTGCACAGGCCTACGCCGATTGCGGATTCGGACGCAGCCGCGGAACTCTGCCAATCCAACTGGCCGGCAATATTGCCCAGGGTGGCTTGATCGAGATTGATTTCGGTATCTCTTTGCAGCGGGTGCTGAATGAGTTTGGCGGCGGCACGGCCAGCGGCCAGCCATTCAAGGCGGTCCAGGTCGGCGGCCCCCTGGGCGCCTACTTAGCCCCGGATGAATTTCACCTGCCACTGGACTACGAGGCCTTTAGCGCTGAGTCTGCGGTGCTGGGGCATGGCGGCGTCGTGGCCTTTGATGAGTCGGTCAACATGGCTGAGCAGGCGCGCTTTAGCATGGAATTCTGTGCCGCTGAGTCCTGCGGAAAATGCACCCCCTGCCGTATTGGCAGCACCCGCGGGGTCGAAGTTATTGACCGCATTACCGCCGGCGACCAGCCCCAGGCCAATCTAGAACTACTGAATGATCTGTGCGATACCATGGAAATGGGATCTTTGTGTGCGATGGGCGGCATGACGCCCTTCCCAGTGCGCAGCGCCGTTAAAAAATTCGCGGCCGACTTCGGCCTTGAGGAGACACCCACATGATTCAGCATTTTGACCCCCGTCATGAAAAGGATCTTGGCACCCCGGCGGTTGAATCCACCCAGATGGTGGAGTTGAGCATTGATGGCCAGCAGATCCGGGTACAGGCCGGCACCAGCATCCTGCGCGCGGCCGCACTCGCGGACATCAACATCCCTAAACTGTGCGCCAGTGACAACCTAGAGGCCTTTGGGTCCTGCCGTTTGTGTGCGGTCAAGGTCGAGGGCCGCCGCGGTATGCCCGCCAGCTGCACCACCCCGGTTGAGTCCGGCATGGTGGTGACGACACAGGATGCAGACATCGCCAAGCTACGACGCAATGTCATGGAGCTGTACATCTCCGACCATCCGCTGGATTGCCTAACCTGTCCCGCCAATGGCGACTGCGAATTGCAGGATATGGCGGGGGCCGTCGGTCTGCGCGAAGTCCGCTACGGTTTTGAAGGCGAGAACCATTTAAGCGCGCCCAAGGATACCTCCAACCCCTATTTCACCTTCGATGCATCCAAGTGCATTGTCTGCAGCCGCTGTGTTCGTGCCTGTGGCGAAGTGCAAGGCACCTTTGCCCTAACCATTGATGGACGCGGATTCGATTCTAAGGTCAGCGCCGGTGGTGTCGACTTCATGGATTCGGAGTGTGTGAGCTGTGGCGCCTGTGTACAGGCCTGCCCGACCGCGACGCTGATGGAAAACTCGGTCATCGAGCACGGCCTGCCCGAGCACTCCAAGGTCACCACCTGTGCTTATTGCGGGGTCGGCTGCAGCTTTAAGGCCGAGATGAAAGGCGATCAACTGGTGCGCATGGTCCCCTACAAGGGCGGTGACGCGAACCACGGCCACAGCTGTGTCAAAGGCCGCTTTGCCTTTGGCTATGCAACGCACAAAGACCGCATTAAGCGTCCTATGATCCGCGATGACATAAACGAGCCCTGGCGCGAAGTGGACTGGGATGAAGCCCTGAGCTTTGCCGCCCAAAAACTGCGTCAGGTTCAAGATCATTACGGTCGCAACTCCATCGGCGGCATTACCAGCAGCCGATGCACCAACGAAGAAACCTACCTGGTGCAAAAGCTCATCCGCGCAGGATTTGGCAACAA
>JBMYYI010000022.1:0-24430 GCA_049609265.1 Litorivicinus sp. | reverse complement strand
CAGCTGGTGCGACACGATCGCCGCATCCTGGGGAGTTTCTTTTAGCGTAGAAATAAGCAATTGGCTGGCGCGCATGGGGGACCTCGAGATTGGAATGCGCAAGATTATAGCGGGACTTGGATCAGGATTCGTTGGTTTTTTCGAACCGGTTCACATGGCAATTTGTCGGGGCGCGTATGTTGGGCCTATGAATGATTCAAGGCAAAAATGGCTGGTGTTGGACGCGCCCAGCCCCATGACCGCATTGTTGGTAGAACAGTTAGCGCAGCATGCTGCACAGGTCGTGGTGGGTGTGCCGTCGCCGGTCAGTCCCGGCTATGGGTTGGATTGCGTGTTGGTGGACTACACCGATGTGGTGTCGATGGCCAGTGCAATGCGATCGATCGATGTATTGGTGATACCGCCGTTTCAATCACCCGATGCTCGGGCACGACACGCCCTAGTGCTTGAGGCCGCAGAACACGCCCAGGTTTCACATGTTATCCGCTTGTCGTGCATCGGCGCGGATCCCTACAGTCAAAACGATTGGTTGCGTCTGAATGGTCAGGCCGATAATCGATTGCGAATGTCGTCGCTGAACTACACGGTGTTCGAGTGCGCTCCGCTGATGCAAACCATCCAATTACAGGTACAAACCCATCAGGCGGGGGTTCAGCGCCTACAAATGCCGTTAGGGCAGGGTGCGGTTTGTTGGTTGGATCTGGCCGATTTAGCGGCCTGTATCGCTGAGCGAGCGGCCCAGGTCTTGCCTGAAGGTATGACTTATCAGCTCACGGGGCGGCAACGTTTGCGCGGCGATCAACTCGCTCAGGCCATGGCGGACGTTCTGGGCTGTATGGTGGTCTATTTAGATGCGCCTGAGCATGCGTGGCTAGCGGGTCTGGCCAGCCGAGGTGTTAGTCCACAAGAAGTGATGTGGGAGAAGGCCTATTATCGAGCGATTCGTGCTGGCGTGTTTGAACTGCCCTACGGGGATATTTATCGACTGCTGCTGACACCGCCGCGGACATTGTCGGTGTACCTTGCCCGGACTCAAACCCAGCATCTGTTCGAAAACGCTAGACCTTAAACGGCAGGGCTTCAGCGGCACGCTGCTGCCAGTCATCAACGGCTAACGCCTCTTGTGCTAGATAGCGTTTAACGGCGGCTTTAAATTCAGGGTGCGCAATCTGATGCAAGCTTCGGGTTTTGATCGGCTCAAACCCCCGCGGAATTTTATGTTCGCCCTGCGCACCGGGATCAAAGTGCTGCAGTCCCTGCTCGATCGCAAACTCGATGCCTTGGTAATAACAGGCTTCAAAGTGCAGGCAGTCCGCCGGCTGTCCGCCCCAGTAGCGCCCGTACAGAGTCGTGTCGTCAAAGAATAACAGCGCAGCACCGACCGGCTCGTCGCCATGTTCAGCCAAGACCAGCAGCATTTGATCGCCCAGTCGTTTGAACAGGTACTCGAAACTCTGCGCATTGAGGTAGCCGCGCTGCCCGCGTACAGCATAGGTTTGCTGGTAATAGTGATAAAAATACGCTCGCTGGGTAGCCGTGGTATCCGAACCCAGGATGCGTTTCAGCACAATCCCTTGGTCAGCCACAATGCGTCGCTCGCGCTTGATCGCCTTGCGGCGTTTGCTGGTCATACCCGCCAAGAAGGCGTCAAAGTCCGGGTAGTTTGCGTTGTGCCAGTGGTATTGAACGCCGTACCGCCAGTCGCCTGCCATCTGTTCTAGCGGATCTGCATGACCCGGAAACAGTCCATGCCACGAGCTGTATTGCGTGAGTAGCTCCTCAAGGTGGGCTTGGAACGATGCGGCCTGTTGGGCGTCGCCCAACAGTCGAGGGCCGGTCGCCGGCGTGAAGGGGGCGGCACTGAGTAATTTGGGGTAGTAATCGCCGCCGGCTCGCTCAAAGGCGTCGGCCCAGGAGAAGTCGAAAACGTACTCGCCGCGGCTGTGATGCTTTTCGTATAACGGCAGGGCTGCACGCAGGCCGCTGGCGTCCTCGTAAACTAGGTGTTTGGTAACCCAGCCGGTATCGGCGCAACAGGCATGACTGTCTTCCAACGCGCTTAAAAAGCCATGGGATAAAAAAGGATAGCGGTTGGGCACCAAGGCATCCCAGGCGGCGGCATCGACCTGATGAATGCTGGTTAACTCGCGGATCACTGGGGCTTGGCTACGATGGCGTCCCTGGGTGATAGCTGGGCGGAGCGCAAGGTCAACTCAAAGACCTTGCCATCACGAGTGGCACGCATGCCAATCATCAGGTGCTCGCGAGCAGGATCGAACCACAAATCCGTGTGGTCTTGCTCATTTTTGGTGTAGCGCAGATGAACCACCGATAGCGGACCATCGGGAGTGTCTAGCGTCTGCAGGCCTAGATTTTCGATCGGATATTCACGGATGCGGCCGCGGTCCGCCAGCTTGAGACTCAATGATCGACCATCGTTCAGGGCACTGCGAAGCTCTAGCTGTAGGGTCAAGGGATCGAAAACGTTATCGTCCAAATCAACCGTCACATCCCCCATCTGCGCCTGGCGCTGATTCCAATTGAAGCGGGTTTGTTGTTCCTTGGTTCGTCCTAGCAGGGTGGTCTTGCGTACGAATTCCAAAGGTAAAATGCGACCGGTTTCGTTGAGCCGGAAAATCGAGGTTTCGTTGAGTGAACCCAGCGAAGCGTTAGCATTTTGCTGCAAACGCCATGTGTCGTTCTCGAGTGACATACGCTGCGATGCAGTGCCACTGAGTGTCATGCCTACGTCCCAAGTCAGGTCGTATTCGGCGGTGTAAGGTGTCAGCGCCTGTGCTGCGGCAGTTGTGCACCACAGCAAGCCAGCCACTACACAACGATTCAGCCTAAGGGTCGATTTCATAGAATTAGCCTAGCATCTCGTCTTGGGACCCACTAGCCCTGCTTGCTTAGAACCGATCCCAATGGTCCATCGGCTGTCCATCCAGCCATGTCGTACCGTTTTTCATTTGCAAACGGCCCTGGGTGAGAGCCCGACAGACAGCCGGGTAAACCTGGTGCTCCTGTTGCAAGACACGGGCTGCCAGTGTGGACGCATCATCGCTGGGTTCAATCGCCACGGAGCGCTGGGCGATCAAGGGTCCGCCGTCGAGCTCGGCCGTCGCCCAGTGCACGGAGACCCCGGCATGAGTATCGCCTGCATCCAGCGCGCGCTGATGGGTATTGAGTCCTTTGTACTTGGGCAGTAAAGACGGGTGAATGTTGACCATTTTGCCGTCGAATTCGCGCATAAATGGCTCACCTAAAATGCGCATGAATCCGGCCATCACAATCCAGTCAGGATTGATGTCCAAAATAGCTTGGGCCAGCGCCTCGTCGAAGGCTTGCCGTGACTCGAACCCTTGATGGTCCAGCACTTGGCTGGCCAGACCTGAGGCCCGGGCGCGTTCTAAACAACCGGCACCAGGCCGATTGCAGATCAACCCACGGAGGTGCGGGCGCAGGTCAGCATCGTCCAGCAAGGCTTGGAAGTTTGAACCGCCGCCGCTGGCTAAAACCAGGATGCTCACGCCAAGGTAAGCTCACCGCTGTCGTTCAACTCGCCAATGACCCAGGGATCGGCTTCCATCGCCCCCAGAACCGCCAGCGCCTCGGCCGCGTCTTCAGCGCTGACCACGATGCACATACCGACACCCAGGTTAAAAACGCGGGCCATTTCGTGTTCGTCCACCTGGCCGGCCTCTTGCAGCCAGTTAAAGACGGCAGGGACTTCCCAGCTGTTCTTGTCCAGTGCGACGCCCACTCCCTCGGGCAAGACCCGGGGCAGGTTCTCGACCAGTCCGCCACCGGTGATGTGCGACATCGCTTTGACCGTTAATTCACGGGTCAGTACCAACAACTCTTGGGCATAGATGCGCGTCGGCTCCATCAGGTGATCAATCAGTGGCTTGCCGTTGAGGTCTTGGTTCACGTCGGCGTTTGAGACTTCCAGAATCTTGCGAACCAAGGAATAGCCATTGGAGTGCGGGCCAGAGGAGGGCAGTGCAATAACCACATCGCCCGCTTGGCAGTCGCTGCCATTGATGATTTTGCTTTCTTCTACGACGCCGACGCAAAAGCCAGCCAGGTCGAAGTCATCGTTGTGGTACAAGCCGGGCATCTCTGCGGTCTCGCCGCCGGCCAAGCTGGCGCCCGATTGCTTGCAGCCTTCGGCGATCCCGGCGATGACCCGAGTGGCTGAGTCGACGTCCAGATGCCCGGTCGCATAATAATCTAGGAAGATCAGTGGCTCTGCGCCTAGGGTCAGGATGTCATTGACACACATCGCGACCAAATCAATACCAATGCCGTCGAGTTGGCCACTATCCAGCGCCAGGCGAAGTTTGGTTCCCACGCCATCGGTTCCGCTGACCAGTACGGGTTGGTCATAGCCTGTGGGTAGTCGAGTCAGTGCCCCGAAACCACCGATGCTACCGAGCATCTCAGGGCGGCGTGTCGCGGCTGCCAATGGTCCGACGCGTTTAACCAGCTCATTACCCGCATCGATGTCCACGCCTGCCGCGCGGTAGTCCAGTCCCTTTGAATCGCTCATTTCGTCCTCGAGATACGCAAAGAAGCGCATTCTACCCTTGAGGCGCGTTAAGATGTAGCGCGGATTTAATAGAGGATGCTTGTTTGCTGCATTTTATTTTTGTCGGGTTGCTGTTGATCATGCCCAAGGCCTGGTCAAACTCTATTTACGACGTCACTGTAGAGCTGCCAGCACAGCAGGACGGCAATAGCCTAGCGGTGCAGCAGGCGGCGGTGATGCAGGTGATCGCTCGCCTCACAGGGCAGCCTGAATTACGCGACGGGCGACTGTTGAAGTTGACCGATAACGCCCCGCAGTGGGTGGCCTCGTGGGGGTTTGATTCTGAGATCAACGAGGCCAGCCGTATGGCCACCTTGAAGATTGATCCGGGTTTGGGGCGCGAATTGTCATTGCTGGACGTGCCGTTATGGACCCAGCCGCGTCCTGCTCAATGGCTGTGGTTGTTGGTTGATGAGGGCCAGGGGCGTCAGCCGCTCTCAAAAACGGCGTCGCCCGAGTTGTGGCAAGCCTTGCAGCAGCAGGCTCAGTATTGGCAGTTGCCGCTGGCTGAGCCCCAGTGGGACGAGCAGGATCGGTCGCTGGTCAATTTTTCAGAGTTGTGGGGGCTGTTTATGGACGGCGTGCAGCAAGCTGCAACGCGCTATAGCCCCAGTTACACCGCAGGTCGAGTCTTGAAGGTGGGCGAGCAGTGGCAGTTAAGCATCAAAACCCATGACGAGCGTCGTTTGAACCAGAGTTACCCCAGCGCTCAAGCCCTAGCGCGCGACTTGTTTAGTTTTTGGGTGGCACCCTTGGTGGCTAAATACGCTATTGCAGGTCAGGGACAGGCCGATGTAGCGGTGTATGGGCTAAACCCTGCGAGCTACGCTCAACTGATTAAATGGTTACGGGATTTGGACGGGGTCGATCGTGCATGGCCTGTGTACTCTGATGACACGCGGACCCTCATTCGACTGAGCACCGGAGCGCGGATCGAACAGCTTCAAGCGCTGTTATTACAGCAGGTGAAAATTGAGCTGCTGGAGCCGGGCGAAGATGAAAGTCTAGCGGTTCGCTGGCAGCCATGAAGCAGGGCATTTTAAATCCTTGGCCACAGCCAGATACCCACATGGCGGCTTTTGAAACCGGTGAGAACGAGCAGTGCGTCAGTCAACTGATGCAGCGTGAGTCAATGTGGATCCATGGCCCTAGCGGCGCTGGCAAAACCCATTTGGCTCAGGCTCAGGTGGCGCAACAGGGCGGCTTTTATCTGTCACTCAGTGATGGGGCCTTGCAGCCGGATGTGCTTGAGGGGCTAGAAGCGTTCTCACCTCTCTACCTAGACAATATCGATCAGATTGCAGGCGACATCGCTTGGGAAGAGGCGCTGTTCGCACTTTGGAATGCGTGCCTGGATCAACAGGTGAGTTTGATTTGTTTTGCTGCTCGGCCAGTGGATGGCTCTTCGTGGGTCATCCCGGATCTGCGCTCGCGGATGGCTCAATTGCCACAGTTTTCACTAAAACCCTTGGCTGAATCGGATCTTAGAGCTGCCTTAGAAAGGCGTGCCAAGTTAATCGACTTGCGTCTGCCGGGGGAGGTGATTGAATATTTATTACGCCATCATGCGCGCTCGATATCCCAGTTGGCGAGTTTGTTGACTCAGCTGGAGCGTGCGTCTTTACAGCTCAAGCGCCCGCTTACGATCCCCTTGATACGGCAAATTTTAGGGGCGCGTGATTGAGCTTGGCGTCAGACCTGGACTACTGTATAAATATACAAATACCGACAGCGTAACGATTTTAAAACCCATAGATTGGGCCCCACACCCACACGAACTGGAAGCAACACGATGAGTGACAACCGAGGCAAGGCGCTAGACGCCGCACTAACACAGATTGAACGCCAATTTGGTAAGGGTTCGATCATGCGAATGGGTGACGCGCCGATTGAAGCGATCCCTGCAATTTCAACTGGCTCGCTAGGTTTGGATATTGCATTGGGCATTGGTGGCCTGCCCGTCGGTCGAATTGTCGAGATCTATGGCCCTGAGAGTTCGGGTAAAACCACCTTGACCCTGCAGGCGATTGCGGAGTGCCAAAAGAACGGTGGGACCGCGGCCTTTATTGATGCTGAGCACGCGCTAGATCCAGAATACGCCGGCAAATTGGGCGTCAATGTCGGCTCGTTGTTGGTTTCTCAGCCTGACACAGGTGAGCAAGCCCTGGAAATTGCGGACATGTTGGTGCGCTCGGGCGGGGTGGATTTGTTGGTCATCGACTCGGTAGCGGCCTTGACTCCTCGGGCAGAAATTGAGGGTGACATGGGTGATAGCCACGTTGGCTTGCAGGCGCGATTGATGAGTCAGGCTCTGCGTAAAATCACCGGTAACATCAAGCGTTCCAATTGCATGGTGATCTTCATCAACCAGATTCGTATGAAGATTGGTGTCATGTTTGGCTCGCCCGAAACGACCACCGGCGGTAACGCATTGAAATTCTACTCTTCGGTTCGCTTGGACATCCGTCGGATTGGCGCGATCAAAAACGGTGACGAGGTGGTGGGTAACGAAACCCGCGTTAAAGTTGTGAAAAACAAAGTTTCACCTCCTTTCCGTCAGGCAGAATTCCAGATCATGTACGGCAAGGGTATTTACCGTATGGGCGAAGTGATCGATTGGGGTGTTAAAGAGGGCCTGGTGGACAAGGCCGGAGCCTGGTACAGCTACAAAGGCGATCGTATCGGACAGGGCAAGGCCAACGCCTGTACCTACCTGGACGAGCATCCCGAGATGGCTCAAGAAATTGAAGGCGAATTGCGCCGTCGTTTGCTGACTAAAACGCCGATTGTTGAAGAGTCATCGCCCGAAGAAATGCCTACCGACGACGCATAGTCGATGGCTGGCATCCCTAGGCAGCGAGCTTTCATCGCTGTCTACGTTTGGTTGGAGCGCAACGGCAAGGTTATTGCGCTCCAACGTCAAAATACCGGCTATATGGATGGCCTTTGGTGCCCGCCGGCCGGCGGCGTTGACGAGGGCGAGTCTGTATTAGATTGTGTGGTGCGCGAGTGTCGCGAAGAAGTCGGAGTGGAAGTCGACGCCACCAGCATTGAACTGGTGCATACCCTGCACCGTAAAACGCCAGAGCGATTCGTCATCGACTTGTTTTTCAAAGCTCAATTTAGTGGCACGCCGTTCAATGCCGAACCCCATAAGGCATCCCAAATCGACTGGGTAGATCCACTCAACTTTACCCAGTGGATGTCTTATATCCCCAACGTTCTTAGAACTTCAGCACCTTATTCTGAGCAAGGTTTCGAGTAAATTCGGCTGTTGCTGACGAGCCAAAACGAACCCTCGCCGCGAATTTCGACGTCGGGATCGGTGCAGCAATTAGACGAGCCAACCTGACCGCTCAGGGCCAACTCCAGACCCGTTAATGGATATTTCAGCCCCCGGCTGAGGCTAAACGCGCAGGTGCCGGCTGGAATGATACCGATCGTCTCGCCAGGTTCATGTTGCCCTTGATAGTGATCATGACAGGCCTGAATCGATTGCATTGCGTCCATCAATATCAGATTGGGGTAGCGCAGCATTAGCGACAAGTTCGCTAGGCTATGGTCCCACCGTCCCCCTAGAAACCCGATGCCGACATAACTGGGCGCCTGCACGTGCATTAAACACTTTTCTAGATCATTGGTGTTTTGGTCCGGGTCCACGATGACGTTTTCACCGTGGCCACGCCAGCTATCGCCATCACCAATGACAAAATTTGGGGTGCGCCCCTGGCAATGTCGAGCGCCGCCGTCGGCACAAACGATGGGGCCAGAGAACTGACCAACCCAGTGTTTTTCCTGTTCGGTAATGTCGGCGTTACCGATGAACAAACAGGGGCTGTGAAATTCGATTGACTGCATAAGCCAGCAGGGTAACATCTGCCGCGTCTGGGGTGCGCCATGCGGCGCTGAGAGCATACCCATTGAACCTGAACCAGATTGTGCTGGCGGAGGGAGACATCGCGTCCTGCCTCGTGCCGCCTTGGTTTTTTAACCTGGAGCGAGCTATGAAAAAACTTTCCTTATCTTTAATGACCCTGCTGTCGAGTTCTGTGATGGCCTCACAGGAGCTGACGGTCTATACCTACGACGCCTTTGCTGCGGATTGGGGCCCGGCGCCTGCAATCGAGCAAGCCTTTGAAGCCGTTTGTGATTGCGACCTTAAATTCGTCGCGGCAGATTCGTCGTTGGCCCTGTTACGCAAAGTTCAGCTAGAAGGGGATTCCACACCGGCTGATGTGATCTTGGGCCTGGATACCAACTCCATGGAGTTGGCCCGCTCAACCGGTTTATTCGCGACTCCGCAATGGGATCCCTCGGTACTCAGTTTGCCGGTCGAGTGGAGCGAAACCCAGTTTGTACCCTTTGACTATTCAATCTTTGCAATGGTTTACCAAAAGGACCGTTTGCCCAATCCGCCGGCCAGCCTAGAGGCATTACGCTCGCTGCCTGAGGACGTGAAGTTCGTCATTCAGGATCCGCGCTCCTCGACACCGGGTTTAGGCTTTGTGTTGTGGGTTAAATCTGTCTATGGCGATCAGGCGGTCGACTTTTGGCGTGACATCCAGGATAGCGTGTTGACGGTGACCGCAGGCTGGAGCGAGGCGTACAACCTGTTCTTGGAAGGTGAAGCGGAAATGGTGTTGTCTTATACGACTTCGCCGGCCTATCACCGAATCGCTGAAAATGACGACCGGTTTGCTTGGGCCTCTTTTGCCGAGGGTCATCAAGGTCAGATCGAAATTGCGGGTCGTTTGAAGTCCAGTAACCAGCCTGAGTTGGCGGATCGCTTTATGCAATTCATCACGACTGAAGGGTTCCAGTCGGCGATTCCCACGGGTAACTGGGCCTATCCTGTGATCGACCTGCCCTTGCCCGAAGGATTTGAAGCGCAAGCTCGTCCCCAGCCATTCCGCCTGGCCGATCCGGTCGCGGTCGAAGCCGTTCGCAAGCAGGCCGTGGATGAGTTCTTTAGCGTATTTGGCGGTTGAGCTTTACCGTTAGGCGCGCCTATCTGGTAGCGGGGGCTTTAATAGCCCTCGCCATCGGTTTGCTGGGCTCGCTGGGCTGGCCCACCGCGTGGCCAGCGTCGATGTGGACGCCGCTCTGGCGCTCTACTTTGCAGGCGGGCTTGAGCGCCACGGTGGCCTGCGCGCTAGGGCTGCTGATGGCTTTCGCTGCGCATCATGCGGCGTCTCGTTGGCAGCCGCTGTGGTGGCGGGCACTGCTCAACACCGTACCCATCATGCCCACCTTGGTGGTGGTCTTGATGTTGCTTGCGGCCTATGGCCGTTCAGGGGCATTGGCCCAGCTGGGATTTAGTGGCGGTACATGGATGTATGGGCTGGATGGGGTAGTGATTGCTCATGCTTTTATCAATGCACCCTGGGTCGCCCAGCAGCTGCAGTCCCAATTTCAGGGAATCACCCTTGAGCGGCAGCGTTTAGCGGATCAGTTGGGCTTGTCGGCCTGGCGTCGCTTTAAACTAGTGTTTTGGCCGCTTGCGGCTGAGACTCTTCGTCGTCAGTGGGGTCTGGTTTTTTTACTGTGCTTTACCTCGTTTGCGGTGGTGTTGGTGCTATCGGGCTCACCGCGCTGGGCAACCCTAGAGGTGCGGCTGTATCAGCTGATTACACTGGAGTTTGATATTGCCGGTGCCGTGAGTTTGGCGTGGCTACAGATGCTCAGTCTGCTGGCGCTGATGGTGTTTTTGAATCGTCAGGGTGCGGCGGTCGTGTCCCTCGGCCGGCCTCAGGCGCGTCAGGTGCGGGCCTGGGGCAGTGTGGTTTGGCTTGCGTTATCAGCATTATGGGCAATCCCGATGCTGGCGCTGATCGTGCGGGCACTTCGCCTGGATTGGTGGGCGTTAGTCAGCCAACCGGTTGTTTGGCAGGCGGCTTGGAGCAGCCTGTGGATTGCGGCGATCTCGGCGTCCCTGGCATTGGTGTTGAGTTGGTGGCTGGCCCGTGGTGGCGTGACCCGTCTCGGGGGACTCAGCGGCGTGCTGTACTTCTTAATTCCGTCCCAGGTGATGGCGCTTGCCTTGTTTTTGGCGTTTCGCGAATTGGGGTGGGGGCATCCAGCGGCTGCGGTTGGGCTATCGAATACGCTGATGTGTTTGCCGTTTATGTTGACGGTCCTGATCCCAGCGTTGGCCCGTTATCCGCAGGATCGGTTAATGGCCAGTTTGGGTTTGAGTGGGCCGGTTCGCTGGCGTCGCGTACATTGGCCTAGACACCGTGCCCTGTTGTGCTGGTGTTGGGTGTTCGCCTTTGGACTGAGCCTGGGTGACTTTGGGGTCGTGGCGCTGTTTGGTTCACAGGACTTTGTGACCTTGCCTTATTTGCTGTACCAAAAGCTGGGTAGCTATCGCACGGGTGATGCCTATGGGTTGGCCCTGATGATGTGGGCCGTGTTGGCGCTTTTGTTTGTGATGGCCTCACCAAGGAGTCCGAATGTTACAGGTCAGTGAGCTGCGTTTTGGTTATGCCACGACAGAGTTTCGGTTCGATTTTGAATTGCCCGCGGGGCGTATTCTTGTGGTGACGGGCCCGTCGGGCGCCGGCAAGACTACCCTGCTTAATCTATTGGCCGGTTTTGAAATTCCGCAAAGTGGGCAAATTCTGTGGTCCGGTGAATCCTGGTTGGGGTATAGCCCCAATCAGCGGGGCATCAGTATGCTGTTTCAATCGCATAATCTATTCGATCATCTAAGTGCCGCTGCCAATGCCGATCTGGGCTTGTCGCCCAATCGCGCGCCGACGGCCGAGCAGGTCGCACAACGTGATCAGGCCTTTGAAGATCTGGGCATCGGTGGGTTACAAAACCGCCTGCCGGGCGCGTTATCCGGTGGCCAGCAGCAGCGGGTCGCGTTGGCACGGTGCCTGATCAGCCCACGCCCGCTGATCTTGTTGGACGAACCCTTTAGCGCATTGGATCAGAACAGTCGTGCCGATGCATTGTCGGCGTTGAAGGTTCTGCAGTCCCAGGGCAAAACCTTGATATTGGTGACGCATCATTTGGCGGATATCGAGGCACTGGGCGCGGATCATTACCCGGTTGAGTCGCCTGCATAGCGAGCTGCGCTGTAGTAGCCTTGGTTTATGGATTTTAAATCAGCAGTGATTAGCGGCTTTCGTCGCTTTCTTGAGGTTCACACCCGTTCCAGCCGAAGTGAGTTCTGGTGGTGGTATTTGTTTAGCTTTTTAGCCAGTGCGGTGGCGGGTTGGTTGGGGCTGTCTACGGTGTTCTCGATCATCCTGATCGTACCGACTTGGACCTTGTTTATTCGTCGCCTGCACGATATCGGCCACAGCGGCTGGTGGGTGTTGGGGCTGCTGGTGCCAGTGTTTAACGTTCTGATCTGGCTGTATGCCGGTTTGCGCCGGGGTGAGGCACTGGCAAACCGTTGGGGCTAATTCCAAAGTTGAGCTGGCGAAATTGGTAAGACCAATTTAAGATTCGGGTTAATAACCGTAATAATTGGGTGCCCGCTATGAACGCCATGACGAACACTTTGCTGGACCAAGCGACGATCGAAGAGCGTCGTCGCCGCATTGTCCCGCGCCTGCAGCAGATTTTGTCCCCCGAGCAGCTCAAGGTCGCGACCGAAGATCTTGCGCCCTTTGAGACCGACGGACTCGCACCCTATCGTCGTATGCCGATGGTGGTGGCTCTGCCGGCGAACAAGTCGCAAGTGCAACAAATCATGCGAGCCTGTAAAGCGGAATCGATCCCGGTAGTCACCCGGGGTGCGGGTACCGGGTTGTCGGGTGGCGCCATGCCGCACGAAGGCGGGGTGCTGCTGTCGATGACCAAGATGAACGCCATCGTCGATATCGATCCCAAGGCACGCATCATTACGGTCCAACCGGGCATTCGTAATGCTGCGGTCACCCAGGCGGTTGCGCCCCACGGTCTTTACTACGCCCCCGATCCCTCCAGCCAGATTGCTTGCTCGATTGGCGGCAACATTGCCGAAAACTCCGGTGGCGTGCATTGCCTAAAGTACGGCCTGACCGTTCACAACGTATTGCAGGCGACGGTAATCACCATAGATGGCGAAGAGCTGGTCTTTGGTGGCGCCTCATTGGATGCCCCGGGTCTGGATTTGATGGCCGCGTTGGTGGGGTCTGAGGGCATGCTAGGCGTGGTCGTAGAAGCCAAGCTTAAGCTATTGCCGGTGCCGCAGGTGACCAAGGTAGTCAGCGCCGCGTTCGACGATTTAGGCACGGCAGGGCGCGCGGTCGGCGACATCATCGCGGCCGGCATTATTCCCGCCGGATTGGAGATGATGGATAAGTTGAGCCTATCCGCTGCCGAGAACTTCTTGAACGCAGGTTACCCCACTTGGGCTGAGGCCCTGTTGCTGTGCGAGGTAGACGGTACCCCTGAAGAGGTCGAGGAGCATATTGAGCATGTGACTCAAGTGCTTAACACCTCCGGCGCGGTCGAGGTCAAGGTTGCCCGGGATGATGCCGAGCGAGAGCTATTTTGGAAGGGCCGTAAGTCTGCGTTTCCTGCGGTTGGGCAGATCAGTCCGGATTACTACTGCATGGACGGCACCATCCCACGCTCTGAATTGCCCGAGGTGCTGCAAAAGATCTCTGACATGCAAAGCAAGTACGGACTGCAGTGCGCCAACGTATTCCACGCGGGCGACGGCAACCTGCATCCGTTGATTATGTTTGACGGCAACGACCCGGTGCAGGCGGAAAAAGCCGCTCAGTATGGCAGTGAAATCCTAACCACCTGTGTCGAGCATGGCGGAACCATTACCGGCGAGCATGGCGTGGGTGTCGAGAAGATTCACGAGATGTGTGTGCAATTCCCCGGTGCCGAATTACAGCAGTTCCACGCACTCAAGCACGCCTTTGATGAACACGAATTGATGAACCCAGGCAAAGCGATTCCGACGTTGAACCGCTGCGCCGAATTTGGCCACATGCACGTTCACAACGGCGAGTTGCCACATCCCGAATTGGAGCGTTATTAATGGGCCAGGATCTGACTCAATCCCTTTGCGATCAAATTAAAACGGCCTATGACAGCGAAACCCCGCTGGCAATCCATGGCGGCGGTAGTAAACACTTTTTAGGCCAACCCCTGGTGGGCGAAGCCCTGGAGATCGCCGGACACCAAGGCATCGTGAATTACCAGCCGGTTGAATTGGTGATGACAGTTCGCGCAGGCACCCCGCTGGCAGAGGTCAAACAAGCGCTGGCGGACAAGGGCCAGTGTTTGGCGTTTGAGCCACCGGCACTGGGTGAAAACGCGACGATTGGTGGCACGATTGCAACCGGTGTGTCGGGGCCCGCGCGTCCCTATACCGGGGCCGCTCGTGACTACATGTTAGGCGTTCGGATGATTAACGGCCGCGGTGAGTCGCTTCGATTTGGCGGTGAAGTCATGAAAAACGTGGCGGGCTACGATGTATCTCGTTTGATGACGGCCAGTCATGGCACTTTAGGGGTGATTACCGAGGTCAGCCTCAAGGTCCTTCCTTTGCCCAAAGCGAGCGTCACGGTGAGGTTTGATGCCAGTGCCAGCGATGCACTCGAGCAGTTCAACACCTGGGCGGGTCAACCTTTTCCGATCAGCGCCACGGCCTGGCTGGATGACAAAGCGTACGTGCGCTTGTCAGGCGCAGCCAGTGCGGTTGAAGCGGCCGCGGCTAAGTTGCCTGGCGAGCGTGTCGATGACGCGATCTGGGACTCGCTAGCCGAGCTTAAAGCGGCGCCCTTGGCTGAAAGTGACGTCCTGTGGCGATTAAGCCTTCCGCAAACAGCCCCCTGCGACCTGAGCTATGCGGCGATCGAGTGGGGGGGAGCCCAGCGTTGGTATGTCGGTGATTTGTCCGAATCCGAGTTGCGCGCCAAGGTCGCCGAAGCCGGCGGTCACGCCACCCTGTATCGGGGTCAGGCAGAATCGGTATTCCACCCGTTGAGCCCGGCCATGTCGGCGTTACACCAGCGCATTAAATCCAGTTTTGATCCTAAGGGACTGTTTAATCAGTCTCGCTTTTACCGCGAGTTCTAAGCATGCAAACCAGTATCGTTCAAAAATACGCCAATACGCCCGAGGGCCAGCAGGCCGAATCGATCCTGCGCAAGTGTGTGCATTGCGGATTCTGCACCGCAACCTGTCCCACCTACCAAGTGCTGGGTGACGAGCTAGACAGCCCCCGCGGTCGCATCTATTTGATCAAGCAGATGCTGGAAGGTGGCGAAGTGACTGAAAAGACGCGAACCCACTTGGATCGCTGTTTGACCTGCCGCTCCTGCGAAACCACCTGCCCGTCGGGGGTTGAGTACGGCAAGCTGGTGGATATCGGACGTCACCTAGTCGAAAAAGAGGCCCCGCGTGGGTTTGTTGAAAACCTGACACGCCAGGCGCTGATCAAGGTGTTGCCGAATCGAGCATTGTTCACGTCGTTGCTCCGTGTCGGGCAGGCGTTTAAGCCCGTGATTCCCGGTAAGTTAGGCAAGAAAATCCCGGCCAAGAAGCCATCGACTGTATGGCCTGCGGCGCGCCACAACCGTCGGATGTTGGTGCTGGATGCCTGCGCCCAACCCGGTGCAACGCCCAATGTTAATGCCGCCGCTGCCCGTGTTTTGGATCGCATTGGTATCAGTTTAGAAATCGCTCCCAAGGCAGGGTGCTGCGGCGCGGTGGCCTACCACTTGAATGACCAAGAGGGTGGGTTGGATGCCATGCGTGCCAATATCGACGCCTGGTGGCCCTATGTTGAGGCCGGCTGCGAGTCGATCGTGATTACCGCCAGCGGTTGCGGTGTGATGGTCAAAGAGTACGGTCATCTGTTGGCAGGTGATGCGGCCTATGCTGAAAAGGCTAAAAAGATTGCCGGGCTGTGCAAGGACATGACCGAGGTGTTTGCCAGTGAGTCGCTGGAGTCTCTGAATCTGGATGCGCAACCGGTGAAGGTTGCGTTTCATGCGCCCTGTACTTTGCAGCACGGACAGAAAATTGTAGGCGTGGCGGAACGCTATTTACGCGAGGCCGGTTTTGCATTGACGACAGTGGCGGACAGCCACCTGTGCTGCGGCTCTGCCGGTACCTATTCGATTACTCAGCCCGAGTTGTCACAGCAGTTGTTATCCCGCAAGGTCGAGGCACTCGAAGCCGGTCAGCCGGACATCATTGCGACCGCCAACATTGGCTGTCATCTGCATATTGAAACCGGGGCCAAAACCCCGGTTAAACACTGGATCGAATTGATTGACGAGGCGTGCGCCTAATCAATCAAAGTCGGCGGTCAGGACAATCTTGCCCATGAAACCACCCGCTTCTAGGCGGGCATGGGCCTGGTTGACCTGAGACATCGGAAAACTCTCGGCAACCATGGGTGTGAGCGTGCCTTGCTCAACCATCCGAGTCATTTTGCTCAGCATCTGACCCAATTCTGCGCGGTTCTTGTCGGGGCGTATGAAATAGGCGATCAGGAAAGTGAACTTCAGAGTCAATTCCTGGGTATGTAACAGACCCAGGTTGTGATCACTGCGCCCTGCGATGCCGACGATCGTGCCCATCGGTCGGCAGGCTTCCATACTGCGATTCAGGCTATTGCCACCGGGGGTGTCAAGCACCAAGTCCCAGCGCTTGGCGGCGGCGGGTTGTTCGTCTTCCCAGCGGTCATAGCGCAGGGTGTGGTTAGCGCCTAAGCGGCGGGCATACTCGGCTTTTTCATCACTGCTGACGGTTGCGGTGACCTCGGCGCCGGCCGCGGCCGCGAGTTGCACTGCGATGTGACCCACGCCGCCGGTTCCCCCCTGAACGAGCACTTGCTGACCGGCCTGCAAGCCACCTTTGTCGAACAAACTAATCCAAGCGGTACAGGCGGCTAGGGGCAGCGCCGCGGCCTCGGCAAAGTCTAGATTTTTGGGCATCAGAGCCAGTGCGCTGGCGTCCGCGCGCATGAATTGAGCAAGCGCCCCGTCATGACCTTTGAATCCGCCACAAACACCGTAAACCCGATCGCCCACGGCAAACTCACTAACGCCTTCGCCGAGTTCGGCTACGACGCCTGCGACGTCGCCGTGCAATACGCCGGGTAGCTCAGGGCTGACAGCAGGCACCGCGCCGGCGCGAATTTTGGTGTCGATGGGGTTGACGCTGCTGGCATGAACTTCGATCAGGACCTGGCCTGGGCCAACCGCAGGTTTTTCGATATCCGCAAGCTCAAATGAGCCGCCAAATTCGCGCAAAAGCATGGCTTTCATGTGGGGAATTTCCTTGGTCTTAGTGTTTGCCCAAGGGTATGCGCAGGCTGGATCAAACGCCAGTAGCGGATGCAGTTTTTCGGTAGGCACGCTACTCTGTGCGCGGAAAATATGAGGATGTATCGTGCAATCAGTTTGGAGCGCACTGGAGCCTTGGTTGACGATGCTGTCGATCAGTCAAGACGCCGCTAAAACCTTGGCTTGGATCTTTGGTGTCATTGTCGTGACTCTGCTGGTGGGCTTTTTTGTCCGCCGCTCGCTGATCTCGTTGTCGCAGCGCATGCAGGCAACGGGTGGCTATCGGCATGCCACCGTTGTCAGTGCACTAGGGCCGGCACGATCGCTGATCTGGGTGCTGGGTTTGTCCAGCGCCGCTGAGGTGGCGCTGTTGGGCAGTGAGTTGGGCGACTGGGTGGACCCCATCCGCGAGACCGGAGTCGTGCTCTCGATTACCTGGTTCGTTATCCGCCTAGTACGTAATTACGAACAGGCGTTGATCTCAGGCTCCAAGGGCAGTGGACGAATTGACCGAACCACAGCCGAGGCGATTGGCCGGCTGTTGCGTATTGCGGTGATTATCACCGCGACCTTGATTGTTTTACAGACCTTTGGATTTAGCCTGTCGGGCGTGCTGGCCTTTGGGGGCGTGGGCGGTATCGCAGTCGGTTTTGCAGCCAAGGATTTGCTGTCTAACTTCTTTGGCGGATTCTTTATATATACCGATCGGCCTTTTGTAGTCGGGGATTGGATTCGCTCGCCGGATCGTGACATCGAAGGGACAGTCGAGCACATCGGCTGGCGCCTGACCCGTATCCGAACCTTTGATAAGCGCCCCTTATACGTTCCCAATTCCACCTTTTTGTCGATTGCGGTCGAGAACCCCTCACGCATGACCAACCGTCGGATCTACGAAACCGTCGGTGTGCGTTACGAGGATGGCACTCGGATTTCCGGTATCATTCAGTCGGTCGAGGCGATGCTGCGTGCCCACCCCGATATCGATACCAGTCAGACCCTGATTGTGAATCTGAACAAGTTTGGCCCCAGCTCATTGGATTTCTTTGTGTATACCTTCACCAAGACCACCCAGTGGGTTGAGTACCACAGCATTAAGCAGGACGTGATGTTGCGGATCCTGCAAATTATCGAGGATGCGGGCGGCGAGTGTGCCTTCCCCACCACCACAGTTCACCTAAGCAAGGACTCCCAAGTCGAATGGAAACCGTTGAATCCATGAACCAGGCGTTGGCTGATGCCGACTGCCTAGCCACCCAAACTGAAGTCGACGCCTGTCTGGATCGGATGGCCAGCAACATCACCAAAAAACTGGGCGACAAGATGCCACTGATCCTGTGCGTGATGCGGGGTGGCATTGTGACCTGCGGCAGTTTGCTGCCTAAATTGACCTTTCCTTTGCAGGTGGATTATGTGCATGCCAGCCGTTACCGCGACAAGGAACGTGGGGGCGAGTTGGAATGGTCGGTCAAGCCGCAGTTTGATCTAAAAGATCGAGTGATCCTGCTGGTCGACGATATCTTGGATGAAGGTCATACGTTGGCCGCCGTGCGCGCCCATTGTCAGGATGAGGGTGCGGCTGAGGTACTGACCGCAGTATTGGTCGACAAGATTCATGATCGACGCAGCGATCGTCTGCCCAAGGCTGACTTTACGGGTCTGTATACGCCGGACCGTTTTTTGTTTGGCGCTGGGATGGATTACAAAGGTTTTTGGCGCAACGCTCCCGGCATTTACGCGGTCGCCGAGGACTAGGAGTCCTCGGTTCGAGTGTAGCTAATCAACACACCGAACATGGGGTGGTCGAGATAATGCACCACCCCACTGCGGGCTCGGCGGGTTTCGCTGAGCCGGGCCGTGTAAGGACCTTGCGCTGAGCCATCCAAAATCCGTTGGTGAATCAGATCCACGTCCGCCTGAATAAACCGCGCAATCGAAAATTCGATGCTGCCTTGCAGCTCGAATCCGCGTCCAAATCCCAAGTCTTGACCACCCATGATGGCCACCGCACGATCCTGGCCTGCCGGCTTCATGCCATGCAGCCAGCGCTCATGAAACAACACGTTCTTGCCCTGCGCGCGCAGTGTCATGGCCTGCTCATTGAGTTGACGCTGCTCGGCCGGATAGGGCTGCAGGACGATAAATCCCTCTTCCAAGTCGGCATCCAACCCCAGCATTTGGGTCGGACGGTCGATCGGCTGCAGGCCGCGTTCAATCGTTTCTTCAACCGACAATGGGTCATTGGTGTGTTGGAATACCAAGACCTCAACCTCGTAAAAGCGGGTTTCGGCCCAGGCGAGGGGGGCAAACAACAGGGCGATTAGCAGCGTTCTCATCAGGCGACCTTGTCCGGTTCAATCAGCTCAAACAACGAATCCAATAATTCGAAGCGGCTTTCTTCGGTGGGACAATCCTGAACGATTTTCAACGCGTCTGCACCGTCCAGTCGGTACCGCATCGGCAGTTGTTGTACCAATTGAATCAGTTTGATGGGTTCCACCGGAGTGCTGGGACCAAATTCGATCTTGCCACCTTTGTCGCCGGCGCTAATGCGCGCTAGCCCCAGTTGTTTGGCCCGAACCCGCAGATGTCCTTGGCGGATCAGGTTCAACACGGGCTGGGGCAGCGTGCCGAATCGATCGACCATTTCAATGCGGATGTCCTCGAGTTGCTCTGCGCTCTTGGCACTGGCGATTCGTTTGTAAAGCTCCAGACGGGCTGGGACGTCGGGTAGAAACTCATCGGGAATCAGTGCGGCTACCTTGAGATCAATCTCGACTCCGCTGCGCAGGGGCTTCTCCAGAGCAGGTTCACGGCCCTCGCGAATGGCGTTGACCGCCTCTTCCAGCATTTCCATGTACAGGCTAAAACCAATGGTTTGCATCTGGCCAGACTGTTGATCGCCTAGCAGCTCACCGGCGCCGCGGATTTCTAGGTCTTGGCTAGCCAGCATAAAGCCGGACCCTAGATCGGTCGCCATGCCGATGGCCTCCAGACGCTTCACGGCATCATTGCTGAGCGCGCTGGGGTCGGGGGTCAACAGATAGGCATAGGCTTGGTGATGGCTGCGGCCAACCCGGCCGCGCAGTTGGTGAAGCTGGGCCAGACCAAATTTATCCGCCCGGTCGATTAAAATGGTGTTGGCGTTGGGCACATCAATACCGGTTTCGATAATCGTCGAGCACACCAGCACGTTAAAGCGTTTGTGGTAGAAGTCGCTCATCACGGATTCCAATTCCCGTTCGCGCATTTGGCCGTGGCCGACGACCACCCGGGCTTCAGGAATCAGTTCGCGCAGGCGCTCAGCCGTGCGCTCAATGGTTTTGACGTCGTTGTGCAGGTAATACACCTGTCCGCCGCGCAACAGCTCACGCAGGATCGCTTCTTTGATCAGCGGAAGATCAAAACTCTTGATAAAGGTTTTGACCGATAAACGGCGGGCGGGGGGCGTTGCGATGATCGACAAATCCCGCAAGCCTGACATCGCCATGTTCAGCGTTCGAGGAATCGGGGTGGCGGTCATCGCCAGCATGTCGACTTCACTGCGCAGGGATTTGATCGCTTCTTTTTGGGTGACGCCAAAGCGATGTTCCTCATCGACGATTAACAATCCCAGGTTTTTAAATTTCAGATCCCGCGACAGCAGTTTGTGCGTGCCGACTAAGATATCCAGACTGCCCAGTTGGGCTTTTTCCAGCACGCCCTGGGTTTCCTTGGCGCTGCGGAAACGAGATAGCAGTTCGATATTCACAGGCCAGTCAGCGAAACGGTCTCGGAAGTTTTCCCAGTGCTGCTGGGCCAGCAAGGTGGTCGGCACCAGGATTGCGACCTGGTATCCCGCCTGAACGGCGACAAACGCGGCCCGTAGGGCGACTTCAGTCTTGCCAAAGCCCACATCACCGCAGACCAGCCGGTCCATGGGGGTAGGGGCCTTGAGGTCCTCGACCACCGCATCAATAGCGCTTTGCTGATCGGGCGTGGTCTCAAACGGAAAGGCATCGCAAAAACGCTGGTATTCCAGCTCATCCAGCGCATGGGATTTACCCGGGCGGGCCGCCCGGCGCGCATAGATATCCAATAACTCTGCCGCTTTGTCACGCACGGCTTCGGCAGCTTTACGGCGGGCTTTGCTCCAGCGCTCGCTGCCTAATTTGTCATGTGGCGCATTGTCCGGATCCGCTCCGGCGTAGCGCGCTAACAGATCCAAATCGACGACGGGAACATACAGCTTTGAGCCGCCGGCATATTCCAGGGTGACAAACTCAAGGGTGTCGTTTTCAACGGTTAGGGTTTGCAGTCCGCTATAACGTCCGATGCCGTGTTCAACATGCACCACCGGGTCGCCGGTTTTCAGTTCGGACAGGTCGCGTACCTGCAGATCAGGGACGATTGGGTGTTTTTTGCGCTGTCGCCGTTGCGGCACGACGCCGCCGATCAGGGCCGCCTCAGGCACGATCGCAAGGCCATCAACAATAAAGCCTTGATCCAGTCCGCCGATGGCGATGGCCAGTTTTTCCTGGCCCAGGCCCTGTAGGGTCGCGACCGCCTTGGGTTGATGTTGATTATCCAGACGTTCGAGCAGGCTGGCCTGACGGCCGGCGGATTCAGCGACCAATAGGACCTGGCCGTCAAAGCGTTCGATAAACTGGTACAGCGCGTTGAGGGGGACCTGAGCCCGGGCGTTAATCGCCACGTCAGGGAGTGGGTCTACGGCTACTGAGCTGACGCCGGCGCTGCCAGGCGCCTGCGGCGCAATATACAAACGCCCCATTTGATTGAGATTGTGATTGATCACCTCGCTACGCAGGTACAACTGCTCTGGCGGTAGCAACGGGCGCAGGCGATCGTTTTTCATGTTCTGGTAGCGGGCGTTCACGTCGCCTAGAAACTTTTCAACGGCGTGATCTACATTGCCGACACTGATCGCGCGTACCGCGGGCGGCAGGTAGTCAAACAGGGTGCTGAGGCCATCAAAAAACAGCGGCAGATAGTACTCAACGCCGCTGGGCGGTAACCCGTCGGAGACGTCATTGTAGACTGGGCATTCCCGCGGGTTACCGTCGAAGGTTTCATGCCACTGAGCCCGGAAACGTCGAATCCCAGCGTCATCGAGGTCAGCCTCACGTGCCGGCAACATTCGGACCTCGTCAACTTTGTTGATGGTCCGTTGGGTTTCCGGGTCGAATGCCCGCAGGGTATCAATTTCGTCATCGAACAAATCGACCCGGTAGGGTAGCTGGCTGCCCATTGGGTAGAGATCCAGCAGGTTGCCGCGCACGGCATACTCACCGTGTTCGTAAACCGTATCGACCCGTCGGTAGCCGCCTTTTTCTAGACGCCGGCGAAAGGCCTCCAAATCGAGTTTCTCGCCGACTGACATGGAAAACGCGGCGCCATCGAGCCAGCTTTTCGGCACCAGACGCTGCACCAGCACCTGGGCCGGCACGATGATCAGTCCCTCGGTCAACGATGGCATACGCGCCAATGTGCCCAAGCGCGCCGAGACAATGTCATCGTGCGGCGAGAAGCTGTCGTATGGTAGGGTTTCCCAGTCCGGTAGGGCATGTAATTGGGCCTGAGGGGCGAAGAATCCGATCTCCCGTTCTAGCCGCTGGGCGGTTGAACTATCGGGAGTAATGACCAACAAAGGACCACGGGCTTGTTGCCACGCTTCAGATAGGGCGTAGGCCCACGCGTAGTCAGCAGCAATCCATGCCTGACGATCGCCTGCACTGGGTAATTTCAAATGGGGTTACCTTGGATTAATTTTTCGCCTGCGCAGTATACCTGACGCGGGCCTTGGATTTGAGACATCATCATGACGCGGATCGCAATCGACCCCAAAATTCTAGGCGCCGAGGAATGGCTCGCGCCACTGGGCGAGTTAGTCCCCGTGGTCGGACGCGATACCCAGCCCCGCGACGTCGCCGATTGTCAGGCGATGGTCATTCGGTCCGTGACTCGGGTGACACCCGAACTGCTTACAGATTCGAGAATCAAGTTTGTCGGCACCACGACCATTGGTTATGACCATATTGATCGGACCTATTTAGCATTGCGCCGAATCACCTGGACCAATGCGCCGGGCTGCAATGCCCTGGCGGTCGCAGACTACGTTGAATCCTCGCTCGCTCATTGGAGTCAGCAAAACCAACGTCCGGTGGAGGGCCTGACCTGCGGGGTGATCGGAGTCGGCGGCATTGGTCAGATTGTGGCTCAACGACTGGCGGCATTGGGCGGTAAAGTACTGCTCAACGACCCACCGCGTTTCGCCGCTGGCAAGCTGGCGGATCACTGTCATCTCGATGAGCTGTTGCAGCGTTGTGACGTCATCAGTGTGCACGTGCCGCTGGTCACTGAGGGTGAACATCCCACGCGTCATCTACTGGGCGCATCTGAGTTCGCGCGCCTAGGGGCGCATCAACTGCTGATATCTGCCGGGCGTGGTGCGGCGTTGGATAACCGCGCATTAAGTGCGCGCCTGGATCAACCCGACGCCCCGCAAGTGGTGTTGGATGTCTGGGAGGACGAGCCGAATATTTTGCCCGACCTGTGGCCCAAGGCGTTGCTGGCGACGCCACACATTGCCGGTCACGCTCTAGAAGGCAAACTGCGAGGTACCCAAATTGTTGCGCGCCGCTTGGCAGACCACCTCGGCGTGCCCTTCCAAGGACCCAGTGTCCGTGAGGTCGCTGAAAAACTGCTACAAAAGCCCCCGCAGACGCCGGATCTGGATTGGCGATTGCAGGCGCAGCAGGTGTATGACGTACGTCAGGATGACCGACGCTTTAGAGAGGCCATGCAGGGCAAAACTGAACAGGCATTGCGCGAGGCCTTTGACGGACTGCGCGATCACTACCCTAAACGGCGTGAGATCCACTGATCTGCGCAAAACATAAGGATTTCACAATGAAAGTCGCGTTTATCGGATTGGGTGTCATGGGCTATCCCATGGCCGGCCATTTAGCCGCAGCAGGTCATCAAGTCAGTGTTTATAACCGCACATCGACCAAGGCCGAGCAGTGGGCCGAGCAACATACAGGACAGGCCTGCGCGGATGTCGCCGCCGCGGTGGCAGATGCCCAACAGGTGTTCTTGTGCGTTGGCGACGATGCCGATGTGCGCCAGCGGATGGCCGAGGTCGTTGTAGCTGTTCAGCCGGGTACGGTGATTGTCGATCACACCACCACCAGCGCCCAGGTCGCTCGTGATATGGACGCGTTATGCCGCGCGCATGGCTTGCATTGGATTGACGCGCCGGTCAGTGGCGGTCAAGCCGGGGCTGAAAATGGCGCGTTGACCATCATGTGTGGAGGCGACTTGCAGGCTTACCAGCAAGCACAGCCCGTGATGGATGCCTATGCGCGACAGTGTCGATTGATGGGAGCGGCGGGTTCAGGTCAATTAACCAAAATGGTGAATCAGATTTGTATCGCCGGCGTGCTGCAGGGCTTGGCTGAGGGTCTAAGTTTCGCCAATGCGGCGGGTTTGGACGGTGAGGCGGTGATTGAAGTCATCAGCAAAGGGGCAGCGCAGTCCTGGCAGATGGAAAACCGCTATCAGACCATGCTGGCTGGGGAGTACGACC
>JBMYYI010000021.1:0-26763 GCA_049609265.1 Litorivicinus sp. | reverse complement strand
TGGCCTGGGCCACCTCGCTGGACACCGCACCGTGGGTTTGAATCATGGACATAGGCACACCGAGCAAGTCGGTCTTTGCCTGATTGGAATAGGTCACACAGCCACCCTGGAACACCGCACTGATACCAGCCACATCGGTAATCTGCGCCGACAAACCACCACCCGTACAACTTTCTGCGCAGGCCAAGGTTAAGCCTTTTTGTAACATCAGATCAGCCCACTGCATGGACATCGTTCTTTCCCTTTTAATTGCGTCTGAATCACTATACAGCAGGAAAAATCGGCTTATAGTAGAGCCTCATTAGGAGCTTGTATGACCACCGCTGAAGTTTTTGCCCACCGCAATGACATCCCAACCGACGAGGCCGTCATACGCCTGGGACGGATCGCAGGGCTATTCCACCAAATGCGTTCACTGCCTCTGTGCCAGGGCATCGAGGATGACGCTCTAGTCAACCAACTCGTGCACTTCGCCATGGTCCACGGAGATCCCGATCTGGCCCAGTGGCATGATCTGCTGCAAAAGTCCGTCACGGCTTGGGAGCGCACTTTTGGCCAAAGCGACTCGCATCTGCTGATGAACTCCCTAGATGAGTTTTCTCGCACGATGACCCATGCCCGTCATGAGCAGGCTCGCCTGGACGACCTCTGCTGCCAGATCCTGTTGCAAATTCGGCCGGCCGACCGGGGCCAAAGCTGGTATTGCAGCGAAGGCGAGATTCGCCAATACATCGAGATGGCACTAAATCCCGAATAGGCGTCGAATTGGCTGGCCTGAACGGTTAGCATTCCGGCATGAGCCAAACCCCAATGATGCGCCAGTACCTGGCAATCAAATCTGAATTTCCTGACGTCCTTGTCTTTTATCGCATGGGCGACTTTTATGAGTTGTTTTTTGACGACGCGGCCAAGGCTGCCCGTTTATTAGACATCACACTGACTGCTCGCGGTCACAGCGGTGGCGAACCCATTCCCATGGCTGGCATTCCGCACCACAGCGCCGAAGGTTACCTAGCACGGCTATTGGCGGCGGGTGAGTCCGTCGCGGTGTGTGAACAAATTGGTGATCCCGCCACCTCAAAAGGGCCGGTTGAACGCAAGGTCACCCGAGTCCTGACCCCCGGCACCCTGTCCGATGAGGCCCTGGTGCCGTCCGATCGAATTGCCTGGTTGGTTTGCGTCTATCCGGATGGTGATCACAGTGGCTTGGCGGCCATGGACGTCGCATCTGGACGCTTTGAATGCGTTCCGAAACTGACTGAAAGTCAATTAACCAGTGAGCTGGCTCGCCTGAATCCTGCGGAATTGCTGCATCCAGAACAAAACGAGGCCTATCAGGGCCAAGCCATACCGGGCTGGCACTTTGATCCCACTTCGGCGCAGGCCGTGTTGTGCAAGCATTTTGGCACTCAGGACCTTAGCGGCTTTGGCTTTCAGGCCAACGAGCCCGGCATTCGTGCCGCCGGCGCCCTGTTGCAGTACGCGCTGGATCGTCTGCGCGATGACATTCAGCACGTGGCGACTCTCAGCCGCGTGCATTTATCCGATTATTTGCAACTAGACCCCAGCGCTCGCCAGGATTTGGAACTGACACAAAACCTACGCGGCGGTAAAGATGGCACGCTGATGTCGGTACTGGACACCACGGTTAATCCGATGGGGACGCGCCGGCTTGCGGCCTGGCTGCATCAGCCGCTGTGTGACCTCAAGCGCATCGAGCAGCGCCAGTTAGCGATTGCGACCCTGCAGACGGACATTGATCTGGACGCCCTGCGCGATGAGCTTAAACCCCAAGGCGATATGGAACGTATCCTATCGCGGGTGGCCTTACGTTCAGCGCGCCCCAAGGATTTGGGGCGACTGGGGCTGGCCTTGGGCACCTTACCTGGGGTGTATCAGCGGCTCCAGAGCTGTGCCAGCGACCTGATTCAACAGCGCATTGCAGTCCTGACTCGATTCGAGTCGCTAGCCCAGCTACTGGCCCGAGCGCTCAATGACGAGCTGCCCCACCGCCTGAGTGATGGCAATGTGATTCGAGCCGGCTTTGATGCGGATCTAGATGAGCTGCGAAACCTGTCCGCCGATGCCGGCGAACAGCTCGCCATCATCGAGCAGCGCGAACGCGAAGACACGGGACTGAATACGCTTAAAGTGGGTTTTAACCGGGTTCACGGCTATTACATCGAGTTGTCCAAGTCACAAGCCGAACAGGCCCCTGAGCACTATATACGCCGACAAACGCTAAAAAACGCCGAGCGATTTATCACGCCCGAGCTGAAAACCTTTGAAGACAAAGCGGTATCCGCCAAAAGCCGGGCGCAGCAGCTAGAAAAAGCATTGTTCGAGCGCCTGTTTGAACCGTTGCTGGCGCAATTGGGCGAATTACAACAGGCCGCGCACCATCTAGCTGAGCTGGACGCGCTGGCCTGCTTAGCCGAGCGCGGCTTAACGCTGCGATGGGCGCTACCCAAACTCGTCCAGTCCCCAGGTATTGAAATTGAAGGTGGCCGTCACCCGGTGGTTGAAGCGTCCGTAGGTGAGCGCTTTGTAGCGAATGACCTAAATCTGACCCCTGAACGTAGCTGCGCAGTCATTACTGGCCCGAACATGGGGGGTAAATCGACCTTTATGCGTCAAACCGCCTTGATTGTGTTGCTGGCGCACATGGGGGCACCGGTACCCGCGGCATCGGCAACTCTGGGTCTGTGTGATCAGATCTTGACCCGGGTCGGCAGTGCTGACGATCTGGCCGGCGGCCGTTCAACCTTTATGGTTGAGATGACCGAAACCGCCAACATCCTCAACAACGCCACGGCACATTCACTGGTGCTGATGGACGAGGTGGGACGTGGCACCTCTACCTTTGATGGCCTATCGCTGGCCTGGTCGGCCTGTCTGGAGCTGGGTCAGCGGCGGGCACTGACTCTGTTTGCTACCCATTACTTTGAGATGACAACGCTGCCGGATGCCCTGCCGGGTATCCACAACCTGCATCTCAGTGCGATCGAGCACGGCGATGACATTGTTTTCATGCACCAGGTGAAACAAGGGCCGGCCAGCCAATCCTATGGCCTACAGGTCGCCAAACTGGCAGGGGTTCCGAACAAGGTCATCCAAGCGGCTAAACAAAAACTGGTGTCGTTGGAAAATGCGTCCAGTGCCCACCACCCGCATCAGTCGGATTTATTCGCCACACCTGTTGTGGCACAGGAACCCGCCTGGGTCGATGAGCTGCGCACGCTTGACGTTGACAATCTAAGTCCGCGCCAAGCCTTGGATTATCTATATAACTTAATCGACCAAGCGAAGTCGTGACCCTTCGCGGAGCACTAGGTACACTAGCGCGCAAATTTATTGAGGACTCTGCATGACCTTTGTTGTGACCGAAAACTGCATCAAATGTAAGTTCACCGATTGCGTTGAAGTTTGCCCGGTGGATTGCTTCTACGAAGGGCCGAACTTTTTGGTGATTCATCCTGATGAATGCATCGACTGTGCGCTATGTGAACCCGAGTGCCCAGCCGAGGCGATCCTGTCCGAGGACGAATTACCGGCAGATCAAGAACGTTATATTGAGATCAACGCCGAGCTGGCAGAGGTTTGGCCCAATATCTCAGAGCGCAAAGATGCGCCCGCCGATGCTGAAGAGTGGAACGGCAAAACGCCCAAGCACGATCTGCTCGAGCGTTAAGGGCGAAAGACCTGCTCTGGCGTCAGGCCATGGCGCTCAAGTGTGATTCGTAAACGCTTGAGTGCATCCACCTGGATCTGGCGCACACGCTCTCGGGTCAGGCCAATCTCCCGGCCCACATCCTCCAGCGTTGCTGCCTGATAGCCACGAAGACCGAAACGACGAGAAACGACCTCTCGTTGTTTTTCGGACAACTCACCCAACCAACGATCCAAATTCTGGGACAGATCCTGATTCTGCAGAAGCTCTGAGGGATCCTGCTCAGTCAAGTCAGCCACGGTATCAACAATGCTGCGCTCGCTATCATTGCCCAGCGGCGTATCAATCGACGTCACCCGTTCATTCAGCTTGAGCATTTTGCGAACATCGTCGACGTTGCAGTCCAACTCGTTTGCGATGTCCTCGGCCGTGGGTTCGTGATCCAGTGTCTGTGCCAATTTGCGCGCAGTGCGCAAATACACGTTCAATTCTTTGACGACATGGATCGGCAGGCGAATGGTGCGTGTCTGATTCATCAGGCCCCGTTCGATCGACTGACGAATCCACCAGGTCGCATAGGTCGAGAAGCGGAAGCCCCGTTCTGGGTCGAATTTTTCAACCGCACGGATCAGGCCTAGGTTGCCCTCCTCAACCAGGTCCAGTAACGACAATCCCCGATTCAAATAACGACGAGATATTTTGACCACCAGGCGCAGGTTCGATTCGATCATGCGGCGGCGCCCCGCCTCATCACCCTTTTGAGCCAAGCGGGCAAAGTGGACTTCTTCCTCGGGCGTTAGCAGCGGCGAAAAGCCGATTTCGCTGAGGTACATCTGGGTCGCATCCAGTGAACGCGCATCTTCTTTGACCTCAACTTCGGCCTCGACATCGAGCTGATCGAGCTCCGGAGTCAGGTCTAAGTCGCTCTCGTCGGATCCTTCGAACTTTTCTACGGTCTTTGCCATTGGTACCACCTCGTGTACGCCATCCTGTTCGGTATCGGCAGATGTTGTCGACCCTAAACCGAGGGGGGGAATGCGTCTGTGACCCATGTCCTACCCACGTGCCAGCTGCCTGACATTTTTTTGTCGCTAGCTCAGATTCTTTCTGCTATCCAGCTGACGATCAGGACTATAACCGTGAGGTAGGTCACAGAATCATGACCCAAGGTCTAATGCTAGTACCTACGTCTAGCGACCGGGTAAAACGCTGAGAGGATCGACGGGCTCGCCGTCTCGGCGTATCTCGAAATGCAGCTTGGGGCGATCGGTGCCGGTGGCGCCCAACCGGGCAATGGTCTGGCCGGCTGCGACGGTTTGATTGACCTGAACGTCCAAGGTTTCGTTGTGTCCATAGGCGGACAGCCAGGTCTCGTTATGACGGATCAGAACTAGATTACCCAACCCCACTAGGCCGTCACCGGCATAGACCACTCGACCCGCCGCCGCGGCTTTGACCGGTTCACCGCGCTGGCCGTCTAAACGGACACTACGACTGAATCGTTGCTTTGACGAGAAACCACTAAGGACCTTGCCATCGACCGGCCACTGCCACTGCAAGGGACCCGCTGCGGTGCTAGCTGCGGCGGTACGCGCGGGGGCCGACTTGGGCTGTGGCGCGGCTTTGGGCGCCGCGGCAGCGGGCGTGCTGATGGGGCGTTTGGGTGGTTTGGCCTCGGCCAGCGTTAAGGTTTGACCGGGATTGAGCGTCGCAAAGGGTGCGATCCGGTTGGCGGCTGCCAGCCCCTCGGGATCCAATTCAAATCGAAAAGCAATGCCATACAGGGTGTCGCCCCGTTGCACAGAATACCGCGTCCCCTTGGGAATACCGCCCTCAACAGAGCCGGGCGTCATTCGCGACGTGACTTCAGTTTTCTCAACCGCCCGTGACTTGTCAGACAGCGGCGCACTGTAACTGGCGCACCCTCCCAACACGACCACAACTAGTCCCGTGACAAACGATCGACTGCCCACAGACACCCTCCACCTAAACAAAATCCAAGCAACGCCCAAAACATATTGGCCGTATTAAAGTCCGCGTATTGGAACGGCCATAGCTGTGCGGCCGAGCCCAACATCAGCCCCGCCAAGCACAATCGTACGGGACCGGGGTAGCGTGTGAATAGCACCTGCAGCAGGCGAGCCATACTCGCCAGGCCCACTACGCCCCCTAGGGCAAAAGGCAGAATCACTGAAAAGTCGAGCGCATGAATAGCCCCGAATACCGTCTCGTACAGCCCGAATACCAGCAGCAAAAACGAGCCAGAAATGCCCGGCAAAATCATCGCAGATAAGGCAATAAACCCACCCACGGCGACGCCTAAGGTGGATGCGGGCAGCGCGAGGGAAAACAGACCCACACTGGCGGATCCAGCAAACCCCAATAGACCCCAGATCCATTGACTGCGCACATTGGCTTCGCGCACAACAATTGGAACCGCCGCCAACACCAGTCCCAAAAAGAGGCTCCAGATCAGCGCAGGCATCGCATCCAGCGCCTGCAACACCAAGCCAGACACCAACAGGATTCCCGTGCCAATCCCCAGTACGAGCGGGACCGAGAAACGCCAATCGGCCGCATCTAGCAAACCGGCCACGCCCTGCTGTCTCCAGCGCATCCACAATTGGGGCCCGACCCGGGCAATCAGCCCGATCAGGCGGTCATAGATACCGGTGATAAATGCAATGGTACCGCCGGATACCCCAGGAACCGCATCCGCGGCCCCCATCAATAACCCCTTTAAAAAGGTGCGAATCATCCGCGCACTCCAGGGAGACAAGGCACGAAGCTGGCTTCGGCAATTTGTGTTTGCTCGATACCCTCAGCGGTTTTGTCGACGCGGATCATGATCTGCCGGTGGCCCAGATCCAGTGGCATGATTAACACACCGCCCACCGCCAACTGATCGATCCAGGTTTGCGGGACCTGTTTGGGCGATGCGGCCGCGATGATGGCATCAAACGGACCTGCCTGCGGCCATCCCTCAAAGCCATCGCCCAGACGCAAGCGATAGTTACGATAGCCCTCAGCGCCCAAACGCTGGGCCGCGATTTGATGCAAACCGCCCAATCGCTCCACGCTGTAGACCCGGGTACATAGCCGCGTGAGCAAGGCTGTCTGATAGCCCGAGCCCGTTCCGATCTCAAGTACATACCTGAGCCGTTTACGTTGTTTAACCATCTCACTGAGCTGATGGGCCACCACACTGGGTCGCGATAACGTCTGCTGAAAGCCAATCGGCAACGTGACGTCTTCATAGGCCCTAAATGCCAGCGCAGGCTCGATATAGTGATGTCGTTTGACCTGCCAAAACGCCTCGGCCACGCGCTCGTCGCAACCCTGGGTTTTGAGGGCCAGCACTAAACGATGCCGAGCCTCGGTATTGGCATCTCGACTCAGGGGCACCATTGGGTCAGTTGCTCCATCAGCCGGTGGTCTGTCATGTCCGGTTGTACCGGTGTCAGTGACGCAAAGCCATGCTCGATCGCCCAAAAGTCGGTACCTTGAGCGCGGTCCTGCGCCTGACCTGCCAGATTCAACCACAGGCGCTCTTTGCCCCGGGGATCCGGCGCCGCAATAGGGTCCGCACCCATGGTTCGGTGCCCTAAACGGGTGGGCAGAATGCCCTGAATTTGATCTCGCGGCATACCCGGAACATTCAGATTCATGACCCGGCCAGCGGGCAATTGATCCCAGCACCGTAACAGGCCTAAGGCCAAATCAGCCGCGGTATCGAAATACCACTGATCGCTGCGTTCTAACGAGACCGCCAAGGCAGGCAGATCCAAATAGCGCCCTTCCATCGCGGCGGCCACGGTGCCGGAATACAGGGTGTCGTCACCTAAGTTCGGGCCCAGATTAATCCCCGACACGACTAAATCAGGCGCATGATCACGAAACATACGAAGACCCAGGTGCACGCAATCGGTCGGCGTGCCATCGCAGCGGTAATAGCCATTCTCTAAACGATCCAGGGTCAATGGGCGGGTCAGGGTCAGCGAATTTGAGGCGCCGGAGTGATCACGATCCGGGGCCACGACCAGTACCTCGTGTTCAGTCGCCAGCGTTTGCGCTAGCGTGGCCAGCCCGGGGGAATGAACACCATCGTCGTTGCTAATCAGTATGCGCATCGTGGGTCTCTAGTAAGGCATCCAGTACCGTGGTCATAAAGGCGCCCGCAGGCAAGCGAGCCCGTATCCTAATCCCTTGTGGATGAATCTCAAGCTGGGTGTGGCTGGGCAACAGGCGACTGCGTCGCCGATGTGGCTGCCATGAATGTTGAGCAAGCACCGCGACTAAATCTGCATGTTGTTTAAACTCATGCTGCCAAGCTTGTTGACGCTGCGGATCAACACCCGGGGTCGGTCCAAATAGTGGAAGGCAGGGGTCAACTAACTGATCGGGTGTCGGCTGCATCACCCAACCATTGCCGGTACGGCGCAACCAGGGCTCGCCAGCTGGCATGCTCAACCACTCACCTGAACGCACCCGCTGCTCCAGCATCCGGTTAAACAGCGCACTGCGCGCGGCAGCCAGTGCCATCTCATCCTGACCGCCACGCAACGCGCGCTCCAGGTTATCAAGCCCAAATCGCTGCCGACCGAAATAGTTCGGCACGCCATCACGTTCGAGCTGTTCAAAGCGTGTATGAAGGGCATCTGGATCCACCTCAGCCTTGCGAATCCACAGGTCAAAATCATTCGCCTGATGCGTCCCGACTTTCAGGTGTCGGGTATTACGAGTGACCTGCAAAACCTGCCAATGCGACTGGGGCAGCAGACGGGGCCGATCGATACCGGGGCGGTGAGCACTAAACCACTGATAGCACAGGGCGTGTTTATCTTTTCGACCGCTATAGCCAATCGCACGGCGCGGCAGGTTCAAGAGTTCGGCCAGCTCCGCGGCTACATCATGGGTGCTGATCCCACGTTTTTCGATCCAGAAAAACAAATGCTCGCCGCGACCGCTGGGTTCGAATCCCAATTGCTCGGTCACCACAAAGTCTTCAGGCTGTTGCTTGATCAGGCCGTGCCCCAACGAAGGCCCAGGGAAATAGGGTCGGCGCGGATCAACCATGCAGCAGGACAATCGCCTGAGCCGCAATGCCTTCTTTTCGGCCGGTAAAACCTAACCCTTCGGTCGTGGTCGCTTTCACGCTGACCTGATCGATTTGAACCTCAAGATCCTGGGCAATGCATGCCCGCATTGCATGAATATGCCCTGCCAGCTTGGGGGCCTGTGCAATCACCGTGCAATCCAGATTCCCCAGCACGTACCCGCGCTCGCGGATCAGTGCATAGGCATGACGCAATAACATCCGTGAATCGGCCCCTGCATAGGCAGGATCGGTGTCTGGGAAATGATGCCCAATATCACCCAGCCCTAGGGCACCTAACAAAGCATCTGTGATCGCATGCAGCAACACATCACCATCCGAGTGAGCCACTGATGAAAATTCACAGGGCACCCAAACGCCGCCCAGGGGGAGTCCCTCGCCCGGCGCTAACTGATGAACATCGTATCCTTGACCTATTCTCATGGGTCCAACTCGTTAATCATGCTATTGGCCCAGCGCAAATCCGCAGGCCAAGTAATTTTTTGATTGATTGGATTACCAGGCACGGCCTGCGCCTGGACTCCAATCTGCTGAAGATAAGCCACCTCATCTGTCAGCTCTGCCTCAGTGGACTGCAGTGCCTGAATCAATTGACCCAGCCCCGCACCCTGCGGTGTCAGCACTCGCCAGATCTGATCTCGATCCAAGGTCTGCCCGGCATGGTCCCGCAGCGTGTCCGCAACCGGTGCGACCAGATAAGCCGCGCTGTGCGCCATCTGCTCTAGCACCGCCTGAAGATCCGCCCTGGGTAACAACGGCCGAGCGGCATCATGAACCAGCACCCGATCGGCCGGAGCCGCCTGCCTAGAGCTGAGTAGATCGCGGCATCCCGACAGCACTGAATCACGGCGACTAGCGCCGCCTTGGCTGAATTGAATACGCGGATCATCAGGCAAGTCGTCCGGCGCGGCCATACCGGGTGGAAGCACTAATTGAATGCCTGCCAGATCGGGGTGCGGCAAAAATCGCGACACGGTTTGGGTCAACACGGACTGACCCTGTAGCAGACAGAACTGTTTGGGGTGATCCCCCCCAAAGCGAGTGCCGCGGCCTGCGGCCGGAATCACGCACCAAAACTTCAAGGTGCCACTCGAATGTAGGTTTCATCCGGGCGTTTAGCCCCCAGATTGAGGCGGGCTGCCTCTTCAAGTCCGGCGTCTGAGGACAGTGCAATCACTTCGGATTGGAGGACCTCATTTTCCTGACGCAGGGTTTGGATGATTTGTGCCTGGGCTTGGATTTGACGGCGCAGCTCGGACTGTTCTAACAGCCCGCCCTGCCCCATCCACAGTTTGTATTGCAGCAGCCCAAAGACCGCTAACAAAACTGCCCAAACCCAAGAGCGCAAAAATTACTGCCCTTTGATTTCCGCGCGGCCACGGTAGATAGCGGCGTCGCCTAGCTGAGACGCGATGCGCAATAACCGATTGTACTTGGCAACACGGTCACTACGACTGGCCGAACCGGTTTTGATCTGACCGGCCGCGGTACCCACCGCCAAGTCGGCGATCGTTGTATCTTCGGTTTCACCACTACGGTGGCTGATGACGGCGGTAAAGCCTGCGTCTTTGGCCATAGCGATGGCGTCCAGCGTTTCAGACAACGAACCGATCTGGTTGAACTTAATCAGGATCGAGTTGCCGATGCGCTGCTCGATACCCCGGGCCAAAATTTTGGTGTTCGTCACGAACAAGTCGTCGCCGACCAGTTGGACCTTGTCGCCCAAACGATCGGTCAGGGTTTTCCAGCCATCCCAGTCGCTTTCATCCATACCATCTTCAATCGAGACAATCGGGAAACGTTCCGTCAAACCGGCCAGATAACCGGTGAAGCCTGCAGCGTCGAAGACCTGACCTTCGCCAGCCAAGTCGTATTGGCCGTTCTTATAAAATTCGCTGGATGCGCAGTCCAAGGCCAAAGTCACGTCAGTGCCCAAGGTGTAACCGGCATCGGATACCGCCTGCGCGATCACTTCCAATGCCTGCTCGTTGGACTTCAGATCCGGGGCAAAGCCGCCTTCATCACCAACCGCCGTATTCAGCCCCAAACCGTTGAGCACTTTTTTCAGCGCATGGAAAATCTCGGTGCCGCAGCGCAGTGCTTCGGGGAAGCTGTCAAAGCCTACGGGCTGAACCATGAATTCTTGAATATCTACGTTATTGTCGGCGTGTTCACCGCCATTGATGATATTCATCATGGGAACCGGCATAGAGTACTGACCCGAGGTGCCGTTGAGGTCAGCAATGTGTGCGTAAAGTTCTACACCCTTGCTGGCGGCAGCGGCCTTGGCGTTGGCCAATGACACGGCCAGAATAGCGTTGGCGCCGAGCACTTCTTTGTTCTCGGTACCGTCCAAGTCGATCATGATCTGATCGATCGCACGCTGATCCAATGCATTCTGACCCACCAGCGCTTTGGCAATCGCATCATTGATGGCCGCGACCGCCTTCAGAGTACCCTTGCCTAGATAACGAGCCTTGTCGCCATCGCGTAGCTCCAACGCTTCGCGCGAACCGGTTGAAGCGCCGCTGGGAGCTGCTGCGGTACCAAAGCTGCCGTCAGCCAAGGTCACATCCGCTTCAACAGTGGGGTTGCCGCGCGAGTCCAAAATTTCGCGGGCTTGGATTGATACGATCGTACTCATGAAGTGTGCAGTCCTTTAATTACTGAATGTCTAAATCGGGAAGAGATTTGGCCAGCGCATCAAATGCTTTCATCTGGGCCAAGAAAGGTTCGAGCTGATCCAACGGTAACGCACAGGGGCCATCGCACTTAGCATTGTCTGGATCTGGATGGCTCTCTAGGAACAAGCCGGCGATGCCCTGACTCATCCCCGCGCGGCCCAACTCCAAGACCTGCTGACGGCGGCCATCAGCGCTGTCGCTGCGGGCGCCTGGGCGTTGTAGCGCGTGGGTTACGTCAAAGATCACGGGATATTCAAAGGCTTTCATCTCGCCGAATGCGAGGGTATCGACCACTAGGTTGTTGTAGCCGAACATGGTGCCACGCTCGCACAGCATCAGCTGATCGTTACCGGCCTCAATGCATTTGTTCAGAATGTGGCGCATCTCATGGGCGGCCAAAAACTGAGCTTTTTTGATGTTAATCACCGCACCGGTCTTTGCCATCGCCTGCACCAAATCGGTTTGACGCGACAAAAAGGCGGGCAGTTGAATCACGTCTGCGACTTCGGCCGCCGGGGCAGCTTGCTCGGGTTCGTGCACATCGGTAATGATCGGCACACCAAAGCCTTCTTTGATCCGTGCCAGGATCTCTAAACCTTTGTCCAGACCCGGGCCACGAAAGCTATTCAGACTCGATCGGTTGGCCTTGTCAAAACTGGCCTTGAAGACCCAGGGAATGCCTAACTTTTCAGTCACGTCCTGGTAGGCGGCCGCGACTTCCATCGCAAGGCCCTCGGATTCCAACACGTTCATGCCACCAAACAGCACGAAAGGCAGATCGTTTGCACAGGTGAGTTCACCAATTTTGATCGGTTTCATTTGTTTTCCTGATGGCCAATGGCAGCAGCGACAAACGCCGTAAACAATGGGTGGCCGTCGCGCGGGTTCGACGTAAATTCGGGGTGGAACTGAACGCCGACAAACCATGGGTGATCAGGCACTTCAACACATTCGACCAAGTTGCCGTCGATCGAGGTACCCGACAAGATTAAACCGGCATCGGACAGGCGCTTGCGATAGCCGTTGTTGAATTCCCAGCGGTGACGATGGCGCTCACGAATCACGTCCTGACCGTAGGCCGCATGAATCGCCGTACCCGGGGTCAGTGCGCAATCCTGCCCCCCCAGACGCATAGTGCCGCCCAAATCGTCATCGGCGCTGCGCACTTCCAGCTCACCTTCATCGTTGGTCCACTCAGTGATCAGGGCGATCACGGGGTGCTCAGGGTGCTCACGGAATTCGGTTGAGGTCGCATCGTTGAGGCCGGCAACGTGACGGGCGTACTCGATCACAGCGACCTGCATGCCCAGGCAAATGCCCAAATACGGAATCTTGTTTTCACGGGCATACTTTACGGTCGCGATTTTGCCTTCCACGCCGCGCTCACCAAAGCCACCAGGCACCAAAATGGCATCCACGTCCGCTAGCTGAGCGGTGCCCTTGCGTTCGATATCTTCAGAATCGATGTACTTGAGTTTGACCCGTGCCCGGTTATGAATGCCCGCATGCGTCATCGACTCGATCAGGCTCTTGTACGCCTCTAACAAATCCATGTATTTGCCGACCATCGCGATGGTGACCGTACGCTGAGGATTGACGTGCGCATCCACCACGCTGATCCACTGCGACAGATCCGCCTCAGCCGCCTGCAGCTGCATTTTTTCAACGACGTATTTGTCCAGACCCTCGGCGTGTAGCATGCCCGGGATTTTGTAGATGCTATCGGCATCTTGCAGGCTGATGACAGCGCGCTCTTCAACGTTGGTAAACAATGCAATCTTACGACGGCTGGAAAGATCGACCTCATGATCGCTACGGCAAATCAGAACGTCGGGCTGTAGGCCAATCGAACGCAGCTCTTTGACCGAGTGCTGGGTCGGTTTGGTTTTGGTCTCGCCTGCGGTCGCGATGTAGGGGACCAGTGTCAGGTGAATCAGCATAGCGCGCTGAGCACCCATCTCCTGACGCAATTGGCGCACACTTTCCAAGAAAGGTAGTGACTCGATATCACCCACCGTACCACCCACTTCGACGATCGCAACGTCAAAGCCTTCACCACCCTCGAGCACGCGCTCTTTGATCGCGTCTGTGACGTGCGGAATCACCTGTACGGTCGCACCAAGGTAATCACCGCGGCGCTCCTTGCGCAGGACATCCTGGTAAATACGACCCGTCGTGAAGTTATTGGACTGGCGAGCCTGCATGCTGACAAACCGCTCGTAGTGGCCCAAATCCAAATCGGTCTCTGCGCCGTCATCGGTCACATAGACCTCGCCGTGCTGGAACGGACTCATGGTGCCAGGGTCGACGTTGATGTAAGGATCCAGTTTTAGAATCGTGACGCTTAGACCGCGAGCCTCGAGTAATGCACCTAGTGAAGCCGCTGCGATGCCTTTGCCTAGTGAAGACACTACACCGCCGGTTACGAAAATATATCGGGTCACGCCGCCCCTCCTGGGATAGAAATTTGGCCGAAAGAATGGCCTTGTGGACGGGCGGATAGATTAGTCGTTTAGCTCGATATACTCCAGTGAAATATTGCCCTGATCTGCAACTTTCGGATACCACCAACGAATCCGATTGGGCTCGTTGATATGCTGCCAAACCCAAGCGCGATGCCAGGGCGGGATCTCACGAGCATGCAACCTGGCTCGCTCACCGACACCAATAGGTCGCCAATCCCCCCGGGGCAATGGCGCGCTCCAAACGGCCGGCTCCAAGTACAAATCCTGACGGTAAAAGCGCAGGGCCACTCGACCCCAGGGCGTATCCCATTGGATCGCCGGCTGCCGATCTGGAGTCGGCGGAATCTGGCGCAACAACGTTTGAATACGCGCTTGCGGGGGTCCCGGCAGACGCGCGGTTTTCCAGACCCAAGCATTGATGGCGTGAATCTGCGAAGCCTGCGACAGGCTTAAATCTAAACGATAGCGCCCAGATGCCGGCAGGTGTTGATGCACTAGCGCCTCCAGCCGGTCATACAAGCGCCCGACTCTGGCGAGCGTCGCGATCAATGACGATGGCGACTGAGCCATGACCTGTCGCACCTGAACACGACGATAACGGGCATCCCGATTGGCAGGGTCCTGAACCGCATCCGGGTTGTGCTGCACCTGATGCTCCAGCAAAGGCCGTACGAGCCTGCCCTGCCCTAACCGCCGAGTGACCGGCATTCCCCGCGGTGGACGAGACTGAGTCAACCGCATCCAGCGCGTTTCCAGTTGATCCTGAGCATGATGGGCCAACAACAGCACGTCGCCGGGGTCTAACAGCGATTCAAACCAGGTATAGCGGGCTTGGCGGGCCCCTTCCTCAGAGTGTGTCGGCGCAGGATCCCTACCGACTACGATCGGCATCCTAAGTGACTGCGCACGCGCCCGGGCTTGTAACTCCCATTGCTCGCTGAGTTCACTCCAAGCATGGTTGAAGTGACAGATCACGGCATTGGGGTGATCAATCTGGGCCACAAGCTGCAACAGATACTCGGAATCCGAGCCCCCTGAATAGGCAATAAAAAGGCGATTCGAGCAGCCCCGAATCGCCTCTTCGACCGACCGATAGGGATCAGCCAATCGCGCCATAACTCATCAGGCGGTGATAACGTTGATCCAACAGACTGTCGGTATCCAACTGCTGCAGTCGATCAATTTGGGCGACAATCTTGCCCTTCACATCGCTGAACATTTGCTGCGGATTGCGATGCGCCCCACCTAGGGGCTCTGGCAAGACTTCATCCACCAACCCTAGCTCCTTAAGACGCTTCGCAGTGATGCCCATGGCCTCGGCTGCGTCACTGGCTCGCTCTGCCGTTTTCCATAGAATCGAGGCGCAACCCTCGGGACTGATAACCGAATAAGTAGAGTACTGCAGCATAAACAACTGATCGCAAACCCCAATGGCCAAAGCGCCACCGGATCCACCTTCGCCAGTCACGGTAGAAATCACCGGCACTTTTAAGCGTGACATCATTGCAATACTGGCCGCGATAGCCTCGGACTGACCGCGCTCCTCGGCATCGATCCCGGGGTAAGCACCGGGCGTATCGATAAAGGTTAATACCGGCATTTTGAAACGTTCAGCCATCTGCATCAGGCGTTGCGCCTTGCGGTATCCCTCCGGGCGCGGCATACCAAAATTGCGGCGTACCTTTTCTTTGACGTCGCGTCCTTTTTGGTGACCCATGACCATCACCGGAATATCGTTCAGACGGCCAATACCTCCCACCAACGCCGGGTCATCGGCGAAGGCACGATCGCCATGCAACTCGTCAAATTCATCCAGCACCCCTGCAATGTAATCCAGGGTGTAGGGACGTTGGGGATGACGCGCCATCTGGGCCGTTTGCCAGGGGCTGAGATCGGAAAAGATCCGCTCAATTAACGCATTACGCTTGGTTTCTAAGTTCGCCACTTCCTCGGCGATATTTAGGTCACTGAGCTGGCCGACATTCGACAGCTCGTCAATCTTCGCTTGAAGCTCTGCGATTGGCTGTTCGAAATCTAGTACATCAAGGCTCACTGAGCTGGCTCCTCTTTACACAGTCGCACTCGCTTGTCGCCAAAGACTTCGGCGAGCTGCAACATCAATTCATCGGTCGGGTGGACATCCCAGCCCTGCCCTAATTTCACGACCCCGCTCGCGCTGCGTCCGGTAATTCGGAACTGCACCGGGCATCCACCACCACGGTGTGGCGACAAAATCGGCTGGAGGCGCTTTTTGAAATCCGGCGGCACCTGTTCGGCATCCAAACGGATCTCTAATGCGTCGGCGAATGCTTTGCGCGCCTCGGTCAGGGTCAGCAGTTTATCGCATTGCATCTTGTTCGTCTGATTTCGTTCATCAAAACTGACACGACCCTCGCAGATCACCAGGGTATCGGTCACCAGTTTTTCACGAACCTGCTCGTGGACATCGCCCGAGACCACGACTTCGAAGCGCGCAGTGCGATCATCCAGGGTCAGGATGGACAGCGGACGGTTACTACGGTCGCGCAGCGTTCGCACCGCGATGATCAAACCGCCCGTGCGTGGCCGTGCGTCACGGTTCGGGCGCAACTTACCGATCCCCGTCACCTTAAAGCTCGCCAGCTCATCACGGTGGGCCTCAATCGGGTGGCCGGTCAGATACAGACCCAGAGTGTCCTTTTCATGCCCCAGGCGCTCACGCTCGTTCCAGGCCCGCGCTCCGCGGCAATCTATGTAGGGGTCGGCTTGCGGCTGATCAGGCATATCCATACCCAAACCGAACAAATCATCCATGCCCGCCGCCTGCGAACGACGTGCCTGGCTAGCCGCCCCCATCGCATTTTCCAGACCGCCCCAGAGCAAACTACGCGGCTCGCCGAGGGCATCAAAAGCGCCCGCTTTGATCAGCGCTTCGATGGCCCGTTTGTTGACGCGGGTGCCGTCTACTCGACGGCAGAAATCGAACAGATCGGTGAAGGCGCCGTGCTCACGCGCCTCTAAAATTGCCGAAATCGGGCCTTCGCCCAATCCCCGCAGGGCACCCAGGCCATAGACCACCGCACCATCCGCATTGACGGTGAATTTCAGCGCGCCCTGGTTAACATCCGGCGGGTTCACCGCAATGCCCATCGCCCGTGCTTCCTCGATCAGGGGCACGACCTTGTCAACATCGCCCATATCCGCAGACATGACCGCCGCCATAAAGGCCGCTGGATGGTGGGCCTTGAGCCAGGCGGTCTGGTACGAGACCAGCGCATACGCCGCACTGTGCGATTTGTTAAAACCGTAGCCTGCGAACTTTTCCATCAAATCAAAGATGGAACCGGCCAAATCAGGATCGACGCCCCGCTGGCCCGAACCTTCCATGAACATGACCCGTTGCTTTTGCATCTCCTCGGGCTTCTTTTTACCCATGGCTCGACGCAACAGGTCGGCACTACCCAGCGAGTACTGCGCCAGCACCTGGGCGATCTGCATCACCTGTTCCTGATACAGGATCACCCCGTTGGTATCTTTTAGGATGGGTTCCAAATCCGGATGGGGATAGACCACCGGTTCACGGCCGTGCTTACGGTTGATGTAGTCATCAACCATGCCCGACTCCAACGGTCCCGGCCGATACAACGCAACCAAGGCGACGATGTCAGCAAAACTGTTGGGCTGCAGACGGCGGATCAAATCCTTCATGCCGCGGCTTTCTAACTGGAATACCGCCGTGGTTTCCGCCCGCTGCAGCATTTTGAAGGTGGCCTGGTCATCCAGCGGCAGGGTCTCGATGTCCGGCACTGTCACGCCAGGCTGACCCTTGATGATATCCAGCGCCCAATCAATGATGGTCAGGGTTCTGAGACCCAGAAAGTCAAACTTTACGAGACCGGCGGATTCAACATCGTCTTTGTCGAATTGGGTAACCGGTGAATCGTCACCTTCTGGCTGATAAACCGGTACAAAATCCGTCAGCTTGCTGGGGGCAATCACCACCCCACCGGCGTGCTTACCGACACCCCGCACCACGCCCTCAAGCTGGCGCGACATTGCCATTACCTCAGCAGCATCCTCGTCCATCGCGATCAGTTCGTTAAGACCAGGCTCGACGTCCAGCGCTTTCTCGAGCGTCATACCCACTTCAAAAGGAATCAGCTTGGATAGCTTGTCGCCCACCGCGTAGGCCTTGCCCTGGGCACGGGCCACGTCACGGACCACCGCCTTGGCCGCCATCGAGCCATAGGTAATTATCTGGGACACAGCATTACGGCCATAACGCTGAGCCACGTAGTCAATCACACGATCGCGGCCGACCATGCAAAAGTCGACGTCAAAGTCAGGCATCGAAACCCGCTCGGGGTTTAGGAATCGCTCAAACAGTAGGTCATACTCGATCGGATCCAGATCGGTAATCCGCAGGGCCCAGGCAACCGCACTACCGGCACCGGAACCTCGGCCCGGGCCGACTGGCACACCGTTATTCTTGGCCCAGTTGATGAAGTCCATCACGATCAGGAAGTAGCCAGGAAACCCCATCTGCAGGATCACATCGACTTCAAAATCTAAACGCTCGCGATAGGTCGCTTGCATGGCCGCAGCCGCTTCGGCGTCCTGGGGCAGAATCTTTGCCAGACGCTCATCCAGGCCCTGGTGCGAGAGCTCTCGAAAAAATACGTCCATGGTCTTGCCTTCAGGAATGGGATATTCCGGCAAGAAATAGGTCCCCAATTTCGGCTGAAAGGCGATGCGCTTAGCAATGTTGAGGGTGTTCTCAATGGCATCCGGCAGATCTGAGAACAGCTCGCACATCTCCTCGGCCGACTTTAGGTACTGCTGATCTGAGTACTGACGCACCCGACGGGTATCATCTAGGGTGTAGCTAGAGGCAATACAGACGCGGGTCTCGTGGGCCTCGAACGCATCCTGATCGGGAAAGCGCACGTCATTGGTCGCCACCAAGGGGATCTGCATCTGGTCGGCCAAAGCGACGGTCGCATGCAAAACGGTTTCTTCATGGCTACGGCCACATCGGGAAACCTCAAGATACAAGCGCTGCGGGAACCACTGCATCAATTGCGAGGCAATACCCTGGGCGTCTACCAGATCATTTTTTAACAAGGCCTGGCCAATCGCACCCTGCAGTCCGCCAGACAGCGCAATCAACCCCTCGGTGCCTGACTCTAAATGATGCGTCTGAATAAGCGCTTTGCCGTCCTTTTGGTGCTTTAGAAAGCCATCGGACAACCATTCGGATAGCCGCAAGTAGCCGGCCTGATTTTGCACCAACAGCGTCAGAGGAGTTGCGCTCTCGTGCGAATCGCCCCACCAAATGTCGGCGCCAATGATCGGCTGAACCCCTTGATTCAAACAGCCGCGATAAAACTTGACCATCGCGAATAGGTTGGATTGGTCCGTCAACGCCACCGCGGGCATGCCGCGCTCGGCGACTAGACCGGGTAGCTTTTTGACTCGACACAGGCCATCGCTGAGTGAGTAATCGGAATGGACGCGTAGGTGAACGAAACTCATGAAGGCCTCAAAGCAAAGCAAGTTGTGCGACGGGTTTGAAGCTACGGCGGTGTTCTGGCGTGGGGCCATATTCGCGCAACCGCTGCAGATGCAGCGCGGTGGGATACCCCTTGTGCTGATCAAAGCCGTACTGTGGATGGCGACCATGGTACTCGAAACACCACTGGTCGCGGGCGACTTTTGCGATAATCGATGCCGCGGAAATCGACGCCTTGAGTTGATCGCCTTTGACAATGGCCTGGGCGGGAATATCGAGTCCAGGGGGCACTCGATTGCCATCGATAAAGGCTTGGGTGGGCGCCGGTGACAGTCCCGCCAGCGCCAATCGCATGGCCTGGTAGGTCGCCTGCAGGATATTTAAACGATCCACCTCTGCGGCGCTGATCGAGATGATCTGGTAGGCCACCGCCTGTTGTTTAATCTGCTCGCTCAACGCCTCACGCTTGGCGGCGCTCAACTTTTTAGAATCATCCAACCCGTGAATTCGCCGATTGGGATCCAGAATAACGGCCGCCGCCACCACCGGCCCAACCAGCGGTCCGCGCCCGACTTCGTCAACCCCAGCAATCATTGCCGGTGCAGAACCGATGCAATGGCATTAGCCGCGCGCATTGGAGCCTGTCGAGCTAGCTTTCGGTGCACTTTCTCAAAGCTTTCGATGGCTTCGCTATGGTCCTCACTCATCAGCACATCCAGCGCTGGGACGAGCAAGCCCACCCGACAGCGTTCTTGCAGAAACTCGGGCACCATCGGGGTCTGTGTTAGGTGGTTGGGTAGCGCCACATGCTGAACCCGAAGCCGACGCTTGACGATCCAAGCCGTCAATGGGTTTAAACGGTAGGCCACAATCATCGGTCGCCCGATCAACGCCGCCTCAAGCGCCGCCGTGCCACTGGCCAGCATGACCCCATCCGCCGCCATCATGGCCTCGCGGGCTTGGCCGTCGAGGAGGCGGACATTAAGCCCGGCAAATTGCTGCTCTAGCAACGGCCGCAGTGCCTCGGTCGCGCAGGGTATCAAAACCTGTGCATTGGGATTTTTGGCCAGCCATTGAGCGACGCTCTGAGCGAACACCGGACCGATGCGCTTGACCTCACCGCGACGGGAGCCTGGCAAAACCGCAAGCACGGGGCCCGGCCCGATGCCCAGCATTTGGCGAACGGGCTCCGGGTCAGGATTGAATTCAATCTGATCGGCCATGGGATGACCGACGAAGTCCGCCATCATGCCGCGCTCGCGGTAGACCGAGACCTCGAAGGGAAACAGGGTCAGCATCAAATCAATCTGCGAGACCATCTTGTCGACCCGCTCTGCCCGCCAGGCCCAAACGGACGGGCTGACAAAGTGCACAGCCAAGCTACCCATTGCACGAAACTGACCGGCCAAGGCCAGATTAAAATCTGGCGCATCAATGCCGATAAAAGCATCCGGTGGCGCGGGTCGATAATGTTCGGCAAGCGATTTACGCAGCTTGAGTAGCTCGCGCAGGCGCCCCAGCACCTCGAACACTCCCATGACACTCAATCGTTCCATCGGAGCGAGTGAATACAGACCTTCGGCCTGCATCTCAGGGCCTCCGATGCCTTCAAAGTGAGCATCAGGGAAATTGGCTTTTAGGCCGCGGATTAAGGCGGCACCGAGCTTGTCACCCGACACCTCACCGGCGACCAAAACAAACCGGCGGGTAGGTTCACGCGTAATCAACGGATAATCCCGCGCTTGGCCTCCAACAGGCTTTGTCGGAATAGCTCGACCATGGGGTCACTGTCGGCAGGCAGTTTTTCAAGCGCCGCATCCAGATTAAGGCCCTGACGATAGACCAGCTTGTAGGCCGCTCGCAGGCGCGCAATGCTGTCCTCAGATTGGCCCCGACGGCGCATGCCCTCGAAGTTCATTCCGTGGGGATGGGCACGGTTACCCGACGCCATGATAAAGGCCGGAATATCCTGAAACACGACCGTACCGGCGGCCGTCATGCTGTAAGCACCGATCTGACAGAACTGATGAACCAGTGTGCCGCCCCCTAGGATGACACCATTGCCAACCCGCACGTGGCCGGCCAGCGCGCTGTTGTTGGCGATAATAATGTTGTCGCCGACACGGCAGTCGTGGGCCACATGAACGTAGGCCATCAGCAGATTGTTGGATCCTACGCGAGTCACACCCTCGTCCTGGATCGTCCCACGGTGCAGGGTTACGCCCTCACGAATGGTGTTGTTATCACCCACGATCAGCTGCGTCGGCTCGTCTTTGTATTTCAGATCCTGACAAGCCTCGCCCACGCTGGCGAACTGGAAAATCCGGTTATTGCGACCCAAGGTCGTTGGGCCGTTGATGACCACATGCGGTCCGATTTTACAGCCGGCGTCGATATTGACCCCCGGCCCGATGACACTGAACGGACCGACTTCAACGCTGGAGTCCAGATTCGCTGAAGGGTCAACAATGGCCGAAGGATGGATCATTAGACTTCTCGGTCTGCACACATAATTTCAGCGGAGCAAACGAGCTCACCGTCCACCATCGCGGTGCAGCCAAACTTCCAGATGCCGCGGCGAACCTTGAGCACTTCAGCGGTCAAAATGAGTTGATCACCGGGCACGACCTGACGTTTGAAACGGACGTTGTCCGCGCCCACAAACAAATAAACGCTGCCGTCTTCAGGCGTTTTATCCATGGTTTTAAAGCCCAGAACGCCCGCGGCTTGGGCCAGTGCTTCGATGATCAAAACACCAGGAAAAATCGGATTGCCGGGGAAGTGACCATTAAACAAATCTTCGTTGACCGAGATGTTTTTCAGCGCCACAACGCGCTTGTTCTCTTCCAGCTCAAGGATTCGATCCACCAGCAAGAACGGGTAGCGATGAGGTAGATACTTTTGAATTTCCTTTACGTCGAGCATGTTGCACGTGTCCTTAGTCGGTAAATTTTTTCTCAAGAGCAATTAGGCGCTTGGCTAGCTGGTCCAGCTGATTAAATCGAGCCACGTTGCGCTTCCAGTCTTGCATCGGCCGCGCACCCTGCACACCGCCAGCGTAGGCCCCGGGGTGACGTATATCGCCGGCCACCAACGTCATGGCACCGACGTGCGCATTATCGCAGACTGATAGGTGTCCCGTGAACCCAGCGGCACCGGCAATTGTGCAATTTCTGCCAATCCGAGTACTGCCCGCCATACCCACGCAGGCGGCAATGGCCGTGTTCTGGCCGATGACGCAGTTATGAGCAATCATGACCTGGTTATCAATTTTTACACCCGATTCGATCCGGGTGTCGTCCAACGCGCCGCGATCGATCGTGGTGTTCGCACCGATCTCGACATCATCGCCCACCCAGACGCCGCCCAGCTGGTGAATCTTTACCCAGCGGCCGTTGTCTGGCGCAAAACCAAACCCATCAGCGCCCAACACCACCCCACTGTGAATTCGAGCCCGCAGGCCGACTCGTACCGAGTGATACAGGGTCACGTTCGCCGCGATCTGAGAGCCGGTACCGATCTGGCAATCCTGCTGGATGACCGTATTGGGACCCAGCGAAACCTGATCCTGTAGAACGACGTTGGGACCGACCACACAGCCGGCTGCAATGCTGACGCCCTGCCCAATCTGCGCGGACGGATGCACCTGCGCTGAGCTGTCGATACCGGTCTGGCGGTGCCAATCCACATCAAATAGCGCACTGGCCTGGGCAAAGGCCAGGTATGGATTATCAACAATCAGGCAAACGCCAGCGTAATCGCCACGATCCTCAGCACGCAGTAACAAAGCGCCCGCTTGGGTCTGGGGTGTTCGACCCGGCATCAAAAAGCTCAGGTCTTCAGGGCCGGCACTGTCCAATGAAGCCAAGCGTTTGAGTTGAATATCCGACTGTTCCAGCTGGGCCTGGGTACGCTGAGCGATTTCGCTGGCCCATCTCACGGCTGGTTATACCTGGCGAGCAGATCATCACTCAGATTGACGCTAGAGGCGCCCCACACGACCGCGTCGGCACGCACCACCAACTCGATTTGTTGTTCACGGGCCAACTCAATCACCAGCCCTTCTAGAATCGGTAATTGCTCCGCCAGAAACTCGTCTTCCAGCTGGGTCAGGCGCGTTTGGGCTTGACGCTGCAGTCCTAGGATTTGCTGACGCAACTGATTCATCTCTCGGTTCAAGGATTCGCGTTGCTGAGCCTCAACCGACTGCTCCAGTTTCAGCTCCAGCGACTGTCCGCGCTGCACCAAGCGTTGAATATCCTGTTCGATCGGCTGCAGGGCTTCTTGCCAGGCCGCCCGGGCCCGCTGCCCCTGCTCCGAGGCCGCCAATACGGCCTCGACATCGATCACGCCAACACCCGCTGCCCAGCTAGGCGCAGCACACAGCACCCAGGCCAGCAGTGCCGCTCGGATCATAGACCGGTACCGATTGAGAATTGGAAGCTCTCGACCTTGTCGCCTGGCTCTTCTTTGATCGGCTTAGCATAGCTAAAGGTCAACGGACCAATCGGCGTCATCCAAGTCAAACCCACACCCGCACTGGCACGCAAATCACTTAAATCAATGGTGCCATCCGCATCGTAGACCTGTCCGTAGTCGATAAAGGCCGACAGTCGGTTAGACGCCGGGTTGTCCAAGAAGGGCGCGGCGATTTGATAATCAAAGCCGCCGCTGACCAGGACGCTGCCGCCAAAGGGATCGGTTGAAGCGGTTTGTGTCGAGGCCTTGATGACACGGGGACCCAAGGAACTGGCCTGAAAGCCCCGCACACTGCGCTCGCCACCGGCAAAGTAGTTCCTAAAGAACGGCAAGGATTGCAGATCACCATATCCATCGCCGTAATTGACCTTGCCGCGCACCCGAAAGGCCGCTTCCGGTCCGGTATTGAAATATTTCTCGGCCTGAACCCCGAGCGTGTAATAGGTTAAATCGGACATCGGCAGGGACAGACCCAGATCAACCCGTTGATAGGATCCATCGGTGGGGAAACGGCCGCGGTTCAGGGTCGAGCGCTGCCAAAATGCACTGGTCTCGTACTCCATGAAGCTGTCCGCATTTTGTACCTGGGTGGCAAAGTCCGTAATTTGTTGGACGTCGATGCTGGCTCCTAACTTCAAACTGGTCTGGCGCAGTCCACCGGTAAATCCGATGCGCTGGTCCACCGTAATCGGATAGCCAAATCCAATCGACACACCGGACTGGTCAATCTGATAGCTGCTGGATGAGCTCTCATCAAAATCCGTTTGGCTATAAAACGCATTGATACTTCGGCTAACGCCATCCACCGTCAGGAAGGGGTCAAAGAATGAGAAGCTGAGCTGCTGGACACTGTCTGACTTATTAACCGACACACTGACGTTGTTCCCGGTGCCCAAGAAGTTGTCCTGTGCTAGCGAGACACCAAAGACCGCGCCTGAACCCTGTGAGTAGCCCACACTGGCACTAAAGGATCCGGTCGCTTGCTCTTCGATCTCCATCTCAAGGTCGACCTGATCAGGCGAACCTGGTACCGGCTTGAAGCGCGGCGTGACCCGGGCAAAGTAGCCCAGCTGTTCCAACCGGCGGCGGGATTGTTCAACCTTGCTGGAGTCCGCCAACGCCCCTTCCATCTGCACCATGCTGCGGCGCAACACGTTGTCCGTGGTCACCAGGTTGCCCCGGAAGTCGATCCGACGCACATAGGTTTGCAATTGCGGCGTAATCAGATAGGTAATGTCGACGGTGTTGTCGTCGTTGAACTCCGGGATCTCTTGAATCTGGGCTTGGGTGTAGCCAGCATTACCCATCACAGCACGCAAGCGCTCAACATCACCCAGCAAAGCGCTACGGGCAAAGGTATCGCCGGCACGAATATTTAAACTGTCTTCTAGACCGACGATTTCCTCGGGGATTTCACCCGCCACACGGATCTCGCCAATTTCGAACGGGTTGCCCTCTTGGATACGCAGACTGAGGTAAATCAGGCTGGTGGCCGGGTCGAACTGTACCGAGGGAGCCGCGATCTGAACCTGGGCGTAGCCATTGTTGAGATACAACGAACGCAGGCGCTCAAGATCGCCGCGCAATTTTTCGGCACTGTAGCGATCAGACTTACTGAACCACGAGAACGCGCCAGGCTCCTTGAGCTCCATCTCGTCTAATAAATCATCGACCTCAAAGGCAGATGCGCCAAAGATTCGGATCTGGCCAATTCGTGCGATCGCGCCTTCATTGATGGTGACATTGATACCAACGCGGTTATCCGGCAACTCCACCAAACGGCCGGTCACCTGGGCGTCATAGCGGCCCTGATTCTCGTATTCACGCTGCAGGGATTTAGACAGGTTATCCAACGCAGACTGGTTGATCACCTCACCCTCGCGCAGACCCAGTCGCCCCATGACATCGCGGATGGATTCTTCGGGCACCAAATCGTTGCCCTCGATCAGAATACGGGCGATCGCAGGCCGCTCCTGAACTTCGATCACCAGCGCAGAACCATCTCGATTGAGATCAATCGCGGTAAACAGGCCCAACTCAAACAGCTCGCGGATCGCCTCGGCCCCAGCCGCGGCGGTGTACTCATCACCCACAGCGATTGGCAGACTGCCAAATACGCGTTCGGCACTGACACGTTTCAGCCCGTCAATACGGATGTCTTCAATCGGGAATGCCGATGCCCCAACGGCAGTCAACAGCAGCGCAGACGCAATAGCAGAACGAAAGTGAGTCAAGGTCAAAATCCAGTTACGCCCGTCTTATTACTGACGGAACAAATCATTATAAAAAGCAACCACCATGAGCATGAGTACTAGGCTCATTCCAACCTGCATTCCCATCGCTTGAATCCGCTCGGAGACCGGCTTGCCTCGGATAGCCTCGATGGCATACCAAGCCAGGTGTCCACCATCGAGTACCGGAATGGGGAGTAGGTTTAGAACGCCGAGACTGACACTGAGGTAAGCCATAAACGCCAAATAGGGCAACAAGCCCGACTCTGCAGAGCTCGTCGCCACTTTAGCAATGGTGATGGGGCCGGACAAGTTGGCGGTCGAGAGCACTCCGGTGACCATCTTCCACATCGCCTCAAGCGTGATCGTTGACATCTGCCAGGTCTTGCTGACTCCTTGCATCAGGCCTTCAATGGGCCCGGCTTTTTGGGTGCGAATATATTCAGGGGGCAAATCGACCGGCTTGGGCAGAATGCCGACTCGCAGGGAGCCATCGATCTGCGCCGGCGTAATATCGATGTCCAGGGTCTGAATCCCGCGCTGAACCGTAAACACCAACGTCCGCCCGTCAGAGCCCTGAATACGTTCTACCAGGGGCATCCAGTCATCCAAGGCAACCCCATCAAT
>JBMYYI010000020.1:0-27486 GCA_049609265.1 Litorivicinus sp. | reverse complement strand
TATGCCTGGAGTTTTGTCTCCTGCTTATACCTATTGGCGATAAGGTTGTAGTGACTCGGTATTTCTCTTGTGATAAGCCCGGCGTTAGGATCGCCCGCACTTAAACAGAGGGTACAACCATGAAGAAACATTTCTCCTTAGCCATTGCGGCTGCTGCGCTCTCGTTGAGTGCAGTCGCCCAGACGCTCCAGTTAACCCCGGTGATCTCACCCGCGGAGTTGGTCAAATTACAGGACCAGGTGCAGGTTCTTGAGCTGCGGGCGGATGAAGAGGCGTTCCTAAAGTCACGGATCCCCGGATCGGTGCGCGTCGGTTATGGCGCGTTCCGCGGTCCCAAGGAAAATCCAGGACAGTTATTTAAGCTGACCGAGCTTGCCGAAGCCTTGGGTAAGGTAGGTTTGTCGCCAGAAAAGCCCTTGGTGATTGCCCATGAAGGTCTGGATGCGACCGATTTTGGCGCTGCCGCTCGGGTGTACTGGTCGCTTAAGTCAGTTGGGTTTGATCAGCTGGCTATTTTGAATGGCGGTTACAATGCTTATGTCGCACAGAACTTGCCCGTCGTCGCGGGTGCACCTCAGGTAGTGCCGACGACCTTGTCGCTCAGCTTTAATGATGCGTGGTATGCGTCGACCGATTCGATTCAGGCAAAACTGGGTAACCAGCGCTTGTTGGACAGCCGTCTACCCGAATTTTTTGCGGGACAAGCTTGGCACGGTGCAGCCAGCCGTCCAGGTGCGTTGCCGGGTGCTGATAATTTCGCCTTTACCGCATTCTTTGACGAGGCTGTGTTGAAGTCTCAGGCGGATGTGCGCCGTATCGTTGAGGCGAATGGTCTCGATGTGGCCTCTACGGTCTCGTACTGCAATACCGGTCATTGGGCGGCTACCAATTGGTTTGTACTGTCTGAAGTCGCACAGGTGCCCAATGTTAGCCTCTATGCCGAGTCAATGGTGGAGTGGTCAAATCAAGGCCTAGCGATGGACAACGTACCTAGTGCGGTTGAGTTTGCAGTGCTTAAAACCAAGAAGTGGTTTTCTGGTTTGGTGAACTGATCTTGCGCCTAGTGGGTTCGAGTGCGGCGGTCCTCATTTTGGGGGCTGTCGCGGTGTTAGTGGGACTGCGGTTTGCGTTGATCCTATGTGTCGGCGTCGGACTGGGTTTTACTCTGGAGCGGCTAGGCTTTGGTTTTGCTGGGCCTTGGCGCCGTTTGATTCGCGAGCGTGATGGTCGCGGAGTCGTCGCGCAGTGTTGGGCGATCGGTCTGGTGGCGATAGCCATCCAGCCCATGATTGCCAGTTCGGACTCGTTGGTGGGTGCCATTGGGCCGGTGAGTCTGTCGATGGCTGCGGCGGCCTTGGTGTTTGGCTTTGCCATGCAGATTGTGTTGGGTTGCGGTTCTGGGACCTTGGTGAATGCGGGATCGGGTAACTGGGTGGCGCTGGTGGCTTTACCGGCGTTTTGTATCGGGTCTTTCTTGGGTTCGTTATGGGTACCCCGCATGGTTGCCAGTACCCCGCATGTGCCTGTCGATTTAGGCGCGGTTTTCGGAGTCAGTGGAGGCCTTGCGGTGACGCTGGTCGGGTTAGCTGTGTTGGCTACCTGCGTTTATCGAGTCAGTACAGTCAAAGGGCTCAATCGACGTTGGATGTGGGCCGCCACGATTATGGCTGCCTTTGCGATTGCACACGTTGCGATTGCCGGCCAACCCTGGGGCGTGGTTTACGGGCTAGGCTTGTGGGTGGCTAAGGTATCGGTCGCCCTGGGTTGGGACCCCAGCGTTTCGATTTTTTGGTCGGCGCCGGTGAATGCCCGAGCCTTATCCAACTCGGTGCTGACAGACACGACATCACTGACCAGCATCGGCTTGATTGCAGGGGCGGCGTTCGCCTCGTTCAAAGTCGTTAAGGGGCAGCCATTGTTACCCACTTTGCCCGGCTCACTTTACGTGTGGATTGTGTTGGCGGGGTTGGCCTTGGGTATCTCCTCGCGATTGGCCTTTGGCTGCAATGTGGGTGCGCTCTTTAGCGGCATCGCGTCAGGGAGCCTGCATGGTTGGGTTTGGCTGGTATTTGGCTTTGTCGGGTCCATCTACGGTGTCCGTGCACGTGAACAACTATGGGCAGGGGTGCGATCATGAGGCATCACGCCATTGCGGGCCTATTGCTTCTGGGCTTGGTGTTGATCGGGTTGGATTGGCAGGCAACACCGCCTGATCCCTATGGGGCGCCTGATCCCCTAGCCTGGGGTTCGAGTCAGGGCGCGAGCGGCGCCTTGTGTTCCTTTTCGCCTAGCCGATAAAGATTGTCATCGAGTGCAGTTGGAAAGTTTCCAACTGCCACCATACGCATTAAGTCACTCACAAAAAGGAACGGCTATGTGCGATATCAATGGTTGCGGCAATGGGGTTCCCACGCGCCCGCAGATTACCCAAGAACAAAGACGTTTATTTCTCAAAGGTTTGGCAACCTTGCCGCTGGCAGCGGTGCTGACAGATGTAGAGCTGGTTAAAGCAGCGGGGCATCGAGGTCAAATGCAATCAATCACGACGGCCCAGGGCGATACCGTTACCGCCTTTGTCTCCGCAGCAGAGAACCCGGGGGCGCCCGTGGTGGTGTTGATTCATGAGTGGTGGGGATTGAACGACCACATCAAGAGCATGGCCGAGGAATTCTCGCAGCACGGTTTTACCGCTGTTGCCGTGGATCTGTTCGGTGGGTCAGTGGCCGCCACGCCCAAAGAGGCGATGGCGCAGATTCAAGCCCTGGATGCTGACAAAGCTAACCAAAACTTATCGGCTTGGTTGGACTGGGGGCGGGCAAATGGCAATGGCAAGGTTGCCACCCTGGGTTGGTGCTTTGGCGGCGGTTACTCGTTGCAGGCTGCTGCCAACGCAGCGCCGGATGCGGCGGTCGTCTATTACGGGGCTATGAATCTAAGCGCTCCTCAACTAGCGCAGCTCAACACCCCCGTGTTGGGTCATTTTGGTACTTTGGATGCGCGTATCAACGCCCAGATGGTTGGCGATTTCAAGGCAGAGCTGGCGGCGGTAGGCAAAGCAAACCTGCTGACCGAGCACTGGTACACCGCAGACCATGCATTCGCTAATCCTACAGGCGGTCGTTATGACCAGGACGATGCGCAGTTAGCGCTTCACCGCAGCCTGACGTTCTTGCACCAGCACCTGTAATCGTTATTTCAGGAACTCGTCAGCGTCCTGCGGCCCGCGTCCCATGCGGATCTGGCAGGCGCTGATTTTTGGAAAGGCTTTTAGGTATTCCGCAAGCAGGCCTTGCTTGGTTTTGCGCCGCAGATCGGGATCGTTTTGCACCACCGGGTTCAAGGTATCGTTGGCAACGGCCTGAAATTTAGGGCCCATGATTTGGTGACAGGCATGTACCGGACGGTCGATAGCCGTAAATCCATCGCGCAGCAAAAAGATCTGATCGTCGTCGGCAAAGAAGAAATAGTCGGTCACACCGTCTAAATCGGCATCATGCCCACACATGTCATAGATCAAATAACGAGCACAGTGGGTGTTGCTGGCTTCGTATTGAGCGACCGGCTGAACACTGCAGCCGGCCAATACGACGCTTAGACCCAAGATCAACCCCAGTGCTTTCATGCGCAGGCTCGCTGGGCGTTTTTCAGAACGTCTTTTAGGAAAACACCGGTGTGTGACTCGGTGATTTCAGCGACCTCTTCGGGTGTGCCCTCTGCCACGATCATGCCGCCACCTGCGCCGCCCTCAGGGCCTAGGTCCACGATGTAGTCTGCGGTCTTGATAACGTCCAGGTTGTGTTCAATCACGACAACGGTGTTGCCGGCATCACGCAGGCGGTAAAGCACCTTCAGCAATTGCTCAATATCGTGGAAGTGCAGGCCGGTGGTGGGTTCATCCAAAATGTACAGCGTTGCGCCGGTATCGCGCCGGGATAGCTCTTTAGCCAGCTTGACTCGTTGGGCTTCACCACCGGATAGCGTGGTTGCGCTCTGTCCTAGGCAAACATAGCCCAGGCCTACATCCATCAGGGTCTGTAGTTTGCGTGCGATCTGAGGGACGGGGGCAAAGAATTCCAATGCATCTTCGATGGTCATGTCGAGAACTTCGCTGATGCTCTTGTTTTTGTAACGCACCTCGAGCGTTTCGCGGTCGTAGCGTTTGCCGTGGCAGCTGTCGCACTCCACGTACACGTCCGGCAGGAAGTGCATTTCAACTTTGATTAGGCCGTCGCCCTGGCAGGCCTCACACCGGCCCCCTTTAACGTTAAAGCTAAATCGACCCGGCTTGTATCCGCGGGTGCGCGCCTCTTCGGTGGCGGCGAATAGCTCGCGGATCGGGGTAAAGATGCCGGTGTAGGTCGCGGGGTTTGAGCGCGGTGTACGACCGATCGGCGCTTGGTTGATATCGATCACTTTGTCGAAATGCTGCAGGCCGTCGATCGATTTGTGTGGGGCGGGTTCCAGACTCTGGGCACCGTTGAGCGCGCGGGCCGCCGCGGGCATTAGGGTGCGGTTGATCAGGGTGGACTTGCCGCTACCGCTGACACCGGTCACGCAGGTCAAAACCCCGACCGGAAGTTTCAAATCGACATTTTGAAGATTGTGCCCGGTTGCTCCGTTCACGCTGAGCCATTTGTCTTCTGGCGGCGACAAGCGTTGTGCTGGCACTTCAATCGCTTTGGCCCCCGAGAGGTACTGACCGGTCAGGCTGTTGGGATCCGCCATGACTTCCGCGGCGGTTCCGGCACTGATGACTTGGCCACCATGAACGCCGGCGCCGGGCCCGATGTCGATGACGTAGTCGGCGCTGCGCACCGCGTCCTCATCGTGCTCAACCACAATGACCGTGTTGCCCAAATCGCGCAGGCGGGTCAGTGTCGACAGTAAGCGTTCGTTGTCACGTTGGTGTAGACCGATCGAGGGTTCATCCAGCACGTACATCACGCCGACTAGCCCTGCGCCAATCTGGCTGGCCAGACGGATGCGCTGGGCTTCACCGCCCGAGAGGGTGTCCGCACTGCGGGAAATCGATAAATAGTTCAGGCCGACATTGACCAAAAAGCCCAAGCGATCCTGAATCTCTTTCAAAATTTTCGAGGCAATCTCACCACGATGCCCCGGCAGCGTAAGCGCGCTGAAATACTCATAGGCCTCACCTACGGGTAGATCGACCACCTCAGGCAAAACGCGTTCGCCCACCCAGACATGGCGCGCCGCTTTGTTCAGGCGCGAACCCTTGCAGGCATCACAGGGCTTGGTGCTCATGAGTTTGGCCATCTCATCGCGGGCTTGCTGGCTCTCGGTATCGCGATAGCGACGCTCGATGTTGTTCAGAATCCCTTCAAAGGGGTGGCACTTCTCGACCTTGGTGCCTCTGTCGTTGACGTAGCTGAAATCAATTTCAGTGCGACCCGTGCCGTACAAAATGTATTGCTGTTGCTGATCGGTCAGATGGCCCCAGGGGGTATCGGTGTCAAAGCCATAATGCTCGGCCACGCCCTTGAGCAGGTGAAAGTAATAGTAGTTGCGGCGATCCCAGCCTTTGATCGCGCCCTGGGCCAGGGTCAGATCCTCGTCAACAATGATGCGCGAAGGATCAAAAAACTGATGCACGCCCAGGCCATCACACTCGGTACAGGCACCTGCGGGGTTGTTAAAACTGAACAGCCGCGGTTCCAACTCGCTGAGTGAATAACCACAGTGCGAGCAAGCAAACTTGTTGCTGAACAGCAGGGGTTCAAAAGCGTCGTCCATGGATTCGGCAATCGCGATACCACCGGCCAATTCCAGCGCGGTTTCCAGTGATTCCGCCATGCGAGCCCGCTGATCATCACGGGTTTTCAGGCGGTCGACGACCGCATCAATGCTGTGCTTTAACTTTTTGTCGAGCTCGGGCAAATCATCCAGATCGGTGACAATGCCGTTGACTCGAACGCGGATAAATCCACGGGCTCGCAAGTCATTGAAGACATGCAGGTGCTCGCCCTTACGTTCGCGGACGATCGGGGCCAGGATCATCACCTTGCTGTCACTGGGCAGTGCCAACAAGTGATCGACCATGTCCTTGACCGCTTGGGCGGCCAGTGGAATGTCATGGTCTGGGCAGCGAGGCTCGCCTGCGCGGGCGTACAGCAGGCGCAGGTAATCATAAATTTCGGTGACGGTACCCACGGTTGAGCGCGGGTTGTGCGAGGTCGATTTCTGTTCAATCGAGATCGCAGGGGACAACCCTTCAATGTGGTCAACATCGGGTTTGTCCATCATGGACAAGAACTGGCGGGCGTAGGCGCTCAGCGATTCAACATAGCGGCGCTGGCCCTCGGCATACAGGGTGTCAAAGGCCAAGGAACTTTTACCCGAGCCCGAAAGGCCAGTGATGACGACTAATTTGTCGCGTGGGATATCGAGGTTAACGTTTTTGAGGTTATGCGTCCGAGCGCCTCGAATTTGGATGTTTTGCACGCTTTGGCCTTGTGTCAGATGAACCATGCAGTATAACCCGCCCCGAATGTATTTGGGGTAAACTGCGACGACTACAATTAACTAAACGCGAAGTTATCCATTGCCAATTTTCATCCTGCTGTGTCTGTATATCTCCCGCATGCTGGGCCTGTTTGTGGTCCTGCCGGTGTTGGCGATCGAGACACTCAACTACCCCGGTTATTCCGCCCTAACACTGGGGTTGGTGGTCGGGATCTACGGACTGACCCAGGCTCTGCTGCAGGTGCCGCTGGGACAGCTCAGTGACCGGGTCGGCCGGTTTGCGGTGGTCTTTGTTGGGCTGTTGGTTTTTGCCCTGGGCAGCTATTTGTGTTCGATCGCCGACAGCATGGGTGAATTGATCCTGGGACGGGCCCTGCAGGGCGCGGGAGCGATCTCGTCATCGCTGATGGCCTGGGTGGTCGATTTGACCGGCGAGGACAAGCGCGCCCGGATTATGGCCTTGATTGGTATTTCGATCGGGGTGTCGTTCTTGGCGAGCTTGGTAATAGGTCCGGCTTTGTTGCCCTGGCGTGGATTGGCCGGTTTATTTGAACTGACCGCCGCGCTCGCGATCCTGGGCGCCTTTTTGTCCCTGTGGTTGCCGCGACCAACGCCGGTGCGCAGCATGGGTGCGATTTTTGATTTGGCGCTAGTGCGTGAGATGTGGAACACCCAAGGGGTGCGCAGCTCGGTGCTGGGCGTGGGTCTGTTGCATGCATTGCTGATGGCGATGTTCCTGGCGCTACCGCCGTTGTGGGTTCAGGCGGACCTGGAGGCCAATGAGCATGCCAAAATTTATTTGATCATGATGTTGGCGGGCGCAGGCCCTGCTTTTGTCATGGTCGGCGTGGTCGAGGCACGTCACCGGTTAATGTGGGGGCAGCGGCTGGCACTGGCGGCGATGGCGGCGGCTTTTGCTTGGATGGCGGCGTCCTCGACTCAGGTGCTGCCACTGGTCATTGCCGGGTCCATGTTCTTTTTCGGGTTCAGCCTGCTTGAGGCTACACTGCCCAGCCTGTTGGCCAAAGCGGCGCCAGTCCGGGGGCGGGGCACGGCGACGGGCCTGTATGCCACGGTGCAATTTTTTGGCGCCTTTGTGGGCGGCCTGATCGGTGGGCCGCTGTATCAGATGCTCGGTTCGGCCGGGCTATTTGCTGCCTTGGCGATTGCGTGTTGTGTTTGGTTTGGCATCCGGTATCGTACCCCCGAACCTCCTCGACATCGTTCGCGCTTAGTGGCGATTGATATGAGTGCTCGAGACGAGACACGCTGGCATCAGCTACTGGCCAACGTACCTGGCGTGGTGGATGTGGCTGTCAGTCCCCAGGAGCAGGTGGCTTACTTAAAGGTCAGCAAAGACCTACTGGATGAGTCGGCATTGGCTGAGCTGATCGCAGTGAAACCGATGCAAACTGCACAGACAACGTAAAGGAGATTCCTCATGGCACGAGGTGTAAACAAAGTTATTTTGGTCGGCAATTTGGGTAACGACCCCGAGATGCGCGCCACTCAGTCTGGTTCGCAGATTGCTAACCTATCAATCGCGACCTCAGAGTCATGGCGCGACAAGCAAACCGGCGAGATGCAAGAAAAAACGGAATGGCACCGGGTGGTGTTCTTTAACCGTTTAGCCGAGATCGCAGGTCAGTACCTACGCAAGGGCAGCAAGGTCTATATCGAAGGCAAATTGCAAACCCGTTCCTGGGATGACCAGGCGACCGGTCAGAAAAAATACATGACTGAAATCGTCGGCAACGAGATGCAGATGCTGGATAGCCGCGGTGAAGGCGGCGGTATGGGTGGTGGCGGTGGCTATCAGCCGCAACAGGCGCCCCGTCAGCAAGCGCCGGCAGCCCCCCAGGCTCCGTCACAGCCGCTCGCTCCGCCGCCGGGTTTTGGCAGTGACATTGGCGATGACGATATCCCGTTCTAGCCCCTGTACGCTATGTGTAAACGAATAGCCCGCTGACGCGGGCTTTTCATTTTTTGGGGTGTGTCAGAACGTTCGGCAGACCTGTGATGGCATAGGTCTGATCGGCAAATAATGGTAGTCTACGGCCCCTCGAATTACGGAATTTAGCTAGGCATGGCCTCATCGATTTTTACCCCTCCCACGGTTCTCGTGACCGGTGCATCAGGACAGACTGGGCGTGCCTTGACCCAGCTGTTTGATGCGGCCGGCTTTACCACGGTAGGGATGGACCGGACTGAGTTGGATGTCTGTTCCGAGGCCAGTGTGCAGACCGCGATCAATGCCGTTGCTCCTGACTTTGTTGTGAATTGCGCCCGCTACCCGGATGTAGACCGTGCCGAGAGCGAGGGTGATGCCGCCCATCGCCTGCTGGTCGAAGGGCCGGCTAACCTCGCGATGGCCTGCCGTGCCAACAACGCGATCTTGATTCACCTATCCAGCGAGTATGTGTTTGACGGCAGCGATGGTCCCTACAGTGAAGGTGATCCGACCGCGCCGCTCAGCTTGTTTGGTCACTATTGCCGCGAGGGCGAGTTGGAAGTTGAACGCATTCTGTCGCGGCACATCGTGTTGCGTGTGGGATTGGTGTTTAGCGCTGACCCTCGGCGTTTTGTCTGGACGACGTTGCAAACCATTCGCGCCCACAAGGAACGCCGAATGGTCTCGGATGAGATTGGGACCCCGACCAGTATTGATGATTTGGGTCGCGTGCTCGTTGCGATGATCAAACAGTTAGACCTAGGCAGCGAAGCCTTTGGAATCTATCACTACGGCGGCGGCGGCAGCGCCAGTTGGTTTGAGATGGGCGAGCTGATTTACGCCCAGGCTAGCCAGCGTGAGGATTTGCCGGCGGATCTATTGCAGCCCGTTCGCGGCGATGAGGTTCCAGGGCGTGCCCCGCGACCGCAGGATGTCCGCTTGAACTGTGATCGGTTGTTGCAAAACTTTGGTATCAAGCGCTTGCCATGGCGCAGTCAGATGATTCAGTGTGTGGATCAAATCTACCGACAGGAATCGCAGGGATGAAAACCCGCAAGCTGCCCAACACCACTCGCCGTCGAGTGCTGTGGAAGAAGCGCCAGAAGGTTAACCAGTATCGCGATCAGCAGGTTCGCCGTTGGTTGATGTTGCCCGACCCTGAGGTTCAGGACTGAGCTGCGACTGGCTTGCGCCGTAACGTGCCCAGTCCCGACAGCACGATCAAGCCCGCGCCTACCATGACCGGCCAGGTGATGGATTCGTCAAAAAATACCACCGCCAGAATAAAGGCAAATAGCAGTCGGCTGTAGCGAAAGGGCGCGACCACCGCCATGTCACCAGCCCGTGTTGCATGAACCACGGCCATATAGGCTAGCGCGGCCGCCACGGTGGATGCGGCGATCAGCCCCCAATGGGTCATGCTGACTGCGCTGAATTCTCCAAACAATGGAACGCTGACCCAGCCCGAGGCATGCAAGGCCACAAAGGCCCAAAACGAGGTGGCCAGCGGATCAATGTTGCCTGCGATAGAGCGGGTTAGGACATCCCGGCTTGCCAGCGCAATCACCGCGATGACCGCCAGCAAGGTCGCTGGATTAAAGCCTTCGCTGCCCGGCTGGATGATAAATAACACACCCACAAAACCTAAACCGATCAACCACCACTGGCGCGCGGCGACGCGCTGCCCCAAAAACAAGGCACTGCCGGCGGCGACCGCCAGCGGCACGGCCTGCAGGATGGCCGAGGCGGCAGACAACGATCCATAGACGATGGCGCTGACCAAAAAGATCGCGGCGACTAACTCACCGACATTGCGCAGCAAAAAGCGTCGATCATTCAGAGCCGGCCCCAGCAGTGCGACGCCGCGATAGCGAGCCAACAGACCAAACACCACAGCGCCCGCGCCGCCGGTCAGCATTAGAATCTGCGAGATCGGCATATCAAAGGACAGCTGTTTGATGATGGCGTCTTCGACCGCAAAGCCAGCCATCGAGATCATCATAAAGACAATGCAGCGGGTATTTTCTGACGCCGGGTTCATAGAGGAGTCCTGTGGCCAAGGTTGCGGCGAAAAAAAGGCCGCTCAATCGCGGCCTTTTCTAGCGATGGTGCTTTTTAGCCGTTGTAGGCTTGGAACACCAGCGATGCGTTGGTGCCGCCAAAACCAAAGCTGTTGCTCATCACCCGGGTGAGCTTCTGCTCGCGGGTCTGTGACACGACGTCCACGCCTTCGGCGCCGGGGTCCAGCTCCTCAACGTTAGCCGAGCCTGCGATAAATCCATCACGCATCATGATCAGGCTGTAAATAGCTTCCTGAACGCCGGTAGCACCCAGTGAGTGCCCGGTCAGTGACTTGGTCGAGCTGACCGCCGGGCGTTGCTCGCCAAAGGCTTCCTTAACCGCGTTCAACTCGGTGATATCACCGGCAGGGGTGCTAGTGCCGTGGGCGTTGATGTAATCAATCGGGCCGTCAACGGTGCTGGCGGCCAGCTGCATCGCGCGCACCGCGCCTTCGCCTGATGGAGCGACCATGTCTGCGCCATCGCTGGTCGCACCATAGCCGACCAGCTCACCATAAATGGTCGCGCCGCGGGCCAGGGCGTGTTCGAGATCTTCTAGGATGACTGCACCGCCGCCACCGGCGATCACGAAACCATCGCGGTTAGCGTCATAGGCGCGGCTGGCACGCTCCGGCGTGTCGTTGTACTTGCTGCTCAATGCGCCCATGGCGTCGAACAGGCAGGACAGGGTCCAGTGTTCCTCTTCACCGCCGGCGGCGATGATGACGTCTTGCTTACCCATCTGGATCAGCTCGGCACCATGACCGATGCAGTGTGCGCTGGTTGAGCAGGCGCTGGAGATGGAGTAGTTAACGCCTTTGATCTTGAGTGCGGTCGCCAAACACGCTGACACCGTCGAACCCATGGTCTGGGTGACGCGGTAGGGGCCCACACGACGTACGCCCTTGTCACGCAGGATATCCGCAGCCTCGACCTGGCTTGCGCTAGACGCGCCGCCGGAACCGGCCACGATACCCGTGCGGATGTTGCTGATCTGCTCGTCGCTGAGGCCTGAGTCTGCCAGTGCGTCAACCGCGCTGAGATAAGCAAAAGCGGCCGCGTTGCCCATAAAGCGCATCAATTTACGGTCGATGCGGTCGGTATCCAGTTCAAGCGAACCTGAGACTTGGCTGCGCATGCCGCGCTCGGCATATTCAGCATTGGCCTTAATGCCAGAGGTGGTGTTGTACAGGCTCTGTTTGACCGTGGCCAAATCTGTGCCGATGCAGGACTGAATGCCCATTCCAGTGACGACTACGCGACGCATAAGTTTGCTGCCTCTTGCAGATTAATTGTTATTTAGAAATCTTCGGTCGACTGGAACAAGCCAACTTTCAAATCTTTTGCGGTGTAAATGACTTTGCCGTCGACCTCAACCGTGCCGTCAGCAACACCCATGACCAGTTTGCGTTGAATCACGCGGGTCATGGTCAAGCGGTAGGTGACTTTTTTCGCCGTCGGCAGGATCTGGCCGGTGAACTTAAGCTCGCCCACGCCCAATGCGCGTCCCTTGCCGGGGTTGCCGCGCCAGCCCAGGTTAAAGCCGACCAGTTGCCACAGCGCATCCAAGCCCAGGCAGCCCGGCATAACCGGATCCTCAGGGAAGTGGCATTCGAAGAACCAAAGGTCGGGATGAATGTCCAGCTCAGCGATGATGTCGCCCTTGCCGAACTCGCCGCCCTCGTCCGAAATGTGGGTAATGCGGTCCATCATCAGCATGTTGCCGACGGGTAGACGAGCATTGCCGTGACCAAACATTTTGCCGTAGCCGCAATCCAATAGCTGCTGGCGTTCGAACGATTCAACCTTTGCCATGTCAATCCTTAGCGATTTTTTCGAAGCGCGAATTCTATCACAGGGTTTGGGGCCGTGGTTTACGTATAGGTAAACCGCAGCGAGGGCGTGTGGCGGGGCATAAAAAAGCCACCCGATGCATGGCAAGGGGTGGCGGTTGTTCTAGTCGGGGAGATTAGAACTTGTAGCGAAGGCCGAGGGAGAGGATGCCTACATTGCCTTCCGATTTCGCTTTTGTATTTATCGTCAAGGTCTGTGTGGGGACTCCCGATGAGTTTCGTGCCAGGGCTTTAGTCGTAGATCTATCGACTGCGCCGTCGTCTACTAGAATGTATGTCAAGGCAGCGTCAAACATCAGCGCTTCGGTAACTTCTTTGGTAAAGCCTCCAGCTAACCAGAGTCGATCACCGTCGGGCGTCGAGGTGGCTCTGTCGGTGTCATTAGTCGGCGTTGGGTCGTAGTGAGCGCCGCTTCTGACTGTTAGTCCATTGCCATAATCGTGCTCGATGCCAATTGCTAGGCTAACAGTATCTGTGTAGTTGTTAACCGCTGGATTGAATATCGTGCCGGTCGGCAATCCGCCAGTCGAGTCGGAAGCAGTCACATTTCCTCGCTCGTAGTTCGACCAGCCATAGTATGTGACGTCGCCATATACCCGCGTTTGATCGCTCACTTCATGTGCGATACCAAGCGCTGTTATCGCAGGCAAGCCGAAGGTCGCTGTTGCGTTTACAACGGGGCCAGTTGTACCGACGGCACTCTGCGCACCGGTGGTCTTATTAAAAAATGTCTGCGTTCCAGTTACGTCGTGCGTTGTTTCAGACCGATGAGAGAACCCAAGAATTGATTGACCCAAAGTCTTTTGGAAGCTAAGTACGTACCCGACTTCCGAAGCAGTTCCTTTTAATGTGGATGTGAAACCCGGAGCAGCCATTGCTGATTGCTCAACATCAAGCGATTGATAGTTAAGGCTGAAAGCAACTTTTAACGTGTCCGATACTCTTTTTGCGAGCGAGCCACTGATCTCAATTACAGAAAGTTCGTTCTTAATCGAGTCGTATTGCCCAAAGTAGTCTTCGTTATATTTGTTTCCGAATCCAAACGGCGCACCTACGTAAATAGAAGCAGCAGTATGATCATCGAGTGGCTGTATAAAGTGAAGGTTTGGAATTGCTTTTCCAGAATAAGGGTTTTGTTGATCCATGGTCACAGCTGTGCCCAATCCGAGCGCGTTAAAGTTAGTGCTGTCTATCGGTGAGGTTGGAATGGTTGTCGTGCCTGCGGCTGCGGCAGTTGTACCTTGATCAGTTACCTCGGCCATGGGTTTAATGTAGTGAACACCTACTTCAACCTGACGCTCCAACCCAACAATACCCGCCGGGTTAAAATAAGCAGCAGACGCACCATCCGTACCAGCAGCGGAACCGGCAAACGCACGGCCTTGGCCGACGACAGATTGTTCTTTCAAATAAAAACCGGCGGCATTGGCGCCAGACACGACGGTGGCAGCTGCGACGGCAACCGCTAGGATGGACTTACGCATTTAAGCATTCCTCTTAGGATTATTATGTTCTGCTCATGTTGTTCAGCGCTCGTCCAGCACCGATTGGCAGTGACTAAATGCTAAGACGTTTGTCGAAAACTTACAACGCACTAGCCCAAAGAATACCCCGCAAAATCCGCAATTTTGGCTGGCTTCGGTTACACTTTTGCGGCTTGTTTTTTCCGACATAAGGGCACCATCCATGAGTGTAATTCGTCAGGACGATCTAATTGACAGCGTCGCGGACGCGCTTCAGTTCATCAGCTACTACCACCCCAAGGATTTCATCCAGGCGGTTCACAGCGCCTATCAACGTGAGGAGTCGCAGGCCGCCAAGGACGCCATGGCCCAGATCCTGATCAATTCGCGCATGTGTGCGATGGGCAAGCGCCCAATTTGTCAGGACACCGGCATTGTGACGGTCTTTGTTAAGGTCGGTATGAACGTCACTTGGGATGCCAAGATGTCGTTGGACGACATGATCAACGAAGGGGTGCGCCGCGCCTATACCCATCCGGACAACGTGCTGCGTGCTTCGATCCTGGCGGACCCAGCGGGCAAGCGCATCAACACCAAGGACAACACGCCCGCGGTCATCCACTACAGTGTGGTGCCTGGCGATACCGTCGACATTACGGTTGCGGCCAAGGGCGGTGGATCTGAAAACAAATCCAAGATGGCGATGCTGAATCCCTCGGATAGCATTGTCGATTGGGTACTCAAAACCGTGCCCACCATGGGCGCAGGCTGGTGCCCGCCGGGTATGTTGGGCATTGGTATCGGCGGCACCGCGGAAAAAGCGGCACTGTTGGCCAAGGAATCTTTGATGGATCCCATCGACATTCACGACCTGATCGCTCGCGGCCCGCAAAACGCATGCGAAGAGTTGCGTTTAGAGCTGTTTGAGAAAGTGAACGCCTTGGGCATCGGCGCCCAGGGTTTGGGTGGTTTGACCACCGTGCTAGACGTCAAGGTGATGGATTACCCCACGCATGCGGCCTCCAAGCCGGTGGCGATGATCCCCAACTGTGCCGCGACGCGCCACGCGCACTTTGTCTTGACCGGCGAGGGTCCGGCCCTGCAAACGCCTCCGTCATTAGAAGACTGGCCTGAAATCACCTGGGATGCCGGTCCGACGGCTCGTCGCGTGAATCTAGACACGCTGACCCAGGCCGAAATGGAAGAGTGGAAGCCTGGCGAGACGTTGTTGCTCAACGGCACCATGCTGACCGGCCGCGATGCGGCGCACAAACGCATGGTGGATATGTTTGATCGCGGTGAATCACTGCCCGACGGCGTCGATTTGAAAGGTAAGTTCATCTACTACGTCGGCCCAGTGGATGCGGTGCGTGACGAAGTGGTGGGGCCGGCCGGTCCGACCACTGCGACCCGCATGGACAAGTTCACTGACACCGTGCTGGAAAAAACCGGTTTGATGGGCATGATCGGCAAGGCCGAACGCGGCGCTGTGGCGATTGAGGCCATCAAGAAGCACAAAGCGACGTACCTAATGGCGGTCGGTGGTGCGGCTTATTTGGTGTCCAAAGCGATCAAGAGCTCTAAGATCGTGGCCTTTGAAGATCTGGGTATGGAAGCGATCCGCGAATACGTGGTCGAGGATATGCCGGTGTCCGTGGCGGTGGACGTCAATGGTGACAGTGTTCACCAGACGGGACCGGCCGAGTGGGCCACTAAAATTGCGGCCGCTCAAGTTGATTAATTAACTGTGCCGTGTCAGATAGAGCCGGGCCATTGCCCGGCTTTTTTGTGGCTTATTCAGATTCGCTGGGATGCAAAAACTGTCCGCGGTTGAGTTGCGCCATCGTAAAGACCTGGGCACTTGGCCCCTGGCGGCTTAGCTGATCCAGCTTGGCTTTGGCCTCCTCCAGACTGGGCTGGTGTCCCTGCGGCACCCACCATAGGCAGCTGTGGGGCACATCCATGGGATGGAACCATTCGCGCCGTGCCTTCATGTAATAGGCGTGCAATTCGCCAAACACAAACTCCTTGAGCGTCGGCCAATCCTGCCAAACGGACAAATTGACGATGTAGCTGTTATCCCAGGGGGTGGGTGCGTAGTTCTGATCGTCAGCGGTGCCGTCGATGTAACGCCAGACGAAACCGGGTGAGGATTCGGCCTTCGCGTTGACCGGCTCGATACCCTCGACAAATCCCCGCATGACCGGGTCATCCATATCCGCCCGCACGTGCGCGATATTCAGTTCAGCCAATTGATGAGTCATGGAATTCCTTGGAAATGATCAGTTCGACGCCACCTATCAGCAAAGCACAAAAGGAGACCCTATGGAACGTCTAGCCGATCAGGTGTGCGAAGCCTGCAACCCCAATGCCACTCGCCTAAGCGAGGAGGAGATCCAGGAATTATTGCCGCAAATTACTGAGTGGCAGCTGAAAACCGTGGATGCCATTCCTCACCTGCGCAGGGTCTATCGCTTCAAGAATTTTGCCCAGGCTCTGGAGTTTACGAATCGCGTCGGTGCCGTAGCAGAGGAGGTGGGTCACCACCCCGCACTGCTGACAGAATGGGGACGGGTCACGGTGGAGTGGTGGTCCCACGAAATCGACGGGCTGCACAAGACCGATTTCATCTTGGCCGCCCGCACAGATGATGTGTTTAACGCGCCAAGTTAACCAAGATACGACCGGGGACCTGCCCTGCGATGAGTTGTTCGCAGGCGGCCTCGACGCCCTCTAGGCCGATCTCTTGAACGCTGTCGGCCAGGTCAGATTCCGGCACGGCATTGGCCAGGCGGACCCAGGCATCGTGACGTTTTGCCAAGGGGCAGAACACACTGTCGATCCCCTGCAGGCGTACGCCGCGCAAAATAAACGGGAATACCGTTGTGCTTAAACCAATGCCGCCCGCGTTGCCCATCGCCGTAATGACTGCGCCGGGCTGAGCGGTCGCCAGCAAGGTCGCCAGCATCTGACCGCCGACAGCATCCACCGCACCAACCCAGTGGCCCGCTTCTAGCGGTTTGGCATCGCGGGCGAGTTCGGCTCGATCAATCACTGCGCTAGCGCCCAGGGCTTTCAGCCGTTCGGCTTGATCAGGGCGACCGCTGACCGCGTGGACTTCATGACCCAGGCCGGCCAACAGTTTGATCGCGACCCCACCGACCCCACCGCCAGCGCCGGTGACTGCGATCGGACCATCGCCGGGTTTGATGCCGCCTTCCTCAATCGCCATGACAGCCAGCATCGCGGTTAGCCCCGCGGTACCCAGAGCCATCGCATGACGAGCCGACAGCACCTCAGGTCGTTCGATTAGCCATTTGCTCTTGGCGCGGGCCATTTCGGCCAGACCGCCGTCGTGTTTTTCGCCCACGCCCCAACCCGTCAGGATGACCTCGGTACCCGGTGCAAAATGGTCAGATTCAACCACGGTGCCGGCGTAATCGATGCCCGGCACCATGGGATAGTCTCGAATGATCTTGCCCTTGCCGGTGACCGCCAGCGCGTCTTTGTAGTTCAGTCCTGAATAGTGAACCTTGACCAAGGTGTCGCCCGCGCGCAGTGCATCAGTGTCAATGGTTTCAATCCGGGTACGTGGCGCCTCGTCGTGCAATCGCAGGGCGGTAAAAGTCATGGGTGTCATCCTATTTATCGTTAATGCTATGTTAAAACGATATACCGCACTGCATCAGAAGGGAATGGCATGCTGCACACCGATCGACTCAATGCCCATCAGGAGCTACATGCACGCCCCTTCCCGGTGATGGCGTTTGACGCCCACTTGGCTCAACTGTGCGTCAAGGCCAGCGCCAAAACCCTAGAACTCGTCTGGCAGTGGTTGAGCGAAAAAGTGCTGGATTTGCCGAGCGATATGAAGGCGTGGCAGTCCGCGGGCGATTATTGGGTCCGGGTCGAGCCGCATACCGAATTCATTTCTGTGCTGTGGCTCACCCATCAGCCCAATGCCTGGGACACCCAGTGGATCGAGCGTGCCCCAACCGCGGTGTTGGTGATGTCCGAATTCGCGCCCACCTCGCGTGAGGTTTTGATGTCTCGCCCGATCGTGTCGCACATGGCTGTGGGCGATGTGTCGGCCGGTACCGATTTCCTGCCCAGTGCTGATGGCGTCACCCGCTGGAGCTATCACTTCGAACAACCACCCACCCCGGAGCAGCGCGGCAAGTCTCTTCAGATGATTGTCGAGGTGGAAACCTATCGGATCATGGCCCTGGTGCGCATGGATCAGATCCGAGCGGTGCATCCGCGATTGCAGGAGATCAGCTCAATTGCCGGTGGAATCCAGCTCGATGCTGCCGAGTCGCATTCTTCCCGCGCCATGCTTGAGGAATTAGAACGCAGTGAGGGCGCCTTGGATCAGGTCTGGCAACAGGTGAATTGGCGAATTGGTGCATCACGGGCTTATTACGATTTGGTGTTCCAACGTCTGGATGACTTGGGCGAGTCACCGGTGGAACCCTTGATTCCGATCAGTCGTTTTCTGGGGCGTCGAATGACGCCGGCGATCAAAACAGCAGAAACCGTACTGCGCCGTCAGCAAGAGCTCTCCAACCAGGTCAGTCACAAGGCCAACCTGCTGCGAACCCGCATGCAATTGGATCTTGAGGAGCAACACGCCCGTCAGGTCAGCCGTCAAACGCGGTTGCAAAGCACGGTTGAAGGGTTGTCAGTCGTGGCGATTAGCTACTACGCGCTGGGTTTGGCGACCGCGGCGGTGGTACCTCTACTGCCGGCCAGCGCCGAAAAGGGGGTCAAGAGCGCCCTGGTCCCGGTGGTAATTCTGGCGGTGTGGTGGACCTTACGTCGAATCAAGCGTCGCTTGGAGGGTGTGTGAAATCTCATTGGATTCTGGCCGGATTGATTCCTCTCAGTGCCCAGGCCACGGATTACAGTTTTATCAGTGGGGCCGATATTCAGGCGGCCCTGCAGCAGGAATCGATGGTGGTGCAGGGTTATCTGCTCGGTGTGGCTGATGCGCTCAAGGGCGCCGAGCCCCATTGTTTTGCCGTCCCGGTGGCCGCCGACGCCGATCAGCAATTGATCCAAGCCTACTTAAACCACTGGGCGACACAGCCACCGCCTGCTGATGGCGTTCAGGCGCTGGTCCAGGCATTTAGTACAGCGTTTCCCTGTTCTGAGCCCTGACTCGACAAAAGTCGGGTTGCGATGCTGCGCGTTTTTATTGAATGGTTATATGGTTAGATCGAATTCGTATAACAAAGAGCAATCCGAAAATGAAGCAACTCAAGCTCGCCGCGCTACTTGCGGTGCTCCTAGGCGGTATTACGCCGTCTGTCGCCTTGGCCGACGAGGCCGCTACTGAATCCAAAGTCTGTGCAGATGGCAGTCCGTGCCCAACTGAAGACGCTGAACCGTCCGATGAAGAATTGGAAGAATCCTGCGATTAAGCCCGCAGGAATCTAAATAACGACCGCGCATGGGTGTGCGGTCCATGATAAGAAAGGGAAAAACAATGAAGAAGAGCCTAGTTGCAGGCCTGGCCCTGGCGGTCAGTGCAGTGCTACCCATCAGTGCTGTGGCGGCTGATAAGCCCGTCGGGATTACCTTCGACACCTTCGAGGTGACGGTTAAGCACAACGGCAAAGACGTCGTGATTAAGCGTGATCAAAATCCGGATGCCGTCGTGGTTGATGCGTTCGCAAAAACCTCACGTGCTTGTCCTCCGTTCTGCATTCAGCCCATGACATTGGCGCCGGGCGTTGAAACCCTAGGCGAAGCTGAAATGATCGACTATTTGGTCAAGGCCAGCACAGATGACAGCATCCTGATTATTGACTCTCGCACGCCCAACTGGGTTGAGCGTGGCACGATTCCTGGTGCGAAAAACCTACCCTGGACCGACCTGAGCACGGCCAAGGGCGCAGATCCGTTGTCGATCGGTGAAATTCTGGTGGATGAGTTTGGCGCAGAAGAGTTCGACGGCCTGTGGAAATTTGGCAACGCCAAAACCTTGGTGTTGTTCTGTAATGGTATGTGGTGTGGTCAGTCACCCACCAACATCAAGTCGCTGCTTGACTTCGGCTACCCCGCCCACAAGATCAAGTGGTACCGCGGCGGTATGCAAAACTGGAGCAACTTGGGTCTGACAACCGTCAAGCCTTAATTGCCCGAGCACGTCAGAGCCCTCCACTTCGGTGGGGGGCTTTTTTATTTGAGGATTGCTTGTGAAAAAACTGGGGTGGGTCTGTTTGCTGATGATCAGCACCTGGGTTCGTGCTGACGACGCTGCACTAGAGGCCATGCAGGAATATCTAATGTTTGCTGAATATGAAGCAGGGATCATCCTGCCGCAGCAGATTGATCAGAGTGTTTTTGAAAGTGCACGATTTATCGATACCCGGGACGAGGCACAGTTTGAGGCCGGTCATATTCCTGGAGCGGAACACATCGAGTGGCGCGAAGTGCTGGATCGGATGGATGAAGTGCCCAGTGAAGGAATGACCATCTTATATTGCAATACCGGCAGCCTGTCGGCTCAAGCGGTTTTTGCACTGCGGGTGGCGGGGCGCAGTAATGTGCTCGTGTTGCAGTCCGGATTTTTGGGTTGGCAGCAAACCGCCGCTTACCAGCCATAACAAAAAAGCCCGGGAAATCCCGGGCTCTTTCAGAACGATCGCAACTTAGTGGAACTTAGCTGCGCCTTCCATTGCAGTCTTTACAGCTTCAGCCGCTTCGTCGCGTGCTGACAACAGAACGCTCTGCTGTTCTTGAGCCGCTTCAACCAACTGCTTCTGAACGCCTTCCAGGTATGACTTCTGGCTAGCCATTGCAGTTGACAGGTCAGTGGTTGCTGTCAGTTCTTTAACCTGGGCAACGCTGCCGTCGAACATGCTTTTAACCAACGCAGTTTGATGCTCAGCCAGCTTTTCCAGAGTCTTTTTGTTCAGCTCAACCATTTCGGTAACGGGCTTCAACGCGTCTTCGAACTTAGCTGTGTCAAACATTGATTCAACGTTTTTAGTCATAGTTTCCATCATTTTCTGATACATGTTCTTTACTCCATGGTTTTGAGGTCTTGTGCATTGCACAACATGAGGTGAAGTATAGGGTTTTGTTGCAGTGCGTCAAGCCTTTTTTGGTGCGGCGCAACAAAAATCATTCCAAAGGTACTAGAAAATGAAGAAAGCCCCGTAAAGACGGGGCTTTGAAGGGGTTAGTCTTTAGTCTTTTTACCCAGGCCCAGCCACATATTCATGTTCTGTTCGGCCATTTTGGTCATCATATTGACCGGTGAAATGTCGGCTAAACGCTGCATTTGTTCTTGGATGGTGTCCTGCTGTTCTAGGAACACCTTGACGCTCGAGTCCAGATACTTTGACATCTCGCCCCTGAGCGGCTGGCCATAGAATCGGATGAGGCTTTGCAGGACTTCGTTAGTCATCACGCTGCCACCATCGTCACCTTCCTGCTCCATAATGATCTGCAGCAGAATTGAGCGGGTCAGGTCTTCTTCGGTTTTTGAGTCCACCACCTTGAAGCGATCCAAATTCAAGACCAAGGTTTTGACGTCATCCAAGGTGATGTAGGTGCTCTTGGAAGTGTCGTACAAACGTCGATTGGGATATTTCTTGATAACGCGCATGTTCGTTTCCTTGTTCTTGTCCGCTGAGTATAACCCTATGTCGGGGGGGCAGGTGTAGTCCATGCGGTGCATTGTGTTCAAGCATCGTGCATCCTTTGCCGCATGAATGGATCGACAACTCTGTACAGCTGGTTTTGCGCGCAACAATTCCAAGCCGATATGACGGCGCTGCAATCGGCACTGCTTGAGCGTCCGGATCGTCAAGCCCAGTGGCTTGGGGTGCGTACGCCCGACGAGGCCCGAGCTTTTGTGGGCGGGCTGGGTTTGTCTGATGATCATCAAAAAAGACTGCAAACCCAATTTCAGGTCGCCGCCGCGATGGGACAATTGGCTCAGGAATTTACCGAGCTGGTCCTGCCATCACCCACGCCGGCCTATGGCAGCGCCCTGGCCCCAACGCCTTATCAGATCGTCTGGGAAAATGAACAAGCTCAGCTGTTGTGTTACGGCGGCGAGGGCGCGCCGGTCCTTTGGGTGCCTGCGGTGATTAACAAGCACTATGTGCTGGATCTATGCCCACGTCGTTCGGTCATACAGCGACAGCTTGAGCTCGGCGGGCAGGTGTTTAGTCTGGTCTGGCGCAATCCGATTGAAAACGCGGCTCCGCAGGATTATCTGGACAGCATTCATCAGGCCCTTGCCCTGTTTGATTCGCCGCCTCATTTGGCGGGGTATTGCCTGGGCGGTGTGTTGGCGGCCGCAGCGGTGGTGCAGGGCGCTCGCGCTTCGACTTTGAGTCTGATTGCAACGCCGTTGGATGGCCAAATGGGCGAGCTAGCTCATTGGTTCACGCCCTTGCAGCGTGAGCATATGCAACGCTGTGCTCAGGCCCGGGGCCGGGTTCCGGCGGGGGTGCTTTCGGCCGGTTTTTTGTCGCTTAAGCCCAATAGCTGGGGCGGCTTATTTAATCAGGCGCGATACCCTGAATTGGCGACGTGGTTGTTGGATGGTTTGGATGTTTCGCCCGCGATGTGGGACTGGATCACCCAGCAGGTTTATGGCGAGGGCGGTGCCCTGGCGCGCTACGACTTGGCTCAGATCGACATTCCGGTCTGGAGCCAAAGTTTCGACCAGGATCATCTGGTGCCACCGCAAAACTTTGAATGTGCCGGTGGTGTGCTAAGCACCCGAGCGCCAGGCGGCCATAATGGTGGGTTGCTGCGACTGGGCTGGCTGGATGGCTGGATGCGTTGGATCGGTTCCGGCGAGCCGGTTTCAATCAAGCCGATTGAAACCCAGCGTGATGATCTGCGCGAGTCCGCAAGCGCCCTATAGCAAGGCCGCCGCGATACGGTGATACAGCGGGATTCCGACAATCACGTTAAACGGGAAGGTCAGTCCCAGCGATAACAGCATGGCAAGGCCAATATCCGCACTGGGAATGGCGACTCGAATCGCAGCGGGTGCTGCGATGTAACTGGCGCTGGCCACCATGGCCGCCAGCATAATCGTAGTGCCCAGCGACAATCCCAGTGCAATGGCCACGGCGATGCCGATGCTGCCCAACACGGGCGGAGCAATCACGGCAAAAAGCAGCGCTCGAGTCGCTTTCTTTGGGAAGGGGCGCAGCGTATCCGCGGCCGTCAGCCCCATCTCCAACAAAAAGATGGCCAGCACGCCAGAGAACGCACCGATAAAGAGATCCGTGACCGACGCGCCCATTTCTGGCCCGTACAGCCACCCAATGAAAACACCACCGACCAGTAAGACCACGCCGCGGTTGGTCAATGTCTCATGCCACAGGCCCTGGCTGTTGGTGCTGCTTTCGCCGGTTAATCGTTTATGCATGGCCAGCCCCACGATAATCGCAGGCAGTTCCAGCATGACCAAATACAGCGTTACTTGAGGGCTGTAGTCCAGGCCCAGGTTTTCGACGTACGACAGCCCCACCGCGAAGGTGCCGGCGCTGACGCTACCATAGTGGGCGGCAACACTGCAGGCGTTGGCAGTCGACAAGCCCACGACAAAACGCAGCAAGGGAATCAGCGCAAAGGGAATTAACGCGCCTAAGCAGGCGATCGCGACCAGCTCGATCAACAGTCCGCTGGTGACATTGCCAAACAGCGCCAGGCCACCTTTAAGGCCGATCGTTAACATCAAAAGCAGACTTAAGATGTCATAGGCTGCTTTTGGAATTTTCAGGTCGGACTGCAATAGGCCCGCGATTAGGCCTAAAACGAAAAACGTGACAACAATGTCAGGCATGCACACCACTCATCCATGATTTGGCGCGCAGTCTAAATCAACGGATTAACAAAACCGAACTTTTTGCTTGGCGCAACGTTTCATTGGTCGTGCTGCCAATCAGAAATTCCCGTAGCCGTGAATGCCCGAAAGCGCCCATGCATAAGAGGGTGTCAGGTTGGCTTGAAACCTCTTTGAGCGTAACCAAGGGTTCGTCTTCAACCAGTTGCGTGGTGCTGTCGTAACCGGCTTGGGCTAACTCGGCCTGCGCTGCCACCAGCTGGGCTTGGTGATCCGGGGTGTTGCTGGCTGCCGTAATGATTTGAATCGGCAGTCCGCGCAGCAACGGGCTCTGGCTTAGGCGAGTCAACATTCGTTGGGCGGTGGCGCTGGCGTCATAGGCGATGACGGCCCGGCTGGGAGGCGTAAAGGTATTGGGGATAATCAACACGGGGTGCTGCGACAATCGAACCACCGTTTCGAGTTGGCTGCCCACCGCATCAGCGGCCGCCTCATGGGTCTTGCCCTGACGACCCAGGACCACGACTCGGGTGTCAGCGGCCAAATCAGTTAGTGCCTCGGGCAGACGTGCATGTCGTTGAGTGGAGCTGACCTGCTGCGCTCCGGCGCGCGTGATTTCGCTGCAGGCCGCCTGCAACATCACTTTGCCCTGTTCGATGGCAATCTTGGAGCGGCGATGATCTAACTCGGCCAGCTCTTTAAGCAACTCCTCCCGAGCGCCTAATCCAATGGCGCCGGTCAAGTCGCCCAGTGCGTCGTTTTCTGCTCGCTCCAAGACATGCAGTGCCAGCACTGGCGCGTTCAAGGTTTGTGCGCACCAGCCACTGGCTGCGCAGACCCCGTGGGCCGAGTTAGAAGTATCGATGCAGGCGATAATTTGGCTCATGGCTGGACTCCTTAGTGGGCAGTCCTAACCATCGCGCCAAATGCGCCTATGTGCAATCGCTGTTAGTGCGTGATGACGTCGTCGACGGCCCCGGGTTTGTCGTGTACGCCAAAGCGGTCCACGATAGTCGCGCTGGCTTGATTGAGTCCCAGCACTTCCACATCGACGCCTTCGCGGCGGAATTTCATGACGACTTTATCCAGTGAGGCCACGGCGGTCACATCCCAAAAGTGGGCTGCGCTGACGTCAATGCGAACCTTGTCGATCACTTGCTTGAAATCAAAACTGGCAGTGAATTTGTCAGCCGAGGCAAAAAACACCTGGCCGGTGACCCGGTAATGTTGCGTATTTCCCTCGGTGCGCGCCTCGATACCCATGTAATGACCGACCTTGTTGGCAAAAAACATGGCCGCCAATAGCACCCCGACAAAAACACCAATCGCCAAGTTGTGGGTGGCCACGACCACGCCGACGGTGGTCCACAGAACAATATTGCTCGACAGCGGGTATTCCCGAATTTTGGTCACGGATTCCCAGCTAAAGGTCCCAATTGACACCATAATCATGACCGCAACGAGGGCGGCCATCGGGATCTGCCGAATAAAGTCGTCTAAAAAGACCACCAAAATAATCAGGCAAACACCGGCCACCAGGGTCGAGAGTCGAGTCCGTCCGCCGGACTTCACGTTAATGACCGACTGGCCAATCATCGCGCAGCCCGCCATGCCGCCCAGCAAGCCCGAAGCAATGTTGGCAACGCCCTGGCCTTTGCACTCCCGGTTTTTGTCACTGCCGGTGTCGGTCAAATCGTCGACGATTTGTGCGGTCATTAGGGATTCCAACAAACCGACGGTCGCCAGCGCCACCGCATAGGGCAGGATGATCATCAGCGTTTCTAGGTTCCAAGGCACGTTCGGGAACAAAAAGATGGGCAGGGTATCGGGCAGTTCACCCATGTCGCCAACCGTGCGGATATCCAAGCCGACCATCATCGCAAAGGCGGTGCACAACAAAATGCAAACCAGCGGCGAGGGTAATGCCCGGCCAATGACGGGCACGTAGGGAAATCCATAAATGATGCCCAGTCCGGCGGCGGTCATGGCGTAGACATGCCAAGTCACATCGGTCAGCTCGGGCAGCTGTGCCATGAAGATCAAAATCGCCAGCGCGTTCACAAATCCTGTCACGACTGAGCGGGAAACAAAGCGCATCAGGCTGCCTAGGCGCAGATAGCCTGCACCGATCTGCAATACGCCGGTTAGCAGGGTCGCGGCCAACAGGTATTCCAGGCCGTGTTCCTTGACCAAGGTCACCATGACCAGGGCCATGGCGCCGGTCGCGGCTGAAATCATGCCGGGCCGGCCACCCACGATAGAAATAACGGCAGCAATACAAAAACTGGCATACAGGCCCACCTTGGGGTCGACGCCGGCAATGATCGAAAACGCAATGGCCTCGGGGATCAGGGCCAGAGCCACCACCAAGCCTGACAGGGCATCCCCGCGGATATTGGATAACCATTCTTGGTGAAAACGACTTGTCATGTGTGGTTCCTGCTTGTGTTTTAAACAAAAAAACGACACGGACTCGTGCATCGCGATGGACGAGCGGGCGTCGTTAGTCTGTTTATTGGAATGCGCGGAGTATAGACGGGAGTGCTCAGTGATGCACCTTTGCGGATGGTGCGGATATTACGCGCTGGCTTATCCAGATCTGCGGTTTCCGGTAGACTGTCGCCCCTCGCAGGCACCGTGCCTGATTACGTGACACACAGGAACAACTTGATGGGCGATCAAAGCCTCGCGGACCAAATCAGCAACCGCCGTACCTTCGCGATTATTTCGCACCCCGATGCCGGTAAAACCACCATTACTGAAAAGCTGCTGCTTTTCGGTAACGCGATTCAGGTCGCAGGCTCAGTCAAAGGGCGCAAAAACGACAAACACGCCACCTCTGACTGGATGCAGATGGAGAAGGAGCGGGGTATCTCGGTGACCTCCTCGGTCATGCAGTTCCCCTATGCCGGACGCACGGTCAATCTGTTGGACACCCCAGGTCACGCAGACTTCTCTGAGGATACCTACCGCGTTCTGACGGCGGTGGACAGCTGCCTGATGGTGATTGATGGGGCTAAAGGTGTCGAAGAGCGCACCATCAAACTGATGGATGTCTGTCGTCTGCGTGATACTCCGATTCTGGCGTTCGTGAACAAAATGGACCGTGAGATTCGCGAACCGATTGAGTTGCTTGACGAGATTGAAACGGTTCTGGGCATCGCCGCGGCGCCGATTACCTGGCCGATTGGCATGGGACGCGCCTTTAAGGGGGTCTATCACATCGCCCATGATGTGTTGCACGTGTTTACCCCCGGCCAGGGCAGTCGGATTCCCGATGACATCCAAATCCAGGGGCTGGATTCAGACCAGGCCCGCGAATTGTTGGGGTCGGATTGGCAGGACTTTGTCGATGAAGTGGACTTGGTGCGCGGCGCCAGCCATGAATTCAATTTGGACGACTACCTGGCGGGTCAGCTCACTCCGGTCTTTTTCGGCACGGCGATGGCGAACTTCGGTGTGCGCGAAATGCTCGACGGCTTTGTTCAGTGGGCGCCGGCACCACAGTCACGGACCGCGGGCGAGCGTGACGTGGCCCCGCAAGAAGAGAAATTCAGCGGCTTTGTGTTCAAGATCCAAGCGAATATGGATCCCAAACACCGCGACCGAATTGCGTTCATGCGAGTCTGTTCTGGCCGCTACGAGAAGGGCATGAAAATGCGTCATGTCCGCACCGGTAAGGACACACGTATTGCGGACGCATTGACGTTCTTGGCCGGTGATCGCAGCGCGGTCGAGGAAGGCTTTACATTTGCAGGTTTAAATTCAGTTTCGCTCCTAAAACATTAAATATTCTCATCACAGTTTCAAAAGTCACATTCCCAGTACTGTTTTCAAGTCTTGATATTTGAGC
>JBMYYI010000019.1:0-27676 GCA_049609265.1 Litorivicinus sp. | reverse complement strand
ATCGGCCGATTGAGGTAGGTACGCAGAATTCGCGCAGGAATATAGCCGCCACCGCCAATCGCAAGAATGTAGTCAAATTCCAATCCCGACTCGATTACCTCTTGGGCGGCCAAACCCAAGGTATGGTGAATGTCGGCGTAGCTAAAGCGGTAGCGCTGGCTCATAGCGGGCGATGTCCCTATAAAAATGGTGCCGAAGTTTACTAGTTTGCGCCGGGGTCGCCTAGCAAGATGCGACCTTTGCGGTCAATTGCGCGCGTCTCTTGCAGCAATTCTGAGACCTGATCCCGTTGTTGTAGCAACCAATCTTTTCGCTCATCCGCGGGCGGCGGCGAGCCAAACTCGACTACCCACTGCACCACCTGGCCCAGATGCTGGTCGATCGAACCCACCAGTTGATCCGCTTCCGCTTTGAGGACCGGTTGCTCGGCCAAAATCCCCTGACCCGCGGCTAGGCGCTCCCGAGTCATGACCAGGCGCTCACTGGCGTCGCGCAGCTCAGCACCCTGGAAATTAACCTCGTTGAACAGCTTCTCAATCGCTTTTTCTTGATCCTGCGGCAAAAAAATACTGATAAATGCGCCGACCACCAGCGCAAAGCCCACAGTCAGGCCTAACTTTCGTGTAATCACCCTGTCCCATCCTAAGACAATCAAAGAATGTGAGAGTACACTGCACGACGACATATTTCTTACAAAAAGGCCGCTCTGTCACCATGTCCGATTCCTTTAAAGAAGCCGCGCTGCGTTACCACAGCCAAGAACCCGCGGGTAAGCTAGAAATCACTGCCACCAAACCCATGACCTCGCAACGGGATTTGGCGCTTGCCTATAGTCCCGGCGTTGCGCATGCCTGCGAGGCCATCGTTGATGACCCCGCAGCGGCGGCGCAAATGACGGGGCGCGGCAACTTGGTTGGGGTGATTACCAACGGCACAGCGGTCTTAGGCCTAGGTGCGATCGGTCCGCTGGCTTCAAAACCGGTCATGGAAGGCAAGGCCGTCCTGTTCAAAAAGTTTGCCGGCATCAATTGCTTTGACATCGAAGTCGACACCACCGATGTGGACGAGTTTTGTAATGCCGTGGCCGTATTAGAACCCACCTTTGGCGGCATTAACCTGGAAGACATCAAGGCGCCTGAGTGCTTTGAAATTGAAAAACGATTGCGCGAGCGCATGAACATCCCGGTTTTCCACGACGACCAACACGGCACCGCAATCGTGGTCTCAGCCGCATTTCTCAATGCGTTCCGCGTCGCGGGCAAACCCATTGAAGAGGTCAAATTGGTCGCCGCAGGTGCGGGTGCTGCCGCCCTCGCCTGTCTGAACATGCTGGTATCACTGGGCATGCGCCGTGAAAACATCACCGTGTGTGATGTCGAAGGTGTGGTTTACAAAGGCCGCACCACGCTGATGGACCCCTACAAGGAAATCTTTGCCCAGGACACGGAGGCGCGTACGCTCAAAGAAGCGATGGTCGGCAAAGATGCGTTCTTGGGCTGCTCGGCACCAGGCATTGTGACCGGCGAGATGCTAAAAACCATGGCGGATGCGCCGGTGGTCTTTGCGCTGGCCAATCCGACCCCTGAAATCATGCCTGATTTGGCGCGCGAGGCTCGCCCTGACGCGATTGTCGCAACCGGCCGCAGCGACTTCCCCAATCAGGTCAACAACGTATTGTGCTTCCCATTCCTGTTCCGCGGGGCACTCGACGTTGGCGCCACGACGGTCAACGAAGAAATGAAAGTGGCCTGTGCCCGCGCGATCGCTGATCTTGCGATGGCGCCGCCCAGTGCCGAGGTGGCCAGCGCCTATGGCGACCAAAGCCTGACCTTTGGTCGTGACAACCTGATCCCCAAACCTTTCGATCCTCGCTTGATCGTTGAAATCGCCACTGCCGTTGCGCGTGCTGCAATGGAATCCGGCGTCGCACAACGTCCGATTGATGATTTTGAGGCCTACCGCGAGCGCTTGAACCGGTTTGTTTTCCGGTCAGGCATTCTGATGAAACCCGTATTCGAGCGGGCCAAATCCAATAAGCGCCGACTGATCTACGCCGAGGGCGAATCAGGCAAGGTCCTGCAAGCGGTTCAGCGCGTCGTGGCCGAAGGTCTGGCGCAACCCATTTTGGTCGGACGTCCCCCGGTTATTGCAGAGAAAATCGAATCGATGGCGTTGGGCCTGCGCCCCGGCATTGATTTTGAAATCATCGACTACCTAGACGATGACCTGATGACGCGCATGGGTGTGGAGTACCACAACATGATGATGCGCCGCGGCGTGACGCCCAAGGCGGCTCAGGCTCGCATCCGCGCCAACTTCACCCTCGTCGCCAGTATGGCGCTGCGTATGGGCATGGGCGATGCCATGGTCTGCGGTACTTTTGGCAGCTACACCAAGCACCTTGATGTGGTGCGCGATGTGATTGGCAAGCGGGCCGGCGTTGACGATCTCAGCGCTCTGTCCGTGTTACTGCTTCCTAAGGGCACCTTCTTTTTAACCGACACCCATGTCACCTATGAACCCACCGCAGAGCAAATCACCGAGTCGGTCATTCTAGCCAGCGAAGAGATGAAGCTGTTTGGCATTCAGCCCAAAGCGGCTCTGCTGAGTCACTCAAACTTTGGATCATCCTCTCGTGAAAGCGCTTCACGGATGGCGCAGGCGCTGGAGATGATTCGAGCGCAAGCTCCGGATCTAGAAATCGAGGGTGAAATGCACGCGGATGCTGCATTGGATGAAAAAATACGTGACGACATCATGCCCGAGTCGATGCTGACCGGAACCGCCAACTTGCTGGTGTTCCCCAATCTTGACTCCGCGAACATCGCTCGTAACCTGCTTAAGGTGCTAGGGGGCGGCGTTACGGTCGGGCCATTGCTGTTGGGTGCGGACATGCCCGTCCACATCACCACCAGTGCGGTCACCGTGCGAGGCATCGTCAACATCAGTGCCATGGCTGCGGTCGACAGTATGGCACGCGAGAACTAGGTCGCGAACAACTGCCCGATGTCCTTGAACGCCTTGAACTCTAAGGCGTTCTGGGCCGGGTCGTACAAAAAGAACGTCGCCTGTTCACCCGGCAATCCTGCAAACCGGATACCTGGTTCGATCACAAACTCGCTGCCCGCCTGAGTCAGTTTCTGGGCTAGGTCATGCCAGTCCTGCCACTCCAAAACCACACCAAAATGCGGAACCGGAACCGACTTTCCATCAACCGGATTTCGGTGTTCTGCGCCTTTTGGCGCCATGTGGGTCACCAGCTGGTGGCCAAAGAAATTCCAATCAATCCACTGATCGCTGCTTCGTCCCTCTTCACAGCCCATCAACTGACCATAGAACTGACGCGCAGCGGCAAGGTCATCGACCGGTATCGCTAGATGAAACGGCTGTAACATGGGAAATCCTCATCGAATCAGTGGAGCACCGAGTCTATGACAGCCTCATATTCGCCAACAAGCGCCTGGGTATGAAAACGCTGCATATCGGGGGGTGACGGGAATCCATTATCTCGCCAATGACGCAAGGTCGCGACCGCGTTGATCGCCTCTTGGTCGGCATCAGGGATCGAGTGATAACGCCGCTCGTTTGGAAAGTGCTCGGGATAGCTCAGACGATCCGGCAGCAACGGCACACAGCCCATCGCGACCGCTTCCATAACCTCAATCCCCTGGAAATCATTTTTTGCTGTGGACAACACCACGTCGGCCTTGGCCATGCGGGCACGTAGCATCTGACGATCAGCCTCGTGCTGATTGAAAGCGATGCGATGTCCATACTGGCCTTCAAGCTCCGCCATGCTGGCTGGAATTTGTCGTCCCCGCTGACCCGTTAACACCAAGCGCGCATCCAAATCGGAATGGTCCAACGCCTTTACAAAGGCCAATAGGCGATCGGGGCCTTTGTCGAATCCCCAACGCTGATTCCACAGGATACGAAGACTGCCCTGCTCACTGGCAGGCTCGCCACCCTCAAAGACATCAGCACACAGTGGCACAGGGATCTCATGGCTCTTGGCTAACAAAGATTGAACCACGCCCTGGGGCGCCTCCTCAGGGTACTTATCGAGCATAGCCGCAATACCTGACATGAAGCTGGACAGGTTATGGCGAGAATTAAAAATACAGGCGTCCGCCGCCAAAGCGCTGTACAGACTGGTCATCTGGGCATCCCCACTGCCAGCACTGCGGTGAGCCTCGGCGTAGGCAAAAGGGTTTTCGTGGAAGTAAAGAATGCTGGGCGCCTGTGCGAGGCTGGGTACCAACCCCCGCAAGGTGGCCCAATCTACAAGGGAACTGGCGATGACAAGATCATAGGACCGATTCAACTGCTCGGTATGCTCGGCGGCCAACCGCAGCGCGTTGCCACGCACCCGCCAGGCAAAGTTATCCGGCGCCAAACCCAGCTGTGTCCATTGAGCACTGGGGAACATCTCTTGCAGACGTTTGCTCCAATACAGGACGGGCATTTCCGTGTCATAGGCCGAAATCAATAACACACGTTTAGCTTCCAGCCGATCACTCACAGAATCACCTCATATCAGCACTACAACTCTCAAACCAATCCACCAGATGGTCGATCAGCGCCCGCACCCGCGAAGGCAAGTGCTGACGATGAGGATAGACCGCCCAAATCTTACGTTGTGGCTCAACTGTCCAGTCTGATAACAGGCGCACAAGTTCACCGCGTTGCACCGCACGGGAACTTAAGAATGCTGGGGTGATTGCAAACCCTAAATCCTGGAGGACCGCCTGACGCAAAAAGCTGCCGTGGTTTCCGCTGACCCGGCCGCTGTAGTGCTGCTCGATCCACTCCCCTTCACGGCTGAATTGAAAACGATTCTTGGTGTGCCCGGTGTATGACACCATCGGCACGGCTTGCAAATCATCCGGGTGATCAATCGCATCATGTTTGGCTACAAAGCTAGGGGTCGCCACCACCCACATGGCTGAAGGCGCCAATTGACGAGCCACTAACGAGCTGTCGTCTAGGGCTCCCACTCGAATCGCCAAGTCAATGCCCTCTTCTAGCATGTCGACAACGCGCTCGTTGCCTTCAATTTGCAACTCCAAATCTGGATTGGACAAGGCAAATTGTGCAAAGGCCTCACTCAAGCCAAAATCGAGAAGCGCAATCGGCGCCGATATTTTCAACCGTCCTGCAATGTTCTGATGGCTATCTTTTAGCTCGTCCGTAGCCTGCTGCAGCCCCTCAACGAGTTCAGCGGCGCGATCAAAAAATCGCTGACCATCATCTGTCAGGACCAGTTTTCGAGTCGTGCGCTGAAACAGTCTGACGTTCAGCTCATGTTCCAGGCGCTGGATTTGCTTGCTGACCGCTGACGGCGTCATGTCCATCTCGCGAGCCACCGCAGCAAAACTGCCTAACTTAGCAACACGGATAAATAGGGGAAGGCGGGATAAATATTCCATAAGTTCCTCACTGGCACGAATACAGAGGTGGGTCGTTCTAAACAGTTTTCAATCTTGGGGTTGGCATAGTTCTCGCACTGCTTTTGATAAGAGTTCAAGACACACAAATTTCTCCGAAATTCGCCTCAACATGGTGCGGGTCTCGGCGTTTTGCGTGCTTGGATGCACCAAAATGAAGCAGGAAGTTAATTATGGAATCCAATCTCTCGTCTCTGTCCGAACGAGTCGGCCTGATCGCCACCAGCGCTGATACCTTTTTCATTCTCATGGGCGCGATCCTAGTGCTCTTTATGCACGCGGGTTTCGCGTTTTTAGAGGTGGGCACGGTTCGTCATAAGAACCAAGTAAACGCCCTGGTAAAAATCTTGACCGATTTTGGTGCATCTGCCGTGGCTTACTTTGCCGTGGGTTACAGCATCGCTTACGGATCTAACTTTTTTGGGTCGGCCGATACCCTAGTCGCCAACAGCGGTTACGAGTTGACCAAATTCTTCTTTTTGCTGACGTTCGCGGCAGCCATTCCCGCCATCATCAGTGGCGGTATTGCTGAGCGTGCGGCTTTTTGGCCCATGATGATGGCTAACGTGACCGTGGTTGCGCTGGTGTACCCCTTCTTTGAAGGCATCGTATGGAACGGCAACTTTGGTTTCCAAGGCTGGCTAGAAAGCAGCTTCGGGGCGGGCTTCCATGACTTCGCTGGCTCCGTCGTGGTACACGGCGTTGGCGGTTGGTTGGCCCTGTGCGCGGTCCTCATTCTGGGCAGTCGTCGCGGCCGCGTTCGCGACGGCCGTGTCGTCAGCTTTGCGCCCTCCAGCATCCCCTTCCTCGCGTTAGGCGCATGGATTCTAATCGTGGGTTGGTTTGGCTTTAACGTGATGAGTGCCCAAGCGGTTGAGGGTATCAGCGGACTGGTGGCTGTGAATTCATTGATGGCGATGGTCGGTGGCACTTTGGCTGCGTTGGTCATTGGCCGCAACGACCCAGGCTTTATCCACAACGGCCCTCTGGCAGGCCTCGTCGCCATCTGCGCAGGCTCAGACATCATGCACCCGATCGGAGCACTCGTCACCGGTCTGATCGCAGGCGGCTTGTTCGTATTCCTGTTTGCTTGGAGCCAGCGCCAACAAAAACTCGACGACGTATTGGGTGTTTGGCCCCTGCACGGACTGTGTGGCGTTTGGGGCGGCTTGGCAGCCGGTATCTTTGGTAGTACCGCGCTAGGCGGCCTGGGCGGCGTTAGCATGATGTCACAGCTGATTGGCACCGCAGCAGGCGTTGCGATTGCCGTGGTCGGCGGTGTGGTCGTGTTTGGTGCGGTCAACGCCCTGATGGGCCTTCGCTTGGATGAAGAACAAGAGTTCAACGGCGCTGACCTATCTATTCACCGCATCAAGGCCAACCCCGACGTCAACTGACCTCGAATCCCTGGCAGCCCTCGCGCAGCCAGGTGGCCACCAAATCCAGCTTGGCCGATCGGTCAAGCTGCTTGATCCGATACTCTTCTTTGAGTGCCTGCGAGCGTCCTTCGAATTCGCGGCTGACCAAACATCGCACCGGCTTGTCAGCTCGAGTGAATCGCGCCCCTGTACCGGACGCATGCTGTGCCACCCGCTTGGCGGGGTCGACCGCTACGCCGGTATAGATGCGGCCTGACTGACATAGCAACAAATACACCGACCAAGGTTTCAAAACGGAATATCTCGCCCGGCCCAATCCCGCAAACGGCCCGAGTCCGCAGGCTCGAACTCCTGCAACACCTGATCCAGTTGCTTTGCGGCTCGCTGCACATCAAAAAGTTGGTCACTCGGCACGCGGGATTGAAACGGTTTGGATAGATCGGTATCGACTGTACCCGGATGCAACAACGCAACCGTGGCGCTGGGATTGACGCGGGCGAGCTCCAAAGCGACGTTTTTCAACATCATGTTCTGAGCCGACTTACTGGCCCGATAGCTATGCCAGCCGCCTAGGCGGTTGTCGCTAATGCTACTCACCCGTGCCGACAGCGAAGCAAACTTAAAGCCCCGGGTCTTGCGCATCACATCCCACAAGGCCTGCGCTAGCAAAGCCGGACCCAGTGCATTGATCTGATAGCTGTACAGCGCCGCTTGACTAGACAACTGGCGTAACGACTTTTCAGGCTGACCCTGGGGGCCGTGCAGAAACCCAGCAGTGTTGATGACCTGATCCAACTCACAGGCCTCAAGCACCTGCGACACGCCCGCTTGGATAGAGTCAGGCTGACTGAGGTCAATCACCACAGACTGGGGGGTATTAGCGGTTCGACCCGCCACCCAAACATCAGTGCCGGATTGACGCAAATGCTCCGCCCAGGCCGCGCCAATACCCCGGGTTCCGCCGACAATTAAGGTGCTCATGTTGATCCTCTGCTAGCCGTCCTTAGCAGGGTGTACCCAATCCTGAGGCCACTGGCCTCCTAGGGTTTGTGTATTCTCATAAGCCAAGCGAGCCACCGCCATGCCCAGCGCGTCTAACCGGTCGTCGGTCATACGTGCAGCCGGGCCACTCAGGCTGATCGCGACACTGGCCTGCCCAAATTCGTCAAAAACCGGCGCGGCGACACAACGCAGCCCCGGATTTCGCTCTTCAAGGTCAATCACATAGCCGCGAGCTTTGGCCGCCGCCAAATCGGCTTCCAAGGCTTCATGCGTTGTCAGGGTCGTGGGGGTAATCGCAGGCCCCAAGTCAGCCGGCAGAACCTGGCGACGCTGCTCAGGACTTAAGGTGGCTAGCAACGCTTTACCCACTCCTGAAGCCCAGGCCGGTGCTCGAGAACCCAAGGGGGCAACCATGCGCATGACTTCTTGGCACTCCACCTGGCCGATAAAAATAACCTCACTGCCATCGAGCGAGCCTAAGTTTGAGGTCTCGCCTAACGAGGCGAGTTCAACCAAGGCCGGATGCAAATCCCCGACCCAATCCCGGGCCACAAAAAACGCCGATCCAATTTCGAAACTGGCCACTCCGACCTGCCACAGGCCGTGGCTGGACTCACGTACGAATCGATTCATCTGCAAGGTTTGCAACAAGCGATGCACGGTCGACGGAGCCAGATCAATGGACCGGGACAGCTCCGCCAAGGTCAGGCCGCGAGGGTGCTGGGCCAGCGCCAACATGATATTCAAACCTCGGGCGAGGCTCTTTACCGGTTGTGGGTCGTTATTAGACATTGCGCGAGCATACCCATCCTTGCGTGGCCTGTCAGTCCTTTCCGGCAAGGCACTACCTACGACCAATTAAAGTATGTAATTTTCTTTAAGAAATAGTATGGTTAATCAGGAAAGAGGACGTATTTCCTCACTTAGGGAGAGACCCACCATGCTGGTGTTAACACGTCGAATGGGCGAACGCATTTTTATCGACGGCGGACGGGTGGTAGTCAAAGTTCTAGGCTTTCACGGAAAAAGTGTTCGCTTAGGCCTAGACGCCGACGCAGAGACGCGAATTTTGCGGGCAGAATTAGAAGAATCGCAAGACGACTCGCAAAATGACAGCGAAATCAACGACAACCACCTGCAATCCAAGGAAGGTTAAGCAGGCACGATCCCTTCAATGCGAGGAACGTAGCGGGTACTACCCCGAAACGTTTCAAGCACTGGAGTCCATAGCATCGAGGCATGCTGCCCGACACCGACTGGCCATGGTGCACCAGGCTCAGTGAGTGCACGAAACCAAACCGTCCGAAAGGTACGCCCTGCACTGGCCACTTCCAAACTGAGGTGAACCGGTTCCTTACCCACCACACGCGCCGAAACCACCTCAAAATCCGCCACAAATCGGGGCGACTCGAAACCTCGACCAAAGGGTTCTAACGACTCAATTTCTTGCATGAGCTCAGGCCCCAATCGAACCGGATCCAAATAGCCATCATGCCATTTGACCGGTTGCGGAGGCTCATCAACCTGCATGGCCACCGCATGATGTAACGCATGCGCGAATTCGGCTAGATGCTGCTTGGGCAAACTTAAGCCCGCAGCCCCGCTATGGCCCCCGAAGCGGGTCAGCCACGCTGCGCATTCCTGCAGCGCCTGGCGTGCGTGTACGCCGGGTACGCTGCGCATAGAGCCGACATATTCCGATGCCGTTTGTGAGGGCGCCAATACCACACTGGGTAGGCCGCAACGCTCAGTCATTCGAGAGGCGACGATCCCTTGCACGCCTGGGTGCCCTTGATCGTCCGCCACCACTGCGACAAAGCGGCCGGTATCCCGTTGGGCCAAGGCTTTGGGCATACAGGAGGCCACCATGGTTCGCTCGATCGATTTTCGCTGCTCGTTATCCGCACTCAACATCGCCAGATAACGGTCCGCCTGTGCATCAGTGTTAGACAAAATCCAATGTAATGCGGCCATCGGGTCATCAATTCGGCCGCGGGCATTAATTCGAGGCCCGACCTGAAATCCCAAGGTTCCGGCATCAAAGGGTCCGGCATCCGAACCCAGCACCCGGGTCAGGGAACGCCACGCAGGCCGAGCTAGACGATTCATCTGAGCCAAACCAGCTCGCACCACAGCCCGATTGATCGCGCTGCCCCCCAAATCAACACAGTCCGCGACCGTGCCCAGGGCAACAGCATCCAGGCAATCCACTAATTTTGGGGTCTGGGCTGGCAGTCGACCGCGCTCGATGAGCCGCGCCCGCAACAAGCTCATCAACAACCAGCTCACCATCACCCCAGCAATCGCTTTGTCGGGGTAATTACAATCAGGCTGTGTGGGATTGACCACCGCGTAGGCACTGCTCGGTGCTCCGTCATTAGGCAGCGCATGGTGATCACCCACAATAACATCGATACCCGCCTGGGCTAGCTGATGAATTCTGGGCTGATCCGAAGATCCGCAGTCCGCCGTAATGAGTACTTGCGGCCGAGCCGGGCTCGCTAGAATTCGATCGACCAAGTTTTGGGAAATGCCATAGCCATCATGAATACGATGACCAATCCAGCTGCTCAGCTGATCCGGGGCCACCCCAAAGTGATCCCGCAGCGCCGTCATCAATACCAAGTGGCTGGTCACGCCATCGACATCGTAATCCGTCAGGATGCCGATACGCTCGTTTTGCTCGATGGCTTGCGCCAGACGATCGCAGGCCAGATCAGCATCTTTCAACTGATCCGGTGCGATTAAATGTTTGAGATGGGGCTGGAAGACCCCCTCTAGTGCGCTGGCCGATTGATCACCCAGCCGACCTGCCAATAGACGCGCTTGCAAGCCCGTCGCCCCCAGACTCAACGCCTGATCAAAAATGGCCTGTGACTGGGGGCGGGCCTGGTAGAGCACGCTAGGTATGATCCGCCAAGTACTGCTGGACGGTTGCGATATCGTTGGGCAGCACCTGATATCGCTCCTCGCGCTGCATCAAATCCCGCATATTGACCGGCAGGGCCGAGGGCTCCAAGCCGGCCGCCACGACCGCATCAGCAAACTTCGCCGGGTGTGCGGTTGCCATACAAACCATCGGTGAATCACCCTGATGGTGTTCGGCGACCCGGACACCAATCGCCGTATGCGGATCCAGTACCTCACCGGTTTGAGCGTACCAACGCTTGATGGTTTCGACCGTTTCATCGTCGCTGACCGCGCCGGAATACAAATGGGTCGCCGCCTGCATAATTTGATTAGGAATTTTTGCTTCACCGGTTTCGGCAAAGGTCTGCATCAAATCCCGGATCAGATCCGCGTTATCCCCACCCAAGGAATACAACAAACGCTCAAAGTTCGAGGACACCACAATATCCATCGAAGGTGACAATGAGGGCTTGAGCGGTTGGCGCTCCAACACGCCGCCTTTGATTGAACGATCCAGGGCATCGTTGTGGTTAGTCGCCACAACGAAACGATCCACGGGTAGACCCATCTTGCTGGCCAAGTGACCGGCAAACATGTGACCAAAGTTCGCCGAGGGCACACAGAACGACACCGCACGTGCGGGTGCGCCCAAACGTAAGCCCGCATAGAAAAAGTAGACAATCTGGGCCATGACTCGAGCCCAGTTGATGCTGTTGACGGCGATCAGTTGACGCCCGCCCAAGAAGCTTTGGTCACCAAAACTTGCCTTGACCATTGCCTGACAGTCATCAAAGTCACCCTGCAGGGCGATGTTGAACACATTGTCGTCCAACACGGTCGTCATTTGCCGACGCTGAACCTCTGAGACCCGCTCGTGGGGATGCAAAATAAACACATCCAGCTGGTTGCCATGACGGCACCCTTCGATGGCAGCCGAGCCCGTGTCGCCACTGGTGGCCCCCATCACTACGCCGCGCTGCCCCTTGCGCGCGAGCGCCAAGTTCAGCAAACGGCCCAGCAATTGCAGGGCAAAGTCCTTGAAGGCAAGGGTCGGACCATGGAACTGCTCTAACAGCCAAAGCTGGCCATCCAGCTGTTTTAACGGAGCGACGGCAGGATGATGAAACTCCGCATAGGTTTCGCGCAATAAAGCGGCGTATTCGTCCCGCGGCATAAAGCCTTCAACGAAGGGCCAGGTCACTTCCAGCGCGAGTTCGGCGTAGGACAGCTTGGCCATATCGGCGAGCTGCTCGGGCGTAAAGCTTGGCAGTGACTCGGGCACATACAGGCCTCCGTCGGGCGCCAAACCCCGCAACAAAACCCCTTCAAAGTCCAACGATTCGGACTGACCTCGGGTCGAGACATAGCGCATCATGCCAGTGCCTCCACGCGGACTTTGACCGCCGGTTGCTGGACCGCGTCCAGGCTTTGAATTTCTGCCAAGGCTCGATTCATTTCGGCCTCTTTGACCTGTCCTGTCAAAATAATGACCGGCACCGAATCGTGCGGCCCTTTAGCGCGCTCCTGAACGATCGACTCGATCGAAATACCGTGCTGACCCAATGCACCGGTGATCTGTGCCAGAACACCCGGGTTATCACGCACCTGCAGGCGCAAATAGAACGCCGTGGTGACGTCTGCGATATCCAGGATCGGCTCTTCACTCAGGTGACTAAACTGGAATGCTAGGTGCGGCACGCGGTTTTTGGGGTCTGCGGTCAGTGTACGAGCCACGTCCACGATATCGGCCACAACGGCGCTCGCGGTGGGCTCACTACCGGCGCCCGGTCCGGTATAGGTGGTCGGGCCGACGGCGTCACCCTCGACATGCAAGGCATTCAAAACGCCATTGACGTTGGACAGCAGTTTGTCCTTAGGCATCAGCGTGGGATGCACCCGTAGCTCGATTCCCTGAGACGTGCGTCGAGCAATGCCTAGGTGCTTCACTCTAAAGCCCAACTGATCGGCTTTCTCAATATCCAAGGGCGTCAGCTTGCTGATGCCCTCGGTGTAACATTTTTCAAACTGAAGCGGGATACCGAAGGCGATTGACGCCAAGATCGTCAACTTGTGAGCAGCGTCAATGCCCTCCACATCAAAGGTCGGATCGGCTTCTGCATAACCCAGCGCCTGCGCTTCGGCCAAAACCTCGTCAAAGGCGCGGCCTTTTTCGGTCATCTCGGTCAAAATGAAGTTGCCGGTACCGTTAATAATCCCCGCCAACCATTGAATGCGGTTCGCTGACAGACCTTCGCGCAAAGCCTTGATGATCGGAATACCACCCGCAACCGCGGCTTCAAACGCCACCATGGTGCCGGCCTGACGAGCGGCCGCAAAGATTTCGTTGCCGTGCACTGCCACTAACGCTTTGTTCGCGGTGACGACGCCCTTACCGGCGCCAATGGCGCTCATTACGATTTCTTTGGCGGTGTCATAACCGCCGATCAATTCGACCACAATATCGACGTCGTCCGCGGTGGCGACATCTAGAACATTACGATCAACCTGCAAGCCCGTTAAATCGACGCCGGGCTTGTCTGAGCGAGTACCCACGCGGGTGACTTCCACAGGCCGACCAATGCGGCGTTCGATCTCAGATTGATTGCGGCGCAAAACGGCCAGCGTACCTTGGGCGACTGTGCCTAGACCGCACAGGCCGATACGAATTGGTTGCAACGTATTTCTCCTTGATTAAGCCGCGTTCGAGGCATCTTTTTGCAGCATCTTTTTGATGCCGCGAATGGCCTGACGGGTCCGATGTTCATTTTCGATCAGCGCGATGCGGACGTATTCGTCACCGTAGTCACCAAAACCGATTCCGGGGCTGACGGCCACCTTGGCTTCGATCAGTAACTTTTTGGCGAACTCCAACGAACCCATGGCACGGTACTGCTCGGGAATCCGGGCCCAGACGAACATGGTCGCCTTGGGCTTTTCAACATCCCAGCCTGCTGCCTGTAGGCCTTCGCACAGCACATCCCGACGGGCACGATACATTTCGGTAATGTCCGCAACACACTGCTGGTCACCTTCCAGTGCGGCGATCGCTGCCACCTGAATCGGCGTAAAAGTGCCATAGTCCATGTAACTTTTGATGCGTGCCAAGGCCCCCACTAAATCCGGGTTGCCGCAGCAAAAGCCCACTCGCCAACCGGGCATGTTGTAGCTCTTGGACAGGCTAAAGAATTCAACGGCGATATCCTTGGCACCCGGCACCTGCAAGATACTGGGCGCGACATAGCCATCAAAGCAGATATCGGCATAGGCCAAATCCTGGACCACCCAAATCTGGTGTTCCTTCGCAATCGCCACGACCTTCTCAAAAAACTCCAAATCAACGCACTGTGCCGTCGGGTTAGCCGGGAAGTTAATCACCAGCATCTTGGGTTTGGGGAAGGTGTTGCGAATCGCGTTTTCCAATTCACCAAAAAAGTCGTTATCCGGGCCAATGGGAACGTGGCGAATTTCAGCGCCCGCAATCACAAAGCCATAGGGATGGATCGGATAAGCGGGATTCGGCACCAACACCGTATCACCCTGGGACAGAGTCGCCAGCGCCAAGTGCGCGAGGCCCTCTTTGGAACCAATGGTGGTGATCACTTCGGTTTCAGGATTCAGTTCGACGTCGTAACGAGTCTTGTACCAGTTAGCCATCGCGCGCCGCAGGCGAGGTATGCCCTTGGACTGTGAGTAGCGGTGGGTGTCCCCTCGCTCCGCGGTTTCGGTTAGCTTGTTGACGATGTGGTCGGGGGTCGGCTGATCAGGGTTTCCCATGCTCAAGTCGATGATGTCCTCGCCCCTCGCTCGTGCCGCCTGCCGCATTTCTCCAATGACGTTAAAGACATATGGCGGTAGGCGCGAGATGCGCTGAAAATCGGTATTCATGGGACCCTCAGGTGAGCTTTAATTTAAGCGCCCAAGAGTACCACTGTTTTATGAGGTTGTGAGCCCAGATCAAAGCCCTAATTGCACCGCCAGCTCGGCTGCTGGCACGTACCCAGGAATCATTTGACCGTTATCCATCACCATCGACGGCGTCCCACTAACACCCATCATTCGACCCAATTCATATTGCTGTGCAATCGGGTTATCACAGGTTGCTGCGGGCACGGCGCGCCCTGCTTTTGCGTCGGTCAAAGCTGCGTGCGGATCGGCCGCGCAGTACGCACTGACATACTTGTTATAGCTGTCCGAGCCAATCCCAGCACGGGGGAACGCCAGATAGCGAATTTCGATACCCAAATCGGTGTAATCCTTTATCTCAGCATGCAACTTTCGGCAGTACCCGCAATCAATGTCGGTAAAGACATAAATGACCTTTTTGACCTCGCCCGCAGGTGCAAAGGTGACGAAATCACGTGAGTCTAGAGCCTGTAGCGCACTCAGACGCTGCGCATTACGCGCCTGCTCGGTCACATTCACCAAGTTGGGGCCATCCACCGAATACAGATCCCCGACCAACAAGTATTTGCCGCCTTCAACTGAATAAATCTGATCGCCGTTGTTGAGGGTCACTTGATACAAACCCGACTCAAGCGCCACCACTTCCGTAATACCCACGCGCTCATCTAATACGGCGAGCCCCTGACGAACCGCGTCCTCGGCGGGCGACGCCATAGCAACGGACACAAACAAAGCAAAACTGGCAACTAACTGACGCATAAATCCCTCTAACGGTTTCGTGGGTGGTGTTGAGCGTGCAAATTTTGCAATCGGGCAGCCGCAACATGAGTGTAGATCTGGGTGGTACTTAGGTCCGCATGGCCTAACATCAACTGTACAGACCGTAAATCGACTCCATGGTTCAAAAGATGGGTCGCAAAGGCGTGCCGCAAACCATGGGGTGACAGCTGCGAATCAATACCCGCTCGAGCAGCCACCGCCTTGACGCGATGCCAGATCGCCTGGCGCGTCATTCCACCACCGCCGCGGCCGGGAAACAAATAGTCAGACTGACCTGCGCCGCTGAACGTGCCCCGCGCCTCCTGCAGATAGCGCTGCATCCAATGCAGACACTCCTCTCCCACAGGCACCAAGCGCTCTTTGCTGCCTTTCCCCATGACCTTCACAACACCGGTTTGACGATCGATCATCGGCAAGCGCAACGCGACTAATTCAGAGACCCGCAAACCTGCGGCGTACAACAACTCCAATGCACAGCGATCGCGCAAATCAACAGCGCTTTGATCACCCATGGCCTGCAATAGTCGTTCAACCTCGGCCTCGGACAGGGTTTTGGGTAAGGATTTAGGGAGTTTCGGCGGCGTCACATCAACACTCGGATCCGAGTCACGCAATCCGATGCGCACCAAAAATTGGCACAGTCCACGGATGGCTGAAAGGCGTCGAGCAACAGAGCGGGCGCTGAGTCCTTGCTGATGTGCACTCGCCAGATCGTCGAGCAAATCAGCAACAGAAAAAGCCGCCAGTGAAAGATTGCGAGAATGCAACCGTTCAACAAAGGCGGCTAAATCGCGGCGATAAGCCGCAAGGGAGTTCTCAGACAGTCCACGCTCAAGCCACAGACTGTCGAGGTACGCCGAAACCCGATCGTGATCGGACGTCGGCATGGCCCTTATTTAGTGTCCAGCTTCTCGCGGATACGCGCGCTACGACCGCTACGCTCACGCAAGTAGTACAACTTAGCTTTACGGACATCACCACGACGCTTGACGGTGATGCTTTCGATCAGCTTTGAGTAAGTCTGGAAAGTACGCTCGACGCCGACACCGTGGCTGATCTTGCGAACGGTAAAGCCACTGTTCACGCCGCGGTTACGCTTAGCGATTACAACACCTTCAAACGCCTGTAGACGCTCACGGTTGCCTTCCTTCACTTTAACCTGGATAACCAGCGTGTCACCGGGGCCAAACGCGGGGACTTCTTTGTCCATCTGTTCGTTTTCGATGGCCTCAATAATCGGGTTTTTCATCGTCTTTTCCGTCTCTAGTGGTGCGCGCTTTCTCAAGCGTGCTTATGTATTCATTAACCATTGAAAGCTCTGCCGTTGACAGGGTCTTTCGCTCAAACAAATCTGGGCGTCGATTCCACGATCGTTCGATCGACTGGCGTAACCGCCATTCCTCAATCCGCCCATGGTGACCACTGCGCAATACCGCGGGCACCTGTTCACCGTGGTAATCCACGGGGCGAGTGTAATGCGGGCAATCTAACCAGTGATTCGCAAAGGAATCCTGCTCGGCCGAAGCCTGATCACCTAACACGCCGGGAATCATGCGACTTACCGCATCGATCACCACCATGGCGCCTAACTCGCCGCCGCTGAGTACGTAATCACCCAGCGACACTTCATAATCTACCTGCTCCGCCACCAAGCGCTCGTCGACGCCTTCGTAACGGCCTGCCAGCAGAATCATCTGCGGCAATCGTGCCATTTCAGTGACCAGAGCCTGGTCCAACTGACGGCCCTGCGGAGACAAATACACCACGGGCGCCTGCGGCAACGCGTGGCGGGCCTGCTCAATGGCCGCACGGGTCGTGCTGATTTGCATCAACATACCTGGACCGCCACCAAAGGGCCTGTCATCCACAGTGCGATGAGTGTTCATCGCATGGTCCCTGGGATTAAACCCCTGAACCGAAATTAAACCTCGCTCGGCCGCCTTTTGAAGGACTCCGACCGATGTGAGTTGCTCAACCCACTCGGGGAACAACGTCACCACACCAAACTGCATGTCTAGTAGTCCTGATCCCAGTCGACGTGAATAACACTGTCGGCTAAATCGATCTGCACCACCGTGTGGTCAAGCCAGGGCACTAAACGCTCCTGCTCGTCCACCGACTGCTCGTCGGCCTGGATCACCAGCACATCATTCGCGCCGGTTTCCATTACGCTGTCGATAACACCAAAATCTATGCCTTGGCGGTTAATCACTCGGCACCCCACTAACTGGTGATGGTAGACCTCGTCACTCGACAACATTGGCAAGTTATCTTTTGAGACCCAGATCTCTAGGCCCTTGTATTGCTCCGCATCATTGCGCGTCGCATCGCCAGACAACTTGCACACCCAGCCTTTCGCCTGGGCTTTGCCCTTGGGTTTTGACACCTCAAGGTCAGGGCCTAGGTACTGCCCTTTTTTAACCGGATGAGGCCGTTTCAAGATCCAGGGAAGATAACGAAACGCATCATCTGGCTGGTCAGTAAACAGCTGTACCCAGTTAAACCCCTGGATTCCCCAAGGGCCACCGATCCTGCCAACCAGGATCAGTTCGTCACTCAAGCGGCTTTACGAGCAGTCTTGACCAACTGCTTAACGCGGTCAGATACCTGAGCACCTTTAGCAACCCAAGCGTCAACACGCTCCAGGTCCAGACGCAGGCTCTCGGCAGCGCCACGAGCTACGGGGTTAAAGAAACCCAGACGCTCAATGTAACGACCGTCACGCGAAGTGCGCGAGTCAGTGACATGAATATGATAGAACGGGCGCTTTTTTGAACCGCCGCGAGCCAAACGAATTGTGACCATTGAGTCTCTCGTCTCTCTATTAAGGCCTGTCAATACAGGCCTTGTGTAAAAATTAGTGTCCGAAATGCCAATACGGCACGTCCGAAGGGTGCGAAATTCTAGTGATTTGTTGGGCGCGACGCAAGCCCTAGAAGCGAGGAGGCATTCCGCCGCCGGGCATCATGCCACCTAGACCACGCATCATGTTGGCCATGCCGCCTTTTTTCATTTTCTTCATCATCTTGGCCATTTGCTTGTGCTGCTTGAGCAAACGGTTAACGTCCTGCACCTCACGCCCCGCACCGCGGGCGATACGAGCCTTGCGCGAACCCGAGATCAGGTCCGGATTACGACGCTCAGCAGGCGTCATTGAATCAATCAGCGCCTCCATTTGCAGAAATGGCTTATCGCTGATCGCATCCTGAGCTTGCCCCATCATGGCACTGCCACCGGGCAATTTATCCAACAGACTGGCGACGCCACCCATATTTTTCATTTGCTGGATTTGCTCTTTAAAGTCCTCAAGGTTGAACGCCACGCCTTTTTGAACCTTGGTAGCGAGCTTTTTCGCCTTCTCGTGGTCAACCTTACGTTCAACGTCCTCGATCAAGGACATCACATCACCCATCCCCAATAGCCGTGACGCGACACGGTCAGGGTGGAAGGGCTCAAGGGCATCGGTCTTTTCGCCCATACCCATGAACTTGATCGGCTTGCCAGTGATCGCTTTGACACTCAGTGCAGCACCGCCGCGGGCGTCACCATCCGCCTTGGTCAGTACAACGCCGGTCAATGGCAAGGCATCACCAAAGGCTTTGGCGGTGTTCGCGGCATCCTGACCCGTCATCGAATCCACCACGAATAGGGTTTCAATCGGATTAATGGCGGCGTGCAGACGCTGAATCTCGTCCATCATTTCAGCGTCAACGGCCAAACGACCGGCCGTATCCACCAGCAACACTTCAATATTACTGCGACGGGCTTCGTCCAGCGCTGCATTCACAATCGCCTCAGGCGACTGGGTCGTGTCCGTTGGAAAGGCGCTCACGCCGACTTCGTCCGCCAGAATTTTAAGCTGCTCAACCGCGGCCGGACGATAGACGTCAGCACTCACTACCATGACGCGCTTTTTCTCACGCTCTTTAAGGAAGCGTGCCAGCTTGCCGGTCGTGGTTGTTTTACCCGCACCCTGCAGACCTGCCATTAGGACGACTGCCGGCGGGCGGGCCTTTAGGTCAAGCGACTCATTGGCCCGACCCATAACCTGCTCGAGCTCCTGACGTACAATCTTGAGAAAGGTTTGTCCGGGTGATAATGATTTAGCGACTTCGGTGCCCAGCGCACGCATCCGGGTCTTGGCCACAAAGTCCTTGACGACGGGCAGCGCGACGTCAGCCTCGAGCAAGGCGGAGCGGACGTCTTTTAACGCCCCTTTGATGTTGTTCTCATTAAGGCGGCTCTTGCCAGAGACCTTGTTGAGGCCATCAGCCAGCTTTTGTTGCAACGAGTCAAACATATTAAGGTGCACACTTGGTTGGTGAAAAACCGCTAGTATAAACCGTGCCCACCTAAATTCGGAGTGTTAATGAACCCCGCCGTGCTATCTGGCCTAGCCGCACTGCTCTATTTGGCCGCCGCTGGTGATGAATTCCGCAAATTCAAACGCGATGAACAGCGTCGCAGCCACACGTTCATCGGCCTGGTTGCGATGGGGCTGGCCCTCCACTGGTGCGCGGCCTCGCTGGCGGTAGGGGTGACCCAGGATGTCTGGTCTTTCTCCTTGGGTGCGGTCACCTCGCTGGGCGCCTCAATGGTTGTGGCAGTGGTGCTCTATCTGCGCTGGCGCCAACCGCTCAATTTAATGCTAACCCCCCTGATTGCTCTGATCGCCTTAGTCACAGCCCTGTCCTTATGGAGCGGCACTGATGGACGACTGGTGACCTCCTCCCTGGGCATGGGGATTCACATCGTGCTGTCGCTGGCAGCGTTTGCGATTTTATTTATTGGCGGCGTGCAGGCGCTGCTGCTGGGCTGGCAAAACCACGCACTCAAAACCCACCAACTCAAACATACGAATCTGCTCCCCCCGATCACGCGCATGGAGCGACTGCTGTTCGACTTGATTGGCAGTGGTTGGCTGGTACTGACGGCCTCACTGGTCAGCGGCTGGCTATTTGTTGAGGACCTACTTGCACAGCATTTGGCCCACAAAACCTTGTTGAGCCTGCTGGCATGGGCGATATTCGCGTGCCTGCTGATAGGACGCAGAACCTACGGCTGGCGTGGCTTTACTGCTGCTGCCTGGACCCTGGCCGGGTTTGGCGTATTGCTGTTGGGTACCCTGGGCACAAAAATCATTCTAGAACTCGTATTGGACCGCATTTAACACCATGTCAGACCAAGATTTGTGGATGCTAGGCAGCCTGCTCGTGCTGCTTACCATGAGCGCCTTTTTCTCGAGCTCCGAGACCGGCATGTATTCACTCAACCGAATCACGCTGAAACACAATGCGCGAATCGGCAATAAGAGTGCACGACGGGTTCAGACCTTGTTGGATCGCCCTGACCGCCTGATTGGCGTAATCTTAATCGGCAATAACTTCGTCAACATCCTGGCCTCGGCGATTGCCACCGTGCTGGCCACGCGCTGGTTCGGAGAGGCCGGCATTGCAGCGGCGACGCTGACCCTCACGCTCGTGGTTTTGATCTTTGCTGAAGTCACTCCCAAGACCCTGGCTGTATTGCACCCTGAGCGCATTGCCTATCCAGCCAGCTGGGTTCTGACGCCGCTACTCAAACTGCTTTATCCGCTGGTGTGGCTGGTGAATCTGATCAGCAATACGCTGCTGTCTTGGATCGGCGTCGACAGCAACAAAGCCGGCGACCAGAGCCTATCCAAGGATGAACTCAAGTCGGTTGTTTGGGAATCCGGTCACGGCATCCCCCGTCGACGTGACATGGTAACCAGCATTCTAGATCTGGAATTGGTGACCGTGAACGACATCATTGTGAACCGTAATGAGGTCTTTGGTTTGGACATGGCCGACCCGTTGGACGAGATTTTTGACACGATTCGATCATCCAACCATACACGTCTGCCGGTCTGGGACGGCGACCCCAATAACATCCTGGGCATCCTGCATTTGCGCTCGGTCAGCCGCATGCTGTCTACGCTGGGTGACAGCGCCCTGGATCGTGAAGGTCTGATCAACCTGCTTGAGGAGCCCTACTTCATTCCCGAGAGCACGCCCCTCCACACCCAGCTATTTAACTTCCAAAAGCGGCGCCAGCGCATGGCGCTGGTGGTCGACGAATACGGTGACTTTGAAGGGCTCTGCACCATTGACGACATTCTGGAAGAGATTGTGGGTGACTACACCACCGACCATGCCCAGAGCGCCAGCACTGACCTACATCCCCAGGACGATGGCTCCTGGTTAATTGATGCCAGCACATACATTCGTGACATCAATAAAGAACTGGACTGGGATCTACCCACGGATGGCCCGAAAACGTTAAACGGACTGATCGTCGAGCAGCTCGAAATGATTCCTGACAATGCCGTCAGCTTGATGATTGGCCGGTTTAGGTTAGAGGTCCTGAGCATCAGAGATCGACGGATTCGCACCGCACGCATTTGGCCGGCACCACCGACTGAGGTCGAAGACGAGTAACTTGACGTACCTTTAAAACCGGCGTAACAAAGAGGTGAGGCAATCACATAAGAAGGAAGCCCGGGAATGTTGTTACATCATATTTATGGTTTGTTCACACACCCTTTAGAAGAATGGCACGATATCGAGAAGGAACGTGCTGACAACAAAGTGCTCTATCAAGGCTACGTCGCCATCCTGGCCTTGATCCCAGTCATCTGCGGTTACATAGGCACCGTCCATGTGGGCTGGCGAATTGCCGGCGGGGCGCCTCACTACCTAACACCCGAATCCGGCCTAATCTTATGCACCCTCTCTTACATCGCCCTGCTAATCTCGATCTTTGTACTGGGCAAACTGATTGACTGGATCGGCAAAACCTACGGCGCTGATATCGACGAAAAACATCCGCGCGGCATGTCTCTGGCCAGCTACGCGATGACTCCCATGTTCCTGGCCGGCGCCGTGGCGCTTTACCCCGACATCGCCCTGAACATGCTCGTGGTCATGGCTGCAATGGCGTATACGGTCTACTTAATCTACTCGGGCGTCCCCGTCTTGATGCACATTACTGAGGAGCGCGGATTTCTGTTCGCATCGTCCATTATCACCATGGTGCTGGTCACACTGGTCGGCGTTCGCGTCGCCACCGTCATTGTTTGGGTGGCATTCTTTCCTCCGGTTTACACCTCGTGAGACCATCGGCCAGTGGATGTACCGCTGGCCGAATCTCTTTTTCTCAAGGCCGTGCATCGTTGAATCCTGATTCAGGAGAGCGGCCATGAACCCTATTCCCCAGTTTGATGAGCTTGCCGAACTGGCAAAGCATTCCCCCCAGGAATTTGAGAAGTTGCGCCAGGACACGATTGATCACGTCCTTGTTCAGGCAAGCGAGCACTCCGAGCGCCGCTTGAAAGGTTTGCAGTTCCAAATTGAAATGGAGCGTCGTCGTGCCATCAGCCCGATGGCGTCGTGCATCCGGATCTCGCAAATGATGCACGAATCGCTGGCCGAACTGACGGCCTTGTTGCGTCAAGAAAGCCAACACAGCTACTGTACCCCCACGCCCCGACGGGCTGACGTTATCCCCCTTAAAAGGCCTGGTAGTTCATGAATTTTTGCAGTGAGTGTGGTCACCCTACCCAGCATCGAGTGCCCGAGGACGACAACCGCCCGCGTCACATCTGCACCCACTGCGAAACCATCCACTACGAGAATCCCAAGATAATCTGCGGATGCCTAGTCACCTACCAAGACAAAGTATTGCTGTGCAAGCGTGCGATTGAGCCGCGGCGTGGATTGTGGACGCTGCCTGCCGGCTTTATGGAGAACGGTGAAACCACCGGCGAAGGCGCGTTGCGCGAAACGTGGGAAGAAGCCTTTGCACGACCGCGCTTGGGCGATCTGTATGCACTGACCAGCATCCCTTATATCAGCCAGGTTTATTTGATCTATTTAGCCCAGCTCGATACGCCCGAGTTTTCATCAGGCCCAGAGAGTTTAGATGTTCAGCTATTTTCGGCGGACGAGATCCCGTGGAATGAGTTGGCCTTTCAAACGGTCACTAAAACCTTGCAGCACTGGGTCGAAGATCAAAAGCGCGGCGTATTCCCACTTCACACCATTGAGCTTGAGGAACGGATTCAAGCACGGGTTTAATCGTGCAAAACCGATCTTTGGGACCCTGTACCCCCTCGTAGCGGCGAAACCCTGCTAGGTTTATTTCCATGACCCTTTCAGACCTAGCCGTTCTAATCGTCGAGCCCTCCAAAATGCAGGCCCGGGCCCTTACACACCTGCTCAATGAAAGAGGTGTCTCAACCCTCGAGGTGGTGTGCGACGGCCACGCGGCGTTCGAGATCATCCAAAGCCGCACACCGGACCTGGTCATCAGCAGCCTGTACTTAGATGATATGACAGGGTCCGATTTGGTACGCGCGATGCGCCGTGAAGAGTCTCTAATGCGAGTACCCTTCATTTTGATCTCTAGCGAAACCCGTTTTCAGCCGCTGGATCCCATCCGCCAAGCCGGCGTGGTCTCGTTGATTTCCAAACTGGACGTGCAAGCCGGCCTTGATCGCGCGTTACAAGCGACGCTGGAATATTTGCAGCCCTGTGAGCTTGCACTGTCAGCGTTGGACGTCGAAGACGTCCGAATTGGCCTCGTGGATGACTCTCGCATGGCACGCAATCATATGCGCCGCACGCTGGCCGACTTTGGTTTTGAAAAAATTTACGAAGCCGAGGATGGTTTGCAGGGTCAGGCGCTGATTTCTGAACAAAACCTGGACATTCTCATAACAGATTTGCACATGCCCGGATTGGACGGCGCCGAACTGACGCACTGGGTCCGAAACCGCTCCAGGCAACCCGAGCTAGGGATCATTGCGGTCACCAGTGATGCTGACTCCGAGCAGGGCCAGCGGGTGCTGAGCGCAGGCGCAAACGCTCTGTGTATCAAGCCTTTTGACCTCAACCATCTTCGTAACTTACTTACCTCATTGCTCGACTAAGTCCCACTCTACGACTATTTGTCCAAAAAAATTCTTGACGAACGTACACGTCTCGTCCATTTTCTTAGACACAGCTTGGACAGAACGTTAAAGCGAACACTCAAATTAGGGATTGAGCACTGCTTAAGAGATGGAGATAGAGCAATGTTAGTATTGACACGGAAAATTGGTGAAAAAGTCATGATCGGTGACGAAGTAACAGTCACGGTCTTGGGTATGTTCGGAAATCATGTCCGCTTGGGCATCACTGCACCGAAAAACGTAGGCGTCCATCGCGAAGAAATTTGGCAACGAATCAAGAATGAAGAGACACAGGTTGCTGCTGGTTGATCAAAGCACCCCTATCTAAGCCCCGCAGGTCGGGGCTTTTTTTTGCCTGAATCAAAGGGAAGGGTCGCCCTTCGGTACATTGTGGGCTGGTTCACAGTTTCGCGACAATCGAGGCTCAATTGGGGGACAACTGATGAGTGAACCTATAAAGCGCCAACCACTAGACCGCCGGAATTCTGGACAAGCTCGAATGGCCGCATTGATTCAATCACGCAGCCAAACACTGAGCCTGTACGCTGATCTGGCAGCCCATCGCCCTTTTAACAAAACGCCTCAACTGGTTTCCGAGTTGCATCGGTTTTGTCAGGCGCTGATCGACTACACCGCCAGTGCGCATTTTCAGCTGTACCACAAACTGGCCGAGAGCAATGAACAGCGATCTCCGGTCATTGAAGCTGCCCGGGATTTATACCCTGCGATCGCTCAATCTACTGACGTGATACTGGCGTTTAATGATGATTTTGGCGAGGACCGCGATCAAGACTACGGCACATTGGAACAACGCCTATCCGATCTGGGTGAGGTTTTGGCGACGCGAATCGAACACGAAGATCAGATGATGACCGCGTTGCGACACGATCGAAGGGCCTTGCAAGCGAGCTGAGCCTGGCGACTCAGCTCAATAGCGAAAGCCGGCCAAACGGCCGGCTTGGTCTCATGGACCCTACTGGGCAGGCTTTGCCAACGGGATCCATTGGCGTACCGATTCAACCCGATCCAACGCAAAGCTACCCGCACCACCGACGGCTACGCTGAGGGCCATGACCACCAACACCAGCGGAAACTCCCAACCGCCATTCGCATTTGAAAACAGCCATCCGTTACCCAGATGCATATTCAGCGCCCCCAGCAGAATCGGCAGCGACAACAGCGCGACTAGCCGAGAAAACACGCCCAGGATTAGCGCTAGACCACCCAGAGTTTCCCCCAGAATGACGGCATAGGCTGCAATCGCCGGCAAGCCAATGCTCTCGAAAAAGCCGACCGTGCCCCCAACCGTAAACGTCTGCACTTTCAAAATGTAACCGTGGGCAAAAAGAACAACGCCCAAAGTGATCCGAGTCAGTGCTTGTGCATGTGAAGTATTCATAATGATCTCCTAGTTAAGATGAGGTGGAGTCTAGGAGGGTCAGTGGCAGCGAAACAGTATCATTGACTCACGTTATTAATTCCAAAACGGAATTAATAGCAATCTATTAACGCCAAATTGCGAAACCAAAATGAAAAAGGGCAAGCGGTCATCGCTTGCCCTTGGGTTGGATCAGAAAAAATAAATCGGATCAGCTGTCGCTATCTAACTGACGCTGAAACGCCTGCTCTTGGGTTAACTTCAAACCAACGGCGACGCCTTTCACTCCGCCCAGAACCGGTGTGACGGTATCCCCTGAATAGTCGTAGCCAACCACCTCACGGGTTTGTACAACGCCATTGATCGCTCCATAAATCGGCGTTGCGGTGTCACCCGAATAGTCGTAGCCGACCAGCTCGCGAGTATAGATCGGTCCGCCGACCGCATACTCGCCAACCGCCGCAGGAATTTGTTGAACATACGAGGCTATCTCGTCGCTTAATTTCAGGGTTTTCACAATATCGGTTGAGGGCGCGGCCATCGCGGTCAATGCAGTGGCTGAAAGGATGGTTGCGATGATAGTTTTCATGATGATTCTCCAGTCGTTAATGAGACGCTCTGTCTCGATGGATTCATCATGGACTGGAGCAACACGCCCAGAAACAGCAGTTTTGGAAACGACCCGTTTCGCAATCTCGAAGGAACTTTACGGATGTTTACGCCGACAGTTTCAGCCAATCAAGGGCGTTTTGCCGGGACATTTGCTGGGCCTGTTCCAGCGAAATGCCTCGGATCTCAGCGACTGCCTGAGCGATCTGAACTAAGCATGCCGGCTCACTCACACCGGGCCAATCCTGAGGTGGCAAATCCGGAGCGTCACTTTCCAACAACAGGTGTTGAGCGGGAATCTGAGCGACCCACTCGCGCAGCCGCGGTGCATGAGCCCGAGTGATAGGGCCGCCAATCGACAGATACCAGCCCAGATCGCACCATTGCTTAGCTTGCTGAACTGACCCGCTGAACGCATGCACCATACCTCGTAAGTGATGGGCTCGGGCGATCTGATAACAGGCGTCCAAGCTGCCTGGCCCGACCGCATGCAGGATGCAAAAGCGCCCTGCAGCGAATGACATTTGATGATCCAAAAACTCAGGCTGTCCGGCGAGAGGTTGATGACGGGTATCGATACCGACCTCACCCAAGCCCCAAGTCGGCTGTGCCAGGAGGGCCTTTTCTAAGGTCGCCAGCGCCGTTAGCGGCCGCGGAAACAGCGGATGCCAACCGGCAGCAACGATCCGCCCGTCGCTGTACAGATGGCGCAAGCGCACCAGCCTTTCGGGGGTGAGGACATCTGAACTGACCACCGCCTGTGTGACACCTGCCTGCTGAGCGCGGGACCAGATGGCATCCCGCTGTTCCCACAGAGCGTCAAATTGCAGGTGGCAATTTGCGTCGATCATTAGTGTTCGCGAGTCGCCCGGAATGCAATTTCAGGGTAACGCTCCTCAGCCATGCTGAGGTTGACCCGACTGGCGGCCAGGAAGGTCAAATGATCACCCCCGTCCAGCGCGAGGTTTTGCTCGTATTTGCGCTTGAACTCGTTGAGCGCCTTTTCGTCATTGCTCTCAACCCAGCGAGCAGTCGTCACATTGACGCCTTCATAAATGGCTTCAACGCCGTATTCATCTTTCAAACGATAGGCGACTACATCGAACTGCAGGGTTCCGACCGCACCCAGCACCACATCCCCGTTGGCCATCGGGAAAAACACCTGGGTTGCGCCTTCTTCAGCCAGTTGACGCAGCCCCTTGTGCAGCTGTTTAGCCTTGAGTGGGTCTTTTAGACGCACTCGCTTGAACAACTCCGGGGCAAAGTGTGGGATACCGGTAAATTTAAGGTCCTCACC
>JBMYYI010000018.1:0-28201 GCA_049609265.1 Litorivicinus sp. | reverse complement strand
GCTGAAAAAAGAGCAGCCTGCGGACATGTCGGTGCTGGTGCTGCACGACAAAAACAAACCGAAAAATGCGGACTATCCGGATTTTGTGCAACGGGTGTTTGTTGGCCAGCGGATTGAAGATGTCTGGGTCGAGTACCCCTGGGATGCCTTGGATATCTATGCCCATGAGGAAACGGCTGGCGGTTTGATTGAGGTCGACGACCCCTACGGAAGTCACTAGATGCCAGCGGCCCTAACTTTTTTGCTGAGTTTTCAGCTGTTGGGTTTAGTGCTGGTCTCGGCGTTGGGTTTGGCGATTCCCGAGCCGGTGATTGGCTTGATCTTGATGTTTGTCTGGATTCATCTGAAGTTTCCAATTCCCGCAGAGCTGGGGGTGCTGTGCGAAGGGCTGCTAAAACACCTTTCGCTGTTATTTGTGCCGGCGGCGGTGGGACTGATTACCTATGTCGATTTGCTGGCTGAGCATTGGGTGCCGGTATTTTTGGCCCTGTTGATTTCAACGCCCCTTTCGATTGCAGCGGGTGCTTGGACCTTCTCAAAGCTTGCCGGCCGGATGGGCATGCCGCCTCAGGATGAGGAAATTAAATCCGATGGATAGGGCGCAGCTGTGGGTATATCTGGCCGAGCAGCCCCTGCTGTGGCTGACGGTGACCTTGATTGCTTACATGATTGGGCACTACGCCTTTGTGCGTTCGGGCAGTCGTGCGGTGGTCAATCCTGTGGCGATCGCAGGTTTGTTGTTAGCCGGCATTTTGACCCTGACAAAAACGCCGTACGCCGAGTATTTTGAGGGCGCCCAGTTCGTACACTTTTTACTAGGTCCTGCCACCATCGCGTTGGCCTGGCCGCTGTATCAGAACTTTTCCCGCATCCGGCGTTTGATCATTCCCATGTTGGTAGCTTTGATTGTGGGATCGCTGGTGAGTGTCGGTAGCGCGGTGGCGATTGCTTATTCACTGGGTGCACCTGATCAGGTGTGGTTATCTGTGGCGCCTAAATCCGTGACCAGTCCCATTGCCATGGGTGTGGCCGAGAAAATTGGAGGCCTGCCGACTTTGACGGCGGGTTTGGTCATCATGACCGGAATTATCGGCGCGATTTTAGTCTCGCCGCTCTTGAATCTTATGAAAATTAACGACTGGCGTGCTCGCGGCATGTCCGTGGGCGTTGCCGCTCACGGGATCGGCACCGCACGCGCTTTTCAAGTCAGTTCTGTCGCGGGTGTGTTTGCCGCCACGGCGATGGTTCTAAACGCTCTCATCACTGCATTGGTGGCCAGTATTCTGGTCACGGTTTAAGGAGTCTGTATGACCACGATCACTCTTCGCCGCCCCGATGATTGGCACGTGCATTTGCGCGATGACGAAATGTTAGAGCAGGTCCTGCCCTATACGGCGGCCCAGTTCGCCCGAGCCATCATCATGCCTAACCTAAAACCACCGGTGGTGAATGCGGCGATGGCGGCCGCCTATCGCGATCGGATTTTAGCGGCACTGCCCCAGGGAATGGACTTCACCCCCTTGATGACGGCCTACCTCACTGACACCACGGATCCTGCCGAGTTGCAACGGGGATTCGAGTCGGGTGTGTTGACCGCCGTCAAGCTATATCCAGCCAATGCGACGACCAATAGCGCAGCAGGCGTCAGCAGTGTTGATGCGATCCGTGGTTGTTTGGAAGTGATGCAGCGCATCGGCATGCCGCTGCTGATCCATGGCGAGGTCGTAGATCCGTCGATCGATATTTTTGATCGTGAAGCGATTTTTTTAGAGCGTATCTTGGCGCCGATGTTGGCGGATTACCCAGAGCTTAAAGTAGTGCTCGAACACATCACGACCGCGGACAGCGTGGATTTTGTGATGGATCGTCCCAGCCACTTAGCCGCCACCATTACCGCGCATCATCTCCAGATCAATCGCAATCACATGTTGGTCGGTGGCATTCGGCCGCATTATTACTGCTTGCCCATCGTTAAGCGCGCGAGTCACCAACAGGCTCTGCGCGTGGCGGCTACCTCAGGCGATTCGCGATTCTTTTTGGGTACCGACACTGCGCCGCACCCCATCTCGGCTAAGCACAGTGCCTGCGGGTGTGCGGGCGTGTTTACCGCTCCCTGTGCACTGGAGAGCTATGCTCAAGTCTTCGATGAAGAAGGTGCGCTGGATAAGTTGGAAGGCTTTGCGTCGCTGCATGGGCCGGCCTTCTATGATTTGCCTGTCAACGAAGGAACCATCACCCTGGAAAAGAAATCCTGGAAAGTGATGGGTGATATCGGTGAGGGCGCGGATGCGATCCGTCCTTATCGCATGGGTGAATCGGTGCCCTGGTCAATCGTATAGGGTTGTAGGCTCAGCCCTTTGGGCAGGTATAGCGGGTGTGCCGGCGCTCCGGTTCCGTTCACCCGCAGGGCGTTTAGTGGTAGATGTGCGATTTTGGCCAGTCGCTCTGGGCGGTGACCGTGGTTGCCCCAGCCGCCCACTAACGTATAGGACGATAGTGCCTGCAGATATTGATCATTCAGTGGACCCACAGGATCGGGGGCCTTGAACAGGTCAATGGGTCGGGTGGCCTTGTACGCGTACAAATTGGCCATGACCATACCGCCAAATCCTAGATCACGGGCAAAGCCGATCGTGCGGCGATTGGTGGGGTCATTGTGCGTGGCATCGGCGGTGGATGGGTTTAGACAAATGAAGACCAAGGGCGGACGTGCATCCCAGCGGCGCCATAGCAGATACCGCCAACGCTGGCATTCGGAAAAGACCGCGCCATTGCCGTTAAGCTCGGGCAACACGCGGCCACCCCAACGCTGCCAGTAGTGATCCCAGAACGATCAAGCCACAGGCCCACCACAGCGCAGCACTGGCCTGTGTTAATCCAAATGCCACCAGCAATAACACCGAAATAAGGGGTGTTGTGTAGCTAAGCACCCCTAGCAGGGGCAAATTGCCGTGTTTGACACCGTAGTCCCAGGTAAAAAACGCCAGCCCGACGGGGCCTAATCCCAAGCCCAGCATGCCGATCCAGACTCGTGCGCTGTCTGGCCATACAGTGGTCTCGGTTGTCAGATGTGCAACCGCCGCCAAGAGTGCGACTACCCAGCAAAACCAACCCACCGCGTCGGTCGGCACAGCCGGCAGCAAGCGATTAAGCACCGAGTAGCTGGACCAAATAACCGCGCAGGTTAGGGCTAAAGCGTAGCCGCTGGCGTATTGCGATTGAAACGCACTGCCGCCGATCAGCAGATAGCATCCCACCAGAGCGAACGTGGCACCAGCGAGGTGTTGTGACCGCAACCGTCCCCCAGGAAGAAAACTGGCGAAGATGACAATTAACAACGGCCACAGATAGGCCAATAAACTGACATCAGCCACCGGGGCACGGCGCATTGCCGCGAAATAGGCCAGGTGATAACCAAACAAGCCGCCAACGCCCAGTATCCAAGCACCTATCGGTTGACGTAGATGCTGCAATCCCAGCGAACCTTGGCGAAGCCAGTTGGCCATCATCAGGCCCCAGGCGATGGCAAAGGTGATGGCCATCATTTGGAAGGGGGGGATTTGGCCGTCGGTCAGCTCCGTGAACAGCGCTAAACAGCCCCACAACCCGATTGAGATCGACCCGATCCAAGTGGCTTTACCAGTCACCCGTGTTTTCCATGCTTACCCAGGGTTCGGCGGGCGCCAACGCATCGCCTGCTTGTAACAGCTCGATACTGATGCCATCGGGCGAGCGTACGAAGGCCATGTGACCATCGCGAGGGGGGCGCAGGATGCTGACACCACCGTCTTGTAGACGTTGGCAGACCCGATAGATGTCCTCGACGCGAAAGGCCAGATGTCCAAAGGATCGGGTGGGCTTGGGGTATTCCTCAGGATCCCAGTTGTAGGTCAGCTCGATCAACGGTGCTTTTGTTTTGCGCGCCTGCTCCACGTCGCCCGGGGCGGCTAAGTAAACTAGGGTGAAACGGCCTTTTTCACTGTCATAACGGTTGATCTCAACCAAATCTAACAGGTCGCAATAGAAGTGCAGCGACGCGTCCAAATCACTGACCCGAACCATGGTGTGCAAAAAATTCATTGTGTTATGTCCTTTGGGTTACAGGCTTCGCAAGACCTCGTAGCAGGCACCCATGGTGTGATAGTCAGTCTTGCCTGCAGGCGACTTTAAGTCATCCATCGGGCTGTTGTCTGGATTTCGGATGCGAAACCAGGCGCCATGTTGATGGTCAATCATATGGGTCCAGCTGTAGTCCCAAATGCGCTGGTACCAATCTAAGTATTGAGCCTCGCCGGTGGCTTTGTACAACAACCAGGCCGCAGCAAAGGATTCGGCCTGGACCCAAAAATACTTGTCGCCATCGCAGATCTGCCCCTGGGGGTCAAACCCATAAGCCAGGCCACCATGCTCATGATCCCAGCTCGTTTCACAGGCGCGATCAAAGAGTTGCCGCGCCGTTTCGACCCACAGAGGGTCGGGGCGATGGCGATTCAGAATCAATAGAAGTTTGGCCCATTCCGTTTGGTGTCCAGGTTGAAAACCCCAGGGGCGGAACAGGTGCTTGGGGTCCTCACGGTTGTAGTCCCAATCAATGCTCCAATCGCGATGGTAGTGCTCCCAAATCAAACCGCCGGCTAGCGCGGCTTGGCGCTGTGTGATTGCGCGTGCCAGTTGTTCGGCGCGATCCAAATAGCGAGTTTCTTGGGTCGCTTCATACGCCCATAGCATCGCCTCGCAACTATGCATGTTGGCGTTTTGGCCTCGATAGGTCGCCACCTGTGCAAAACCCGCTGTGGCTTCGTCGGCATATAACCCATGTTCGGGCTCCCAAAAATGGGCTTCTAATTCATCCCAGGCGGTTTCTAGGTGTCGCCGTCCGTCCGGCAAACCCGCCAGCAGGGCGGTTGCTCCGGCCACCATCACAAAGGCCAGTCCATAGGCATGACAGGTATCGTCCAGCACCTGATCCTGGCTAATCAACCATGCATAGCCACCCTGCGGCATACGGTGATGGCTGTCTAAATAATCCAATCCGTGTTGTGCCCATTCTAGATAGCGCGACTCGCCGCGTACCCGGGCCGCCATGGCGTAGTTAAAGACAAACCGTGTACTGGACACTAAGTGCCGTGTGTCCGCATCGTAGACGCTGCCATCGTCACGAAAGTGCTGAAAAAAGCCGCCGCGGGGATCCAGGGCATTGGGCTCGTAAAAGCCCAAGGTGTCGCCGATGTGATTTTGCAGAAATTGTGAGCTGGAAAAGTCGGGCATGGTTCACCTCAATTATTGTTGTGAAAATGTTACCGGCCAAACAGCGCTCTTGTATTCCATTTTTTTGCAGGCATGGTGGGGGCATGAGATTAATTTATGTTTACGACCCCATGTGCTCTTGGTGCTATGGCTTTCGCCCGACCTGGCAGGCTATTCGCGCGGGCCTACCGGAAAAAATTAGTGTTGAGACCCGCTTGGGCGGACTCGCGCCCGACGACGATCAGCCCATGCCTGCCCATATGAGTCTGAAACTGGCACAAACCTGGCGGCAGATCGAAAAGCAGTGCAGCGTACCTTTTGATCACAGTTACTGGGATCAGGTGCCCAATCCTCCGCGAACCACTTACATTGCCGGTCGTGCGGTGCGTGCGGCCGAGCAACTGGGCGTCGACGAGTGGCAGATGGTTCATGCCATTCAGGATGCCTACTACACTCAGGCGCGCAATGTTTGGCAGGCTAAGGTGTTGACGCAGATCGCATCCGAGATGGGCGTAAACGCCGAACAATTTGCGGCCTTGCTAACTAGCGATGCGCTGCGAGCCCAGCACGAGGCGGAGGTCAACGAGACCTACCACATGGGGGTGCAGGGCTATCCCAGTCTAGTGTTCGACGACGGCGAACAATTAGGGCTGTTGCCAATCAACTACGGCGACGCGGGATACACGCTGGGCGTGCTGGAGTCGCTTAGTACTTCACCTCAAACTTAACCCAATCGGTTTGTTGGGCCACCTTTCGATAAAGCCGCTGGGCGGTCTCATTGTCTGCGGCGGTGTTCCAATACAACTTGCGCCAACCTTCTTCGTGACCAGTGTTGATCACTTCCTGTAGCAGGGCGCGTCCGACACCGTGATTGCGATAGTTAGCATCCGTAAACAGATCGTTTAAATAGGCATCCGGCATCAGGCTCCAGGTGCTGGCATGCAAGACCAAGTGAGCGATACCCACCACGCGACCGTTGATGTCCGCAACCCAACAACGCATCGCCAAATCTGCACTCAACATCCCATGGAACGCGGCCTCCATCGCTTGAGGGTCGGGTTGGGCGTTATAAAAATGCATATAGTCAGTAAATAGCCGTTGCCAGTCAGATTCATCGGCGGCACGCAGCGGGCGAATTTTTAGGTTTGAGGCCATGCAGGCAGGCTCCTTTATCGTTGCGAGCAACATAAAGCAGTTCACAGGTGGAGTCACCTACAGCGCAGATTGTGGTAGCATCCGCGCCTTAATTTTTGACCGTTAGACAGTATGGAAATCGCACCGATTGTTAATCTGCTCAAGGACTTGGACGAGCGCCGTTTGGTGTTGGTCGACTACCTTGACTACCCCGTAAAAAAAGACCGGCTCGAGGAAGTCAGCCGCGAGCTCGAGGATCCTAAGGTTTGGGATAATCCTGAGCACGCGCAGGCCTTGGGTAAAGAGCGATCGAATCTAGAGGCCGTCGTTGAAACCCTGGAAACGCTGGAAGCGGGCATATCGGATAACCGTGAACTGTTAGACATGGCGGTTGAGGAAGACGATCAGGATACGGTCGATGCGGTCGCCAGTGAATGCCAAGCACTCGATGCGCACCTAGCCAAGCTTGAATTCCGCCGTATGTTCAGCGGCGAGCAAGACCCCAGCAATGCCTACCTAGAAGTGCAAGCCGGCGCGGGCGGCACTGAAGCCCAGGACTGGGCCAATATGGTACTGCGAATGTACCTGCGCTGGGCTGAGGATAAGGGATTCAAGGCGGTCATTACCGAATTGTCAGAGGGCGAAGTCGCTGGCATTAAATCCGCCACGGTGCACGTTCAAGGCGAATACGCCTTTGGCTGGTTGCGCACCGAAACCGGTGTTCATCGCCTGGTGCGCAAGTCCCCCTTCGACTCCGGGGCGCGCCGTCACACCAGCTTCGTGAGCGTATTTATCTCGCCCGAAATCGACGATAACGTCGAGATTGATATCAATCCTGCGGATTTGCGCGTTGATACCTATCGCTCGTCCGGCGCCGGTGGCCAGCACGTGAACACCACTGACTCTGCGGTTCGTATTACACACCTGCCGACCAACACCGTGGCCCAGTGTCAGTCCGAGCGCTCGCAGCATCAAAACAAAGACCACGCCATGAAGATGCTCAAAGCCAAGCTTTATGAGCTGGAGATGCAGAAGCGTCGCGAGGCCTCACAGGCTGTCGAGGCCACTAAATCTGATATTGGGTGGGGCAGCCAAATCCGCAGCTACGTGTTGGATCAAAGTCGCATCAAAGACCTGCGTACTGGGGTCGAATCATCAAATACCGGGGCCGTGCTAGACGGCGCGTTGGACCCCTTCATCGAAGCCAGCTTAAAGAAAGGCCTGTAAATGACAGATCAAAATCACACGCCCGACGTCGACGAAAACCAGCTGATTGCAGAGCGACGCGCCAAATTGGCCAGCCTGCGCGAAGCCGGTGTGGCATTCCCCAATAGCTATCGTCGTGAGGCACTGGCGTCTGAGCTGATCGAACAGTTCGACGGCTTTGACAAGCCTGAACTAGAAGAGAAGCAGGCACGCACCAAAATTGCGGGCCGAATTGTACTGCGCCGCATTATGGGCAAGGCCAGCTTTATTTCGATTCAGGACACCAGCGGCCGAATCCAGGCGTATTTGCGTAAAGCGGATTTGCCAGAGGGCCTGTACGACCAATTTAAGACCTGGGATCTGGGCGACATTGTCGGCATTGAAGGTCATCTGTTTAAAACCAACACCGGTGAATTGTCAGTCCATGCCAGTGATGCGGTTCTGCTGACCAAGTCCCTGCGACCGTTGCCAGACAAGCACAAAGGTTTGACCGACACGGAACAGCGTTACCGTCAGCGTTATCTGGACTTGATCGCAAACCCAGAGGTCAAAGACACCTTTGTAAAGCGCTCGGCCATTGTCAGTGCGCTACGCAGCTACTTTTTGGATCACGACTACTTGGAAGTCGAGACGCCCATGCTGCAGGTAATTCCTGGCGGCGCGACGGCTCGTCCGTTTATCACCCATCACAATGCGCTAGATATCGACATGTATCTGCGTATCGCGCCAGAGCTGTACCTAAAGCGTTTGGTTGTGGGCGGCTTTGAGCGGGTCTTCGAGGTTAACCGCAACTTCCGCAACGAAGGGCTGTCAACGCGTCACAATCCTGAGTTCACCATGTTGGAGTTCTATCAGGCCTATACCGATGTGGATGGCATGATTGATCATGTTGAAAACCTGATTCGCAAAGCCAGTGAAAAGGCCCACGGATCCCTGCAGTTTGAGTCCGGCGGCCACGCCTATGATCTGTCACAGCCCTTCCGACGTGTCAGCGTTTTCGATTCGATCTTGGAATTCAACCCTAGCCTGACCGCCGAGGCTCTGGGCGATCGCGAGCAGGCGGCCGCCTATGCCCAGTCACTAGGTGTAACCATCAAAGACAGTTACGGTTTGGGCAAGGTCCAAATCGAAATCTTTGAGAAAACCGTTGAAGACCAGCTGTTCCAGCCGACCTTCATCACTTTGTATCCGGCGGAAGTCAGCCCGTTGGCCCGTCGAAATAACGATGATCCGTTCTTGACCGACCGTTTCGAGTTTTTCGTCGGTGGGCGAGAGCTGGCCAATGGATTCAGCGAGTTAAACGACGCTGAAGACCAAGCACGTCGCTTCAAAGAGCAGGTCGCGCAAAAGGACTCAGGCGATGACGAAGCCATGTTTTATGATGAAGACTACGTCACCGCGTTAGAAGTCGGCCTGCCGCCAACCGGGGGTTGTGGAATCGGCATTGATCGCCTGGTGATGTGGTTGCTAGATCAGGACAGCATCCGTGATGTCATCCTGTTCCCAGCCATGCGTCCTCAGGCCTGACGCCATCGTCGTGCGCGCCTGATCACTTCAGGCGCGCGCTTGGCACTGCGCCAGCTCCTTCGCATATCCTCACCGATCGCCATCATGGCCGGTGTCATTAACAACACCAAAATCATGCCCAGGCCCAACCCATAGACCAGGGTAATCACCGTGGGTTTAAGAAACTGTGCCTGGCGGCTGGATTCAAACAACAGCGGCAACAGACCACCAACCGTGGTCACGGTGGTCAGGAATACCGCCCGTAGGCGATCTGCCGATCCTTGAATCAACGCGTCAATCAAAGGCTGTGTTTGCATGCGCTCCTGGATCCGAACGATCAACACAATGGTGTCGTTCAAAATAATCCCAGCCATGCCAATAAATCCGACCACGCTGAACATGGACAGCGGAACCTGATGGAAATAATGACCCCAGACGATGCCGACGATACCAAAGGGGATGGTCAGGATGGGGACCCAGGGGCGTGACCAGGAGCCAAAGATCCAGGTCAAGGTCAGGTAAATTGCCAGCACGCACACCATAAAGCTGATGGCCGCTTCGGTTAAAAACTCACGCTCACTCTCGGCCAGGCCACTGATTTGCCAATCCACACCATAGCGCTGGGCAATTTCTGGCAACCAGGTTTGTTTCAATCGATCCTGCAATTCACGGGCTTGTTGTGCATCCTCAGGAGCCTCGCCTGTGATGCGAACAACACGCTGACCGTTCTCAACCTGCAGGCTGGCAAAGCCGCGCTCGCTGGTCCAGGTGGCCACCTGTGCTAGATCGGTAAAGCGCCCATCAGGCAGCTGGATCCGAGCCTGACTGAGGTAATCCGCCCCAGTACTCTGAGGCTCCAATGCAACACGGATTTCAACGCTTTGCGCCCCCTGCGGCAAAGTCAGGGCTTCGATGCCATCCAACTGTCCGCGTAATTGACGGGCCAGATCGACCGCGCTGAGTCCCAGGGCTTCACCCTGTGGCGTTAGGCGCAGTTTCTGCTCAGTTTTGTCATAGCTCAGATCGTCTTCGACGGCGGCAACACCCGCCACGCTGTTGAGTCGACCCTGCAACTCCATCGAGGCGGATTTAAGGGTGCGGAAGTCATCACCGCTGAGTTGCACTGAGATACTGTCTTGGGCCGGTCCCTGACGATCCCCGCGTAATTGAACGCTCTCAACCTTGTCAGATTTTGGAATTGCTTTGCGCCATTTCCCGATAAATTCAAAGGCGCTGTATTCACGCAAATCCGGGTCGATCAGCTCAATGTTAAAACCAGCTAAACGATCGGGATCTGCTCGATCAGAGCCGCTGATGGGGCGTCCAGAGTTGGCTCCGACTTGGGTGAACCAAGCCTTAACCGGTGCCTGGCCATATTTTTCTTGGTACTGCGCGTTGACTTGGCTCATGGCCTGGGCCATCGCGTCCAACTGCGCGAGCGTGTCCGCGCGGTTGGTGCCCTCGATCATCATCACGTTGGCCGTCAGGGTGCCGCGCTCAGGCGCGTTGAAAAAACGCCAGCCAACACTGCGATCTACGATCATGGCGGCGGAAAATAAAATTAATGAAATCGCTGCGGCGAGGGCAGGGTAGCGCCATTGAATCACTCGCTCGACCATGCGTGGATAAGGCCCTTTGCGAAACCGGTCAAAATGACGGTTAACCCATAAGCTGGGGCGGTCGAACCAGGCGACTTTGCCGGGTTTAACGGCCCGCAGCGCGTGGTACATGTGGGCGGGTAACAGCAAAAATACTTCGATCAGGCTGGCGGCAATGACCAGACTAACGGTCACGGGGATGTCGGCAATCAGTGACCCAAAACGACCGCCGATTAACAGCATGCCGCCAAAGGCAATAATGGTGGTCAAACTAGAAGATAGGACGGGCAGGAACATGCGTTTGGCCGCTAACAGTGCAGCCTCAGCGGGGTCATGGCCCTGGCGGTGAAGGTGATCGGCATGCTCGCCAATGACGATCGCATCATCCACCACAATGCCCAGGCAGATGATCAAGGCGAATAGCGAGACCATATTGAGCGATAGCCCCATCGAGAACATCAAGGCGATGGCTGCCAACATCGCGGTTGGAATCCCGATCGTGACCCAAAAGGCGGTCCGTACGCTGAGGAACAAGAACAGCAATACGATGACAATGGCCAGACCCGTGATGCCATTTTCAACCAGAATATTCAGGCGGTCTTTAATGGCTTGTGCCCGGGGCCGGGACAGGCTGGCCTGAACGCCATCAACGGATTGCAGGTTGAACTCGTCAACCGCTCGCTGCACCGCGTCTTGAATCGCAATCGCGTCCCCATCCGGTCCGCGATCGACCTGGATCCTAATTGCGTTTTGGCCCTGGTAATACAGTGCGACGCCTCGGTCCAGGCCTTGATATTCGATTGATCCCAGCTCGGACACGGTTAGGCGTGTGCCATCGCTTTGGGCGATCAGTGGATAGTCTGCAAGTGATTCCAGCCGCTCGCCTGAGGTGCGTAAACGCACGCGGTCGCCATCGAGCGTGCCCGCGGGATTATCACCAAAAGCGCCCCGTAGTTGTGCCGCAGCATCCTCTAAGGTGACCCCATATTTTTCCAGCGTTGCGGGATTGAATTGGACGAGCACGCGTGGATCGCTGATGCCGCTGGTGCGGGTCTTGCTGACGCCTTCTTTAAACAGTAAGTAATCGAGGTCGCTGGCTCGCCGCTCCAGCGCCTGGAGTGATAAATCCCCGTACACCAAAATGTCAGTGACTCGATCCCGGAACCAGCCCTGTGTCAGAACCGGCTCTTCGGCATCACTGGGCAGGCTGGCTTCGCGCAGAACGCCCTCGACTTCATTGACCGCGCTGGCCATGTTGTAGCCGTCACTAAATTCAAGTCGAAAGCGGGCGACACCTTCGCTGGCGGAGGCACTAGAGGCATCAACGCCCTCGACGGCCCGTAATACCGGTTCGAGCTCGCGAACAATGCGAACATCAATGTCCTCGGGGCCTGCGCCGGGCCAGGGAACGGAAACGCTGATCGTTTCAATAACAAAGTCAGGGAAGAATTGGGCTCGGATGCGGTCGGTCGAGATTGCACCGATGACCAGCAACATCAGCAATAGCAGATTGGCCAGGGTGCGGTGATGAATGATGTAGCGAACCAGTCCCATCAGCGTGCGCCTGCTAATTGTACCGGCAGTCCGTCGGCGAAGCGGGGCGCGACCTCGGCCACGATGCTATCGCTGGCGGGTTTCTCAATCAGCGCTCGGGTCCCGTCACGTTGTAAGACCTCGACCGAGATCGCTCTCAAACGGTCCTGATCTAGGGTAAAGATCTGCTCGTCATCAGTCAGGGCGCTGATCGGAATCCAGCTGACATCGTCACGTTCGGGTTCCGTGACCTCAACCTGCACCCAGTCGCCGGGGCGCAACAGAGTCTGTTCGATGGGATCCAGCGTTGCAAACAGTTGGCGACCACCATCGGCCAGCTCACCGCTGCTAGCGACGCGGGACAACTGACCGTTTTGAACCCATTGCAAAGAACCGCTGGTCAATGTGACCTGAGTCGGCAAGGGTAAGGGGGCTTGAGCGTCCGGTTGTAGCAGGCGAATCACTCGCGGGTTTTGTGTGGAAAAGGCGACTTCAAGAGAGGTCAGGTCTGTCAAGACCGCCAAGCTTTGCCCCGCATTGACTTGATCGCCGGGTTTGACCGACACCTGGGTCAGCACGCCGTCAAAGGGAGCCCGAAGTGTGGCGTCTGCTAAGTCTTGCTGGGCTCGCTCCAAGGCTAAGCTCAAACGCTCCACCTCAAGCTCGCCGCGCGCGCTGGCCGCCTCAGCGTTGATTAAAGCCAGACGTTTGGCCGACAGCGCCTGTTGCGCGCTGTTGAGCGACAGCTCGGCGGTCTCAATGTCGCTACGAGAGGCCAGCTGTTGCCGCTCCAGGCCCTTTAACCGCTCGACCTGTGCCGCCCGCAGATCAACTTGAGCTTGCGCTTGCGCGATGTCGATTCGGGCGGCTTCAGCACGGGATGCCAGTTCAACCAAATCAGCGCGGGCGCTGTTGAGGTTCAATTCTTGGTTACGCAGATTGCGCTGGAATTCGCGGGTGTCTAACTGCGCGATCACCTCACCCTGGGCCACCTTTAGGCCGGTTTTGAGCTGCTCGGACAAGGAGTCCAGTCGGCCACTCACGGCAAAGGATAGGCGGGTCTCGCGGGCCGCCTGAATGCGCCCTTGTAAGGAGAGCGAGGGTGCGAGTCGAGTGGTTTCGATGGCATGCAGTGTCACCTGTGGCAGCGATTGGCTGGAGGCCTTGGATCGTGCTGCTTCTGGGGCGGCGGTGGTTAGCCGCCAAACGCCCGCACCTATCAAACTGACACTGATTAGCATCATGAACGCGCCGGTGGCCGCTCGGGGAATAAATCGCATGGACTTTCCTATTGTTGCACTTAGCGGCACTCTATCAGCGCTTTCGCCATTCACTGAGTAACTTAACAAGGTTTCACAATGCCTACGCTTGTATCGCACTCATTGCACCTAACCGCGCCCGGTCAGCAGTTGACGCTGAATCAGCTGGTTTATAACCAAGGTGGGTCGCCGGTGGTTTATCTTCAAGCCGGCATTCACGCAGACGAATACCCCGCGATGGCTGCCTTAGAGGCGCTGCGGGTGCGCTTGGACGCGCTTGAGGCCGCAGGCCAGTTGCGTGGCGAAATCCGATTGGTGCCCATCGCAAACCCCGGTGGATTGCAGCAGTTTGTCCAAAGCCATCACCAAGGGCGCTATGAAAGCGACTCCGGTGAGAACTTCAACCGAGGCTACCCCGCTCTAGAGCAGGCACTGGCCCAGATGATTGAGCCCGATTTGAGCCAGTCCCAAGCCGACAATGATGCCCTGATCCGCCGCAGCATCGGCGCCTTGGCTGAGCAGGTTCAACCGGCTTCACTCAACGCCGAGCACAAAGCGCAGCTATTTCGCTGGGCCTGTGATGCGGATTATTTGCTCGATGTGCACTGCGACGACGAGGCTTTGCCTCACTTGTACGCCTCCAAGCGCGCGCAGGCAGATCTGCAGCCGCTGGCCGATGCACTTGAGATTGACGTCGTCATGCTCGCAGACGACTCAGGCGGAGCCAGTTTTGATGAGGCGGCACCGGGCCTGTGGGCCGCCATGGCCATGCGCTTTGACAAGCATCCAATTGGCACGGGATGTCGTGGCTGCACCATCGAGTTACGTGGACAACGCGACGTGTCGCTGGATCTAGCCGCGCAGGATGCGCAGGGTTTGATCAATTATCTCGGGCATATCCAGGCGATCGCTCAAACGGATCCGATCCTGCCCTATCCGCATTTGACCTGTGACCTAGAGGCGGTGGATTTGCTGCCTGCGCCGGTGGCCGGTTTGATTCATTGGCAGGTGCAGCTTGGTGATCAGGTCAGTGCAGGTCAGGTGATCGCTCGGATCTGGCCTCTGGGCCAAACTGAGGGCGTCACGCATCAGGTTGAGGTCTGCGCGCGTAATACCGGAATCGTCATGACCCGCGCGAGCCGTCCCTACGCCCGCGCCGGACAAATACTGGTCAAGATCGCAGGTGAGCAGCGCCTCAAGTGGCGTTCGGGTTTTCTGCTGGGCGACTAGGCCATACGGCAACAATAATGCCGGCTAAAATCATCATAGCGCCTAGGCTCTCGCCGATGGCCAGACGTTCGCCAAGGATCAGATAGGCCATGATCAGGGTAAACAGCGGAATCAGGTTAATGGCGACTCCGGCAATTTGAGCGGGTACCAGACTGATGCCGACATTATAAAAACCATAGGCCCCGATGCTCACAACCACGCCCAGCCAGGCAACGGCCTGCAAGCTTGCGACGCTGGCCTGGCCTAAGTCGGGCGGCGTGAAAATCAACCAAGGCAAAAAGAAGATCGCACCAACCCACAATTGCAGCACGGTCACGAGCCAGGGATTCAAGTCGTCGGTCAATCGTTTGGCGATCAGCACATAGCCGGTGGCCATCAGCGTGGCCATCAGCATCAGGCTATTGCCCAGTAATGGATGCGGCGCCGCCTCGCTGGTTTGGCCCAACAGGGTCATGAGCAAGGTACCTGCCAGGGCCAAACTCAGGCCAATCCATAGCGGCATCCTGATTTGTTCACCCAGCCAGTACCAGGCCCCCAGAGCGATCCAGATCGGTAGGGTGGAGGTCACCAGACTGGCGGCACTGGCACTGGTGTAAAGCAGGCCGTTCATCTCTGCCAGGAAATACAAACAGGGCTCGAATAGCGACATTACCAACAGCCACTTCCAATGGTGGCGGCGCATTCTGGCCAGCAAGGGTCGACCCCAGATCAGCAACCAGGGCAGGGTCACGACAGCACCCAGCAACAGTCGCAGGCCTACAGCTTGTTCGGGCGAGAAGCTGACCAGCGCAAACTTGGCGCCGATGAAGGAGCTGCTCCAAAGCAACATGGCAATAATTAGTGCGCCCCAGGCCACGGCGAATCCTTTTGATGGTGTTTGAACTGCCCGCGAGCGTACACTATGCACCCCCGCATTCAAGCCATCCCAAATGAAGCAACCTGCGAACTTATTGCTGCTTATCACCATCCTCGTTTTTTCGGTGATGTATGTACCCCAGCCTCTGGCCCCGGTGCTGACACAGACACTGGGTGTCGATGCGGTGGCGGTGGGCTTGCTGGTCTCGATTACACTGATTCCCTTGGGTTTTGCGCCTTTGACTTACGGGGTGTTTCTGCGACGCCTCCCGGCGTTGATGGTGCTGCGCTGGGCGCTGGTGGCGCTCAGCCTGTCCTGCGTTGCGCTTGCCTGGATCGACAGCTACACGCCGTTTTTGGTGCTGCGTGGTATCCAAGGACTGATCATGCCGGCGATTTTGACCGCGCTGATGGCCTATCTGTCCGCTGCCCAGTCGGCTGAGCAGTTAAAACAGACAATGGCTCGCTACGTGTCAGCCACCATCGTGGGCGGGTTGTCCGGGCGATTGGTGAGTGGTTCAGTGGCTGAACTGTTTGACTATCATGCGGTGTATTGGGGACTGGCGGTTTGTTTGCTGGCCGCGGCCTGGGTGCCCTGGGGCCGAGCACCAGCGCAGCCGATGAATACCGTGATTCCTAGCTGGCAAGGGGTCAAACGCGCGTGGTCTATCGAAGGCAATCTGTGGCGGTTCTTGTCCGTCAGTTGCTTGTTCGCGGTGTTTGCCGGTTTCCTAAATTTCCTGCCGCTGCGTTTGGCAGAGTTAGATCCTTCGATCGGGCCTGCGTTGATTGGATTTGTTTACTTAGGCTACCTGGGCGGTATCGCCACCTCGCTCAATGCGCGCCGGATCGCTGGCCACCTGGGCGGGGCCAACCGTACGTTGCGAGTCGCCATGGCGCTGATGGTACTCAGTGTGGTGGGCTCGATCCCGATGGGTGTGTGGGGCCTGTTCGGCATGATGTGGCTGTTTTGCCTCAGCATGTTTTTATTCCACACCCTCGCCGTGGCCGAAGTCAATCAGGCTGAGGGCGAGTTGCGCGGAGTCGTCAACGGGCTCTATGTGGCCCATTACTACGGCGGCGGCGTCTTAGGGATTTGGCTGCCAGGCTATGTCTACGATGCTTACGGCTGGGTCCCAACGATCGCGGTGTTAATTTCCGTCGGAGTCGTCGGATTTGCTTGCTTGTTCAAGCTTCAGGGCCGATAGACGCCTGAATTTTTCTCGTTTTCTTTGACTTCCACGCTGATCAACCAAGCCCGGCCTTGGGTTTGCTCGCGGATCCAGGGCGAGACATGGTCAAACACATATTTCGCGGTATTTTCCATGCTGACATTGGGCAATACCCGCAACTTGATAATCTCAAGCGCATGCATTTCTTCGAATCGAGCCAGCTCCGGATCGTCTTGATTGATCAGACAGGTGTGATCGAACTGGTCTGCAAACCAGTCTTTGATTTCCTTGAAACCGCCAAAATCAACACCGAATCCTTCGGGTGACAGGGCCTCGCAGCCAAATTCCAAAATAAAACTGCGGCTATACCCGTGGATGAACTTGCAGTGTCCTTGATGTCGCCATTGGCGGTGGGCACAGGGATAGTCAGCAAATACTTTTCGGGTTACGAATACACTCATGCCGGCGAGTATACGCACCCAAAGCAAAAACGCATCCTTGCCTTTAACGACGCAATCGCCATCATCTGCAGATGCTTAAACACTTTTCTATCTCTATTGATGGCCGTGATGCGGTCACCGGCGACTCGGTTGATACGGTTTTACGCTCCCTGATTGCGGCGGGCGAGCCGGTGACTTATGGATGCGGAGCCGGAAACTGCGGTGCCTGCCGTTATGTCCTAACCCAGGGTCAGGTGGATCATCCAGCCCAGTCAATCCTGAGCGCTGAACAAAGACTGCGTGGGGAAATCCTGACCTGTCAGTGCAAACCCTTGACCGATTTGCAGTTGCAGTCGCCCCAACGAGGCGCCTCAGACCCCGTTACGCTGAGTGGGGTGATTACCCGGGCCGAGCGTCCAACCGGTGATCTGATCAAGTTGCGGATCAAGCTAGAGTCAATGCTGGATTTCGAACCTGGTCAATACGGATTGTTAAAAACGCCCTACGGTCCCGCGCGCCCGTACTCATTCGCCAGTCCCGGTGGGCAGCCTGTGGTGGAGTTCCATATTCGTGCCGTGTCCGGCGGCAAAACAGGCGAGCCGCTGTATCAAAACGCCAAACGCGGTGATCCGGTTGAATTGACTGGGCCGATGGGTAGCGCTTACGCCCGTGACTTGAACCGGCCCATCTGTCTGATCGCAACCGGAACCGGCATGGCGCCGATGAAGGCCGTCTTGGCCCGGTTACAGCAGATCCAACACCCCGGCCCCGTGCGTATGATTTGGGGCAATCGGGGTGCCGCAGATGTTTATGACGAGAGCAGCTTGCGCGCTTTGCTAGCTGGCATTGATGACAGCCACCTAGATTTGGTGTTTAGTCGGGAAGGTGCCAAACAGCGGGTCACGGATATCTTGCAAACCGCTATCCCCAGTCTGATGGGGTGGACGGTGTTTTGTGCGGGAAATCCGCAGATGGTAAATGATGTTGAACAAAAAGTTGCCGTAATGGGGCTGCAGCCAAGCGATTGGCATGCGGACCCCTTTACCGCGGCAGAGGGATAAAGCATGTACTTATTTGAACCGGCGGCGCGGCCGGCCTTGCAGATCGTTAATGATGAGCGTCTATTTCCGATTCGACAGGTTTATTGCATTGGTCGAAATTACGCGGATCACGCCGCGGAGATGGGGTTTGAGGCAACGCCTGAGGCGCCGTTTTACTTTTTGAAACCGGCAGAAACGGTCACCCATGCCGCACAAATCCCGTTTCCTCCGGGCACCCATAAATTACAGCACGAGGTCGAGTTGGTCGTGGCGCTGAAATCCGGTGGCGCGGGCTTGACCGAGCAGCAGGCACGACAGGCCATTGCCGGCTATGCCTTGGGCCTGGATTTGACCCGTCGTGATCTGCAAATTGCTAACCGTGATCAGGGGCGTCCTTGGGAAATTGGCAAGGTGTTCGACGCGGCTGCGCCTTGCTCGCCCCTACATCTGATTGAACAAACCGGCGAGCTCAACCAGGGGTCGATCGAATTGTTTGTCAACGGCGAGCTGCGTCAGTCGGGGGATCTGAATCAGATGATTCATAACGCGGTCGCGCTGATCCAGTTCCTCTCGACCTTGCAAACGCTGTACCCGGGGGATTTGATCTTCACGGGAACCCCCGCGGGCGTCTCGGATTTGCATCCTGGCGACGAAATGCATGCTCGTTGTGCGGGTTTATCCGACCTAAAGGTCGAGCTGGCCATCGCTACGCAAGCACCCTAGCTTTCAAATTCATCCAGCTGGACGTGTTTCAGCTCACACACCAGGGCGCGAACTTCTTGCGCGCCCTGCCAATTCAATTCGGGAAACTCAGTGCTCGCCTGCTCGACCAGTGCATCAAACGCTGCTCCGCGCTCTTGGCTGATGGTCACCCGTGCGCTGCCTTTACCCTCTTGGTTGATCACCACCAGCGCATCCAGAATGTCAGCCAACTTTAAGATTCGATACAGGTAGGCCTGCTCGGGTTGTTTAGCCTGATCTTCCAGCCGCGCAGCGTCAGGGCAGATCGAACGTTCAAGCGCATCAATCGGCGAAATTTCCCCTTTAAAGTGTTCACGCAGGGCTCGCTTGATCGGCGAGGGCATGTCGCCGGTTACGATTTCTGATAAATCATGAGTCAACGCCAGCTCGTATAACAGGACCTGTTGTTGTGCACTCAATCCAGGATGGACCCGCGCGGCAATTTCACGGGCGTACAGGGCCACCAGTGCGCTGTGTTCGGCAATCGACGGATAGCGATGGCAATTCACGCTATGCCAGCGGGTGACGGTGCCGGCGAAGGGCAGATTTCGGATATCAAAGTCAAAGGGGCGCATGGGTAAAGTTCCGTCGCAGAGTTGTCTTTGTGAACGATGCCATACCGGACGCATAAAATCCTGAATCACTAGCGGTTCTAACTACACTTAAGCGGCATGAATCGTCGAACGTTTTTAATCGCCAGCTGCGCGCTGACCCTACCCGAATGGGGCCGTGCGTTGGTCAAACCTGGGGTCCTCAGCGAATACTCGCAAACCTACGGGGAAATGGCCGTGCGCCGTTTAAATGCGTGGCAGCAACTAATGGACGACATTTCCGGGCAGCAGGAATCAATACGCCTCGCCCAGGCCAACCAGTTCTTTAACCAACTGCGGTTTATTGACGACGACGAACAATGGGGTAGCCGTGATTATTGGGCGACGCCATTGGAGTTTCTGGGACGTGGGGCTGGCGACTGCGAGGAATTTGCGATCGCCAAATATGTCACCTTGGTCAAAACCGGCACCCCGACCTCGCAGTTGCGCATCACCTACGTTAAGGCCCTGGAGTTAAATCAGGCCCATATGGTGTTGACCTGGGCTGAGCGGGCGGGGGATGAGCCACTGGTGCTGGATAACTTAATCCCGCAGATCCGACCGGCCAGCCAACGGCGCGATCTACTACCTGTCTACAGTTTTAATGCGGACAGTCTCTGGTTAACTCAGGGTGGCGGGGAAAAATTAGTGTCCGACTCTTCGCGGGTGGGTCGCTGGCAGGATTTGCGTCAACGGATGTCTAGGGAGATTGCGCTGTGAGTTTACGAAAACAGCTAGCCATGGCGGTCAGCCTGTTGTTGCTGATCATTTTTATGCTGTTAATGGCGTTTGACGGTCGGCAGTCGCGTAATTATTTAAACGAACAGCTCTCCCGAACGGCCCAGGATGCGGCCACGTCATTAGCGCTGTCGATGCAAGCCAGCTGGCAGGTCGAGCCGGACATTGCGATTTTACGATCCCTGGCAGACGCCCAGTTTGATCGAGGGCTCTATCAGTCACTGACGCTGCAACGACCGGATGGATCCGTATTGGTTGAGCGCAACAACACCCAACTTGAATCATCCGTCCCGGCTTGGTTCCAACGCCTGCATCCTCTTAATCCAGCAGCGGGTGTGGCCGAGTTGTCGGATGGATGGCGAACATTAGCGGTGGTGTCTTTGGATCCACACCCAGGGCTGGCCTACGTCAACCTATGGAATCGATTTGGGCAGGTGGCTCTGGCATTGGGGCTGGGTGGGCTAATAGCGGTTATGTTGGTCTATGCCTTGATTGGCCGGCTTTTCGTGCCCTTGAATCGTATTCGTCGTCAGACTGAGGACTGGGCGGTGGGTAACTTTCGTGCGATGCCGGATTGCGCGGTGCCTGAGGTGCAGCCGTTGGTGGACTCGCTGAATCGAACCAACTACGCGCTGGCCGATTTAATGACGGGCTTGCAGGGGGATCTTGAAACCTCACGCCGCAAGAATGATCTGGATCCGGTCACAGGGCTGCTCAACCGCGAGGCTTACCTACGTCAGCTCCAGGGAATCTTGGATGACGCTGAGGGGACTCTGGGCGCTGTGTTCATGATGCGCGTGGTGGGCATGAGTGAGATGAACGAGTCGTTGGGGCATGCCCAGACGGATACTTTACTTCGCCAGGTCGCCGATCACCTGAGTGTGATTCAGCCGCAGGGGGTCGCAATGGGGCGGATGAACGGGGCGGACTGGTCGATGTTGATCATGGGCATGGATGCGAGCGCAGCCCGCGAACACTGCGCTCGCCTGGCACACCTGTGGGCAGATCAGGCGACGGAACAGGCCTTGGTGGTCCAGGTGGTTGCAACGCCGCTGCGTGACGGGATGACCTTGCCCGATGTGTTTAGCCGACTGGACCGTGGATTAATCGAGGGACTGGATGACCCATGGATTGATGAGTCACGGGCCATGCCGGGAGGGCGGAAATCGTGGGCTCGCTATGTCGCCCAAGTGTGGGCCGCGGGCGAAGTCAGCTTTGATGCTATCCCTGTCATCGACCAAACCCAGGGTACGCGTTATGAGTTATTGCTGGCTTCGTTGAGTGACGATGAGGGGCAGATCATCGGCGCCCCTAGTTTTATCCCGGTTTTGGCGGAGTTAGGGCGGTTGTATGAGTTAGATCAGGCCGCCATAAGCGAGGCCATTGCGCGCGCTGGCGATTGCCCGCAGGGCGTGACGCTTTCGCTGGATAGCTTGATGAATTTGGATCGACTGACGCGGTATATCCAACAGATTGGCGCGCAGGCTAGCGAAATCCGGATTGAGTTTAGCGAGGCGGATCTGGTGGCTTGCGCGGATCGCTGGAACCAGCTTGAACCCGTGCTGCGGGCCTATCCCAACTGGGTTCTCAAGCATGCCGGCTTGCACGGCGGTACGGTTGACCTCGTGCGACGCTTCCAGCCCAGCGCGGTCAAACTGGCTAATGGCCTTATTCAGGGAGCCATGGACCAAGGGGATCCTCGGGGGATAGTGCGAACCACCTCACATCTACTTCGAACGCTGCGATGCAAAGTTTGGGCTGAGGGTGTCTCCGATCAAGCGACCTGGGACTGGGTCATGGCTCAAGGGTTGGACGGCGGTCAAGGACGTTACGCGTCCAGCTTGGGATAGCGCACCCTCGATCAGACTTAATTGAGAGGGTACGCGATCATGAAGAAATGGGTTTGGGCATTGGCATTTGCACCGATGGTGGCGGTTTCGGCCACCATCGATCGCGAGGACAGCTGGGTCATACCAGATCTGCTTTTTTTAGATCAGGACGGTGATGGCATCGCAGATCAAAACGACGCCTGTGCAGGCACGGCGGTCGGAAAGATTGTGGGTTCAGATGGCTGTCAATTGCCGGTCGAGCGGGTCGGTGATAATCAGCTAAACATTGCCTTCGACTTTGATCAGGCTGTGGTGAAATCGCAGTATTTGCCCGACTTGCAGGCATTTGCCGACATCCTGAAACAAAACCCCGAGGTCAGCGTCGAGCTGTCCGGCCACACTGACTATCTGGGGGATGATGACTATAACCAACGCTTGTCCGAACGCCGGGCGGATTCGGTCGCCCAGGTTCTGGTCGGTCAGTTCGGGGTGTCAGAAGAGCAATTGATGCGTGTGGGCTATTCTGAATCAAAGCCCCTGGTGGCTGGCGACACCGATGAGCAACGGGCTTTGAATCGTCGCGTGCAGGCACAACTGGTGGATTACAACCAAGGCACGCAGTTCATCAAAACCTCGGGCTCAGAGTAACGGCTCCTCGGGTTCCTGCAGGTCCGGTAGATCGCTCAGCTGTTCCCGGGCCTGCTGACGTGACAGTAGTTTCCGCTGGGCCTCGGCCGGCAGGTCGGTGTAACGGATCACGTTGTTTCGGACCAGCAAAAACACCAAGTCATCAATGATTCGTATGGATTCAAGGTCACTGGCCGATAGTACGTTAATCAGCTTAATTCGCCCGTCTTCGTTTAAATCTGAACTAGGCTTGTCCTGCACGAAGGCCTGTATCTGCGGATCTTCCTCAGACAGAAATTCCTGCGCGGGATAGCAAGGCTCGGCGTACAACGCCGTGATCTTGCTGTCGATGTTTCGTTGTACGTAAGGCATCAGTGACTCGTGGTAGAAGCGTCAAATTCGAATGACAGTATAGGCATAGATTCCAAAACGCAGCGGCACAGCATTGGACGCGAGTTATGGTCCGAACGTGGCTATCTGCGCGAATCCATCATCGCGGGAATCGTGGTCAATCTGATGGCCTTGGTTTTACCGCTGTTTGTGATGACCTCCTACGACCGCGTCTTGCCCAATGCCGCATTCAGCTCCTTGTGGGCTTTGGCGCTGGGGGTAGTGCTGGCGGCGTTGATGGATGTGTTTGCGCGCTCAGCTCGATCTAAATTACTGGAACATCTGGGGCGACGCATTGATCTTCGCCTGGGGGCCCGGATGCTGAGTCAGATGCTGCGGGTGCCCTATATCAATCGCCCCAAACAGCTAGGAGAAATCAGCGCGGGCTTTCGTGAAATGGAGTCCTTACGTGCACTGTTGAGCAACACCACCTTAACCGTTCTAGTTGATCTGCCGTTTGCGCTGCTTTTTATGGGTGTGGTGGCCTTTTTGTCACCCGCGTTAGCGATCCCTGGGCTATTGGCTTTACCGATCCTGGTCGTTATCGCTCTGATTTCAGGACGCATGGCGGCCAGTCACCAGCCCGCCGCCATGGAGGCCACCCGCGCACAGTCTGCGGCTCTGATCGAGGGGTTCGGCCAGTACGAAACAATCAAGGCCATGGCGCTGGAACGTGTGATCCAAGATCGTTGGGAGCGCGCCACGGTGGACCGGACGGATCATCAGGACGAGTCCCGGGCCTGGAATGCCGTGCCCAGTCATCTCAGTGCGGCGATCTCCATGTTGGCCAGCGCCGGTGTGGTCGTGATCGGGGCGTACTTGGTAGCTGAGCAACAAACGTCGATGGGTGCCTTGATTGCCGCCATGATTCTGACCGGCCGGGCGGTGGCTCCGGCCGCCGGATTAGCTGGGCTTATGAATGCATGGACCCGTGCACGTCAGGCTTTTGGCGGGGTGGGCGAGTTACTCAGCGCCAGTCACCCCGATGGCGAGCACCAAGCCCAGGTACGCGGCGAATGGCAGCTCGATGGGGTTGAAGTGGCCTATCCGGACATGGCAAAACCCGCACTCTCAGACATCTCGCTGACCATAAAACCCGGCGAGCGGATTGGTGTGCTCGGACGGGGTGGTAGCGGCAAGACAACTCTGGCCCGAATCCTTGGAGGGGTGTTGGTCCCACAGCGTGGCTTGGTCAAGCTGGATCAGGTCGATCTGGCGCAATGGAATTCAATCAGCCGAGCGGCGGGAATCGGTTATCTGGCCCAACAACCGGGTTTTTTCGCGGGCACCGTGCGGGAAAATTTGCTGTGGGGAATCGAGCAACCCGATGAGGTGGCCATTCAAAAGGCGGCTGAACTCACCGGGCTCGACCGCTATCTGGCGAATTGGGCGGCGGGCTGGGAGCACCCGGTGGGCGAGGGCGGCGGCATGTTATCCGGCGGTCAACGGGCGGTGCTTGCGCTGACACGCGTGATATTGCACGACCCGGCTTGGATCGTGATGGATGAACCCACGGCACATCTCGATGCCCGTCATGAACTAGCCCTGCGCGAGCGGCTCAAGCCCTGGCTGGCCCAGCGTGGAGTTTTGCTGGTAACCCACCGCAGCACGCTTTTGAGTTGGGTGGATCGTCTTATGATCGTTGAAAACGGAAAATTGGTTGCTGACGGGCCCAAGCAGGAGGTCTTGAACATGCTCAAGACTCAGCGAGAAGTGCAATGAACCGCCTTATTCAATCGCGCATCGATCAGCCGGGCTACCCGCGTACTCGCCTAGGTTTGTGGCTGGTCTTGATGAGCCTGGTGGCATTGACGATTTGGGCCGCCAACACGCAGCTGCCGCGAGTGGTGCGTGCCAATGTGATTGTGCAACCCACAGGGGAAGTCCAGCGGGTCCAACACCCCGACGGTGGCACGCTGGCTGAGCTGCTGGTGAAAACCGGGCAGCGGGTCGAAAAGGGCCAGCTGTTGCTACGAATTGACCGTACCCGCGCAGAATCTAACTTGGACGAAAATCTGGCGCGTCAGCGCAGTTTGCGCGGCCAGATTCAACGCCTAAAAGCAGAGGCCAGTGGCGAACGTTTTGAGGTCTCGCAAGCTGAAGGCGCAGAGCAGATGGCGGCCTATCAAGCTCGACAATCGGCGTTGCAACAACAGCGTCAAGTGCTCAAAGAGCGCATAGAAGCAGTGACCGCTCAAATTGCGTCCAACCAAAGCGCACAGGCCGCAGCGCGCGATGCTTTGGCGTCAGCCCGCGCGGAGTTGAAGCAATTCCAAGCGCTGCTCAGCAGTGGTGCCGTGTCTGATGTGGAAGTACTGCGATTGCAGCGCGAGGTGCGAGAACGACTGGCCAGCGTCCAACAACTCGAAGCCGAGGCGCCCCGTTTAAGTGCGGACCGTCAGGCGCTGCTTGAGGAAAGCAGCACACTGATCGCCAACTTCCGGCAACAGGCCCAGGAAGAGCTGTTGCAAGCGGAGGTCGAGTTAGAATCGCTACAGAACCTGGCGGACGGCATCAACGACCGAGTTCAAGCCACCCAGGTGCTGGCTCCGACAACCGGAGTGCTAGGTGAGGTGCTGGTGAACACCATCGGGCAAGTCATCCAACCGGGCGACCTGTTGATGGAAATTGTTCCTGAGCAAGACACGCTCAGCGCACGAGTCGAGGTGTCGCCTTCAGATATTGGCTTTGTGAGCCTAGATCAGCCGGTTAACCTGCGATTGTCGACCTATGACTTTACTCGTTACGGAGTTCTGACGGGTCGTGTGGTTCGTGTAGGCGCCAATACCGTTGAAGAGCGAGATAAAGAACCCTTTTATCCGACTCAAGTGGCGCTAGACGCGCAATTCGTGGGCGATTCAGAGAATCCACTTCCAGTGAAGGTAGGCATGCGAGGAACAGCGGATATTATTACCGGACACCGTACCCTTCTTTCGTATGTCCTGACGCCTCTTTCTCGGGTCCAGTACGAGGCTTTTTCTGAGCGTTAGATGCCGGGTACTAGTACCAGATTTCAGACCGAATGAATTTTAAATCATCTAAAAATCAATGGCTTAGAGCCTTGAGAAGTTTGCCATGGTACATTTCGGTTTCTATCTAAGTAAAATTACCTACGAAAGGCCTTTTCATACGTCCCAACAGTGGTACAGTTTTAGGACATCGGACCTAGAACGTAAGGGCTAGCTCTAAAGGGATCAGGCTATCGGTCTTGTGTAACGAAGGTAAGCGGGCTCAGATAACGGGCTGCCGCGCTCGCCCCAAGGTTGGGGTCTACCGTAGGTTAAGAGCAGCAAGTAAAAGCGCTCTGACCGGGGAAATGGGGTAATAAATATGAAAGTGGTCTCGTGCAGTGTGGATGATCGGCTAGCTGGTAAATGGACCCAGTCGCTTCAGCCGCTGACAGACGTGTTCAGAACACACAACGTTGATGCATTAAACGCTTATTTGGCGGCCAGCACGCCGGATCTCGTGATCCTTCACATGGACACGCGCAATATCAATATTGATGTGGCTGTCTCATTTATCCTAGAGCGCGACCCGCTTCATGTTTTCGTGATCGACGACAACCCCAACGACGAAGACGGCTTGGTACTGTTAAAGGCCGGTGTTCGTGGTTACGCCAATACCGGCATCGAGCCGCGCTTACTTCAGGCAGCGGTTCAGGCCATCGGCCGCGGTGACGTTTGGGTGTCACGCCGCTTGATGCAGCGTCTGGTCGAAGACCTGATTGATGGCAACGAACGCGAAGCTTCAGACGATCCGCGTTTGGATGCCCTGACTCCTCGCGAGCGCGAAATCGCCGAGATCGTGGCCGAGGGTGCGAGCAACAAGGTCATCGCTGCGCGATTGAACGTAACCGAGCGGACCGTCAAAGCTCACCTAACCAGTGCGTTCCAAAAAACAGGAACGCGGGATCGCTTGGAGTTGGCACTACTGATCAAAGGCCAATTACCTCGCGCCAGTGCATCTAATCGGTTCGCTATGTAATCGCTTGGACCTGAGTCACAGAACTGTGACCTAAGTCCCACTAAAGCCGAGTGTGGTAACCCCTGTGGACAAGGGTTAACAACCTCGGTTTTTCTTATTTTAACGATACGAAATATAAACCTAGGTGGGGTCGTATCGTGGCTACAGTATTCGAAGACATTGGAATCGTTGAACAGATCGTTGGGCAGCCCGTGGCGGTCAGCCCGGACGGCGAACAAATTCCATTGGCGCCAGGTGATTCAGTCAAAGTCGGCTGGAAAGTCATCACAGATGAAACCTCGTCACTAACAGTTCAGGCCCCCAATGGCGCGCGGTTCGATATTGGTCGAAACAGCGAATTTGTCCTGAACGAGGGCGAGCCCGCCGATCAGCTGTTACTCGATATTGCCGCTGACACCGACAACGCAACCCAAGCCGACCTATTAGACGCCGAGCTAATTCAGGCCTTGATCGCAGCGGGTGCCGATCCGACCGCGATTGCCGAGGCGACTGCCGCAGGTCCGGCTGCTGGTGGAACCTCGAGTGCGGGTTCGACTGGGGGGTCGTATACTGATTTGAATGGGGTGACGGGTCTTGCCTCGACGGGTTTTGACACGGCGACTGGCCAGAGCTTCAGTGTTGGAACCAGCGCGGACGGTCTGAACTTCCCTCCGGTAGCAAATGATTTCGAGCTGACCTTCGATGAGGACCAGATCTTTACGGACGCTGAGACTGGTGCCCAGCTAATCCCGCTATTCGCAACGCCCGTAGCCACCGATGCGAACAATCCGCCCGAAGAGCTGACCGTTACTTTTACGTTGCCCGAGGGATTTGGTCGATTTTTCCTGCCGGATGCGAATGATCCAGAAGACGCGTTGGAAACGGGTGTCGAGCTGACGCTACCCTTCGTCGATTTCCAGGAACTGTTGTTCAACCCCTTCCCGAACCAGAACGACATCGAAACCGGCGGGCCGTTGACGTTTGATTTCACGGTGACTGATCCGGTGGGTGCGTCGGATACGGGAACGCTTCTGGTTAATCTGACGCCGATTAATGATGCACCGGACATTATTGTTCCGGGTGAAAATCCGTTTGTGGAT
>JBMYYI010000017.1:0-29857 GCA_049609265.1 Litorivicinus sp. | reverse complement strand
GGAATTGAACCCGCGTCCGTCGGCACTCTGCCTACCGGTCTACATGCTTAGGCCATTCTTTAGTGTTAACCCGTCCGCTGTCCGAAGGCCAGGAAGCTTGGGGCGAGTCCATTTCGATTTGACGCTTTGTCCCCGGACCAGGTACTCCACGCGAGGCTCTGTAATTTACTGCGCCACCCACCCAGAGCCGAGCAAGCTTTGCAGTCTAACCTTTAAGCGGCTAGAGCGTAGTTTTCGTCGTTGGCAGTTATGCTAACAAAGCCCATCAGTTGGATTTACGAACGCTGTTGGAACCGCTCGGCATGCACGAAAGGTTTTGTCACCGGCGTCGAAACCAGTGCGTCCCCATGCCACTAGTATGGGGTGCATGGCGCAAAACACCAAGCCTTATTGACCGACTATGTACCCTATCGCGCCGCCCGAGGCTCCAAATTATTCACACAAACACATGGATCTATCCCTGAGGAATTGGGTATCTTTGCGCACCACACAGGAGACCCCCATGCAGGTAAACCACTACTTTAACGATCAGGTGCTATCGATTGGCTTTGAAAATGCCGCCGGCACACAGTCCGCTGGCGTCATGCAACCTGGCGAATACGTTTTTGATACCTCAAAGCACGAGACCATGACCGTGATCTCGGGCGCACTGACGATTAAGCGTGAGAGCGATGCCGACTTTGTCACCTTTAATGCCGGCGATTCCTTTGAGGTGCCCGCAGGACAGGACTTCGATGTCCGCGTCAGTGAACCCACCGCCTATCTATGCCACTACGCCTAGTCGTCGGTCAGCGCAACCGCTGACAAGCGGTTTAGCCACAGGGCATGATCTAACGGCACGCCCTGCTCGGCACACAATCTAAGGCCAGTGTAGGTCAGGCCACGCTGGTGGGCCTTGAGCCGACGACCAAAGGCCTTTTGCAGCTGCCAAGAGCGGCGCAAATCGGGGCCGCCGGGTGACAAACCAGGCACCCAATAGGGATCGGGCTCCGGCCAACACTGCCGCACTCGGTGCCAATCTGACGACAACTTCTTGAATTGAGTGCCGATGCGGGCTTCGCAGATATCGTGCAGGGTCTCACCACTCAGATGCCCCAACAGCACGACCCAAGCCAAACGCCACGCATTATCCCTCGCCAAGACATTCGAAGGGGTTTCCACTTCACTAACCAGGCTCTCGAGCACGCGGGCCAAGTCCTCTTGAGTCCACGCCTTGCGCGAAACCGTGACCGATTTCACCGGCCTAATTCGAAAACCCGCAAACGGATTAGGCGGCGGCAAGTAGCCACTGCCAACGATCCAATCAAAAAAGGCAATCAACACATTCAGAGATCGACGACCCGCGTCGGTGTGCCCGTACTTTGGCAGCAACCAATGATCGACCGTATGCTTTGAACGGGCGACCAACAAAGGCGCAGGTAAATCCAGTCCGACAAACTGCCCATAACCCTCGAGCACTCGGACATGACGCAATTGTGCTGCATTGGATAACACCGACAGCACCTGAGCTTGGTACTTGGACATCATCTGGGCGAGCGACAACTGCTCATCAGCGGTATCGAACAAATCGCCCTCGTCGCGGGTGCGACGGACGGATTGTACAAGCTGGTCAAACTCCACCATCCGGGCAGGCATCCGCATCCGGGCTTCATCCGGATCTTCGGTGCCAAGGGATTTTCTAAAAAACGTCCCTAGCTCATCTTTGACATCGACAGGAAATTTTCTTTGGACCCACCAAAGTTTCCCGCGCTTTAATAGATAATTAGCCATCGGTGCTCGTTTTGTGTTACCTCTAGCGTATCACACTGAATCGATTGAATATGCTCAAGTTTTTAGTGCCCACCGCGGCGTTATTCACGACCCTCATGGCCTATGCGCAGAGCGCCTGGGTCATTTTGGATGTGCGTAGCTTTGACTACGGTGATCGGGTGCGTGTGGTATTGGATTTGGATCGCAACCTGGCGGTTACGCAAATGTTGGAGTATCAGGCCCTGACTCTGAACTTTGACGGTGAATTACGCCGCATCCAGTGCCCCGAGGGCGTTCCACCGGGTATCGCACTGGGGTATTCGAGCGAAGGCGTTAAATTGAGCTGGTCAGGCGCTCAGTGGGTGCGTAGCTTTCAGCTAACGAGCCCACCGCGGCAAGTGATTGATTTGTATCGACGCGTCGGCGATGAGCAAGTGCCCTTCACCACGCCGCCTACAGTTCAAGGACTACCCTGCCACTAGCGTGAATGGCGCAGGATTCGACCTTTTTCGCGGTTCCAGTCCCGCTCTTTTTCCGTGTCGCGCTTGTCGTGCTGTTTTTTACCCGTGGCTAGGGCCACTTCGACTTTGATGTTTTTGCCCTTCCAATACATCGTAGTTGCAACACACGCGCGGCCCTTATTACCCAAGGCGGCATGAATTTTCCCCAGCTCCTTGCGGTGTAACAGCAATTTACGGGTGCGCTCGGGATCCGCAACCACATGGGTTGATGCGGTATTCAGCGGCTGGATATGGGCATTGAGCAAGAAAGCCTCGCCGTCGCGCATGATGACATAGGTGTCTGTCAGCTGGACCTTGCCGGCGCGGGCACTTTTCACTTCCCAACCCTGCAACACCAGACCCGCCTCGAACTTTTCATCCAAGTGATATTCGAAGCTTGCGCGCTTGTTACGTGCGATTGCGGGTACGCCGCCTTTTTGAGATTTCTTGACCATGCCGCGCAGAATACTCTGAAAGCTCCGAAATACAATCGCTTAGGGCTTTTGAGGTACACTGAGGCGATGAAAAATATTGCCAAGACGGCGTTGGTCTTTCACAGCGCTGAACAGATGTTCGATCTGGTGGACCAGGTCGAAAACTACCCCAACTTTTTACCCTGGTGCGCTAGCGCAACGATCAAAGAACAGACCGCCGAGATCATGGTCGCGGAACTCAATCTGGCCAAAGGCAAGCTGCGCCACGCCTTCACCACCCGTAACCGCCGCACTCGCCCCAGCCGCATTGAGCTGAGTTTGGTCGAAGGGCCCTTTAAGCACTTCCACGGGGAGTGGCTGTTCGAGGCCAAGGGCGATAGCGCCTGCCAGGTTTCATTGAATTTAAGCTTTGATATGGGCGGAAAATTGACCGCCATGGCGCTGGGCCCGATCTTTACGCAGGTCGCCAACACCATGGTTCAGGCCTTTTGCGACCGCGCCGACGAGATTTACACATGATTTCAATTGAAGTGGCCTACGCCACCCCAGAGAAACAAAAGATCCTGAGCTTGGATGTGCCTGAGGGCACGACCCTATCCGAGGCCGTCGAGCTATCGGGGATTCAGACGCACTTCCCAGAAATTGATCTAAACGAATACAAGGCCGGCATTTGGAGCAAGGCCGAGAAAAAGCCGCAAGAGCGGGTACTGCAGACAGGCGACCGCATCGAAATTTATCGCCCGCTGCAAATTGATCCCAAAGAAGCCCGACGAAATCGGGCGTCTAAAGCCGGCGACTAAATCCCCGGGCGTAAAAAAGCCGGCACAAGGCCGGCTTTTTCAATCGAAGTCGAATTAAGACTCGGCTTCGATGTCCTTCATAGACAACTTGATACGACCACGCGCATCAACGTCTAGCACTTTGACCTTGATGGTCTGGCCTTCAGATAGGTAGTCCGTCACCTTCTCAACGCGTTCCTCGCTGATCTGGCTGATGTGAACCAATCCGTCTTTGCCCGGCAGGATAGTGACAAAAGCACCGAAATCGACGATGCGTGCTACGACGCCTTCGTAGACATTACCCACTTCAGCTTCCGCGGTGATCGCCAGGATCATCTGCTTGGCCGTGTCGGCACTCTCTTGGCTAGCTGCGTAGATACGAACCGTACCGTCGTCATCCAGGTCGATCGATGCGCCCGACTTCTCGGTTAGGTCACGGATCACCGCACCCCCTTTACCGATCACGTCGCGGATCTTGTCCGGATCAATCTTCATGGTGCTCATACGAGGCGCTGTTGCCGCCAGCTCATCACGTGACTTGCTGATGACCTTGTTCATCTCGTCTAGGATATGCAAACGCGCTGCCATGGCCTGCTCAAGCGCAGTTTCCATGATCTCTTCGTTGATACCTTCGATCTTGATATCCATCTGCAAGGCCGTGACGCCTTCAGCGGTACCGGCCACTTTAAAGTCCATGTCGCCCAGGTGGTCTTCGTCGCCCAGGATGTCGGTCAACACGGCGAAACGATCACCGTCCTTGACCAAGCCCATCGCGATACCCGCCACCGGTGCACGCAAGGGCACGCCTGCGTCCATCAATGCCAGTGATGAGCCACACACAGAGGCCATCGAAGATGAGCCGTTGGACTCAGTAATTTCGCTAACCACACGCAACGCGTACGGGAAGTCTTCTTCGCTGGGTAGAACCGCTTGGATACCACGACGAGCCAAACGGCCATGGCCGATTTCACGACGCTTAGGTCCACCCATGAAGCCCGCTTCGCCCACTGAGAAAGGAGGGAAGTTGTAGTGCAACATGAAGCGATCGGTATAGGTACCCGACAGCGAGTCGATCATCTGCGAGTCTTTCAACGTGCCCAGTGTTGCAGCCACGATCGCCTGTGTTTCACCACGGGTGAACAGAGCGGAACCGTGAGTCTGATCCAACACGCCGACTTCAACATTGATCGGACGAACTGTGGTGTGATCACGACCATCGATACGAGGCTGACCGCTGAGGACTGCCTCACGAACCGCTGTCTTTTCCAGCTTGGCAATGCCCGAACCAATCGCGTCAGCATCGTAGTCATCGTTGACCAGCTCAGCGACGGCTTCAGCGCGGATCGCACTCAATGCGCTGTAACGCTCCATCTTATCGGTAATGCGATAAGCCGCAGCCACTTTCTCAGCGTACGGAGCGACCAATTCACCCAGTGTGGTATCAACCGCCGGTGCGGTCCAATCCATGGGCTTGACGTCAGCTTCGGCCGCAAAGGCTTTGATGACTTCAATGGTTTCTTGCATCTCTTCATGCGCAAACAGAACCGCACCCAGCATCTGGTCTTCGGTCATCTCTTCGGCTTCAGATTCCACCATCAGAACGGCATCACTGGTGCCGGCAACAACCATTTCCAGACGGCTGGTTTCCAGTTGTGCCTTTGAGGGGTTCAGCAGGTATTCACCTTCGTCACTGAATCCAACCTTGGCGGCACCAATCGGGCCGTTGAAGGGGATGCCAGAAACGGCCAAGGCGGCTGACTGACCAATCATCGCTGCGGTGTCTGCATCACGGCCTGGCTCGAGGCTCATGACGGTCAGAATGACCTGCACTTCGTTCATGAACCCTTTGGGGAACAGCGGACGAATCGGGCGGTCGCACAGACGTGAGATCAAGGTTTCATGTTCGGTGGGACGACCTTCGCGCTTAAAGAAACCGCCGGGAATACGGCCGGCTGCGTAGGTCTTTTCCTGATAGTGAACTGATAGCGGGAAGAAGTCCTGACCTGGGCGCATGCTCTTGGCAGCAACCACGGTGGCTAGCAGTTGGGTTTTACCCATGGTGACCATAACGGCACCATCGGCCTGGCGCGCGATGCGGCCGGTTTCAAGCGTGACGGTCTGGCCGCCAAACTCGAATGACTTTTTTACAATACTCAATTTTCCATTCCTTCCTGACGAAAATGGCCCGCACATGCGGGCCATTTTTTTAAGAGCTGCTTAGCGGCGTAGGCCGAGCTCTTTGATAAGGGCTGAGTAGCGATCAACGCTCTTGCCCTTGAGGTAATCCAGCAGCTTACGACGCTGGTTAACCATACGGATCAAACCGCGACGACTGTGGTGGTCATGGATGTTGCTCTTGAAGTGACCCTGCAGGCCCTGGATGTTGGCGGTCAACAATGCAACCTGAACTTCCGGTGAACCTGTGTCGTTTTCACCGCGACCGAATTTCTCAACGATTGCAGCTTTTTCAGTGGCTGATAGTGCCATGGCGATTTCCTCCTGTGGAATATGCCTAAAGGGCGGTATTGCCCCGATGACCGCGCATATTTGCAGTCATCTGTGGGTCCTTATTGACCCGTACTTACTAACAAACGCGTTGGACCAATACGTCCATCGTCTGCCATTGCTCCCAGCGCCACCAAGTGACCCTGGGAATCAACCAATGCTAGATCGCCCTTTGTTGGCGCGCCGGGGATAATCAACGATTGCCCCTGAACAATCCAACTGACCTCTTCGGCGGTCAGCTCGAATCGAGGCAAATGGTCGGCGAGTGATTCGATGGGTCCGCATAGCTGATCCATCGCCTCAAACTCACGCTCATCGCGTAATGCGTTGAGATGATCTAACGTCACCATGCGGCTAGCATCAAATCCAGCGACATCGGTGCGGCGCAATTCAACCACATGTGCGCCACAATCTAAAGCCTGACCGATATCCTCAACCAAAGTTCGGACGTAAGTACCCTTGGAGCAATGCACCCGCAGCGCAATCCAATCGTCACCACGATCGGTCATGGTCAGCTCAAAAATGTGGATCGGACGAGGTTCACGCTCGACTTCAATCCCTTCCCGGGCAAGTTCGTACAGCTTTTTGCCGTCTTTTTTGAGCGCCGAGAACATACTCGGAATCTGCTCACCCTCGCCCCGGAAACCGGCCAAAACGGTTTCAATTTGTTCATCGGTAAAGCTAGGCACCGCTTTGGTTTCTAACACTTCACCATCGCTATCACCCGAGTCCGTGGTGACACCCAGCTTAGCCACAGTGGTATAAACCTTGTCGGCTTCGAGCAGCAAGCGCGACAGTTTGGTGCCTTCACCAAACAGAATCGGCAACATGCCCGTTGCCAAAGGATCCAAGGATCCGGTGTGGCCCGCTTTGTCCGCGTTATAGATACGCTTTACGGTTTGCAGCGCAGCGTTCGATGTAATGCCCTGGGGTTTGTCGAGCAGCAACACTCCATCAAACCGCCGTCCACGCGGTTTTCTACGACGTCCCATCATTCAGTCCTCTTGATTAGGCGATTGCTGATCGCTATCGGATGCGCGCGCTTTATTGATGAGCTCACGCATATGGGCGCCTTTTTCTTGAGTTTGATCCGAGTGGAAACGCAGCTCTGGCACCCGGCGAACATGCAAGCGGCGGCCCAGCTCAGTGCGAAAGTGACCTTTTTGGGCCTCGATTCGCTCCATCACAGTCGCTAAGGCATCATCGCCTCCGCCTAACACCGAGATGTGAATCTCGGCGTATCCCATGTCTCTGCTCAGATTGACACCGCTGACGGTGACCAAGCCCGGTAGCGACTCGCGCGAGTGGAACTGCAACAGCTCCGCCATCTCGCGCTGAATCTGCTCGCCTAGGCGATCGGCTCGTTTGAATTCGCGTGCCACTTATAGCGTCCGCGCGAATTCTTTGGTGTCAAAGACTTCGATCTTGTCGCCCGGCTTGACGTCGTTGTACGCCTTCACCGCAATACCGCATTCCATGTTGTTACGCACTTCCTGCACGTCATCTTTGAAGCGACGCAGTGACTCCAGCTCGCCTTCGTAAATCACAATATCCGAGCGCAATACACGGATACGTTTCTGACGGTAAACCGTGCCTTCAACGACCATACAACCGGCCACTTGACCGAACTTGGGCGAGTTGAAGACGTCGCGCACTTCGGCCACGCCCACGATTTCCTCACGGAGCTCGGGGCTGAGCATGCCAGACATCGCTGACTTAACGTCGTCAATGATGTCGTAAATAACGCTGTAGTAGCGCAGATCGACGTTTTCACGCTCAATAATCTTGCGAGACGCACTGTCAGCACGCACGTTAAAGCCTAGGATGACCGCATTGGCGGACAACGCCAGGTTGGCATCGGACCCGGTAATACCGCCGACACCCGAGCTGATAACGTTCACTTTGACTTCTTCGGTGGAGAGTTTCTCCAACTGAGCCGTTAGGGCCTCCAGCGTGCCTCGAACATCGGTCTTGAGCACGATGTTTAGCACCTGAACTTCATCGGCACCCATGTTGGCAAACATCTGGTCAAGCTTGGCTGCCTGCTGACGACGTTGCTCTTGCTCCTTCGCGCGATTACGACGGAATTCCGCCACTTCACGGGCCTTACGCTCGCTCTCGACCACCAAGAAGTTATCGCCTGCATCAGGGGTGCCGGCTAGGCCCAGAATCTCGACCGGAATAGAAGGACCGGCAGAGGCGGTCTGAACACCGTTCTCGTCGATCAGCGTACGTACCTTACCGACTTGGTCACCGGCCAATACAACATCGCCTTTCTTCAGCGTGCCGTTTTGGACCAGCACCGTAGCCACCGGGCCGCGGCCCTTGTCTAGGCGTGATTCAACGACGGTGCCGGTCGCGGGACCGTCAGCCACCGCAGTCAATTCCAGCAACTCAGACTGCAACAGAACCGCTTCCAGCAGATCATCAATGCCCATACCCGTCATAGCAGACACCGGTACAAACTGCGTATCACCGCCCCACTCTTCAGGGATGACGTCACGCTGGGCCAGCTCGTTTTTAACACGGTCCGGATCGGCTTGTTCTTTGTCCATTTTGTTAACCGCAACAACGATCGGGACGCCACCGGCGCGGGCATGCTGCACCGCTTCTTCGGTTTGCGGCATCACGCCGTCATCGGCAGCCACAACCAAAATCACGATATCAGTCACCTGAGCACCACGGGCACGCATCGCTGTGAAAGCCGCGTGACCTGGGGTGTCAATAAAGGTCACCATGCCGTTGGGCGTATTCACGTGATAGGCACCAATGTGCTGGGTAATGCCGCCGGCTTCGCCCGCAGTCACCCGAGTTTCACGGATACGGTCCAATAGCGAGGTCTTACCATGGTCAACGTGGCCCATTACGGTTACCACCGGCGCACGGTGAGCCGCCTTGGCCTCGTCGTACTGAACTTCGCTGACAATGGCTTCTTCGGCCGCGTTTTCCGCCACACGCTTGGAGATGTGACCCATCTCTTCGATCACAATTTCTGCGGTATCTTCGTCGATGGCCTGGTTAATCGTGGCCATGGTGCCCATCTTCATCAGGGTCTTGATGACTTCACCTGACTTGACGGCCATTTGCTGGGCGATCTCACCGGGGGTAATGGGACCCGAAATAATGACCTCACGAACAATCGGTGCGGTCGGCGCTTGGAACTGGTTGGCTTGCTGCAGCTCTGCCACCGCTTCACCGCCACGCAACTTCTTGCCTTTGGGCTTGCGCTCTTCGCGGCCATTGCCACGACCGCCACGGCCTTTCTTGGCGAATCGATCACCGGAATTATTACCGCCATCACGACCTGCGCCGCGACCACGGCGATCTGCACGACCGCTATCCGGAGCCGGTGCAGCCGCAGGCGCTGCCGCCTTGGCCTGCGCGTCGGCGATCGCCTTGGCTTCAGCCGCAGCCTTGGCCCGGGCCTCGTCATCCGCTTTCTTTTTCTTGCGCAGCTCGGACTCAACCGCCTCGGCCTCACGACGTTCACGTGAAGCACGGCGGGCCGCCGCTAGGCGATCCAGATCATCCATCGGGATTTCGGTACGCTTGAGCTGAACCTTGGGCTTTTCAGCTTTGACTTCAGGCTCTGGCGCCGGCTGTTCGGGCTCAGGCTCGGACTCCGGCGCCTTTTCCTCAACCACAGGCTCAGGAGTCGGCTCAATCACGGGCTCAGGCGCTTTTTCAACCACTGGCTCGACGATGGGCTCAGGCGTCACTTCAGTCACCGCGGCAACGGGTGCCTCCTCAACTTTAGGAGCCTCAGGCTCAATCGACTCAGGTGTGTCGCGACGCACGTAGGTGCGCTTTTTACGGACTTCAACGGCAACGGTCTTGCCGCCACGTCCACCGCCGAGTTTAAGCGTTGTATTGGTTTTACGCTTCAGGGTCACGCGTGAGGGCTCGGCCTCAGCATCCTGGCCGTGCGCTTTTTTCAAATGTGCCAGCAAGGTCGCCTTTTCAGCGTCGCTGACGCTGTCACTGGCGGATTTCTGCGGCAAACCCGCATCGGCCATTTGCTTTAGCAATTTGTCAGTCGGGGTGCCGACGACTTCAGCTAGTTTTGCAACGGTATTATCAGACAAAATTCTCTCCTACCTTACTCGGCGAACCAGGGCTCACGCGCTTTCATAATCAGCGCGGCCGCACGTTCTTCATCCATGCCTTCGATCACCATCAACTCGTCAACCGCTTGTTCGGCTAGGTCTTCCATGGTGCGAATGTCAATTTCGGCCATCTTGAACGCCAAGGCACGATCCATGCCTTCCATGTTCAATAGGTCCTCTGCGGGCTCGCGGCCCTCTAGGCGTTCTTCACGCGCCAGCTCTAGGTTCAGCATGGCGTCTTTAGCCCGCTCGCGCAGGGCGTCGACCAAATCAGCCTCGAAACCTTCGATGTCTAACATTTCCTCACGGGGAACGTAGACGATCTCTTCAAGCGTGCTAAAGCCTTCTTCGACCAGCGCCAAGGCCAGATCTTCGTCGATGTCCAGCTGCTCAACAAAGCGCGCAACAAATGCCTGCGCTTCCGCTTCGCGACGCGTTTCGGCGTCCTCGAGCGTCATAATGTTGATATTCCACTGCGTCAGTTCAGACGCCAGGCGCACGTTCTGACCACCACGGCCAATCGCCTGAGCCAAATTGTCCTCTGCCACCGCAACATCCATGGTGTCGGTTTCTTCGTCGACCACGATTGACGCCACTTCGGCAGGGCTTAGTGCGTTGATTACAAGCTGGGCCGGGTTGTCGTCCCACAACACGATATCAACACGCTCGTTGTTCAGCTCGTTCGAAACCGCCTGGACGCGACTGCCACGCATACCGACGCAGGCGCCGACCGGATCGATACGACCATCATTGGTTTTCACCGCAATCTTGGCACGGCTACCCGGATCACGGGCGGCACCACGAATTTCGATCACTTCTTCACTGATCTCAGGCACTTCCAAACGGAACAGCTCAATGATCATCTCAGGCGCGGTACGTGACAGCAGCAACTGCGGGCCACGGCCCTCAGGGCGAACTTCAACCAACAAAGCGCGGATGCGATCGTTAATGCGGAAAATTTCACGGCCCACTAGGTTTTCGCGGGGCAGCAAACCCTCAGCGTTATTACCTAGATCCACGATGATGTTGTCACGAGTGGTCTTTTTAACGGTGCCGTTGATCAATGTGCCAATACGATCTTCGTATTCAGCAACCACTTTCTCACGCTCAGCCTCACGGACTTTTTGCACGATCACTTGCTTGGCCGCTTGCGCTTCGATTCGACCGAAACCGGTGTTATCCACCTGCTCACGGTGAACGTCACCCACTTGCAAACTAGGATCAATCTCCGCCGCTTCTTCAGTGGTCAGCTCGCTACCCAAGATCGCCATTTCGTCATCCGGGCGCACCAGCCAGGTACGGAACGTCTCGTAGTCACCCGTCGCGCGGTCGATAACTACTTGGATTTCGGGTTCTTCGTCCTCGTAACGCTTCTTGGTGGCGCTGGCCAAAGCCTGCTCCATTGCTTCGAAAACGATTGCTTTTTCAATGCCTTTCTCGTTTGCGAACAGCTCAACGACGGCTAATAGTTCTTTACCTTGCATCCCTTTTATCCTTTCGGGGGCACGACGCGCCCTTGCTCAATTGCCTCAAACGGCAACACAAATTCTTCTTGATCTACACGAATGACCACTTCGTCCTGCTCAATCGCAGTCAAGGGCCCTTTGAAGTTACGCCGCCCCTCGAATGGAAAGCGCAGTTTAATTTTGACCTCGCTGCCGACCACCGACGCATAGTGCGCCAGGGTATACAACGGGCGATCCCAACCCGGAGAAGACACTTCGAGCTGATAAGGTTCCGTGATCGGATCCTCAACATCCAAGATACCACTAACCTGACGGCTCACATCCGCGCAGTGATCGACGTTCACGCCTTCCTCACGCTCAATGTAAACGACCAATTTCAGATCCTTGCCTGATCCGGCCAGCTCAACACCCCACAGCTCGACGTCCAGTGCCTCGACGCCCGCGCGGATCATGTCGGCAATTTGTAGTGCTTTACCTTGCATAGATTCCCATAACAAAAAAGGGCCACAACGGCCCAAACAAAAAAGGCCCCAATAACGGGGCCTATTTCATCGTAGCGGGGTCAACCATCTTTCAGGGACACCATGACCACACCCGTTGATGCTGGTCATCTCCATCTACTGCGGCGCATACTAGTGCCCAAAGGCTCACAAATCAACCTAGATTCAAGGAAATCCAAGATGTCAGACCCTAAACTCGACGCCATTCAAGCTGCCACCTTTCGCCATTTAGTGGCCCACCTGCAAGAGCGCACCGACGTGCAGAACATTGATTTGATGAATCTAGCCGGTTTTTGCCGCAACTGCCTGAGCAAGTGGATGCGGGCCGAGGCGGAAAAACAAGGCGTTGAAATCAGCGATCCCGACGCTCGTGAGGCCGTGTATGGCATGCCCTATGACGAATGGAAGGCCAAGTACCAAAAGTAACTAGGGCGCAGCGGGGGACACCCGAGAGTTTTTCCCGCTGCCAATCAGCTTAATCCGCTGGCCCGGCAAAAACTCGTCAACGCTGGCCACTTCTTGAACCACCGACAGCACCCGACCGCTGTCCAACGTCAGGATCATCTCCAAACCCTGCGCCTGGGTTAGGGCCTCCTCGGCTTTATTGCCCACCACCGCACCGGCGGCTCCAATTAACACCGCGCCGATCCGTGACTCACGATCGCCACTGCTCACGCCCGATCCAGCAATCGCACCGATTGCAGCCCCAGCCGCTGATCCCGCACCGGTTTGAGTGCCTTCGATAATGACCGGCCGAACTTCGTCGATCCTGCCGTACTCAACCTGCTGCGTGCGGCGGGCCTCATCACGGCTGTATACGTCACCGGACAAGCTGGTCGCACAACCGGTTAACGCCATCATCATTGCCAGGAAAAAAATACGCATAGGGCCACTCGCACAGAATTGATCGATATACTGAGCCTACACCGAGACAGGACCGCAAACGAATGAACCTTGATACACATTTAGCGAAGATTGCTGACTTTCCCAAACCTGGCATCACGTTTTATGACATCAGCCCAGTGTTGGAAAATCCCGACACCCTTAAACGTTGCGTTCACAGTCTGAGCGAACAAGCCGCTAGCTATCGGCCCGATGTAATCGTCGGTTTAGATGCACGGGGCTTTTTGTTTTGCGTGCCGGTTGCACTGGAGCTGGGCATCGGCAGTGTGATGATTCGCAAGGCCGGCAAACTGCCGGGCGAGGTCAAAGAGGAATCCTATGCGCTGGAGTATGGCGAGGCCACGCTGGCCGTTCAAACCGCTCGTAATCTGGCGGGCAAACGTGTGGTGATCGTTGATGACCTGCTAGCTACCGGCGGCACGGTTGCGGCAGCTCAGAGTCTGCTCACACAGGTCGGCGCTGAGGTGGTTGCCAGCTTATTCTTAATTGAACTCAGCGGCCTTAAGGGACGGGATAAACTTAATGGCGAGGTAAAGGCGTTACAAACCTACGAGTTTTGAGGCACTTCCAGGCGCGTCATTGCGCGCCAACCCCAGGCCATCAACGCCACTAGCAACAGCAAACTGACCACACCCCAGCCGCTCTCGATGGCGGCCATGATCGAGGCCCCAAAAATAAAACCCACGCCAACCATGATGTTGGTCCAGGTTAGAGCGGAAGCGAAATTTAATACCGTGAAACGACTCCAGGCCAGGTCGGTCAGCCCCACCGGCAAGGCCCCGACCGTGCGCATTCCCTTGGGATACCGATACAAGAAGATATAGATCCCCGCATAACGATCCATCAAGGCTCGCGCTTTTGCGAACCAACGGGCCAGTCTCGGCCGCTGGTAGATCCATCCATCCCCATAGGTGCGAGTCACCCAAAACCGGACTTCGTCCCCAAGGTAACCGCCGGCCAGCACGGCCAACATCACCCATTGAATCTCCAAAGCCCCCTGCTGAGCGGCAAAGCCTGCGAACAACGGCAGGCTTCCACTCTTGAGTGCGCAGTAGGCAAACAGCAATCCATAGATTTGGACACCGTATAGGTTAATCAGGGTGAGGATTTGTTCCATGCGCCAAGCTTACCGACTCAAGGGCCAATTCCAATGGCTGTTTTGGCACCGGCTTGGCGATCGGTGATTGTATCGCGACGTTAAAGAACTCCACCGCCCGTACCATGGCCCGTGATTGATCCGCCATGTTTTCACTGGCTGCGCTGGCCTGCTCCACCAAAGCGGCATTTTGCTGGGTCATCTCATCCATTTGTGATATCGCGATATTGACCTGATCGATGCCTGTCGCCTGCTCCTGGGCGGCACTGGAGATTTCGCTAACCTGCACCGCCACCTGCGCAATTGAGTCGACTAATTCGTTTAGAGTGTCGCCACTGGCACTGACCAGCTGCGAGCCATCGGCAACGCGCGCGACCGAACCCCGGATGAGCTCCTTGATTTCCTTGGCGGCCTCGGCACTGCGTTGCGCTAGCGAACGCACCTCGCCGGCCACAACAGCAAAGCCGCGCCCCTGCTCGCCAGCCCGTGCAGCCTCGACGGCGGCATTAAGCGCCAATAGGTTGGTCTGAAACGCAATTTCATCGATGACCGTGATGATCTCTGATATCTGATGGCTGGACTGAGTAATGGCCTGCATCGCCTCGATCGACTGCTGAACCACCGCGCCACCCTGCTGCGCGCGTTGCTTAACCGAATCCGCTTGGGCGTTGGCCCCTTTGGAGTGATCGGCCGTTTGCCGAACCAAACCCGTCATCTCCTCCATACTTGAAGCCGTCTCTTCAAGGCTAGAGGCCTGCTCCTCAGTACGATGGGACAGGTCGGCATTGCCCTGGGCAATTTCCTCAGCCCCGGCCCGAATTTGTTCAGCGGATTGGGTGATCTGATGAACCACCGCGGTCATTTGCTCACAGGATGCATTGATGCCCTCTGCCAGATCAGCAAAGGTACCGGCATATTCGGCATCAATTCGCTGCGTCAAATCCCCATGCGCGATCGCGTTGACCACCCGACGGGTGTCCTCAACCATATCTGAGAAGGTTTGAGTCATGCTGTTCAGACCTTCTGCCAAAACCAAAAAGAATCCGGACTTGCCTGATACATCCAAGCGAGTCGACAAGTCGCCGCGATTCGCCCGCTCGACCAGCTGTGCGATTTCGGTCTCGCTCCGACGAATCTGAGTCAGATCCTCCCATTCCACCACATGGCCTAGCCGTACACCGTCTGACTCCACCGGGGTCGTAGACAAGCGAAACACGCTCTGTCCAACCGCCCGCTCGAGCGAATCTGAGCCGTTCAGATCCGCAACCGGGGCCCCCAAAAGATCTTGATAATGCATCTGTGTGAGCTCATCAGGATTGAAGCGGCCTAAGTGCGACTGAAAATCTGCGGCCTTGCTCGTCAGCAACCCCTGCGCCGAGGCATTTGCGTAAATGATCTTTCCATCGGGGTCAGCAATCATTACGGCCCGGCCAACACAGTCCAAACCCTGTTTAATTCGTGTGTTACTGGCCAACAATACTCGGTCAGCTTCGACGCGATCGCGCAGCTGAGATTGCATGACCTGAAGCCCCTGCATCAGTTGCGCCAGATCATCACGGCCCAACACCTCGATCGTCTGGTTTAAATCACCTTCCTGAATGCCCTTGAAGTAGCGCTGCACTTGCACCAGACGGGTTGAAACACTTCTCAGCACATTAAATGAGGCAAAAAACGCGAGTGCCGCCGCAAAGAACGAGATCCCTGCCTGGGTCCACATCGCCTGTGACAACTCATCCACTCGCGCCGCCAAGCTGGCCTGCAACAACTCATTAGCGGCATCGAAACCCGCGGTCGTGACTGCAATCACGGCACTCATTTCGTCAAAGAAATCCTGTCCGTTGCCCGAGTAACGATTATCAATCACCTGGGCCACCGAGGTTTTGGCTTGTCCGCCGGCCTGTTCCAGGTCCGTCAGCACACCGGATAGCCGTGCGGCAATCGCCGGATTGGCCTGCGAGGCACGCTGCAAGGCAAGTAGCGAGCCGTCAAATGCGAACTCCAGGCCCACCGCCAAGCGCGTTAAGGATTCTAGGTCGACGACATCAAAACGCTGACGGCCCTTGATGACATTCTCACCGCCGCTGCGGACCTGGCCGGCAAACTCCACCATAGGAGCCGCCTGGAAGGCCACGTAATCCATCAAGTAAAAGGTGTAAGCGCTATCGTCCAAGATCAGACCGGAACGGTCTGCCACGACTTTGATTAACTCGACGATCTGAGCCACCACCGCAACATGTTCGGCATAAACCTGGGCTTGGGTTTTGCCCTGATTATTTCGCGCCGCCAGATTCAGCCATTGCTGCTCAAGCGCACGTAAGTCGTCTGACGGAAAATCAGATTTCAGTTGGCTTAACTGCTGAGTGATGGCCTCACGGATAGCAGGGATCTCCATTTCCCGCTGGCTGTTGCCACCTAAAATGCTGTTGACCGTGCCGCGATGCCGCTGAAGCTGAACCATCAAGGGTTTGAGCTGACCGATCTGTTGACTGCCCTGGATTCGCAGCTGGGTTTGAGTGATCTGACGCTGGGACTGGGTCAGGCTAATCGTCACCAAGACCGCCACCATTAGCGCCAAAACGCCGACGACAGACCATAACTTGGCACCGACGGACAGGCTATAAAATCGATTGAGCATGAATACCTCTCATCAATGATGTGATGCATCCAAGCAATGTCATTCTTCCCTAGTCCTAGGGTGGGTAACGGCCAAGCAGCAAGGCACTGGATTGGCCTTGAGCAGAGTTGAGGAGAGTTTCACAAAAAAGCGCCCCGAAGGGCGCTCTTGAGATTACTGGGTGACGATTTCCGGCCCCATGATCGCGGTCGGCAAAGCCGTCGAGATCCAAGGCACGTAGGTCACCAAAATGAGGAAGATAAACAACACACCGACAAAGGGCGCAGCCGCCTTGACGACTCGGGCCAGGCTCATGCCCGTGATCCCTGAAGTCACAAAGAGGTTGAGACCAATCGGCGGTGTAATCATCCCGATCTCCATGTTGACGACCATGATGATGCCAAGATGGATCGGATCAATGCCCAGCTCAATCGCGATTGGGAACACCAATGGCGCAACGATCAGCAACAATCCTGAGGGCTCCATGAACTGCCCTCCGATCAACAGGATGACGTTCAACAGAATCAGGAAGGTAAACCAGTTAAAGCCCACCGATAGCATCCACTCCGTGATCAGCTGCGGGATGCGCTCGGCCGACAGCGTGTGGGCGAACAACAGAGCGTTGGCAATGATGAACATCAACATCACTGTGGTACGAGTCGCATCCATGGTGACATTGCGTGACTCTTTACCCATCAACGCCGGGAAGAACATGCGTCCCATGGTCGCCAGATTACGAATCAAAATCGGAACGCCCCGGCCGATGTATTTGGGCAGCGCCGCAACACCCCCCTCACCGCGCCAGGTCATGTACCAGCCGCCCAGTGCCGCGCCCAAAATCAATCCGATCAACGAACGCTGACCAAAGGTCATCGAATCGCTATCGGCAAAGATGAAAAAGCTGATGATCATGAAGACCATCCAGAAGGACAGGAAGTACACCACGCCATTGAAGCCGATACGGCCATCGATGCCGTCCTCGGCCGTCACCCAGGGGGTTTCTTTTAGCGGCCCCATATCGCGGTAAATAAAGACCGCGATGAACGCAGAGTAAACGGCAGCCACCGCAGCCGCTTCGGTCGGAGTGAAAACACCCCCATAGATGCCGCCCATGATGATGACTACCAGGAACAAGCCCCAGAACGCCTCTTTGCCGCCAGCGGCCAACTCACCAAAGCCTTTCCACTCGCCGGCAGGTAGATTCTTGATGCGAGCCACAATGTAGATCGCCAGCATCAGCATCAGGCCAGCCAAAATGCCCGGGATGACCCCCGCCAAGAACATCCGTCCAACCGACACGTCCACCGAAGCGGCATACACCACCATGACGATCGACGGAGGAATCAAAATCCCCAGAGTTCCGGCGTTGGCAATAATGCCGGCGGCGAAGTCCTTGGAATATCCCATCTGGCGCATACCTGCGATCGCAATGGTACCGATCGCAACCACCGTCGCGGGACTAGAGCCCGAAAGGGCAGCAAACAACATGCACGCCAGCACCGAGGACATCGCAAGCCCGCCACGGAAGTGACCCACAGCGGCGATGGCGAAACGGATTAATCGCTTGGCCACGCCGCCGGTCGACATGTAGGCCGAAGCCAAAATGAAGAACGGAATCGCCAGCAGGGTGTAGTGCTGACCGACACCAAACAGGCTGATCGCCACAGATGACAGCGAATCGTTACTGAACAGTGCGATAAACAGAATGGATGACAAGCCTAGGGACAAACCCACCGGCACGCCCAAAAACAACAGGCCCAAAACCAGACCAAACAGAATGAGTGCTTCCATCAGTCGAGCTCCTTAAGCGCGCCTTTGTTTTCTTCTACTAGCTCTTCGGCCTCATGACTGGCAATTACCATGTCTCGCTGGCCACTCAGGATTTGAATCATGGCCTGCAGCGATCGAAACGACAGCAGCGCCAAGCCGACCGGTAACATGATCAACACTAACCAGCGCTGCACTCGGTCTTTAACGTCAAAGGTTTCTTGAACCCACACCGGCCAACGGAGCTCCTCGGTACCGATGTTGATCTTGTACATCTTTTGCCAGTACTCAATGGCGCCTGAGCGAGTATCCACGCCCAGATAACTCATCCAGCTAGCATCCAGCAGGATCAATCCGTACAACAAGCCTGCAAAAGCCCCAAAGGCCGCCACATAGCGCATCACCGGCGCCGGTAGGGCTTTGAGCAAGATATCAACACCCAGGTGGGTGCCCGCACGGATGCCATAGCTCATACCCAGCAAGATCAACCATGAAAATGCCAGGGTGGTGAATTCCAGTGCCGCGCTCCAGCCGGTATTGAAACCGTACCGTGCAACGACCTGACCAAAACTGACTGCGGTGATCAGAAACATCAATCCGATCAGACAGCTTTCCTCAAGTTGCGCCACTGCCTGAGGCTTGAAGCGCTCCCAAACAAACAGCACCGCCACTAAACCCAGCAGCAACAAATGTGGCCAATACGCCATCATAATGAATACCTATAAAGAGAGGGCCGGGGCCTCATGCCCCGACCTCTTTTGGAATTAAGCGTCTGCGGCAGCTTTGATAATGTCCGCGCCGATTTCGCTTTCGAACTGCTTCCAAACGGGCTTCATTGCTTCAACCCATTTAGCACGCTGCTCAGGTGACAAGGTGCGGATGGTTCCGCCGTTGTCTAGGATGTTCTGACGGTTAGCCTGTTCCTTGTCCTTAACGGCCAGGTTAGCTTCCTGCGTCACTTGATCAGCAATGGCCAAGAATTCAGCACGCAGGTCGTCGTCCAAACCGTCCAGGAACTCCTGGCTGGTCATGAAGAAGTACGCCAACAATTGGTGGCTGGTTTCGGTTACACCGTCCTGAACTTCGAAGAACTTCTTGGTGTAGATATTTGACCAGGTGTTTTCCTGACCATCCACAACGCCCGTTTGCAGTGCGCCGTAAACTTCAGAGAACGCCATCGGCTGGGGTGATGCACCCATTGCTGCGATCATGGCTTTCGCTACGTCTGAAGTTTGTACACGGAACTTCAGACCGGCCGCATCGCTAGGCTCTAGCAAAGGCTTGTTGGCTGAGAAGTACTTCATGCCCGACATCCAATAACCCAGACCGGTGAAGCCCACGTCGTTCATGCTGTTGAGCAACTCTTTGCCGGTAGCAGAGTTCGTAAAGCGCATCGCTGCGTCCATGTCTTCGAAGATGAAGGGCAGGTCGAATACGCCTAGTTTTTTGGTGTACGAACCAAACTTAGACAGGGAGGGGGCCAGGACCTGAACGTCGCCCAGAAGCAATGCTTCTAGCTCTTTTGAGTCACCGAACAAAGTGCTGTTGGGATAGACTTCCATGCACATCCGGCCGTCCAGCTGGCTGTTAACACGCTCAGCAAAGCTATTCGCAGCGACAACTTTGGGGTGGGTAGTACCACCGGTTACGTGTGACAACTTAACGACGACTTCGCCTGAATCGCAGGCAGCGTTAGCACTAGCGGCAGCAACGGCCAGGGTGAGTGCACCAGCGGCACCGATCAACTTCTTCATGTTTAACTCCTAATTTTTATGGCTGCGTAGCACGCAGTGGGTCTATCACTGCAAACCCTGTGCCAGCCGGAAAACTAGGAAAATCGCACGGGATGGGTAGTCAGCTACCCATCCTAAGAATTTTTAGGGTAACTCAATACCCAGTCGCTGAATCTTGTCGTATAACCCTTTACGCGACAGGCCCAGCGCCTCGTAGGTGCCCTTCATCTGATAGTCACAAGCCTGCAAGGTTCGCTCGACAATTCGTCGCTCGTAGGCGGCTAATTGCTCAGCTAGAGTGCCCGATGGAGCCTCATCGACTTCTTGAAAGCCCTTCCACAGGCCCAGCACAAAGCGCTCGGCCACATTGCGCAACTCTCGAATATTGCCCGGCCAAGCGTGCCCCATCAGCTGGGCTTCCAACTGCGGGCTCAGCTCAGGGATTTCACGCCGAAACTTACCTCGCGCTTCCCGGGCCAGGTGGTAAAACAGCTGCGGGATGTCGGACTGTCGCGCCGCCAATGGCAACAGCTCAAGCTCCACCACGTTCAAGCGATAGTACAAATCCTCTCGAATCTGAGCGCCCTGGTCCGGACGGTGAGCGATCGCGCCCACAAAGGTGACATCCAATGCGATTTGCTGGTTAGAGCCCAAGGGCTCAAGAGTTCGGTTCTCAATTACACGCAGCAACTTGGCCTGCAAATCCAAGGGCATGGATTCCAACTCATCTAGGAATACCGTACCGCCTTGCGCATGCACCAGACGGCCCTCGCGGGCGGCAATCGCGCCGGTGAAGGCGCCGGCGACGTGTCCGAACAGCTCAGACTCAATCATCTCCGCCGGAATGGCCGCACAGTTAATCGCAACAAAGGGAGCACTGGCGCGGCGCCCAAAATCGTGAAGGGCGCGGGCGACCACTTCCTTACCAGTCCCGGTTTGACCCACGATCAAGGAATCGACGCCGGCCTCAGCCGCCACCCTCAGCCGTTGCTTTAGCTGCACCATGGATTCGTGAGAGCCCACCAAACGCGAATCCAAGTCGTCCGAGGCGGCCAGCTCCGCCCGCAGCGCTCGGTTCTCCAACGTTAAGCGACGGCGCTCAATGGCGTGATTTAAAATGCGGGTCAATTGCCCAGGCGAGCAGGGCTTTTCGATAAAATCATGAACCCCCGCCTGCATGGCACGCACTGCCATGGGTACGTCGCCGTGCCCAGTCATCATGACCACCGGATACACGGAATCCATCGCCTGAACATGTTCAAGCAACTCAAACCCGTCCATCTGCGGCATCAGATAATCAGTCAACACGACGCCATAGCTGTCGCGCTTGAGCCGGGCCAATAGCTGATCCGGGCGATTAAACACCTCGACCTGCATACCTTCGAGCATGAGAGCCTGGGCGAGTGCCTGGGACAGGTCGATATCGTCATCGACCAAATAAATGGTGGGCTGGCTCAATCCGTTTAATCCTGTAGTGGCTGAGTCTGGAACTGCAGTCTAAAACACGCACCCTGGGATCCGCCAAGGCATTCCACCTCACCGCCAAATTGACGCATCAGGTCTCGGATCAGGGCCAGGCCCAAGCCCAATCCCGATCCGGCGGGTTTAGTCGTGACGAAGGGCTCGAACAGGGTTCGCTGAACATCAGGCGCAATACCGCTGCCGTTATCTCGAATCTCGATCACTCCCGAGTCAACCCGGTCAATCTGAATGCGTGGCGCGGGCGTTTCGCGCAGGGCATCCAGTGCATTGGTCAACAGGTTCAACCAGACCTGGGTCAAACGAACAGGACCGGCCCAGACCGGCTGCTCGTGGCCGGTGATCTCAATACTCACCTGCTGCTGATCAATACGAGGTTTCAACAGGATCAAAGCCTCGTTTAATGTGCTCTGCCAGCCAACCAGTGAATGATCCGCATCGGGTCTTCGAGCAAAGGATAAAAGGGTTTTTGATAGCGTTCCCATCCGCTGGGTCTGACGAATGATATGCCCTAAATTGTCGCGCACTGGATCGAGTTGATCGCGGTTCAGGAACTGCTGGGCGTTCTCGGCATAGGTCTGAATGGTCGCTATGGGCTGATTGAACTCATGCGCCAGGGTGGTCGACATCTGACCAATAGCGGCCAATTTTGCCGTTTGAATTTGCGATTCCTGAGCGAGCGTGAGCTCACGGGTGCGAGCCCTGACTTGGCGCTCCAACCGAAGCGCACTGGCCTGACGCAATCGCTGGTCGCGTACCTCAGCGAGTTGGCGGCGAAAGAACCGCGACAACAGGCCCCAAACCAAGATCCCGGTCGCTAATCCCAGGGCCACGACCACCCAAATGCGCTGCAGATCCACCGCCGACAGGGAGTGCAACGTCCAGCCCTCAACCGACAGATGTTGCCGGGTCACCACCCAGTCTGAGGGCGGCTCAAGCGGGCCGCCTATCCAATCCGCTCGATTCGATAAGATGACATTACGATTCGCATCCACCACCGCAACCGGATGGGTCAACAGCCCCCACTGCTCTTGGATCGAGGTCAGATCGACAAACACCACAATGGATCCCAACCGCCCCACCCCACTGGCAAACGCGTACAACGGGCGCCCTTGGTAGCGGATAAACATTCGCCCCAAACGCTGCTGCGATGCCGGGACTCGCAAGGCATCAGGGAGCCGATCAAAGGGCACCTGCGCCCCGGCCCGATCGGACCAGCTGATCACGCGCCCCTGCGCATCAAAGAAACCCGTGGCCCAGGCACCGGATAGGTAGGTGAGTTGCTGTCCACGCACAGCCAGGCTGGCCTGATCAGGTCGCGCCATCGCACGCACCAAACTGGGTTCACGAGACCAAATCTCCGGTAGACCACGATAGCGCTCTAATACCGATTGCAGCGCCAACGACTGCAACTGAGAATCGACCGCAGCGATTTGCCTGGCTTCCTCGCGGGCGCGCTCAGCGTCATACAATGCGGCGACCGCGGTGGCCAGCAAGGTCACCAGCGCCAGCAACTCGACGGCGAGTCTGCGACGCAAGGTGATTGAGGAAAGACTTAAGGGCATGGCGGCAGTGTACCGCATGCGGATCAAGTGGGGGTGGAGCGGATATCTCCGGTAAAGAGCTCAACAAAGGCCCAGATCACATAGACCGGCAGCAAAAAGATAATGCACAAGATCGCCACGATCGGCTGACGCTTAAAGGTCTTGACCACACCTTTAACGAGCAATAACAGCAGCACTACGCAGATCAACAGCGGGATCCAAATCAATTCCATAACGACGTCCTAAATTGAGAGTCAAACAGTGTGCACAAAAGCACCCCAATCAGCATCCGACCGAGAGCCTAGGTCGGCAGTACACGCATGTATGGCGCTTACAGCAAAGCGCGGCCAGCGGATGCGTAGCAATTTTGCGCCATGACACCTCCCAATTATGCGCTCGGCGCAGCCATGGTGCTGTTATCGGCTGTTTTCTTCGGAATTCAGCCGATCTTCGGCCACGCCCTGAATCAAGCCAGTGTTGATGCTTACGCCTTAAATCTGATTCGCTACAGCGTCCCAGCCGCCTTGCTAGTCACATGGTTAGTGATGACCCGGCGTGGACCTGCGATTAACAGGATCCATGCCCTGCGCCACGCAGTGTTAGGCCTGGGGTTTGTCGGCGCGGGCGTGGGCTATTACCAAGCCGGGTTCGAGATTGGCTTCGGCCTGGCTGTGATCGTGTTTTTCACCTTTCCGTTGATGGTGACCCTATACAGTTGGGGCGTTCTGCGGGTGCGCCTACGGCCGATTCAGTTGGCGGCTATGGTGGGGGCATTGGTGGGCTTGGTCATTGCGATTGATATTCAATGGCAGTCCTCTGCGATCAGCGGAGTGCTGTGGGCCTTGTTGGCCGGTTTTAGCTACGCAGCCACGTTAATCTACAAGACACACTACCTGCCGCCGATGGATGAACAGCATTCCCTAGCCGCTCTGATGGTAGGTGCCAGTATCATTATGGTCGCTATCATCGGACTGCGCGGGGCGGACTTCCCCAATACCGGGTATGCCTGGTCCGTTGCCGCGGCACTCTCAATTTTTGCCGGGCTGATCCCAATCGGGCTGTTGATGTTAGGCACGCGCGTCGTCGGCCCCCTGGATTCCGCTACGCTATGCACCCTGGAGCCGATCGTCGCAATTGCCGTTTCGGTCAGTTTACTCGGTGAATCCGCAAGCCTAAGCACCTTGATCGGAGGCGCCCTGGTGATTAGTTCAGCTGCCGTCCTGATGCGCGCTCGCATCAGCACTCAAACGGGCCGCGCGACTGCGTAAGTGCTGACCTTGCAACTGATACATCCGAATCGCGTCCTGATAACCGCCGTCGACGAAAAATTCCTGGATCAAGCGCCCCTCCTCCACAAACCCGGCGCGCTCATAAATGTGGATGGCAGCTGCATTGTTCACCGACACCACTAAATAAATCTTGTTCAGGTTGAGCACACTAAATCCATAGTCCAGCGCCTTTTGCGTGACGACCTGCGCAAAGCCCTGGTTTTGATGCTCCGGTGCAATGATCAGCTGAAACTCAGCCCGTCGGTGGATATAGGATATTTCAACTAACTCAACGAGACCGACCCGTTCCTGATCGTTTTTAACGATAAAACGACGCTCTGACTGATCATGGATGTGCTTTAGATACAGCTCCTCAAGTTCCACAAAGGACTCATAGGGCTCTTCAAACCAGTAGTTCATGACCCCGCGATTATTGTTCAAACCGTGGACAAACCTCAGATCGTCTTTTTCCAACGCGCTCAGCACAATAGACACAAAAAATTACCTATAGACAAAATTATTTTATCTAAATAGCATTTGCGGATGGAAAATACTATTGAACAGGCTGCTGAAAAATTAGCAGCACTGTACGAATGCGAATTCGGACACAAGGAGCGGGGCCGCTATCGTCTACCCGAAAAACTGCTGCGCCAATTGATGGGCCGCAGACGCGTGTATCCCGAGGATGTTCAGCAACTCACGCGAGCGCTACTGGAGCGAGGCATGGTGCTGATCGACATGGATAGTTTTTTTGTGGTGATGGCAGCGAACTCGTTCGTGAACTATCGCCGCCTCAATGAAGAGATGCTCAAGTGAAGACGCCTGGCAAACGCCGAACCCAAGAAATCGGTTGGCGCGAAATTATCGCGTTGCCTGAACTAGGCATACTGGCAATGCCCGCCAAGATCGACACGGGGGCACGCTCATCAGCACTCCACGCAACCCATATCCGTGAAGTGATGCACGAGGGTAAAGAGTGCGTGTCGTTCCGAGCTCGGGTTCCCGGGTTTAACCAACCGCAGCCCTTGATCATGCCGTTGGTCGACGTGCGCGATGTCAAAAACACCGGCGGCATCGCACAGCGCCGCTATGTGATCAAAACACGCCTGGTCATGGCGGATCGGAGTTGGCCGATCGAAATCACCCTGACCAACCGCAAGAACATGACGTTTGAGCTGATCCTCGGCCGCACTGCCGTGCGTGACCAGGGACTGCTCGTCAACTCCGGCCGCTCGTATTTGCTGGGCGCGCCCCTCCACACCTCTGCTGCTGTTTAATCGGCCAATCCAGGACTAACCCTTATGAAAATTGCCATGCTGGCCCGCAACCCAAACCTGTACTCGCACCGCCGTCTCAAAGAAGCGGCCGAGGAGCGAGGCCACGAACTAGACATCATTGATACCCTGCGTTGCTTTATGACCATTGCTTCGCGCCGGCCAACCATCTATTACAATGATGCCCCGCTGCCACAGTACGATGCCGTCATCCCTCGGATTGGCGCGTCCATCACTTTTTATGGCCTGGCCGTACTTCGCCAGTTCGAGATGATGGGGACGTTTCCGCTTAACGAGTCGGTAGCCATCGGTCGATCACGGGACAAGTTGCGTTCAATGCAACTGCTGGCGCGCGATGGCATTGGCCTGCCCGTGACGACCTTTGCCCATGATCCGAAGCAATCGGATAAAGTCGTCGCGGCCGCCGGCGGCGCGCCGCTGGTCATCAAACTGCTGGAAGGTACGCAGGGCATCGGTGTGGTCTTGGCCGACTCCGATCGCTCGGCCAAATCCGTGATCGAGGCCTTCCGCGGCGCGGGAGTCAACATCATGGTGCAGGAATTCATCAAAGAGGCCGGTGGGTCAGACATTCGCGCCCTGGTTGTCGGCGACAAGGTGGTCGCGGCCATGAAACGCCAAGGTGCCGAGGGTGAATTTCGCTCGAATCTGCATCGTGGTGGCAGTGCGCATACGATCAAAATCACCCCTGAGGAGCGCGCTACCGCCGTACGAGCTGCTAAAAAAATGGGCTTGAACGTAGCTGGCGTTGACATGCTGCGCTCCAACCATGGTCCGGTTGTGATGGAAGTTAACTCCTCGCCCGGCCTGCAGGGCGTCGAGACCGCGACCGGCATCGATGTCGCGTCCAAGATCATCGCACTGCTGGAAAAACGTGCGCTATCGGGCAACACCCGAACCAAGGGCAAGGGGTAACCCATGCAAACACCCGGTCTGCTATACGGATTTGATGTCACTCAAGACGGCCACTCCGGCGACGTCGTTGAGCCCAGCCAGGGAGCCTATCGCTGGCTGCACTGGGACCTAAACCATCCCAGCAGCCGGGAATGGCTATTCCAGCACCTGGAGCCATTGGTCGCTCAATCGCTGACCCAAGAGGAAACCCGCCCGCGCTGCCTAAGCCATGGTGAGGGCGTGCTGTTGAATCTAAGGGGAGTGAATTTAAATCCTGATTCAGACCCGGAGGACATGGTGTCCATTCGGCTATGGGTGACGGCGAAGCAGATCGTATCCGTACGCCTGCGCAGGCTGATGGCTGTCTCGGACCTGGCTGAACAGACGCAGCACCAGCAGGCTCCCCTCAGCGTGCAGGATTGGCTGATTGCTCTAATCCAAGGGCTCAGCGCCCGCATTGAACCGGTGGTGGGGCACCTCGCAGACACCTGTGACGAGCTAGAATCCAGCAGCTTATCGGGGGGCCAGGGTGTACGACGCAGTCTGGCGGAATTACGCCAGACCACTATCCGGCTCCGCCGTCACATCGGCCCGCAACGTGAAGCCCTGGGCGCCCTGCAGTCGATGACTCAATTGGGTTGGCAACGCGAGCATCTGGATGCCCTTCGCCAGGCCACGGATCAAATTACGCGCATCATGGAAGAGCTCGACGCAGTCCGCGAGCGCAGTGCGATCATCTACGACCAGCTGTCCGATCAACGCGCTGAAGAAATGAATCATCATATGCTGGTGCTCTCAGTCATCGCGGCCATCTTTTTGCCGCTGGGCTTTCTGACCGGCTTGCTCGGCGTCAATGTCGGCGGGGTCCCCGGTGCCGATGAACCCCAAGCGTTTGGCTGGGTCAGTGCTGGACTGGTCGTGATGGGGGTTGGACTGGGTTTGTGGTTTAAACGCAACCGATGGATTTAACGACATGAAGCTAACACTTGGGCTGGTAGGGTGGGTACTGGCCGCTGTTGCGCTAGCCAACCCGCTGAACAACGCCAACGAGCAAATTAGTCAGCGCAGCGCGCAGCTAGACGTCATCGCCGAGCAACTGACGCAAAGCGACGTTGAGTTGCTGGAGTTACGTGACGAGCTGCGCAGCGTCATCCGCACCTCGGAGTCAGAAACCGCGCCGCTCAGAGTGCGGCTAGAAGAAGTCACCTCCGATTTGGATCGCATTGGTCCGCCCCCCGAGGACAACGAATCTCCTGAAGTCGGATCGATCAGCGAGCAGCGGGCATTACTCAACGATGAGCTAAGTCAGCTAAACGGAGCATTGCGCCAGGCTGATTTGAATGTTGCCAAAGCCAGCCGCCTGATTGCTGAGATCGGACAATTGCGTCGAGATCAATTCTCCAATCAATTATTCGTCCAGAGCCCGTCCGTGCTGTCGCTGAAAAGTTGGCAAAACAGCGTGATGGATTGGCCTGCACTCGCAGGGATTCCGGCCCAGCTGAGAAGCCAACTACAGCAAGTCGATGCCATCGGCGTGATATGGATTGTCAGCAGTCTAATGCTGACGTTGGCAGGAACGATGCTTACCCGCAGCGCCCTGGCCCAGGGACGTTTGCTCGGAGGGAATCGGAGATCGGTGCTTGATGCCCTACCCAGGTTGACCCAGTTAATCCGCGCCTGCATCCATTTCGCCCCCGCCGGTATCGGCGTTACGGTCATCACGTTAGCCCTACACCAAGCCGGGTTACTGGCGAGGCTGAGCAACGAAACAATCCAGCTATGGGTGATGGCCATCGTCGGCATTTTTATGGTCAACCGCCCATTGCTCAAGGCCATCAGCCCGGCTTCAATCGACGACGATCGACGACTAAATCGAAATACGCTGGCAGCCGTCGTCGGCGCTGTAACCCTTGCTTGTGACAGCCTGGCGCTACAAACCATCGATGCCCTCAATGGGCCTGCCGAGTGGATTTGGATCACCCAGACTGCAACCTCCCTTGTGTTGGCTCTGGTCATCATCCGCTTATGCGCGCCCGCAGGCTCGGGAGCACAGCGACGCATCCGCGCAGGGGCTCGATTGATTGCCCTGGCCAGCTTAGTGGCCATGGCACTTGGCTGGTTAGCCCTCGCACAGTACGTCACAACCCGATTAGCCTGGCTGATCGCTGTCGTGGCTTTAACCGGGTTGGCTCGCCAGATTATCCGCGAGACCCTTAACTGGCTTGAGTCTCGCTCGCGCCCTCAGCCGTCGCATGACGAACCGAGTGTGCTGTTTTTTTGGCTAGCCCTGGTTCTAGATGCACTGGTCGTCGTACTGGCAGTGCCCCCTGCACTGTTAATCCTTGGCGCTGAGTGGAGCGACGTGCGCGATGGGGTGAGCGATGTTTTCTTTGGCATCCAGGTCGGTAATTTCACTCTATCCATCGCCAGCATCGTCACCGCTGTCGCTTTGTTTGCCGGCTTTATGTACCTCACGAGGGTGATTCAACACACGGCCCAGACACGATTCTTTCCCATGTCGCGGATCGATCACGGCGCGCAAAACTCGCTCACCACCATAATTGGCTATGTCGGCCTCGTTATTGCCGTGACTGGCGCTGTCGGCGCCCTAGGCTTTGATCTATCCAACCTCGCGATTATCGCAGGTGCCCTCTCCCTGGGCATCGGTTTCGGTCTACAGAGTATCGTGAACAACTTTGTCTCTGGCCTCATCTTGCTGTTCGAGCGCCCGATCAAAGTCGGCGATTGGATTGTGACCTCCTCGGGCGAGGGCTTGGTCAAACGAATCAGCGTGCGCTCGACCGAGATCGAAACCTTTGATTACTCCTCGGTACTGGTGCCCAACTCCGAATTGATCAGCGGCGCTGTGACCAACTGGACTCACAAAAACAAGTTGGGACGAGTCATCGTGCCGGTAGGCGTCAGCTACCAAGCCGATCCAGAATCGGTCATGCAGCTACTCAACACCGTCGTGCGCAACCATCCAGAAATCCTGGATACGCCCGAGCCGTTTATCTACTTCGCCGACTTTGCCGACAACTCATTAAATTTCGAAGTACGCGGTTACATTCGCGATGTTGGCCGCTCAAATGCGGTCAAGAGTCAGCTACGCGTGGCGATCTTTAAAGCGCTGAAACAAGCGGGCATCGAAATTCCATTTCCACAGCGGGATGTTTGGATTCGAAGTTCAGAGACCTAGGAGCTACGCTCGAGGCCGGGAGTCCTCCC
>JBMYYI010000016.1:0-31048 GCA_049609265.1 Litorivicinus sp. | reverse complement strand
AGCACTAAGACGCGATTACCCTCTACCTTGATCGGCATATCCACCAAGTCGGCTAGGGATTCCACAACCCCTGGCACTTTGATCACCAGCCGACCCCGCCCTGAATCTAGAGCACCGGGCGCCACTAATAGGTTGTTTTGCTGAACCAAGCCAAGCACTTCGCTCAGCGACAAGCCGTAGGACTCAATCACATCAGCATCAATCAGGATCTCAACCACCTCATCGCGATAACCGGTCAGGTCGACCTCGAGTACCGGGGCCAGCGCCTCGATTTCATCCTGCAATTGCCGAGCAACGCTGTTCAATGCCCGATCCGGCACGTCACCAGACAACAGCAAGGTGATCACCGGAAATAGAGCGATGTTGATCTCTACCACCTTGGTATCTGCATCAGGAGGTAGATCGGGCTCGACTTTATCGACCTCATCTTCCACATCCAACAGCGCCTGATCGCTATCAAAGCCCGCGGTGAACTCCAGCACCACCGATGCACGCCCCTCAGAGGCGGTGGATCGAATTTCCTTGACCCCTTCGATGGTCTGCAACGCTTTTTCCAGCGGTCGCACCAAAAGGCGCTCAGCATCCTGCGGTGATATGCCATCCAGGGTAGAAGACACATACATAATCGGGATCGGAATGTCAGGTTCGGCTTCTTTAGGAATCGCAAAGTACGCCAAAAGGCCAGCCAACAAAGTAATGACAAAGAGCGTAACGACCGTGCGGGCGCGGCTGAACGCCGCATCAATGACGGCAGCGATCATCGAGCCACCTCGACCTGGCTACCCGTATTTACGAAACCCGCCCCAACGGTGATGATGTCGAGCCGGTCGGGCAAACCGGTCACGAAAAACCCTTGCGCATCCGAGCGCACCAGCTCTACAGGATAAAATTCAACCTGCTGCTGATCATTGACGCTCTTGATGCCAACAATCCCCGCATCATCCAGAAACAACCATGCTGGGGAGACAAAATGCGCGGCTACTTCTGCCACCTCAATCTCTGCACTAACGCTCATACCCACCCGCAGCGCATGGTCCGGTTTCGGCTGGACTTCAACGTCAAACATCCGAGTCGCACCGGACGCACTTTGACTGACATAAATCACCTCACCGGCAGTGGGTAAAGCGGTATTACTACGAAGCACCACCGGGCTGCCCTGTGTCACCGACGCAATTTCGTCTTGAGGAATCTGCACCGTGACTTTCACTGACCCGGCGTCCATCAAATGAACCAAGGCGCTTTGCGCACCGACGACTTCGCCTTGCTGAACGTAGAGTTCACTCACCACCCCAGCAAACGGCGCGCGTATCTCCCGCCACTGGACCTGCTGCTTGGCTTGGGCCAACACATTTTCCGCCGACTTGAGCGCACTTTGGGTCGCATCCACAGTGCTCTGAGTGACCAGCTGTTGCTCAAACAAGGCATTTTGGCGGTTCAGTTCGGTTTGCAACCGACGATACTCACCCTCGGCTCGATCCAGCGACAACTCTCGGTCATCATCGGACAGAACGGCCAATAACTGCCCGGCCTTGACCGTTGATCCTTCGCGCACCAACAACTGTTCAACTACACCATTGATACGCGCCTTTACCGGCGCTTCTTGAGCACTCTCAACACTACCCAGCGCAGACACCGATAGAGAAATCGGTTGAGATTGAGACGTCTCGACTTTGACACTGAATGCGTGGACAAACGGGCTCAGCGCCAAGGCGAACAGAACGGATAAAGTTTTCATTAAAGCTTTCCAGGGGTGATCGCTCGCAACGTACTGCTGCAAGCTTGGTGAATTAAGGAATCGTCGGCGTTCATCAAGCCCGCATTGTGGTTGCAGGCCAGCGACAAGCAAGGTTCAAAACACAGTGCGCTAATCGCCGGGTGCGGCAAGTTGACAATATGATGCTCCGCCATGGCTTGATCCAGCCAAGACGCGATGGGTTGAAACACCTGTTCTTTGTGTTGTTGCGCACTCAACCCGTAGGCAGCAGGCAACCGGTCGAACTGACTGCGACACAGCACCGCCTCGGGATTGGCCAAGCAGTAGTTCCACAAGGCAAACCAAACCCGCTTATATTGATTTTCGAAACCCGGTTCGCCATCCAGCGCCCCACACATCACCTCGGCCACATCACTGAGACAACGCAGATAAGCCTCAAGCAGCAAGGCTTCGCGCGAGGGGAAATAGCTATAGGCACTGCCAACCGCCACGCCCGCCTCGGTGGCTAATGATTTCATTGAAAAACCATCAGCGCCTTGGAGCGCGGCGAGACGAATAGCGGCGTCTAGCAGTGCTGACCTTCGATCTGAATGAACGTTCATTCAGGAAGTTTAAGCTAGGCTTTGCGAGCCAACAACCGCCCTAGGGTCGGATGGCGCTGAAGCACTCTTGGAAACTCGTTACCAGCGAAGAAATGACGTTGATGTGCAAATCCGTGTCCACGTCATAGGCGGATCCCAATGGGTCCAAAACGCCCACCCAAACCGGTGAATTACCCACCACCAGATCTACCCAGCGGGCATCCATCTGAGGCTCGCGAAACACACAGCCGCCGGTCTCGCCGATCGCTCGACTCAATGTGGCGATCTGCTTTGGGCTCGGGCTGACATTGACGTTGGCTTGAATCACCCCTTGATGGTCCAACCCATACTCAGCTTCAAAGGCTTGATAGGCATCATGGAAGACCCAGTAGCGCAGGTCAGCCAATGGCTGCATCTGCTGCAACCACTGAGCCTGGCGCTTTTCAAGTCGATCGATCGCGGTGTCGGCTCGACGGGCGAATTCGGCCTCGCGTTGCGGTGCCAACTCGATCAGTTCATCCCGAAGAAATTCGATCAGCTCGATTGACTGCGTCACCGATAGCCATGGGTGAGCGTCGTCATGGGCATGGTCTGCATGGTCTGCATGGTCTGCATGGTCTGCATGGTCTGCATGGTCTGTAAAACTGTGCGCGTGCGACATCTGACCCAGCACACTCGCCATCCCTGACTCCAGCTGCGGACTAATCCAAAAAACCGCATCGGCCCGGGCTAACTCACGGCGCTGGGATGGTTTCAACTGGAAATCATGCGGCGACACGTCTGCGGGTAACAGGACCGATACAGCATCCTGCTCGCCCACCAGTTGTTGAGCGAGCGAACTGAGTGGCGCCACTGTTGTGACGAGATTTAAGGCTAAGGCTGCGGGAGCGAGTCCTAGCAACGTTAGGGCGGACATTGGTTTGAGTGTGTTACGATATAACATGACGCGCACTATAAAGAGCACCACATGCAAATACAACTGACTAATGCCGGATTAAAAACACGGGATCACTGGCGAGTCCGAGGCGTTAATCTCACCGTCGAGGCAGGCAAAATTGTCACCCTGATTGGCCCTAATGGAGCCGGAAAATCTACCACGGTCAAACTGGCGCTGGGCCTAGAAAAGCCCACCGAAGGACTCTGCCAGCGCGCTCCCGGCTTACGGATTGGCTATGTCCCGCAAAAACTTGCGATCGATTGGACCATGCCGATCACGGTCGCTCGTTTTATGAATTTATACGGTGGAATCAAAGCCAGCCAAGCGCAGGGTGCCCTCGATGCCGTCGGTCTCCATGATCAAGGCAAAGCGGCCCTCGCCTCATTATCAGGTGGCGAGTTCCAACGGGTTTTGATCGCACGTGCCATCGCCCGCCGCCCCAACCTGTTGGTGTTAGATGAGCCCGCTCAGGGTATCGATATCACAGGCGAGTCACAGATTTATCAGCTGATTCAAAACCTGCGGGACGAGCTTGGCTGTGGTGTACTGATGATCAGCCATGACCTTCACCTGGTGATGGCGGCGACCGATACCGTGGTCTGTCTCAACGGCCATGTGTGCTGCCACGGTACACCCACAGCGGTCGCCAACAATCAAGCCTATCAAGCCCTATTTGGAGCCGATGCTGCTCAACAACTCGCGGTTTACGACCACCATCACGATCATCATCACTTACCGGATGGCGAAATATGTAAGGACCACAGCCATGGATGACTTTATCCTTCGGGCACTGGCCGCAGGCCTATTACTCACGCTGATGACCGGCCCATTGGGTTGTTTTATTGTCTGGCGGCGGCTGTCGTACTTTGGCGACACACTGGCTCACGCTGCGCTGTTAGGGGTCGCGCTTAGCTTGCTGACGGGCCTCGCCAGCCAACTCACGGTTTTTGGGGTATCCGCCGGCATCGCATTACTACTCAGCGAACTGGAACGGCGTAAAGAGTATTCATCCGATGCATTGCTGGGCCTAATGTCCCACTCGGCACTGGCGTTGGGGGTTGTCGTGATCGCGCTGTTAGGCCCTTCGCAAATCAATCTTGAGAGCCTGTTATTCGGAGACTTGCTGTTGGTCACACAGGCGGATCTGTGGACGATTGGAGGCGCGAGCCTGGCGACATTGGCAGTGCTCGCGCTCAGTTGGCGTGGACTGGTGGCCGCCACACTAAGCCCCGAGCTTGCCGCTGCTGAGGGACTGAGACCTCGCCTGACCCAGTTAATCCTCACACTGTTAATCGCGATGGTTATTGCAGTTGCGATCAAGCTAGTTGGGGCGCTACTGATTACTGCGATGCTGATCCTCCCCGCCACGCTGGCCCGTGGATTGTCGAAAAGCCCAGAGCAAATGGCGTTGATCGCAACGATCGCAGGGATGATTAGCGTTGTTCTAGGGATCGCCGGCTCATGGTTTGCGGATACACCCACAGGCCCCAGCATTGTGATTGCGGCACTTGGACTTTTTATTGTTAGCCGACTACGAGGCGAGCGCGCATGAAATCACTAACACCAAAGCAACAGCAAGTCTTGGACACGCTGAAAGACTCCGCGCTCCCCATGACTGCTTATGAACTTTTGGACCAACTCCGAGATTGCGGCTTCCGCGCCCCACCCCAGGTGTACCGAGCCCTCAGTTCGCTGGTGACTCTGGGGCACATTCATCGGTTGGAGACGTTAAACGCCTTTGTCGCTTGCGATCATGGGCACTGCGGCGAACAGGCCCCTCCTGTTTTCCTAATATGCAGTCAGTGCAATCAAGTAGCGGAGATGCAGACACGCCCTATTCGGGACAGTATTGAGTCGGTCAGTGCCGACGCAAATTTCAGATTAGACCAAGCGGTCATCGAATTGACGGGCACTTGCCAAGGCTGTTTTTGAGCGCTCCGTTAGGTGTGGACTAACTGAGACTTTTATGGAGCAACGACGTGGTGCCTTGAGCTCTGTGCCCCTACGCTCACAATATGAAAAATATTGGCAAAAACAAGGCGAAACCAACTGGGAAGATTGGAAAAATCAAACTTCCCAGTGACTTTCAGACGCGCCTAAACGTTTTGCGACAAAGACACCTCTCGCTCCGCGAAAAATTGATCGACATCGACGAGCAGTTGAGCCGCACCGACAAGTTCACCGGTTGAATCCAGACCGGGGCTAACCGGCCTTTCGCAGTTGCTCTACCAATTGCGTAAGCCGGCCGCGATCTATCCGTTGAGCCCGCGTTTCTAGCGCTTGCGGAGCAACGTCAAGTAAGCGGTCAATATGAAGCCTACGGCGGTCTGGGCAGGTTTCTTTCTCAATCAGCCACCACAGTGCATCCAGCGCACGCTTTGCAGTTTTCGGATCCATTTTGATCTTCCTAGCAACTCACATTCGGTACGCATTTTTTACTCCTCGGTACTACCACGCAATACCAAGGTACTAGCCTCACCGACGCGAGGTACTAGGTTGTCTGTCTGAACGGGATGTGACAGATTAATGAAAACACCTTGAGAACAATAAAAATGATTAATCCAGGGGACGTTATAAAGGTCATGGAGCATCCCTACTCCGACCAAACCTACTTTGTTGGGGAAGTCATCGAAGTCCGCAACAACCAACTGATATGCCTAGCAATTTCCAGGGTCAGAGGGGGTTTGCCCATTCCTATCGACGCAGCCCGCGAACGCTTTTCAACGACCCAGGTGTCATCTGAATCCATGCATGATCGATATCGAGAACGATTAGGGCGACGGCCTCGAGTTCAGCGCTTGAGGACACATATTACCGAGCCTGTATGGCGACCCGGTGTAGCCTAGCGGGGCAATGTGTCGCATCATGAGGTCATGAACCCACCCAAGCCGTTTTACAAGGCCCTGGGGATCGTGTTTGTTGGCCTCGGTGCGATTGGGGCTGTACTCCCGCTGGTCCCGACCACCATCTTCTTAATACTCGCGGCTTTGTGCTTTGCCAGAGGAGCACCCCACTGGGTTGAGCCCCTGCGTCAGCACCCAAAGTTTGGCCCCTCGCTCTCGGACTACCTAGACCACGGGGTGATATCGCCCAAGGGCAAGACATTCGCCCTATCTGGGATGACCCTCGGAACCCTAGCAAGCTTGTACCTAACGGCTGACAAACCCTGGGTTCAAGCCGTGATTGTCGCCTGTATTGCAGGCGCTGCGTTGTGGGTGCTCAGACACCCGAGCCGTTTGAATTAGTCAATGACTGGTGCGGCTGCCAGCAACATCTGCGTGTACTCATGCCGCGGATCTGCAAAAACCTGATCCGCAGCACCCTCCTCAACCAACTCGCCACGGCGTAATACGCCAATTTTGTGGGCGACCGATCGGACTACCGCCAGATCATGGGTGATAAACAGATAGGTCAAACCCAGCTCTCTCTGCAGTTGCTTCAATAAATTCAGGACCTGCGCCTGTACCGAAACATCCAGTGCAGAGGTTGGCTCATCACAGACTAAAAACTTGGGCTCGGAGGCCAGCGCGCGGGCGATTGATATCCGCTGCCGCTGCCCGCCGGAGAACTCATGCGGATAGGCCTCGCCGTCACTGGAAGACAAGCCGACCTGCTCGAGTAGTTCATCAACGCGTTGATTGCGGCTGGCTGGCGTATCACGCAATCCAAATGCCTTGAGAGGTTCAGCCAGGATGTCCTTGACCCGCCACCGCGGATTTAGACTGGCATACGGCGACTGAAAGACCATTTGTACTTGGCGGCGCTGCAACATCACCCTAGGGTCAAACGGTTGCTCATTTAAAAATACCTGCCCCTGGGTCGCCCGATCCAGACCCACAACGATCCTGGCGAGGGTCGACTTTCCTGAGCCACTTTCACCCACCAAGGCATAGGTCTGTCCCGCCTCAATCTCTAGACTAACGTTATTGAGCGCGATCAGCTGGTCGAGCTGCGCGCCCGTTAGCTTGCGCAACCAAGCCGCCTGTGAACGGTCAAATATTCGAGTGACTTGCTCAACACGGATAATACTCATGCACCCTCCTTCCAAAAACAGGCGCGCTGGCCGTCAAATTCCGGTACCTGTGCGCGACAGCGGTCGGTCGCGTGCTGGCAACGTGGGTGAAAGGCACATCCTGTCGGGATCGCATTAAGTCGAGGCATCGATCCAGGAATCTGAAACAAGTCATCCTCAACCCGGCCATTAATCGTAGGCGTAGAAGCCATCAGGCCCTGAGTGTAGGGATGCTTAGGTGAATGAATGACGGCTTGGGTCTGTCCAAGCTCGACAATACGACCGAGATACATCACCGCCACACGGTCGGTGGTCTGCGCGATCACCCCCATATCATGGGTAATCAAAATCACGCCACAGCCGCGCTCACGACACAGCCGCTTGAGCAAGTCCAACACCTGCGCTTGGATTGAGACATCCAAGGCGGTCGTTGGCTCGTCGGCAACCAGCAGCTCGGGTTTTGCAGCCAGCGCCAGTGCGATCACAACACGCTGCCGCATCCCCCCAGAAAACTCATGCGGATATTGATCCCACCGATTCGCGTCAATCCCGACTTCTTCGAGTGCCAACATGGCCTGCTGCTTGGCCTGCTGTTGGGTCAATTCATGATGAATGCGCAGGGTCTCCATCAACTGCTCACCCACTCGCTGCAATGGGTTTAGGCTGGTTAATGGGTCCTGAAACACCATCCCAATACGCCGTCCCCGGAAACGCTCAGGGGCGGTATCAACGCGTTCGCCAGACAATTCCACGTGACCCTCGGTGATCCGACCCGGCGGTTCAATCAGGCCCATAATCGCAGCGCCGGTCATGGACTTACCGGCACCCGACTCGCCCACCAGGCCCAAAATTTCACCGGCCTGCACGTCAAAGCTCACGCCACTGAGGGCACGTAGGGTGCCTTTGCGGTTCGGAAATTCGACCACCAGATCTCTGACACTTAATAAACTCATTTCAGCCTCGGATTCAGCGTGTCACGCAACCAATCGCCCAACAAATTGACCGCCAGCGCCAAACACAACAAAGTCAGTGCTGGAAACAGCAAAATCCACCATTCCCCGGAAAACAAAAAGTCTTGTCCGATGCGAATCAGCGTCCCCAAACTCGGCTCCGTGGGAGGTGCCCCGACCCCCAAGAAAGACAGCGTTGCCTCAGCAATGATCGCCAGCGCAAGGGTAATAGTTGCGATCACCAACACCGGCGTGGTGACGTTGGGAAGGATGTGACGCAGCATAATCGCCAGTGGGTTCAGCCCCATGAGCCTGGCGGCCTGTACGTATTCCTTCTCTTTCTCAACCAAGGTGGTGCCGCGCACCGTGCGCGCAAATTGAACCCATTCAGACAGTCCAATCGACAGGATCAAAACACCGATCGCCAGATCGCCCCTGGATTCAGGCGGAATCAAACCCTGCGCTACGCCATAAATCAGCATCGCAATAAGAATGGATGGAAAGGTCACCTGCACATCGGCAAAACGCATGATCAAGGTATCCAACCAACCCCCACGATATCCGGCCAACAACCCCAAAAACACGCCGAGCACCATGGCCAGCCCCACGGCAGAAAACCCAACGAACAGGGAAACCCGAAGGCCATACAAAATCGCAGAAAACAGATCACGCCCCTGGTCATCGGTACCCAGCCAAAACCGATCACCGGTGAATAAGTTCGCCGTCATCGGCGGCGTGAATCCATTCATTAGATTCAGCGAGGCCATGTCAAAGGGATTGAAAGGCGCCAACCACGGGGCGAATAACGCAGCGCCCAACAATAGAAACACCACGATACTAGACAGGATGGCCACCGGCGATGTCCGCCAAGCGTAGACAAAATCAGAGTCCCAACGGCTCATACCTGGCCCTCCCGCGCACGGCTTTTTAGCCGTGGATCAATAACCAGGTACAGCAAATCCACCACTAGGTTGATGCTGACAAACACCAAGCCCACCAACAGCAAGTAAGCTGACATAACGGGAATATCCACGAAATAAACCGCGTTGATGAACATCAGGCCAACCCCGGGCCATTGGAAAACCGTCTCGGTGATAATCGAGAACGCAATGATGCTTCCGATCTGAAGACCCGCGACGGTGATAACCGGTATTAGCGTGTTTTTTAGTGCATGGGAAAAGTGAATGATTCGGATTGGGATGCCGCGGGCCCGGGCGAACTTGATGTAGTCGGCTCGCAGCACCTCGAGCATCTCAGCCCGTACTAATCGCATGATCAGCGTCATCTGATACAGCCCTAAGGTGATCGCCGGCAGCACAAGCGAGCGCCAACCATCCAGTGTTAATAGGCCAGTTGAGAACCCACCCACTTCGATGACCCCCGAACGACCAAAACTGGGCAGCCAAGCCAACTCGACCGCAAACACCCAGATCAGCAATACCCCGATCAAAAAAGTGGGCAAGGAGACGCCGATCAGACTGGTCGACATAATCATTTGCGCCAACCAGCCTTCTCTGCGGATGGCGGTCACCACCCCTAGCGAGATGCCAACAACAAGCGCAAAGACTCCCGATACCAGCGCAAGCTCCAACGTGGCCGGCAGTCGCTGGGAAATCATCTCTGCCACCGATTCACCGGTGCGGTAGCTGACACCAAAGTTACCCTGGACTGCGTTGCCTACAAAACGCGCATATTGCAGCACCAGCGGGTCGGTTAACCCCAAACGTTCACGAAGGGCGGCTCGATCAGCGTCTGTCGCCTCTTGACCCAACATGCCCTGCACGGGGTCACCGACAAATCTGAACATGCTAAAGGCCACTGCCGCGACCAATAGCAATACAAAAACGGCCTGAAACAGGCGTTGTAAAATCGTATAAATCATAGAGAGGCCGGGGCCAGAGCCCCGGCTTTATCCTAGTTGAAGCTTAGGAATTTGAAGTGCGGCTGATCTTCAGGCTGCACATCGAAGTTAACCCGGTCGTTCATGCTCCAGTTGAGCACCTGATTGTGAACGGGCAAATACACCACGTCGCTCTGAACCTGTTCCCAGATCTTGGCAATGGTGGCATCACGCATGGCCAGATCGGTCTCGCTCTCCAAGCTGACGATCATGCTGTCCACATCGGCATTCGAGTAACCCGTGTTGTTCCAAGGTCCGCGATCACCGGTGCTAGTGTGATGCAAAAAGTTGAAAATGTAGTGACTATCGAAAGTCGGCACACCCCAGCCCAACATATAAAACTCGGTGGTTTTGTTTTGAATCAACGGGAAGTGCTGCGCCTTGGGCTTAGCGTCCAGATTTACCTTGATACCAATCTGACCCAACATACCCACCGTGGCCTGGCAAATCGCTTCGTCGTTAATGTAGCGATCATTCGGGCAGTTCAGCGTCACATCAAAGCCATCCGCATAGCCTGCCTCAGCCATCAGGGCTTTAGCCTGCGCCATGTCACCTTCAGGAATTGCGTTCAGCTCTGGCGTCCAACCATTGACAAAGGGAGGCATAATCACGCCCGTCGGATCGGACTGTCCACGCATCACCACCTGTTTGATCGCGTTGCGATTGATCGCCATATTCATGGCCTGACGCACTCTCAAATCAGCAAAGGGATTGGCGCCCTCGACGTTGTCGGTTTCCAGGTCGGCCTTGCCCTGATTCAAGCCAAAGAAGATCACACGGTTTTGGGCTGCGGTGACGACCTTAAGACCATCGCTGCCATCTACACGACCCAAATCCTGGACCGGAATGTCCTGTACGAAGTCCACTTCGCCGGACAACAGTGCCGCCACTCGCGTCGCGTCTGACTGAATCGGCGTATAGACAATCTCTGTCACCTCAAGCGGGAACTGACCGATGCCCCAGTAATTGGGGTTGGCTTTTAAAACGGTTCGCTCATCCGGCGTCCGGCTAACCAATTCGTATGCGCCAGTACCGTTTGTGTTCGCCGCAGCAAAGGTGGTTTGTCCGTTGGCAAAATCCTGCGGCACAGCGGAGCCATTCGCCTCGGTCCAGCCCTGATCCATTATGAACAGGTTAGTCAGGTTATTAATCAGCAGAGGATTGGCACCCGCGGTTTCAATATCGACCGTCAGATCGTCGACTTTGCGCACGTCAACGACAGAGTTCAGCAATCCCTTCATATCAGAGGTTTCAAGCTTGGCACGCTTGACGCTGAACACGACGTCATCTGCGGTGAAGTCCTCGCCGCCGTGGAACTTGACGCCTGCCCGCAGATTGAAGCGCCACACGTTGGGATTATCGGGCAATGCCGCCCAGCTCGTGGCCAAAGCCGGAATAATTTGACCGGCCATATCACGTTGCAGCAGGGGCTCATAAATTTGGTGAGCCAAGGTGTGGGTCGGGCCTTCGTTTTGTGCGTGGGGATCCAATGTCAAAGAATCGCCGGAACGGGCCCAGCGCAGAGTTTCTGCCGACGCCAACGGAGCGCCGATAAAGCAAGTGGCGGCGACTGCCGCTGCTAGGGTGTGAAAACGCATCGTAATAAACCTCTTTTCTTGTTGTTCCCAGGCCATCCATAGCGCGAGGGGATATTCGGTCCATCACTCACGATCAAAACACGATCGGGGCACAATTCCTAGACCAAAAAAAACCGCTCGGTTAGGAGCGGTTCATTTTTGGAGTTTGGAATTAACCGCGTGATCCGCGCATCCAAGTGGCTGGGTTGCCGAGCGATCCAGACAAACTCAGCATTTGATCTCGAAGGTCGCGCTGACGCTGGGTGGGCTTGGGGGTTTTTGCCGCTCGCTGATTCACGGGCTTTGCACTCCTATAAATGCGTTACAATGTGCGCGCGATTCTAATGCGGCGGCGCAACATGTCACGCGAAAAAAGCTCTCTTATTCGATAGAAATTCTCACCTGTTTTCTTAGGATTTGGTCAGCTCAACCGCCTGCCCTGTCGCGATGCTTTCCTGTGCTGCCAAACCCATCCGTACGGCCCACAATCCGTCATCAAAGCTCACCTCGACCGGCCCACCCGACAAGCTCTCAAAAAAGCCACGATGTTGATAGAAGGTTGACCCATTGTGATCCCCCGCTTCCAATAGATCAGGGTCAACTGGCGCTGGGATGGTTTGGGGATTTTGCTCCGCTCGGGGGCTAAACACGACTTTGGGGACCGGCGCCGGGCGCTGGGACTTCCAAAACCGGCCAGGCCCAGGTACCAGCGCCTCAAGCTTGCCCTGATCACCCACGATGCTGATCATCTCTTGATACTCACTGCCCTCTGCAAACATGGATAGCTCCAGACATGCACGCTGACCAGACGCGAAATCAACGATGACATAGGCATGATCCAGGATGTCAGGCGTCCCTTGCGGATAGCTCTCATCCAGGTGATTCACCGCTTGCCCGCCACTGACCATCACTCGAACGGGATCACTGCCCAGCAGGAGGCGCATCAGATCGAAGAAATGACAGCATTTTTCAACCAAAGTACCGCCACTATTGGCATTGAACCGGTTCCAGTCGTCGACTTTTTGCAAGAAAGGGAATCGATGTTCGCAAATGCTGAGCATGTGAATCTGGCCGGCCAGATCCAAGCGACGTCGTAGTTCCATAATCGGCGGCATGTAGCGATATTCCATCGCCACCCACCAGTGACGATCCTTGGCCAGCGTTTGCAGCGCTGTTGCCTGAGCCAAATTGGTGCACACCGGCTTTTCGACGAGCACGGGCAGGTCACAGGATTGCGCGATTTCAATTAGCTGGTCGGCATGACAATAGTTAGGGCTGGCAATAACCAATGCATCCAGCTGAGCGGACAACAAACCGACTAGATCATCATGAAAGCGAACTTCGGGCAGCAACGCGCGCGTTGCGTTACGCATCCCCTCGTTGGGCTCAAACACATCCGTGATCGCCACTCCATCCAGCAGAGCCACATTGCGAATGTGCTCCTGCCCCATCATGCCTGAACCAATCAGGCCATAGCTTTTTGTCATTGTTATTGTTCCCAACGTGCGTTGTAACGTGCGATTTGATGATTAAAAAAGGTTTGTGAGTACTCGACCCAGGCGCCATGCGCATCGTAGCTATATCGCTCAATAAATCCCTGAGTTTCGGGCATTTCAATCGGCAGGTCCGTGGCTTGAGCGACGCCCACTCGGTCCTCGGCACGACGAATCCACAAACCATGGCGCGCAGCCAAGGTCTGATAGAGCGCATTGTCGCCCTCGTCGTCGGCCAAAGGATGCGCCAAGCGAATCCAGATATCTTCCAGCGCAACCGCCTGGCCATCCAGCTTTCGAATTCGGCGAATATGCTGTGGGCTGGTCAGTGATACTGGGCAAGGCTGCGTGCCTCGAGCAATGACCGCGGCTGACGGACGCCCGCCGCCGGCCAGTAACTCTAGATGAAATAACGGATACTCCGCCCCCTTCGGTACCTGAGCAACAAAAGTCCCCCGGCCCTGAACCCGCTCAAGTAGCCCCTCTTGCTCGATCACTGCCAGCGCTTTGCGCAACGTACCTACTGCACAGCCCAGATCCGAGGCCAGTGCACGTTCAGTGGGCAAACGCTGTCCTTTGCGCCACTGACCCGTCTCTAAGGTTCTGCGCAGGGTTTTTGCAATCTGATCGTGTAACGGCTCGCTCATGTTTGCAGTTTTATTGATTCAATATTGATTTACAAATTGATTTAGCATTGATTTAATGCCATCAAAATAAAAGTGAGATCCACCATGTCTGTCGTGCCAATTCAAAGCCCTGACCTTGATGCCAGTGAAGTCGCGTGGTTTGCCCCGCTATGCTCGGACGACTACCAGTTTCTGGGAGTACCTGACCCTGAGCTACGATCGAACTGGGAAAACACCAGCACGATCGTTAAGACGGCAGATCAACTGGGATATCGAAACGTTTTATGTCCCAGCTCCTATCAGGTGGGCCAGGACACGCTCACCTTTGCCTCTGCGATGGCCCCGCTGACTAACAACATTAATCTGTTGGCTGCCATTCGATGCGGTGAATTACATCCGGCGATGCTGGCACGGACGGTGGCTACGCTAGATCACATTTTAAAAGGTCGCCTGACACTGAACGTCATTAGCTCAAATTTTCCGGGCGAGGATGCCAGCAGCGAATATCGGTATCAGCGCTCCCGCGAAGTCGTTGAAATCCTGAAACAGGCCTGGACCCAGGACGAGATCAATTTCGAAGGCGAGATTTACCAACTTAAAGGCTTGTCGACCGATCCCACCCGTCCCTACCAACAAAACGGCGGCCCGTTGTTGTATTTCGGAGGCTACAGCCCGCCGGCGGTGGATCTGTGCGGCGAACACTGCGATGTGTACTTAATGTGGCCAGAAACCGAGGACAACCTGGCTCAGCGAATGAAAACGGTCCACGAACGTGCCAAGGCGCATGGTCGAGTCCTAGATTACGGACTCCGCGTTCATATGATTGTTAGAGACACCGAAGCCGAGGCTCGCGAATACGCGGACTATTTGGTCTCCAAACTGGATGACGAACAAGGGCAAAAGATCAAGTCCAGAGCCTTGGATGCAAATACCCTTGGGGTCAACCTGCAGGTTCAGTCTCGTGAGTCCGCGGATGAGAAAGGTTACGTTGAGCCGAACTTATGGACTGGGGTGAGTCGGGCTAGAAGCGGCTGCGGCGCTGCTCTGGTGGGCACGCCGGATCAGATCCTAAGCAAAATTGAACGCTACCGGGCAATGGGGATTCGCGCTTTCATCTTTAGTGGCTATCCGCACCTAGATGAATGCCAGCACTTCGGTGAAAAAGTACTGCCACACCTAAAGACATGCTCCCTGCCCGAGGTGTATGGTCGCATCCCATCGCAAACACCCGCCACCCCACTAGGCGTTGGAGAAAGACGTTGATTAACAAGCAAACCCTGAGTTCAAGCGAATTAGAATTCAGTCGGCTCATTTATGGCGCCTGGCGCCTAGCTGACGACCCCGACACCAGCAAAACCCACGTACAAGCCAAAATCGAAGCTTGCCTTGAAATCGGCATGACCACCTTTGATCACGCTGATATTTACGGTGACTACCAGTGTGAGCGCTTGTTTGGCCAGGCCTTTAAAGAGATGAGTGACGCCCATGGCATCACCCAGCATGTCACCAAGTGCGACATCGCCCTGATCAGCGAACAGTTCCCCCAGCGCCGGGTGAAGTACTACGACACCTCTGCAGCGTACATCCAACGTTCGGTCGAGAATTCATTGGATCTGACCGGTGTCGAAGTTATGGATCTGGTTTTGATTCACCGCCCTGATCCCATGATGAACGCCGACGAAACCGGTGCCGCTTTGGATGCACTGATTGATGCAGGTAAGACCCGTGCCGTGGGCGTCAGTAACTTTGCCGTCCGTGACTGGGAACTGTTGCAAAGCCGGATGAGGCACCCTCTGCAAACCAATCAGATCGAGATTAGCCTGCTGGCAAACCAAGCACTGACCAACGGCGACCTGGCATTCCTGCAACAGCATCGAGTGAATCCCATGGCCTGGTCACCGTTGGGAGGGGGGGCGCTGTTTGGCGACTCGCCCGCCGCACAACGACTTAAGCCCGCTTTGGATGCGCACGCGCAAGCCGCCGGCGTTGACCCAGCGGCAGTAGCGCTGGCGTGGTTGCTGGCCCACCCGGCCGGCATTTTCCCGGTGATCGGTAGCAATAACATTGATCGCATACGCAGCAGCGCAGATGCGTTACAGGTCGATCTCTCTCGCCACGACTGGTTCGAGCTTTACGAATTGGCCCGCGGGCATGAAGTCGCATGAGTAGAGAGCTTAGAGATGCGCTTGGCACCTGGGCCACGGGTGTGGCTATCATTACGGCGCGAGACGAGAGCGGCCAGCACTATGGCATGACCGTCAACAGCTTCGCTTCGGTGTCGCTTGAGCCAGCATTGGTCCTGTGGTCGGTTCAACAGGATTGCGATTACCGGGCGGTGTTTGACCGTGGCTATTGCGTCAACATCCTGGGTGTCGAGCAGTCCGATTTAGTGTGGCAATTCACCAAGGGCAGCCAAGCGGAACGCTTTGATGGCGTGGCTACGCATGAGTTAGACAGCGGACGGCTGGCATTGGCGGGCGCAATCGGTCATTTTGATTGCTCGCTGCACCAACGTGTTCACGCAGGTGATCACGATATATTAATTGGACAGGTTGAACACTTTGCATCTAGCCCAGGGGCTGGCGTGCTGTTCAGCCGCGGTCAATTAACACAGGCCAAAGACTAATCTTTGGCCTGGACTCTTCGGGGTCCAACACACTGCTTGCAGTGGAAAAACAAAAATAAAACGGAGAAATCGTTATGAAAATCATCGCTCATGCGGTCAAAACGTCGCTATTGGTGGGTGCCACTGCACTTGTCAGCAGTGCAGCACTGGCCGATCAAATTAAGTTCCTGTGTTATCAGGACAGCAATGAGTGTTCGGTTATCGAGGAGCTTGCCAAAGGCTTCACTGCTGAGACCGGGCACACCGTCATCACTGAGACCGTAGGATACGAGATTATCCGTGACCAGCTGGAAAACCAGCTACAAACTGACGCGGCCCCCGATGTCGCTCGGGTCACCAACCTTGGGGGTCTGAATCCCTACTACTTGGATCTTCGCCCGTTCGTCGATAACGCCTACTGGCGCGAGAACTACGGGGCGGTCACAGGCTGGTTCCAGCGTCCCGATGGCACGGATAATGGCATCTATGGTTGGCTAACCGGCCTGACCATGACCGGCCCTTACGTCAACGTCACGATGTTTGAAGATGCCGGTGTCGAGATGCCCGGCGCAGGCGCGACTTGGGATGAGTGGATGGCCGCTTTGGCTGAGGTCAAGGATTCACTGGGGCTAAACGCCGCGATGGCGATGGACCGTACAGCGCACCGCTGGGCCGGCCCCGCCTTTAGCTACGGCGCAAAATTCTTTGATGACAACGATCAACCGATCCTGGTCGATCAAGGCTTTAGAGACTTTGCCGAGAAATTTGTTGGCTGGCATGAACAAGGACTGATGCCTGCTGAGGGTTGGCCTGCGGGTTCAGGCACCTCCTATCGCAACGCAGCGCCGCTGTTTGTGGGCGGTGAGGTTGCGATGCACATGTCTGGTTCTTGGATGATCAATAACTATGACGCCAACATTCAGGACTTTGAATGGAAAGCCGTACCGGCCCCCTGCGGTCCTGGTGGTTGTGGTGCAATGCCGGGCGGTGCTGCCGTTGTGGCGTTTAAGTCGTCACAGCACCCCGAAGCAGCAGCGGCCTTTGTTGACTATCTGGCACGGACTGAAAATGCCGAAGCCTTTGCCGCACAAACCAAGTCCATCCCTGGACACAAAGGTCTGCAGCAATCTGGCGTAGATTACCCTGGCGTCAGTCCGGCGGTGGCTGATGCGCTGTCGGTATTTGCATCCAATGCAGCAACCGCAGGCGAAACTACGCCACAGGCTTATACCTTCCAGGGGTACAACAAGAACTTTGTGATCTACGGCGTGGTTCCGGACTACATCACCAAAGCCATTACCGGCGAGATGAGTCTAGATGATGCCCTGTCAGCGATTGATGCTGACGTTGCAGCCAAGATCGCTGAGTAATTGAAATAGGGATATTTGGGGATGCAAGATGCTCTGTACTTCGCCTTTGTTGACTCAAATATCCCATTGTTGGTGGGACTTTATGTCCTACTAGGCTTCTTCATCGTTCGACCCAGCGGATCACCTGGGTCGCAACTGATGTCAGCGCTGGGTTGGCCGCTTGAGCTGACTCAGCGACTGTCAGGCTCTTTGGGCCTGCCTTACTTATTCATTTTGCCCAATCTGCTGATTTTTGGTCTCTACACCTTCTCTCCGATGTTCATCAACATTGGATTTTCAGTGACCGATGGGCAATCTATTCAATTCGATCAGCGTCCCTTTGCCGGCGATGACAACCTTCAGCGCCTGTTGGCGGATGTACAAATCGATACCGGTGGTGAAAACCGCGAGGATGACAAGTTTCTAAAGGCCGCCTACGACACGTTGATTTTCGTGCTGTTCCAAGTCCCGATCATGATCGGATTAGCCCTGGCGACGGCGCTGGTCTTGAATCGCGATATCGTGGCTCGTGGGTTTTGGCGCTCTGTATTCTTTTATCCGGTGATGCTATCGCCTGTGGTTGTGGGTTTTTTATGGACGCTGATTTTGAAACGTCAGGGCGTCTTGTCGATGACCCTGATGCAATGGGGCTGGATTGATGAGCCTATTCAGTGGCTAACCGACCCCAATTGGATGATGTTTTGGTCCGTGTTTGTCTATACCTGGGCCCATCTAGGCTTTTACATGCTGATTTTGCTGGCGGGCTTGCAGGCAATCCCCAAGGATCTGTATGAGGCGGCCGCGATGGACGGCACCTCTGATTTTCGGGTGTTGCGCCGCATTACCCTGCCCCTGCTAATGCCGACATTACTGGTCGTCACCGTACTGGCTCTGATCAAGGCATTTCAGGCCTTCGAGGAGCTCTACGCGATGAATGTACGCTGGATCTCGTTGGTGTCTTATATCTTTGAAACCTCTGGATTGCGTGGCCAGCCGACCCGTACCGGACTCGGCGTCGCCGCTACGGCATCCCTGTTGGTTGCCGGCATCCTAATCGTGCTGTCGCTGTTACAGCTGTACCTAAGCCGCAGGCAGAGCCGACTATGAGCACACTGGGACAATTTCTAACCCGCCGAGCGGGCCCACCAGGACGTCTGTCCCTGACCGACTGGATTGCCTACAGCTACCTGCTTATGGGTTTTCTGGTCATCCTACTGCCGGTTTTGTGGATTGGCCTGAACTCGATCAAAAGCCAAGCGCAGCTAGAGCGACAGGACTTGTCGTTGCTGCCCAGCGAATTCAGCAAAGTGGCCCGCGCCACGCTGAACACACCCGATGGCAAACGCATTTTTATCATCGATTCGCTGCCACAATGGGTATTGGATTGGCGCGGATTGTCGGAGCAAGAACGGGCCCAACACGACCCCGAATCCTTTTTACTGGGCTTTAGCGGCGATGATCGGGCGGTGCTACGCAGCCACCTAGGACTGACAGGCCAACAAGCTCGGGCATTGATTAACGAACTCAACTTGCCGGATTGGGTTGCCAACTACCCCACGCTGACGCAGAGCCAGCGTGCTGATTATGATGTTGAGAGCCTGCTGCAGGGCTTGTCAGCGCAGGACACCGCGCTGTTGTCCGAGTTTCTTTCCTACAACGGATACAAACCCCATCGGCTGATCTCGCAAATCAAAGCCATTGCACCGGACCCGCTCACCGGCGAGATGCGAGGTTGGGCCATACCCTCACTATCGGGTACCAGTGATCAGGTCAGTGCCCGTGCCATTGACGATCCAGACGCTAAGGTCGTCCGCCTCCCTCGAGCATCACTGCAAGCCGAAAAAACCTTGCAACCGGCCTTTTCGAATTACTCTGATCCGCTGTTAGGCAAGGCTTACTCCATCACCGTCGATTTCATGGGTTGCCTAACCAACTCGGTCGTCGCGACCTTTATCGCGACATTGCTGACGCTATTAATCAACTCGATGGCGGCGTTTGCCCTGTCAAAATATCGCTTCCGCGGGCAGGTCACCTTTTTCGTGGTGATCCTGGCTACCTTGATGGTGCCGCCCACCATCACGCTGGTCGGCATTTTCAAAATGATTGATGCCACGGGACTCTCAGGCTCGATCTGGGGGGTCATCATTCCCGGAGCCGCGACACCTGCGGGGGTATTCCTGCTACGCCAATACATGCTGACCATCCCGGACGAGCTCTTAGAAGCCGCTCGAATGGACGCCGCCAGCGAGTGGAAGATTTATTGGCGGATCATGCTGCCGCTGGCCCTACCGGCCATTGCAGCCCTAGGCATCCTATCGGTGATCTGGCGTTGGAATGATTTGATCCTGCCGATGGTCGCGGTCGCCACCACCAAAGAGGCCTACACCCTGCAGTTATGTCTGCTGGAATTCCGCGGCGAGCATCTTTCGCAGGAACACTATCGCCTGGCGATGACCGTCGTCAGTTTGATCCCCACCACCCTCGTCTTTGTCTTCTTGCAACGCTACATCACCACTGGCATTGCAAACTCTGGAGTGAAATAGTGGCCGAGTTACGCCTAGCAAACGTCAAAAAGTCATTTGGCAAAACCGATGTCATCCATGGCTTGGACCTGGACATTCAATCCGGCGAATTCTGTGTATTTGTCGGCCCATCCGGCTGTGGCAAATCCACCCTGTTGCGTCTAATTGCGGGCCTAGAATCCGTTACCAGTGGCGATGTTTTGCTCGATGGCGAACGCGTCAACGACGTCAGCGCCGCCCAACGGGGCTTGGCCATGGTATTCCAATCCTATGCGTTGTATCCGCACATGAGCGTTCGCCAAAACCTGTCCTTTGGACTGGAGAACCTAGGCATGGATAAAGCGGCCGTCAAAGCCCGCGTGGACGATGCCGCCGCGATGCTACAGATCGAGCCCTATCTGAACCGTAAACCGACCCAGCTGTCAGGCGGCCAACGTCAGCGCGTAGCGATTGGACGCGCAGTGGTTCGTGAGCCGAAGGTGTTTTTGTTCGACGAACCGTTATCGAATCTGGATGCAGAGCTGAGGGTGGCGATGCGCAGCGAGATCGCGGCGTTGCATAAACGTTTGGGTAACACCATGATTTATGTCACCCATGATCAGGTCGAAGCCATGACCATGGCCGACAAGATTGCGGTTTTACGCCATGGGCGGCTTGAACAGTTCGGCGCCCCGCTCACTCTGTACAACCAACCCAATAACGTCTTTGTGGCTGGCTTCATCGGGTCCCCCCGGATGAACTTTATTCCAGCCAAAGTGCTGGACCAGCAACTGCACATCGGTGATGTTTCGATCCGCTGTCCTGATCGATTTGAGGTCAAGGATGAGCAAGCTGTGCTGATCGGGATCCGGGCAGGACACCTGACTCCCAGCTCTACACCCCATGTCACGCTGACGATCGATAGTATCGAACAGTTAGGTGGCGAGACCTTTCACCACGGCACGACACAAACGGGCTCGGCGATGACCTGGCATGTCGTGGGTCAAACTCAATTTGTTGTGGGTGAGCAAATCAGCCTGGCGCTGGATGTTGATGAAATGCATCTTTTCAGTGAAGCCTCGGAACAATCGCTACTGATCCACGCATAACTGGTGTTAAATACAGTGGCCGTCCGCTAGACTGCTTCTATGCAGCTTGCCGCCCCGTCGCTCTATTACCTTAACCACTTCCATCGGGCGCTCGCGTGGCTGGCGCAGACCCCAACACCGGTTATTAGCCGGCATGACCAAAGGTTCATTGATGAATTTCTAAGCCTACCGCTGGCGGCCCAAGCCCTTTGGGTGCGACTGACTTTGCGGCAACCGGCGCATTTTCGGCGGTCAAAACTAGACTACTCAGAGATCGAATCGATCGACGGCGCCATCGCGGACTTGATTAACTGTCAGTGGATTTCTGTCAGTCACCCGCTAACGGGTTATGAGTTGTATTCGCTGCTGAGCAAGGCCGAGTGTGACCAACAATTTGGACATCAACCGCTCAAGCGGGACCATCTGCCAAAGTTCTCCAAACTGCCAGACCAACCCTTTAGACAAGCTTGCACCATCGATGATCAGATCATTACGCATCTTTCGCGTGATCAGGCTGACCGACTACGCCTGGCGTTTTTTGGAAATTTGCACCAAGACTGGTCCGAGTTTGTGTTGCAAGATCTGGGCGTTCGACACTTTCTGGCCGGCTCGGATACCCCTGCCAGCGGCTTCGTCAGTGCCCAGGAGTTCGAGGCTTGCTGGCAGCTAGAACAGATCAAAATTGAGCAACTGGAGGATTCCCTCGCTCACTTGCAAAGGTTACTGAAAATCCCAGCCTGCGGGCCCACAGTCGCGCGTCGTCAGGCCAAAGCCCTATTTCAGATCGCTCGTCAATTTGAGCGTCAACAGGCGCACGGACTGGCAAAACTGATTTACCAACATCTGGTGCATGCCCAGTCCCGAATTCGTTTAATCCGCGTTCTAGAATCGCTGGACCCTGTCCAGGCCTATCGTCTAGCTCGGCAAGTTCAAGGGTTTCCACAAACCACCGCTGAACAAGCCGCTGTACGGCCTGCCTTGAACCGCTTGCGGCGGGTTTTAGGGTTGCCCCATCAGCCTGCATCACGATACCTACCCACTGAGCGCGAGATCAACGTCGCGCAGGGTCACGACTCAATTGAGCAACGAAGCGCTCAGGCACTGAGGCGCCCGGGATGCGAGGTCTGGCATACTGAGAATCGGCTCTTTCGTTTGCTATGGCGCCTGCATTATTGGCCGGTATTGAACGCCCCCGTTGACGGCGCTTTTTTTAACCCTTTCCAGCATGAACCCGCAGATTTATCCGCACCGGACTTTCGTGAAAAGCGAGCACACTGCTGGCCCAAACAAATTGATTATGCTCAGTGGATGACCCGCTTCTTGGATTGGCCTGAGGGCACGCGCGCCGGATTCACCCGCCAGCAGCTGGATCAGATTCTGACCTGTATTCCTCGCAATCATTTACAGGCAATTTTTGATCGAATTTGGCAGGACCCTAAAGCTCATCTGCTTGGATTTCCTGACCTGATTCAATTGGATCCAGTCCAAGGACAATACGCACTGATCGAGGTCAAAGGTCCGGGAGATGCACTGCAAGTGCACCAGCGCCAGTGGCTTGAATATTTTGACCAACAGGGCATTCCCGCCTGGGTCTGCCATGCCAAACCAATCGCCCATGCAATATAAGGTCGCCGTCAAGGCATTGGCCGCCTTCACGGCCAAGCGGGGTGATCTGGATTTACGGTTTACGCCGTCTCCCAGCGCCGAAGAAGGCCAATCGATTCACCGTGTGATTCAGCTTCGCCGTCCCAGCGATTACCAAGCCGAAGTTTCCCTCAGTGCCCAGTATGCCGGTTTGAGCGTCAGCGGCCGTGCGGATGGCTATGACCACAGCCTTAAACGAATCGAGGAAATCAAAACCCACCGTGTGCCGGTCGAGCGAATTCCGGAAAATCATCAGCGTCTGGCCTGGGCACAGCTGAAACTCTACGGCGCCATGCTGTGCGAACAAGAATCCCTAGAAAAAGTAGATTTAGCGCTGATCTACGTCCATGTCGTCACCCTTGACGAAACCTGCGAGGTGCAGTCCTTTAGCCGTAAAGCCTTGCTTGAGCACTTTAATCAATCCTGTGAGCAATTTCTGAGCTGGGCCGAAGCCGAGTCACTCCATCGTCAATCGCGGGATCAGTTTTGCGACCAACTGAAATTCCCATTTACCCAATTCCGCGCAGGCCAGCGCGAATTATCAACGGCTGTTTATAAAGCCTGCGCCCAGGGCCATCCGTTATTAGCTCAAGCGACGACCGGCATTGGCAAAACGCTGGGCACCCTGTTCCCACAAATCAAAGCCATGGCCACCCAGTCGATGGACCGGATTTTTTACCTATGCGCCAAGACACCCGGCCGGCGACTCGCCTTGGACGCGCTGCGCCAACTGGATGCTCCTGTACAGCCGATTCGGGTGCTGGAGATGATCTCGCTCGAAAAAGCCTGCGAGCATCCTGATAAAGCCTGCCACGGCGACTCCTGCCCGCTGGCACAGGGGTTTTATGATCGTCTGGGCGATGCTCGAGCTGAGGCTGCCGCGACGCGATGGCTAGATCAGGCTGCACTGGCTCGTATCGCTCGCAAGCATCAAGTCTGCCCGTATTGGCTGAGCCACGAAATGGCTCAGTGGTCAGACATTGTGGTGGCGGATTACAACTATTACTTCGACTACTCAGCGATGTTGTATGCGCTCACGCAAATCAACCAGTGGTCCGTAGGGGTCTTGGTTGATGAGGCGCACAACCTCATTGGCCGCGCACGGGATATGTATAGCGTCGAGCTTACCGAACAGGCGCTAGAGGACGCCGTGGCCAGCGCACCGGGCCGAATAAAGAGCGCTCTCAAACCTGTCCAGCAGTTATGGCCTAACCTGTACGGTTCCCAAGAAGTGGACCATCAGATTTACCCGCAGTTGCCCAAAGAGCTGCTGGGGGCATTGCAAAAGGCGATCACCCAAATTACCAGCGCGCTGGCTGACGCTCCGACCCGCACCGACGGCGAATATATGCGGTTTTTCTTTGATTCGTTGGCCTTTTGCCGGTTAGCCGAGGTTTTTGATCATGACAGTCTGTTCGATGTCACTCTGGATCAAACGAACCCGTTGCGGGTACACAGCACCTTGGGGATTCGAAACTTAATTCCAGCCAGTTTTTTGGCTCCACGCTTTGCCTCTGCTCGCAGTACAACCCTGTTTTCGGCAACGCTGATTCCACCCCACTATCACCAGGACCTATTGGGGCTACCCGACACCACACAGACGCTGGACGTGCCCTCGCCGTTTACGCCGGATCAGTTACAAATCAAGATCGCCAAGGATGTCTCAACGCGTTTTCGCGACCGCGCTTTCAGTTTAAATCGGGTTGCGGCGATCATTGCACAGCAGTGCGAATCCACACCGGGGAACTACATCGCATTCTTTTCCAGCTACAGCTATCTGACACAGGTGGCCGATGCGCTACGCCAAATCGCACCCCATCTGAATCTGCATCTACAACGCCGTGGTATGAGCGAGATCGACCGACAGCGCTGGCTGGATGACTTCACCGAATCATCCCAGCAATTGGGCATGGCGGTTTTGGGCGGTGCCTTTGCTGAGGGCGTGGACCTACCCGGCCGACGATTGGTGGGAGCTTTCATAACAACATTAGGAATGCCGTATAACTCCCTGTTTAATCAGGCATTAGAGCGAAGGCTCGAGGAGAAATTCTCACAGGGATTTGACTATGCCTATCGATATCCTGGGCTACAAAAAGTTATTCAAGCGGCCGGCCGAGTCATACGCGACACCCAGGACCAGGGCGTCGTGTACCTGCTAGACCAGCGCTATGACGAGTGGGTGAATCGGCAGCATCTGCCCCGGTGGTGGACGATCCAGCCCTAGTCGGTTGTGGCTTTGACGCCCTCGATACCGGCCGAGCCCTGAAGCAGCGTGTCCTGCTCTAATCGTTGCGTCTCAGATTCGGTGTACAGGCGCGAGCGGGTCAAAAACCGTTTTCCGGTCGGTCCCTCCACCGAAAACATGCCGCCTCTGCCGGGCACCACATCAATGATGAGGTGGGTGTGCGACCAGTACTCCCACTGATCATGGGCAATATAAAACGGCTGCCCTGCGACATCGCCTAAATAGACATCCCGGGCCCCCACCTTAAAGTCTCCACGGGGGTAGCACATGGGCGCTGATCCATCACAACACCCGCCAGATTGATGAAACATCAAGGGGCCATGAATGGGGAGCAAAGACTCCACCAGCTCCTCGGTCGCCGGGGTGCAACTGACTCTGGGTACTTGATACATAAGTAAACCTCCAAACAGACGAATGGCCCCGCAAGCGAGGCCATTCTGTGTTGCCGGGCTTAGAAGAAGCCTAAGGGATTCTCGTCGTAGCTCACGAGCAAGTTTTTAGTTTGCTGGTAGTGCTCGAGCATCATCTTGTGGTTTTCGCGGCCAATGCCCGATTGCTTGTAACCACCAAAGGCGGCGTGCGCGGGATACTGATGGTAGCAGTTGGTCCATACTCGGCCGGCTTGGATCGCTCGGCCAAACTTGTAGGCTGCATTCGCATCACCCGTCCAGACACCGGCGCCCAGTCCGTACAGCGTATCGTTAGCAATCTCGATGGCTTCCTCATCGGTCTTGAAGGTCGTAACCGACACAACCGGACCAAAGATCTCTTCCTGGAAGATACGCATCTTGTTGTGGCCCTTGAAGGCCGTCGGCTGCACATAGAAGCCATTCTCGTAGCCCTGTGCGGTATCACCACCAAATAGCACCTCAGCACCCTCTTCCTTGCCGATCGCCAGGTAAGACTTGATCTTCTCGTACTGCTCGGCACTGGCCTGAGCACCGACCATAGTGCGCTCATCGAAGGGGTTGCCCTGGGTAATTTGAGCGGCACGCTCCATCACCATCGCCATGAATTCGTCGTAGATATCTTCATGGATCAGTGCACGTGATGGGCAGGTGCAAACCTCACCCTGGTTGAAGTAGGCCAACAAGAAGCCCTCAACACATTTAGAGATAAATTCTGGGCTTTGATCCATGATGTCTTTGCGGAAGATGTTCGGGCTTTTACCGCCCAGCTCCAAGGTCACAGGAATCAGGTTTTCACTGGCGTATTGCATGATCAGCTTGCCGGTCGTGGTTTCACCGGTAAAGCCCACTTTGGCGACCCGATTACTACTGGCCAAAGGCTTACCCGCTTCCAAACCAAAGCCATTGACGACGTTAACCACGCCCGCCGGTAGCAAATCACCAATCAGCTCCATCAGCACCATAATGCTGAACGGGGTTTGTTCTGCTGGCTTCAACACAACCGCGTTACCTGCCGCCAACGCCGGCGCGAGTTTCCAAGCCGCCATCAAGATGGGGAAGTTCCAGGGAATGATTTGGGCAACAACGCCCAGCGGCTCGTGGTGATGATAAGCCAGAGTGTTCTCGTCCATCTCACCGATGCTGCCCTCCTGGGCACGAATAACGCCTGCGAAATAGCGGAAGTGGTCCACCGTCAGGGGGATGTCCGCATTGACCGTCTCACGGATCGGCTTGCCGTTATCCAGGGTCTCAGCCAGCGCCAACATCAGGATGTTTTCTTCGATGCGGTCCGCGATTTTGTTCAAAATGTTAGAGCGCTCGGTGGTACTGGTCTTGCCCCAGGCCGGTGCTGCGGCATGGGCTGCATCCAGAGCTGCGTTGATGTCATCGGCGTTCGAGCGTGCGATCTCGCAGATTTTCTTGCCGCTCGTGGGCGAGATATTGTCAAAGTAAAGGCCGCTTTGAGGGGCCACGAATTGGCCACCGATAAAGTTCTCATAGCGGGCCTTGGGTTGGAGCGGCGAGCCCTCGGTTCCGGGATATGCGTGAATGGGTTGTTCCTGCAACATGACTGAGTCCTCTTCATTGTCGTTATTGTGCGCCGCTGTGTGCGACGTAACCCAGGTATTGCAGGCCTCGTGCCAACCGCTATCTCCCTGTTTTTAATCGAAAACGCAGATATTTTCGGGGAAATTGTGTCTCGCTTCACACTTTCAGTGTCTCAATTATGAGACACGACTTTGGGTGGATCAGGGCACATAACAGATGCGTCCCGACGCTGGATCGGGGTATGTTCATGGCATAACAAACAAAATAAAGACGGCCATGAAGACACACGCAACGACGCAGACGGCACACACACGCGCCTCCGATTTGATTCGCCGATCCTGGCAGCGATGTCATGAAGATTACGGGCTGGACCGCAAAGCGAGCGGCTCGTTCTCCGATGCCTCGCGTAGGCCCAGCAGCTCAGCTGAGAATTTATTACCGATATCCCAACCGGAATTACAGCGACTAACCCAGGTGGTCGGGAAAACCGGTCACAGTATTATTTTGACGGATTGCCATGGCACCGTGCTTAGCACCCAGACCCATCGCGCTTTTCAAACCGACTTCGAAGCCGCTGGGCTGGTCGCAGGACAGTGCTGGAGCGAGGCCTTTCGGGGCACCAATGGCATTGGCACCTGTCTGGCCGAGCAATCCCCTACTTTGGTTCACGGGGACCAGCACTTTGTCACTGCCCATCAGAATCTAAGCTGCGCGGCAGCACCGATTTTTGATCAGCATCATCGCTTGCTGGCCGTGTTAGACACCTCGACGTTGAACCCTTCACGTGATCCCACTCGGGCGTTGCATACCCTGACCATGGTCTCGCAAGCTGCCAAACGCATCGAGCGGGCTTGGTTCATGAACGCACACAAAGGTCAGTGGCAGCTGGAAATACAAAATCCCACCTATGGCGTACTGCTCTATGCACTGGATGACCAGCAGCGCGTTGTGGCATTGAATGTGCAGGGTCACAAGGCCAGTTGTACCAGCCAAGACTGGGTCGGTCAGTCACTCGATCGCTGCTTGGACGCCCCAACGCTAGAGAGCCTGTGGGATACCGCGGATAGCCAACTGGAATTTCAAATTCCAATTTTCAGTCAGGGTGAATTCCTAGGGTTTGGACACTTAGTGCCGCCCACCCAAGCGCCTGTAGACGCCATTCTACCCACGCTATGCCACACCGCAGACGAGCTGGATCGGTTAGAACAGGGCGACCCGAAAATGCAGCGTGTCATTAAACAGGCGCGGCGATTGATCGATCGCAACATCCCGGTCCTGATTAGTGGTGAAACCGGAGTCGGCAAGGATCGCTTTGCCAAAGCCATGCACGCCGTTAGCGAGCGAGCTGCAGGCCCCATGGTGACCGTGAACTGCGCCGCGATTGCGCCGGATTTGCTTGAGGCGGAACTCTTTGGTTACGTGCCCGGGGCATTTACCGGTGCCAACCCCAACGGCCACAAGGGATTTTTCCAACAAGCCCATGGCGGAACCTTGTTTTTGGATGAAATCGGCGACATGCCTATGGCTGCGCAGGCCAAGTTGCTACGCGCAGTCGAAGACAAATCCGTCACGCCCGTGGGCTCGAGTGTGTCCCAAGACGTGGATATCGCAATCATCAGCGCCAGCCATGTCAATTTAGATCAAGCGGTCAGCCGGGGAGAGTTCCGTCAGGACTTGTTATATCGCCTACGTGGTATCGAGCTGGCGCTGCCGCCCTTACGTTGGCGCGCCGACAAATCCGCGGTGCTGCGCTCTATCGTCAATGATCACAACCCAACTAACATTGACATCACCCCAGAGGCCTGGCAGGCGTTAGTGGAATATCCTTGGCCGGGTAATTGCCGCGAAGCGGTTCAGGTTATTTCAACCAGTTTGGCCTTGGCGGAACCTGGCCTACCGCTGTTGGCAAGCCAATGGTGGGGGCTGCGTGCCCCACAACCTCCCGCCTCACCACAACAATTCAAAGCCCAGCAATGTCAGGAGGCGCTTGCAGTCTGTAACGGCAATAGCAGCGCGGCTGCGCAATACCTGGGCATCAGCCGAGCCACCTTTTACCGATGGCGCAGTGATCACTAGGCCGCCGCGATCAAAATGGCATTTGCGTCAGCTGGGGAGATATCACCGTGCTCGCCAAGTGCAGTCATACCATTGTCTTCAAGGCTGGCAATGACGCTGGGAATCGCAGACTGATCTAACTGATAACCCGACAATCGGGTGGCGACCCCCATCGATTCGAAGAAGCCTTCGATCGCATCGATGCAGCGCGAGGCGGCATCTGGGCCCGTCAAACCAAACACGCGCTGACCGAGCTGCTCAAGCTTAGCTCGCTTGGCGTCGACTCGATGTCGCAGCAACGATGGCAACACCACCGCCAAGGTTTGCGCGTGATCGAGCCCATGAACGGCGGTCAGCTCGTGCCCAATCATATGGGTCGCCCAGTCCTGTGGCACGCCCTGTCCAATCAATCCGTTCAACGCCATACAGGCAGACCACATCAGATTGGCCCGGACCTGATAATTCTCAGGATCACTCAATGCCTGCGGCCCCTGCTCAACCAATGTCGCCAGGATCGATTCCGCAAACCGATCTTGTAAGGGCGCATCGCTAGGGTAGGTTAAATATTGCTCGGTCACGTGGACAAAGGCATCGACCACCCCATTTCCGACCTGCCTCGGTGGCAGCGTAAAGGTATAACTAGGATCCAGAACCGAGAACACCGGCCTGACCAGCGGTGATCCGAAACCGAGCTTTTTACCATTGGATTCACGAGTGATTACGGAGTTTCCGTTACTCTCGGTACCCGTTGCCGGCAGCGTAAGAACCATACCCACCGGTATGGCCTGAGTCACCTCATGCCCCTTGGCCAAAATATCCCAGGGATCATCGCCCTGATAATGCGCCGCCGCAGCAATAAATTTGGCGCCGTCACCGACACTGCCGCCGCCCACCGCCAAGATGAAGTCCACCTGTTCATCGCGCACGACCTCTAGGGCCTGCATCAGCGTTTCATAAACCGGATTGGGCTCGACACCGCCGAACTCGACGACCTCAAAGTCTGCCAGCGCTGCCAAGGTTTGCTGGTACGCACCGTTGTGTTTGATGGAACCACCGCCGTACAGCATCAAAACCGTCGCGTCTTTGGGGATTCTGTCAGCTATGAGGGCCGTTTGGCCTTCACCGAAAAGGATCTCGGTTGGATTTTTGTATGTGAAATTATTCATAACCACTCCTGTGCGCTATCGCTAGTCAGTGGCTATGAAAGTTCAAACATCAAGCCATCGCCTAGCCGGCACGGGCAACCTGTGCAGGTGCCAGAGCCACTCGGTTCATCTTGCCCATAAATTCCAGCAAAACGTAGATGCGTTGCTCAGCCGACGCATCCACTAACGCATTTAAACCGGCAAAGGGCCCACTCAAGATTTCAATGGCTTCGCCAGGGCGCAAGGGATCATTGCCCGTCATTAGCTGCTCGACGGCGCTGATTGCATCAATATCGCGCTGCTGCATAAACGCCACCGTCCCGCCAAAACGCACCATACTAGAGACACCCGGTGTCGATCGGATAGGCGCCACTGATTGATCCGGCCAAACCCCGCAAAACAAGTAACGCGGAAACATGGGTGCCATCGAGGTCATCATGCCCCGCGCATCGCGTTTAGGCGCCTGCGGCAAAAAGGTTTCAAACCCCTGCTCGGCCAGTGCCAGTGCTGCGCGCTGTTCCTGCTTTGCCTTGGCATACACCGCCACCCATCTTGGATCTGACATTGAAGTCCCCCTGTGTGGGGAAATCGTACAACAATGCGACACAAAAAATCTCATACTTCTGGCCTTGATTTCCTGTGATTGAACTTGATCTGACCTGCGGGGT
>JBMYYI010000015.1:0-31643 GCA_049609265.1 Litorivicinus sp. | reverse complement strand
CTAGCGTTGTATGACCAATCATCGGAAGCTTGAAATTCAGTTTTGACTTGAAATCCTTTGCGTTCGCTTCGGTCGATATTGATGGCGTCCCAGAAACCAAAGTTGCCAAAGGTGTAAGAAATTTCATTTTCGAGTTGAACGATGAAAGCTGATAGATCGACAAACCAATGATTCCTCGCGTAGACACCGCCAATCTCGTAACTACGACCCGTTTGATCGGTCAGCGGCGTTGCTTCGTATTCATCTAAAGACGGTGTTCTAAATTGTGTGTCCGCGCGCAGTTTAAGGGTCCACTCATCTGAGATTGAATTAACCAAACCCAACTCGTAGGCGGTGTTTGAGAAGGTCCGACTGCCATTTTTTTGCATGTCGGTTTGCTCTGAGCGCAGACCGGCGATCAGGCGAGTGTTGTTCAAATACAGCGAGCTGCGCGCAAACGCAGCCTGTGTTTCTGCACGTTTTTGCCCGTAGTATTCATAAACGTTTCGACTTTTTTCTAAACCCAACAATGTGTGAGTCCGTGTCGTATCAAACGAGTGGGTCAAGCGGATGTCGTCGCGCTCGGTATCATTGGTACTGGTGTAGGTCTGGGCTTTTGTGAACTGATCACTTGTTTGATGTGACAAGACAAGGCGTGTTTCACCTGCGTTTGAATCAACGGCGATCGTTTGTGCAAAACCCAACCGATCATAGTCGTAAACGTCCAGTGCTCCACCGCTACGGCGGTCGTTCTGAAGAGTGGAGAGTTGGGTCGCTCCTTGGGTGTAGCGTTTTTCTTTGCTCCCGTTGATTCGGGTTTCAAATAGCGTGGCGCCTTCTCTGACTCGATAACTTAGGTTTATTTTGTCGTGCTTGGTTTCTGTGAAGTTGCGATATCCATCCCGACTCAGCGTGCCCAGCGAATAAGAGAAAACCCCACCTTCCTCGTTAGTTCTACTGCCGTTCAGTGACAAGGCTCCCAGACCAAAACTACCCGCAGTGGCTGCGATTGAATCTTGATTGCCTGTGGATTGCTTGGTCACGATATTCACTACGCCGGCAGTCGCTCCGTTTCCATACAGCACTCCGCCACTGCCATTCATGACCTCGATTCGTTCCACTCGGTCCATGTTGACTAGATCAATGCGGCCTCCTTCTTTGGTCACAAAATCTACAACGACGCCATCAATCAAAATTGTCACGTTTTGGGCGGCATCGTTCGAGAAGCCGCGAATCGCTACTTGGGTGTTGTTGCCATTTCCCTGGCTGTCCTGCAATGAAACAGAGGCCAGTTGCGCTAGCGCTTCACCGACCGAGCTAATCCCGAAATCTTCAATCTGTTGGCGCGTGATGACTTGTATCGACTGTGCAGCTTGCGAGACGGGTTGTTCGTTACGGTCGCCAACAATAACAATCGGATCAATTTCGGCTGATACAGGACCAGCCACGACCAAAGCGGCCGCAATAAAGGACTTCTTCATTTTGAACTCCATGGCCCACGCCGCCCGCGTAGGTGAGTTAGACATAGCTAAGGTAGGTCTCCGGGCTCACACACTTCCCGTCCTATGGAACCCACGACGCCTTCCCATCCGTACAGACAGTGGCTATGCCGTGGGCGCAAGATTTCGCGCGTGCTTACCGTTGCGGGGGCAGCCTCGGACTTAAACCGAGTTCCCTGTTACACCGACGCCAGTCGGTCACCTTAACCGCGGCGCGATTGTACGCATTGGGCGTTGAATATCAAAGCTGGGCGCGACGAAAGTCGACGGCTTGACATAGCTGGGATGCACCCTCAAGCAGTCGAGGGCCGGGTCTGGACAATAAATCCGCTGGCGGCTGCCAGCTGGTTCCGTTCAAGGTCGCGCGCATCGGCAAGGCATCAATCCATGCAGCATCGGCGATAAACAGATCCGGCTGGCGTCGAAAGAGTGTTTCGGGATCGATCGTGGCACTGACTTGATCCAGCTCACCATAAACATTGGTTGCGCCGCACAGGGCCAGCAGTTCACTCAGGTAGCCGGCACCGGCCGAGACCATCAGTGGGCGATCCCAAAACAGCCAGGCCGCGCGAACTGGGGGGCGATCCTGATAGGTCGCGCCCAGCTCCGCTAACTGTGCGCGCCACGCCTGAATGGGCTGATCCGTTACGTTCAGGGCATCCGCAATCTCTGTCGAGCTATTCAACCAAGCGTTCAGTGTGCGGGTGCGGTGTATCAGCAGTGGGATATCAAAATCCGCCAGTCGCGCGGCTAGGTGAGTCGGCAGTGAATCCTCCCAGGCGATGACATGGGTGGGTTTTAGCCGGATCATCGCTTCAATGTTCACTTGTTGATAATTCGCCACGACCGGCGTGGCGAGGTCGCTGGCCTCATCCTGCCCAATAATCTGCTCGCCCAGCCCCAGCGCCTGGAGTGTCTCAGTGATCGCGGGTGTCAGTGATACCAGCCGTAATTCACTGGCCTGTGTCAGGGGTGCTAGCGTCAGGCACAGGATTTTTAACGCTATGAATAACCTTGTCATACTCGAAGTAGACTCGGAATTGGGGGTAATGCCAAGTCGCAATCGGCGGATCGCCGACCCCGGCTTGGATTTTACTGGGTTGACCATAATGCCTAGCAACGCTGGACATGCTGGATCCACGATCAGGCGTGCGCAGATCCGGATCGCCTTGCTGTCCCAATGGAATCTGTAGTGTTTGGGCGCAGGTCCAGCTGCTGAACGCCAATGCCGCGCATCCGATCCAAGACTTCATGATTCGATCTCCAAAGCTCGTTTGCGTTGCTCGACCTGCAGTAGGTGGCGCGTGATCACCGCGCGGTCGGATTCTGAGATATGCAGAAATTCACACTGAATCAGCCAATGATCATCCTTGGCGCTGGAGCGGACTACTCGACTCTTTAACAGTAAACCCGCGCGCTCAGGCAACAGCAGCAGGCGGACTGCAAAATAGCTGCCGCGCTCCAGTGCCCTTTGGCTGATAAAGCTCAGGCCTCCAGCGCTCAAATTGACCTCGGTTTCATCGTCAGGCAAGGGGACTTCGTCGTGATCAACGCAAGCCTCAGCGATCAGCCGTATTTTCCGATCCATCAGGCGCAAATAACGGGACAGTTCGGGGTCGCGTCGGGTCAGGCTGGACAATAGGCTTTGGCTCTCGGCGTGCATGGCTTCCAATTCACTGAGCAATCGAAAGCGCTGGGTGCCGTCATCCGCTAAGGGGGCTGAAGGGTCGGTCGCTCGGGCTGGGTCCAGGGGTTTGATTTCCATCGCAACCCGCTGGGTCATGCGAAAGTAATTTCTACGTTCATTTGTCATGTCATAAACATAGCAGGGCATGGCGAGCTTGCCCTTGTGCCTTGGGGGTTGGCTAGGACTGTGGTTGAATGCGCCCATGCAATTACCGCTTCCTTTGGCCATTGGCCTGCGCTACACCCGCGCCCGCAAAGGTGAATCTTTCGTCAGCTTTATCTCTGCCGTGTCGATGGTGGGCCTGGTGCTGGGCGTGGCGGTTCTGATCGTCGTACTCAGCGTCATGAACGGGTTTGACAAGGAACTGCGAACGCGAATTCTGGGCATGGTGCCGCATGGAGTCCTGTATTCTGATGTGCCGTTGCAGGACTGGTCGAACCGTCTGCCCGCTTTGCGGCAAACGCCCGGTGTGGCCGGCGTAGCCCCTTGGACGGAGGGGCAGGGGATGTTGACCCAGGGCGGACAGGTCAACCCGCTGGTTTATTACGGCATTGATCCCGTTTTGGAACCGGACGTTTCGATCTTACCCGAGCACATGCAAGCCGGAGAGCTGGCCAATCTTGCGCCCGGTGAATTTGGAATTGTCATGGGTAGTTTGTTGGCCAGACGAATGGGCCTAGATCTGGGCGACCCCGTCACGCTATTGATTCCTGAGGCCAACCTTACGGTGGCGGGGGTTCGACCTCGGCTAAAACGCTTGACCCTAGTGGGCATTTTTGAAGTCGGCGCTGAGCTGGACGGCACCCTGGCTTACCTGCACTGGGAGGATGCGGCTAAGTTAAAGCGGCAAAAAGGCAGTGTGGATGGTATTCGGGTCAAGTTTGACGACCTGTTCACTGCGCCGGCACAGCTTCGTCAGTTGGCCGGGGACGAGTTCCGGGCCCGCGACTGGACCCGCACCCATGGCAACTTGTTTCAGGCGATCGCCCTTGAAAAGACCATGATCGGTTTATTGCTGACCATGATCGTGGCCGTCGCCGCTTTTAATATCGTGGCCACATTGGTCATGACAGTGAACGCCAAACGCCCTGACATTGCGGTGTTACGCGTCATGGGGATGGGGCCGGGGCAGGTGTTGGCCACCTTCATCGTTCAGGGCGTCAGTATTGGTTTAGTGGGGGTGTTGGGCGGCTCGATTCTTGGCCTGGCGGTGGCGTTCAATGTGCCTGCTATCTTGGACTTCATCGAACAGACCTTTGGGTTTGTGCTGTTCTCTGCAGATGCCTATTTTATTTCGTACCTGCCCAGCGAGCCCAGAGCCTCGGATGTGATTACCATCGTTGTCGGCTCATTTGGGTTGTGCTTGTTGTCGACCTTATATCCCGCTTGGCGAGCGGCTCGGACTCAACCAGCGGAGGTCCTTGCCAGTGGACACTAGTGTTTTAACCGCGCGTGGTTTATCTCAGCATTTTGGTCAGGGCAACGGTCAATTTACCCTGTTCGAAAGTCTCGATTTTGCGCTGTATCCCGCAGAACAAGTCGCCATCGTAGGTCGCTCAGGTAGCGGAAAAACCACCTTGCTGAATCTGTTAGCCGGTTTGAGTTTGCCCAGCCAGGGGCAGGTTGAACTCTGCGGGCAGCCATATCCGGTTGGGGCCAGCGCCAGAGATCACTGGCGTGCCGGCCGTCTGGGCATGGTCTTTCAGTTCCACCATTTGCTTGCGGAGTTCACGGCTCAAGAGAACGTGGCCCTCGGGTTGCGTCTTGCAGGGCATCGCTCAAGTGATGCGATGCGCATTGCATCACAGTGGTTGGATCGAGTCGGGCTAGGCCACCGGCTAAGCCACGCACCAAGCCAGCTTTCTGGGGGCGAGCGTCAGCGGGTGGCCATTGCCAGAGCGTTAGCACCGGCTCCGCCGGTGGTGTTGATGGACGAGCCGACCGGTAATTTGGACGGTGAAACCGCGGATCAGATTCAACAGATGCTCTCAGAGTTGGTACGCGAGGCCCAGTTGGCGTTGGTCATTGTCACGCACGATCTACAGCTTGCGCAGCAAACCGATCGTCAGCTGACGCTTACAGGCGGGAAGCTCGCTTAGCTTTTCGTTGGCGCCAGCTTTCACGTACCTGGGAAATCCACCATAGACGCATGGCTAGATAACCCAGCAGGGCACTGGCCGTGCTGACAATAAAGCACCCCAGCAACAGCGGCGCCCAAATCGAGGCCAGCTGATCGCGCGCCCATTCCCAGGACATACCCGACTCGGGTGGCAGGATGGGCATACCCAACACCGATGCCCCCAAGGCATAACAGGTCAGCATGATTGGTGGCATCGTGATGGGATTGCTAATCCACACCAGGGCGACGGAGATCGGCAGATTGGCTCGGATCAACCAGGCGGTTAATGCGGCCGGCAGCATCTGAATAGGCAGCGGCGTAAACGCCCACCACAGACCGACCATGACCCCCAGTGATACCGAGCGCCGATTGAGGTGAAACAAATAAGGGTCTTCAAACAGCTTGCCCAAAAAGCCACCGACCCACGAGTTCTTTAGACTGGTAGGGTGCGGAATCAGCTTTCGCATTAGCTTCCTAGGCATAGCAATCCCGTGCTCGAAATTGTGACGTCGTTGTCGTTGCGGGTGAGCGCGTCAGCGCGCGGGTAGGCAGTCTACCCAGATGTTTTACCTAGGTCTTGTGTTTGCCCTGTTCCTACCGGGTTTTTTGTCACCCCACCTTAGTCTAGGTCTGGGCGCTTTGTGCGTTGTTTTGCTGCTGTTGGGTGTGGGCGGACGGGGGCTGGCTGTGTGCGTTTTTGTGGCGGCGGTGCAGTTGGGCCGATTAACTCAATTGGCGATTGCCCTATGGCCGCAGGATTTTCAGGCCAGCGCGGTCGTCACCTTAAAGCTACATAGTCAAACCCATAGCCGGGGCCAGGCCTATGGTGATGCGACTATCCTCGATGGTCCCTATGAGGGACCCATCCAGCTGGGCTGGTCGGTTTTACAGTGGCGGGGCCAAATAGGCGAAACCTGGCGGGTTCGGGTCAAGTTAAAGGGAATTGCGGTGACTCCTGCGGCCCGGGATATGGCCTTTGCTCAATTGGCCAAGGGCACTCGGGGCCGCGCACGGATCCAGCGGGGCCAGCAGGAATTGATCGCACCGGCGCCATTGAATTACACGATACGCAAGCGTTGGCACGATTCGTTAGCTAAGGCTTCGCCAGCCGGCGCTTGGCTGGGTCGAGGTATGTTGCTCGGTGAAAAGCCCAATTGGGGACAAGCGCGCCAGGCTGCGTTGGAGCAATCTGGCCTGGGGCATCTGTTCTCGCCCTCTGGGCTGCACTTGGCCATGGCCGTGAGCTTGATCAGCGTTGCCCTGCCATCGGTTAATCAGTTTCGCGGGGGCTTAATGGCGCGTCGGCCTTCGCTGGTGCTGGCGGTCGCGCTGGTGGTCTGGACGCTACCCACCCGATTACCCATTACGCGGGCCTTTTTAGGGTTTGTCCTTTTGTGGGCGAATCGTGGCTGGCGGCGCTGGGATGTTTCAACACTTTGGTATGTCTGTTTGTGCGTCTGCTTGGTGATTTGGCCTGCGGCGGCGGGGCAGTCTGCGATGGCCCTGTCCTTTGGGGCCGTCGGATGGATTTTGGTTTGTCACCGGGCCGGGGTGTCACGCCTGCGCCAGGCCTGTGCAGTGCTGCTGGGCTTATCGAGTTTATCGGTCTTGATGGGGCTCGGCGCCGGCGTGATGAGTGTGCTCAGCAATGCGCTTTGGGTTCCACTGGTCGGATTGCTGGGCGCGCCGGCACTCATCTTTGGGCTGATCCTGGGAGAGTGGTGGCCTTGGAGTTTTTTCTCAGATGCCCTGTTGCAATATCTCTCTTGGATACCGCACTACAGCTTGTCCTGGGCGCAGGGTGCTTTGTTGGCTTGTCTGGCCTTGGCGATGCTTTGGCCAGTCTTGGCGGTGGGAGTGTTGGCTTGTCTGCCCTTATTTTTTGTCCCGCCTGTCCAGGGTTTGTGGCTATACAGTGTCGGGGCTGGGCAAGCCGCCCGGCTCAGTGTTGGCGGGCAACATTGGATGATCGATGCGGCTCCCGCTCAACCAGGACAGATGGGGGCGGTCGGATGGGAGGCCATTCCACAGCTTCGCTCAGAGGGCGTGCGCCAGTTAGATCGCGTTATTTTAAGCCATGGTGATGCCGATCATGCCGGTGGATTTGAGGCGCTGGCGCAGCGTTTCAGCCTGGGGCAGGTGCTCAGCGGGGAGCCCGGTCGCACCCAGGGAGCGGCTTGCTTTGCGTCGCAACATTGGGCGTGGGCATCGGTTCGCGTGAATGTGCATTGGGGGGGTCCGCCCCATCAAAAAAACGCTGCCAGCTGCGTGGTGGAAATCCAAGTTCCAGCGGGATCGATTTGGATCCTGGGTGATGCGCCGCGGGAACAGCAATGGGCGCTGGCTCGGGCTCAGCAAGGCGTAAAGCCGGCGGACATTGTCGTGGCTGCGCACCATGGTGCACGGGATGGTTTCAGCGTGGATGTGGCTCAGTTGCAAAACCCCGCGCACGTTGTGTTTAGCCAGGCAAAATTTGGACGCTGGGCGCATCCGGCGCCGGAAGTCGAGCAGGGGTGGCAAGCGGTTGGGGCCCAGACCTGGCGTTTGGGGCAGCACGGCACGCTCTATATTGATCTGTCTCAGAACGTGTTGACACCCAGACCCCTGTATTCGGACTCGTATTGGACCCGTGTCATGCGCAAAACTCCGGGGCCACGCTACGCTTATGGGGATAGTGGCGAGGACCCAGCATGATGTATTTGCAACAAGGCGGTTGGCTGATGTGGCCAATTTTGGTCGCATCCATTTTGGCGTTGGCGATCATCCTTGAGCGTCTGTGGATGCTGCGTCGAAGCAGAATCTTGCCCGGGGATATCCAGGATCAGGCTGAATCGATCGCTCAGCTCTCACCGGCTCAGGCTGCGGCGTTCGAGGATCGTGGGGTGCTGGGTCAGCTGCTTAGCCAGGCGGTCACGGCGGGTCAGGGTCGTGATCAGCGTCAGGCCAGTCTGGCGGGCAACAGTGCAGTGGTTGTTCGCCAACTAGAGCGTCATTTAGAGTTACTCGGCGTGATTGCCGCGGTTGCACCCCTGATGGGCCTGCTGGGTACGGTCATTGGCATGATTGATGTCTTTGGCGCTCTGATGATTCATGGGGCCGGGGATGCGTCTCAGTTGGCTGGCGGCATCTCCCAGGCCTTGGTTACGACGGCCAGCGGATTATTGGTGGCTATTCCTGCGCTGATTGGGCATCGGCTGTTGCTACGCAGGGCACGTCATTTACTGCACGAAATCGAAGGCTGCTGTGAACGCTTTCTCAGCGTGCCTGCTGGTGTAGTTGCGTCGCATCGACAGGCGGCCTGATGAAGTTTCGCTTTCAGGAGTCCCTCAGCGATCCGGCGACGCCCAACCTGACGCCGTTGATCGACGTGGTGTTCCTGTTATTAATCTTTTTCATGGTCTCCTCCACGTTTCTGGACGAGTCAGCTATTGAGATCCGCCTACCCCAGGCCAGTGGCAAGCCACCCGAGCAGCCAGCACAGTCGGTTCAGGTCCGGATTACGGCCCAGGGTCAGTGGCAGATCGGCGATCGTGCGATGCAAACTCGCCAACAGCTGGGGGCGGAGCTGGAGCGCCAATTAACCCCGCAGACTGAGCTGATCGTCGCGGCTGATGCACGGGCACCCCATCAATCTGTCATGACTTTGCTGGATTTATCCTCTCAAATCGGCGTAAATAGCCTGCATTTCCAAGCACAGGAACCCCAGCAGGGTCAGTGAATAATCAAGATTGGCGGTTGTATAAGCGCCTGCTCAAACGGGCATTAGCAAGCCCACTATTTTTTGGTCTGGGTATTTTCGGCTTTGCGCTGTACGCCTCCTCCGGCGCGGCGCTGGCAGACATCATGCGGCAGCTGGTGGATGCGATTGAAGTTCAAGACCCCAACGACCGCCTGCGACTCCCACTGATCATGGTGGGCATCTTTGCTGTGCGCGGCGTGGGGACCTTTTTAGGCACCTACTTTCTGGAGGTGGTCGCCCGCAACTTGGTCCATTACTTCCGCATTGATCTGTTCAAAAAGTATTTAACCATCCCGGTGTCTCTGCTCGATCAGTCCGGTCAAGGCAACCTAGTTAGCCGCATTACATTTAACGTTGAACAGGTGACTCAGGCGGCGACAACCGCCGTCACCGTGATGGTCCGCGAAGGGTTGTTCGTTATTGGTCTGATGGGTTACATGCTATGGATCGACTGGAAACTGACCCTGGTATTTTTTGCCGTCGCTCCGCTCATTGGCTTGGTGGTATCCGCAGCTGGTAAGGCCTTTCGTCGACAATCTAAACGTATTCAAGACTCTATGGGTGATCTAACCCAGAAGGTCGGTGAGGTCGTCGAGGGCAGTCGCGTACTTCGGGTGTTTGGTGCCCAGGAGATGGCGACCGAAAAATTTGCTGAGGTCAGCGATCGCAACCGCAAGCAAAACTTAAAGCTGGCCGGCACTCGCGCTGTCAGTGTGCCGCTGATTCAGCTGTTAGTGGCCATGTCGCTGTCATTTCTGGTGTGGCTTGCGTTATCCCCGGGCTTTTTGGGTGAAGCCAGCACCGGTACTTTCGTGGCCTTTATTACCGCCGCTTCCATGATGGCCAAGCCCCTTCGTCAGCTGTCTGAGATCTCAGCCGTGCTGCAGCGCGGATTAGCGGCGGCTGGCGATCTGTTCGAAGTACTCGATCAGGGTGAGGAGCGTGATAGCGGTGACTTGACCCCGGCGGCCTTTGAATCGATCGAATTTGAATCGGTGGATTTTGCGTATACCTCACAGGACGAGTTGGCGATTCGTGATCTATCACTAACGCTGCGACCTGGAAAAATTACCGCATTGGCGGGTCCGTCGGGCGCCGGAAAGACGACGGTTGCCGCGTTGCTTTCGCGTTTTTATGAGCCAACGGCTGGCCGTATTACGCTCAATGGCGAGGATATTAATCGCTATCGCCTTGAAGCCTTCCGCAGCCAGTTAGCCTGGGTGGGTCAACAGGTGGTAGTTTTTGACGCCAGCCTGCGTGAAAACCTGACGTTGGGCTTGGCCCGGTCGGATGAGCAACTCTGGGAAGCGCTCGAACTTGCGCAGGCGGCAGAGTTTGCAAACAAATTGGAAGGGGGCTTGGATGCCAAGTTGGGTAGCGAAGGCACCCAGCTGTCCGGCGGTCAGCGTCAGCGATTGGCGATTGCCCGGGCCCTACTGGTGGATGCGCCGGTATTGATTCTGGATGAGGCCACAAGCGCCCTGGACAACCTATCAGAGCGAGCTTTCCAAGAGGCACTTGAGCTGCTGTCACAGCAGCGGGCGGTGTTAGTCATTGCGCACCGACTCTCGACCATTCGAAATGCGGACGAAATTCTAGTCATGGCGGATGGTGGGGTGGCCGAGCGCGGAACACATGATCAGCTGATTCAGCGCGGTGGACTTTACCAGCAGCTCCACGCCCAGGGTGAGGCATGAACTGGGATCAAATTTGGTACGGCCGTGATTGGCGGGCGCAGGCACTGGCGCCGCTGAGCTGGCTGACCGGATGGGTCAGTCGTCGCCGCCGTCGCGAAGCATTGCAGCGTTGGAGTGAGGCCAGCTCACCTTTTTCCGTTCCAGTGGTCGTGGTGGGAAATCTAACCGCCGGCGGCACTGGCAAAACGCCGCTAGTCGGGCATCTAGTGACCAGCGCGCTCAAGCAAGGGGTGCGCGTTGGCATTGTCAGCCGTGGTTATGGCGGGATGCCCAGCGCCTGGCCGCGCCGGGTGACCGAATTCAGCGACCCCCAGGTGGTGGGCGATGAGCCCTTGATGCTTCACATTCAAACCGGTGCTCCGGTTGTGGTGTGTACCGACCGAGTTAAAGCGGTCGAGATGCTACTGCACACCTCGGATGTGGATTTGGTGATCTCTGATGATGGCTTGCAGCATTACGCGTTGTGGCGAGATCTGGAAATTCTGGTGATTGATGGCGAACGCCAGTTGGGGAATGGCCGACTATTGCCCGCCGGCCCTCTGCGTGAGTCGCCTCAGCGTGAAGAAACCGTAGACTGGGTGGTTGAACGCTCATCCAGCCCCACAGCCGGCCGAATGGGCTTTCAAGTGCAGGCCATGACGTTGCGCAATGTGTTAACTCAGCAGACGTTGCCTTTACATGGCTTGAACCACCATCCCAGAGTCGATGCAGTCGCCGGGATTGGCAATCCGGAGGCGTTCTTCCGGCAGTTGGAGGCCGCGGGTTATGTGCTAAACCGTCTCCCCTTGCCAGATCACTTTGATTATCAAAACTCAATTCAGCATCGTTTAACCGGTGCCCCTGTTCTGATGACCGACAAAGATGCGGTCAAGGCTGGAGCGATTGGTGGCGACGAGACTTGGGTGGTCGAGGCCCAGGTCAATGCCATAGAGTTAACCCAACGTTGGCAGCAGTACTTACAGCAATGCAAAAGATATTAATGGGCTTGTTGGTCTGCCCGGTCTGCAAGGGCAAGCTGACCCAAAAAAACGATGAGCTGTGGTGTTATGCCGACGCCAAGGCTTACCCCATCATTGACGCTATCCCGCGGTTGATTGAAGACGACGCTCGCGACCTGACGCTCAACGAAAAACTGGACCGAACATGAGTTATATCTGTGTTATCCCCGCCCGTTATGGCTCAACTCGATTACCGGGAAAGCCGCTACTGGATCTTGCCGGCAAACCGCTGGTCCAGTGGGCCTGGGAAAGTGCCCGGGATAGTCAGGCCGATCGGGTTCTGATCGCGACTGATCATGAGCAGATTGCTGAAGTGGCCCGTGGATTTGGCGCTGAAGTGGTCATGACCCGAGCCGACCATCCCTCGGGTACGGATCGGTTAGCCGAGGTCGCCGAATTACTCGGCTGCTCCGACGATCAGGTGTTAGTCAACTTGCAGGGTGATGAACCAGACGTGTCGCCCTTGCTGCTAGATCAGGTAGCGCAGCTGTTGCTGGACTCGCCGCAGGCGGCGATGGCGACCCTGAGTGAACCGTTGCAGCATTACGAGGATTACCAGAATCCAAATGTGGTCAAGGTCGTCCGCGCGAGTACTGGACGTGCCTTATATTTCTCGCGGGCCAGCCTGCCTTACTTCCGCGATACGGCGCCTGAGGTGGTCCAGTCCGACGTTGTACAGCGTCACTTGGGTATTTATGCCTATCGCGCGGGCCTATTACAGCGATTTGTCCAATGGCCAGCCAGCCCCCTGGAGCTCGCAGAAAAACTCGAGCAGTTACGTATATTGGAGGCCGGCGAAGGTATCTGGATTGCCCCCGCCTGCGCACCCTCCAGCCCGGGCATTGATACGCATGAGCAACTGCAAGCCCTAGACCGTAAGTGGCGTGCCCGATGAAAGTGTTGTTTGTGTGCTTAGGAAACATCTGTCGATCGCCCACCGCGGAGGGTATCTTCCGTGCGCAGATGGCGCAGGCCGGTATTGATGCCATGACCGACAGCGCCGGCACAGCAGCCTATCACATGGGTAATCCACCGGATCCTCGTTCGCAGGCAATCGCTCGTAAATACGGTTATCCCATTGATGATTTGCGCGCCCGGCAGGTACAGCCACAGGACTTCGAGCAGTTCGATTGGATCTTTGCCATGGATCAGCAAAATCTAGAGGATCTGAAATCGATACAGCCACACGCTAGCCGAGCTCAAGTTCGACGCTTGTTGGATTTGGGTGAACGTGATTTAGGCGATGTTCCTGATCCCTACTACGGCGGGGAACAGGGCTTCCATGACGTCGTTGAGTTGATCAATACCGCGGCGGTTCACTGGATTGAGCAATGGCAATCCAACCGCTAGCGCAGCACGATCTGACGGGCCACACCACGCTGGGCTTTGCGGCTCAAGCGGAGTACTTCGTGTCGGTTCACAGTGAATCCGAGCTGTTAGAAGCATTGCAATGGGCGGAGGCCCAACAATTGCCGGTCACATTGATCGGCGGTGGTTCGAATTTAGTCATCGCACAGGATGTGGCAGGGCTGGTTGTTCAAATTGCCATTTTAGGTCGCAGCTGCACAGGACTCAGCGTGTGTGTTGGGGCCGGCGAGTCCTGGCATGAAACGGTCCGCTGGAGCGTCGAGGATTGTCAGCTGCAAGGGCTTGAGAGCTTGGCTTTGATTCCCGGCACCGTCGGTGCTGCACCGGTCCAAAATATAGGTGCCTACGGAGTCGAGTTGGCTGATCTTGATCCGGTCGTGCGGGCCTATGATCGAGAGCAGCAAACCTTTGTTGAGTTGAACGCGAGCCAGTCGCAGTACGCTTACCGCGATAGCCTGTTCAAGGCCCAGCGTGATCGTTACGTGATTACTCAGGTTCAACTGACGTTGCACCAAAGCGTTGTTGCGCCGGTTCGTTATCCTGACCTGCGCCAGGAATTGGGCGGCTTGGAACACACCCGGATTCAAGACCTGATGCAGGCGGTCGTGCGAGTGAGACAACGCAAACTGCCCGATCCTGCCGTGTTGGGGAACGCCGGTAGCTTCTTTAAAAATCCGATCGTTGATGCAGATGTGGCGGCAGACTTGCGCGAGCATTACCCGAATATCCCAAATTTTGACCAGCCCAAGGGCGTCAAACTCAGCGCCGCATGGTTAATTGATCAATGCGGTTGGAAGGGATATCGCCAGGGGGGAGTGGGGGTCAGTCCTACGCATGCCTTGGTATTAGTGCATTACGGGCATGAAAAAGGCCAAGCCCTGATGGACTTGGCCTCAACTATCCAAGATTCTGTCAAAGAACGCTTCGGGGTCCAGCTAGAGCCAGAACCCCGAATTCTCTAACTAGTCTTTCTTCGCGTCTTCAACCGACTCGAACAGATCTGCCGTGCGGGCGATACTTTCAGGTACCTCGGGCACGTCGGGTGTTTTAGCGGTCTCGACAGCCGCGATGGGTGTTTCAACGGCCACCGCTTCGACCGGCAACTCCGCCTGCGGTGCTTCTTCCACCGCCGTTTCTGCTTTGGCTGCGGCTTCTGCCTTGGCCTTGGCTTCTAGGCGCTGGCGACGACGCTCGCGCGGGTCATTGGCAGCACGGGCTTTGGTTCGCGCAGGCTTTTTAGCGACCGGTTTTTCTTGCGGCTGGGTGCTTGCGGCGTCCTCGGACTCGACGACTTCGGCTACCGCTTCAGCCACGGGTTGCTCGGATTCGACGGAATCAGCCGCAGGGGCCTCATCAACCACCGCAGGTTCAGCAACCACAGGCTCAGCGACCGCAGGCTCAGCGACCACAGGTTCAGCGACCACAGGTTCAGCGACCACAGGCTCAGCACTCTCGCTCGAACCTTCATTCGCCTTAGATTCCTGAGCGTTATCTGCCTTGGTTTCTTCCGCTGTCTCCGTCTTGGTGCTGCGGCGACGGCGGCGACGCTTGGGCTTTTCTTCACTGCTTGCAGGTGTTTCGGCTTCGACTTTTGCTTCGACCTCCGCAGGCGTTGATGAGTCAGCACTCGGCGCTTCAGCGACAGCGGATTCAGTGACAGTCGTGCTGTCTACAATTTCACCCTCGGTGACCGGCGTGGCAGCGATGACGGGTGCTGCACTCTCCGCTTCAACCGCAGCTGCCTCGTCAGCAGGCGCAGCCTGCTCACTACGCTGTGCGTGAGTCTTTCGATTCGCACGCGGTGCGAGGCCCTCCTGAACCATCACTTCAGCGCGTCCATGGGGCGGCTTGGCAACGGGTTGAGCCGCTTGTTCAGCGACCGGCTCTTGGTTTTCCGCCTGAGTTTCCACAGCATTCGTGTTTTCCGGGCTGTCGCTACGGCTGCGACGACGACGGCGACGACGACGGCGCGGTTGACCTTCGCCTTCCTCTTCGCTGGCCTGTTGTGCCGGCGGCAAATCGGCAGCTGGCTCGATAGTGGTTACCTCCTGCGCCTCTTCACGAGGACGACGGCGAGGGTTGCCACGATTACGGCGACGGCGGTTTTGTGAAGTGCGTTCGCCTTTGTCTTCACGCTCCTGTGATGTCTCTTGGGGCTTGTCAGCAGGTTTGCTGTCCGCCTCATGGTCATCAGCCAGCAAATTAGTCAAACCTGCGACCAGGCGGCTGAATAGGCCAGCCTTGGGCGCTTCAGTCACCACTGCTTTGCTAGGCCCCTTGGGCTTCGACTCTTTGCGGCGCTCTTGGTTTGATTTACGTGCAGGCTTTTCAGCGGGTACCGCTTCGACCGCAGCCGGAGGTGGCGGCGGGGGTGCCAGTGAGGTAATGGCAGCTTGCTCACGCGCGGCAGGTTTTGCTTCAGGCTCGTAAGCGACTTCCAGATTCTCAGGCTGGGTGGCCTCTAAATCAAAGCTATCAAGGTCGACTTCGTTATCACGCAGACGCTTAACTTCGAATTGAGGCGTTTGCATATGCGGGTTGGGGATAATGACAACGCGGATGCGATTGCGATTTTCGATCGAACGAATCTGCAGACGCTTTTCGTTGAGCAAGAAAGTCGCAATATCCACAGGAACCTGCGCACGGACTTCACCGGTTTTGTCTTTACTGCCTTCTTCTTCGATCAGACGTAGCAGCGCCAGTGCCAGCGAGCGTAGATCCCGAATGTAGCCAGTGCCGACGCAGCGGGGGCAAACGTGACCGGCGGTCTCGCCCAGTGACGGACGCAAGCGTTGGCGGCTCATTTCCATTAAACCAAAGCGCGAGATCGAACCAATTTGGACGCGGGCACGGTCATGTTTCAACGAGTCGCGCATGCGCTCTTCAACGGCCCGACGGTTCTTCGCAGGGCTCATGTCGATAAAGTCGATGACGACCAAGCCGCCCATGTCCCGCAGGCGCAGCTGGCGTGCGATTTCTTCGGCCGCTTCAAGGTTAGTGTTCAAAGCCGTCGCTTCGATGTCGCTGCCTTTGGTCGCACGTGCGGAGTTGATGTCGATGCTGACCAGAGCTTCGGTCGGATCGATCACCAGTGATCCACCCGAGGGTAGCTTCACTTCACGTTCAAAGGCGGATTCAATCTGTGATTCGATTTGGTAGCGGTTGAACAGCGGGATGTCGTCGCTGTACTGCTTTACCTTGTTGGCAAAGCTAGGCATGACAGAGGCAACAAATTCCTTGGCTCGCGCATAAACCTCTGGGTTGTCGATCAGCATTTCGCTGATGTCAGCCTTTAGGTAGTCGCGAATTGCGCGGGTAATGATGTCGCCTTCTTGGTAAATCAGGCAGGGCGCGCGCTTGGTCAGGGTGGCCTGTTTGATGCTTTCAAACGCCTGGCACAGATAATCCAGATCCCACTGCAGCTCGTCGCTGGTGCGACCCACGCCGGCGGTGCGGATAATCACACCCATCCCTTTAGGGATGTTCAAAGCGCTGAGTGCTTCCTTAAGTTGTCCGCGGTCCTCGCCTTCGATCCGACGCGAAATGCCACCGGCGCGAGGGTTGTTTGGCATCAAGACCATGTAGCGGCCCGCTAGACTCAAAAAGGTCGTCAAGGCTGCGCCTTTGGTGCCGCGCTCCTCCTTTTCGACCTGAATCAGTAGCTCAGTACCTTCTTTGACCAACTCTTCGATTTTCGCGCGGCCTTGAATCTCGTCGGGAGATTTGACGAAGTATTCGCTCGAGATTTCTTTGAGTGGCAAAAAGCCCTGACGCTCGCTGCCGAATTCTACGAATGCGGCTTCCAAGCTGGGTTCAACACGGGTGATGCGGGCGCGGTAGATATTGCCCTTTTTCTGCTCGTGAGCATTGTTTTCGATGTCGAGATCAAACAGTTTTTGACCATCGACAAGCGCGACGCGGAGTTCTTCCGACTGGGTCGCGTTAATCAGCATGCGTTTCATTGCGTGCACGTTCCTAAACGTACCACTTCACACAGCTGAGCGCTGTTTTCGCCATAACACTGGCGGGCGACCCGAATCTCACGGGTCGCCGACGGCGGAGCCTGGGCTCCGGTTTCTATCTGTCATCCCAGCCATGCCGGGGTATTTGAAACTGTTTTCGTCTACAGCGCCCGCAAATGTAGTGGCGGGTTGCTGGATTGGGCCTGTGGCCCCCATTTCGCAAAAAGTTTTCAGGCGTTTTATATCCATTAAGGCCGATGCGTTATGATGCATCCCCTAACGGGCTCTACCGAAAATCCCCGGATTTTTCTCGGGGAGGGAGCCACTGACACTTTTTAAGCGAGGCCTGATGGTATCAAGGACTGACACACGCGGCAATGGAGAGAGTCCAAAGCCGGTCGCGGTGATGCTCGAAATCGACGAGGGCCGTGCGGGCCAGCGCTTGGATAACTTTTTGATGTCGCAGTTACGCGGAGTTCCGCGTACCCGGGTTTACCGTATGGTGCGCAGCGGCGAAGTTCGCGTGAATAAAGGACGCAAGCAGGCAGCGTATCGATTGCAGATCGGCGATGTGGTGCGCGTGCCGCCTGTGCGGCAATCCGAAGCAGGTGAGGTGCGCGTTCCCACGAACCAGCTGGAGGCGTTTTCTGATTGGATCTTGTACGAGGACTCGCACCTGCTCGCGATCAACAAACCGGCGGGTTTGGCGGTTCATGGGGGCAGCGGGCTCAGTCATGGTTTGATCGAGCTGGCCCGCAAGGCGCGCCCAGAGTTAAAGCAGCTAGAGCTGGTACACCGTTTAGACCGGGATACGTCTGGGGTGATCTTGCTGGCTAAGCGGCGTAGTGCGCTGCGCCAGTTGCACGAATCATTGCGTATGCGCACAGCGCACAAAACCTATTGGGCATTGGTGTCTGGGGCGTGGCCTGCGCGTCAGCAGCAGGTCAAGCTGAATCTAGCGCGCGACGTGCTGCGCAGTGGCGAGCGGATGGCCAGTGTTAATCCAGAGGGAAAGTTCGCGCTGACGCGTACCTCAATCCTGAAAAAGTATGACGGCGCGACGTTGCTGGCCTGTGAGCCTGTGACGGGGCGGACACACCAGATTCGGGTGCATACGCAGGCGATTGGTCACGCTATTCTGGGCGATCCTAAATACGGTCTGGACGAGGACAATCGTCGCTGGCGTGAACGGGGGCTTAAACGTATGTTTTTGCATGCGGCCCAGATTGACATCCCGTGGCAGGATGGCCGTCTACAGATTTCGGCGCCTTTAGATGGCGACCTTGCACACTGGTTGGAGGCACTGAATGAGCGAACCTAACGAAGATAGCCGTGCGTGGCGCGAATTACGCCGCAGCTTAGATATTGCGTTTGTTGAGCAACGTCGCGCCCGTCGCTGGGGTATTTTTTTCAAGTTGGTCACCTTGGCGTATGTGACTTTTATTCTGGTTTCGGTGATTCGGGCGAACAATGTCGATCCCTTTGAATCCGGCGCCACTGGCCATTTGGCCGTGGTTAGTGTCACGGGTGTGATTGCGGCGGATGCGCAAAGCAACGCGGATCAAATTCTGGCGGGGGTTCAGGCGGCACTGGAGCATCCCGGTACCCGCGGGTTAATGCTGGATATCAATAGCGGTGGTGGCTCGCCTGTGCAAGCGGATCGGGTGTGGCGAGGCATCAAACGAATCCGCGACGAACACCCGACGATTCCGTTTGTCGCCTCTATTTCAGATATCGGCGCCTCGGGGGCGTATTACATCGCCTCAGCCATGGATGATATCTACGCGGACGAGTCTAGCTTGGTGGGATCGATCGGTGTGATTTCTTCAGGATTTGGTTTTACTGAGGCTGCGAAAAAACTCGGCATTGAACGCCGTTTGATTACTGCAGGCGGTGACAAGGCCCTATTGGATCCCTTTAGTGAGCTGGACGCGGATCAGGTTGAACACTGGCGGTCGGTGCTGGCCGGCACGCATGAGGTTTTTATTGAGCGTGTTAAAAGTGGCCGTGGTGCCCGTTTGGATGGCGAGGCGGATTTGTTCTCGGGGTTGATCTGGAACGGCCGCCAGGCGTTACAGCTGGGTTTGATTGATGGGCATCTGAGTCCGATGGAGTTTGCGCTCAGCGAGCTCAATACCGATCAGGTCATTGATTTCACGTTGCAGCCGTCGCCGTTGGAGGCCATCTCGCGAAACTTGGGTGTTGAGGTATTTCACCAGCTCAAGCAATGGACCCTTCCCCTGCTGAACTAAAAAGGGAGAATGCCCATCGCCCGTAGGGCTCGTCCAAGCGATAGCATGGGCAATCCTACGATCGCGCTGGGATCCTCGGATTGATGGCACTTGATCAGCCATTGCCCCATGGCTTCGCTATAAAAGCTACCCGCAGCATCGTAGGGTTTTTCAATCTTCAGATAGCGATTGGCGGTCGCTGGGTCAAAGGGCCAGAATTCAATTTGCGTTTGCGTGATCTCTACCCAGGGTGTTTGGCCTGGACCGATTACACACAACGCGGTTTCAAAGCTGACGCGTTGTCCGCTGGCCTGCATTAACTGTTCTAGAGCGGCTTCATGATGGCCGGGCTTACGCAACAGCTGGCCGGATAGGTGGGCGACCTGATCGGACCCGATGACCAAGCTGTCTGGATGGCGTTGCGCAACCTCGACCGCCTTGGCCTGGGCCAAGCGCTGAGCCCGTTTTGCCGGTGCTTCACCGACAATTGGAGCCTCGTCCACATCACTGGGATCTAAGGTGAACTGGCATCCAGCCTGAGTTAGCTGTTTTGCGCGGTGTTTCGAGGCTGACGCCAAGACCCATTGAATGGGGTTTTTGTTTGACACCAAGCACTAGTCTCCCTAATATCCGCGCCCTATGTTTGAACGACCCCTGAATCGGCTCTTCGAGGCCCGCAAAGGCGAGCGCCACGGTGATACCGTATCGGGTCATTTGGCGTGGCAGAATATGCCCGAATTGGCCAAGGTGACGCAAAACCTTGAGTCCGATCGAGTTGAGGTGAGCGTACGGTTTACGCGCACACAAGACAATGTTCTGGCCATGCATCTGACCATCGGGGGCTCAGCTAAGTTGGTTTGCCAACGATGCCTGGACGTAATGGAGCTCGATTTGAGCGGAGATTGCGATCTGGCAGTGGTGACCTCTGAGGAATACTTGGAGCGTTTACCGGATGGCTGGGAGGCGGTGTTTGCCAACGAAGACTTTTTCGTTGATGTGCACGCAGCGGTTCAAGAAGAATTGCTGCTTCGGGTTCCGATGGTACCCAAGCATGCTGAAAGTTGTGGTTTGGTCGTGCAGCATGAAGACCAGCCGGAAGAAAAACCCAATCCGTTCGCTGTGCTGGCACAGTTGAAGGGCAAGCAATAGGAGGCCGACATGGCCGTACAACAGAATCGTAAAACACGTTCAAAGCGTGACATGCGTCGCTCACACGACTCACTGAACACCAACACGCTAAGCGTTGACGCTACCAGTGGCGAGAAGCACCTGCGCCACCACGTCACCAAAGACGGCTTCTATAAAGGCCGCCAGGTGATCGCTTCTAAGCCTGAAGCTTCAGACGACGAATAAGTCGTAATCCAAGGCCGCGCTCAGCGGCCTTTGTTTTTTCTAAGAGCACTTATGTCGAAACTCGCTTTCCTGTTCCCCGGCCAAGGGTCTCAAAAGCCTGGCATGCTGTTGGATATCGCACAGCAGTACCCCCAAATTCAAACCACCTTCGAACAGGCCTCTGATGCTCTGGGCGAAGATATGTGGGCGATGTTGCGCGAGGGCGACGCTGAAACCCTGTCGCTAACCGCTAACACTCAGCCGCTGTTGCTCAGCGCCGGTGTTGCACTGTGGCGTATCTGGCAAGAGAAGGGCGGCGAGCAGCCTGAAATGATGGCCGGACACTCTTTGGGCGAGTACACCGCGCTGGCGTGTTCTGGTGTCTTGAGCTTTGAAGACGCGGTTCGAGCGACTCGCTTCCGCGGTCAGGCGATGCAGCGTGCGGTCCCTGCGGGAACCGGTGCGATGGCTGCGGTGATTGGCTTGGATGACGCCACAGTCATTCAGGTCTGTGCGGATGCGGCCCAGGGCGAAGTGATCGAAGCGGTTAACTTTAATGCGCCCGGTCAGGTGGTGATTGCAGGTGCGGCAAGCGCGGTTGAGCGGGCTTTGCCCCTGCTAAAAGAAGCCGGCGCCAAACGTGCGTTGCCTTTGCCGGTTTCGGCACCTTTCCATTGTGCATTGATGCGACCGGCGGCCGACGAGTTGACCGGTTTTATGGCCGACATCCAGTTTAATCAGCCGGTGTGCCCGATTGTGCAGAATGTCAGTGTGGCACCTGAAACTGACCCTGAAACGATTAAGCGTCAGGTGTTAGAGCAGACTTATTCCCCTGTCCGCTGGACGCAGACAGTACAATATTTGGTATCAAGTGGATTCGACCGTTCGGTTGAATGCGGTCCCGGCGCGGTATTGGCGGGGCTGGCAAAGCGGATTGATAAAGCCATGAGCACCCAGGGACTGGGCGATCTGGCTTCGCTGGAACAAGGACTACAGTCATGAGCGAGCAAAAAGTTGCATTAGTCAGTGGCGCAAGTCGCGGCATTGGTAAAGCCATTGCAGAACAGTTAATGGCCGATGGGTTCATCGTCGCGGGTACCGCCACCTCTGAGGCGGGTGCGCAGGCCATCGATGGTTGGATTAACGGTGTTGGCGTTGCGATGAATGTCACCGATCCCGCGAGCGTTGAGCAAGCACTGGCTCAGATCACGGAAAAGCTGGGTCCGATTGCGGTGTTGGTGAACAACGCTGGCATCACCCGCGATACATTGATGATGCGGATGAAAGACGAGGACTGGAGTGACGTCATCGACACCAACCTGTCGAGTATCTTCCGCTTGTCCAAAGCTTGCCTCAAGGGCATGACCAAGGCCCGTTGGGGACGCGTGATCAATATTTCCAGCGTGGTGGGTTCAATGGGTAACGCCGGTCAGGCGAATTACGCAGCCGCCAAAGCTGGGATCGAAGGGTTCAGTCGTGCCATGGCACGCGAGGTGGGCAGCCGCAACATTACGGTGAATTCCGTAGCGCCTGGTTTTATCGCGACCGACATGACGGATGCCTTGGGGGACGAACAAAAGGCGAAATTGGCGGAGCAAATTCCGTTGGGCCGTTTGGGGTCGCCACAAGATATCGCAAATGCAGTTTCATTTTTAGCTGGTGAATCAGGAGCTTACGTCACAGGCACAACGTTGCATGTGAATGGCGGCATGTTGATGAACTAAATTTTGAAATTCCCTGGCAAGGTATGGATAATGCCGACATCCGAAAGGGTGAGTCAGGGGTTTTGTCCCGGACGGACATTTTTTATTAGGAGAGAAAAATCCGATGAGCACTATCGAAGAACGCGTCAAGAAAATCGTTTGTGAACAGCTTGGCGTAAAAGAAGAAGAAGTAAACGCTGAATCTTCATTTGTGCAGGACCTGGGCGCAGACTCTTTGGACACCGTTGAGCTGGTCATGGCTCTGGAAGAAGAGTTCGAAACCGAGATCCCGGACGACAAAGCCGAGACCATCACTACTGTTCAGCAAGCTGTCGACTACATCAACGCAAACAGCTAAGTTATATTGCTACACGAACACCGAGACCGCCCCTGATTCGTCACGGGCGGTCTTTTTTTGCTGGCTAAGGAACATTCATGGCGAAACGTAGAGTTGTCGTAACAGGTATGGGCATGTTGAGCCCATTGGCTGCAAGCGTCGAAGGAACTTGGGAGCGGATGCTCCGAGGTGAAAGCGGCATTGCTGAAATCCAAGGATTCGATGCGAGTGCGTTTACCACACGCTTCGCTGGTGAAGTGACCGACTTTACACTCGAACCCTATTTGACCAGCAAAGATGCTCGCAAGATGGATACCTTTATCCAGTACGGCATCGTCGCCGGTCATCAGGCAATTGAGGACTCGGGCTTGGATCTAGAGCGGGTTGATATGCGCCGTTGTGGCGTTGCTGTAGGTTCGGGCATTGGTGGCCTCGCCATGATCGAAAAAAACCATATTGAGTTGCTTGAAAAGGGCGTTCGCCGCGTTTCACCCTTCTTTGTACCCGGCTCGATCATCAATATGATCAGCGGTAACTTGGCGATTCGCTTGGGCTTCAAAGGGCCTAACATCGCTATTACCACGGCTTGTACCACCGGAACCCACAACATTGGCTACGCGGCTCGCACCATCGCCTATGGTGACGCGGATGTGATGTTGGCGGGTGGCGCCGAGCAAGCCTGCACTCCATTGGGGATTTCTGGTTTTAATGCCTGCAAAGCCTTGTCGACCCGTAATGACGATCCGCAGGGGGCTTCGCGCCCTTGGGACAGTGGCCGTGATGGATTTGTGCTCGGCGACGGGGCCGGCGTGATGGTTTTGGAAGAGTACGAGCACGCCAAGGCTCGCGGCGCCAACATCCTGGCTGAGCTGGTTGGGTTTGGTATGAGTGATGATGCGTATCACATGACCTTGCCGCCTGAGCAGGGTGAGGGCGCTGAAGCCGCGATGCAGGGTGCGTTGCAAGACGCCGGTATCGACGGCTCGATGGTGGACTATGTGAACGCTCACGGTACATCGACACCCGGTGGTGACGTGGCCGAGGCTCGCGGCATCACGCGCATGCTTAATGGCAAGGACGCAGCGGTCAGCTCGACCAAGTCCATGATCGGTCACCTGTTGGGTGCAGCGGGCGCGGTTGAAGCCATCTTCAGTGTGTTGGCAATTCGCGACCAGGTCGCGCCGCCGACGATTAACCTGAATGATCCAGAACCCGAGGTGAGCCTGAATCTGGTGCCGCATACGCCCCAGGAGCACAAAATTGATTACGCCATCAGTAACAGTTTTGGCTTTGGCGGAACTAACGGCTCATTGCTGTTCAAGCGCATCTAATTGATGCGTTGGCTGGTTGCCTTGCTGGCCGCCATGATGGTGGCCCTGGGTGCGCTGTCGTGGTGGGTAAAACAGCAGCAGGAGTTGTTACAGCAACCCGTCAAGGCCGTGACGCAGACACTCAGCGTGCCCAAGGGCATGGTGTTGGGCAACTTGTTACAACAATTACAGCAACAGGGCTGGATTGATCAGACGCCTGATGTACGGGTGATTGCCCGTACCCATCCCGAATTGACTCAGCTAAAGGCCGGCACCTATGCCGTTCAGGGCACGCTGGCGGGTCTATTGGCCAGCATCGTGGCGGGGCAGTCGGTTAACTATTACTTCACGATCGTGCCCGGTTGGAATCTTTGGCAACTGCAGGCTGCACTGCAGGCCGAGGAACGACTGGTGCAGACGATGCCGGCTCAGCTAGATCAGTGGAGCGAGCGGCTGGGCCTGACGGGCTGGCCAGAGGGGCAATTTCTGCCGGACACCTATGCTTTTTCTCCGGGCAGTTCAGATCTGGCGTTACTCAAGCGTGCCCATGCCGCATTGCAGCAGCAGCTCGAGAGCGCTTGGGACACCAAGCAGACGACCCAACTGCAGTCACCTAAGCAGTTGCTGACGCTGGCTAGCATTATCGAGAAAGAAACGGCCGTAGCTAGCGAACGCACGCATATCGCCGGGGTATTCGAGCAACGACTGGCCAAGGGGATGCGGTTACAAACCGACCCGACGGTGATTTATGGTCTTCTGCCCGATTTTGATGGCAATATCACGCGGCGCAACCTGCGCCAGAAGACGCCTTATAATACCTACGTGATTAAAGGGCTTCCGCCCACCCCCATCGCAATGCCCAGTGCCGCATCCATTCAGGCGGCTGCTCAGCCTATGGCCACTAAAGACCTATTTTTCGTGGCGACAGGCGAGGGTGGGCATGCCTTTGCTGAGACCCTAAAGGAGCATCAAAAGAACGTGCAGGCCTATCTGAAGCGGCGTCGGAGTCAGCCATGAGTTTTGTTGTGATCGAGGGCGGCGAAGGGTCGGGCAAAGGGACTGTCATTGAGGGCTTAAAGGCTCATTTCACCGATGCCATTTTTACGCGTGAGCCGGGCGGTACGCCCATGGCAGAGGAAATACGCGAGTGCGTATTAGCGCCGCGGGACGAGTCTGTTGATGGCATGACGGAATTGTTGCTCGTGTTTGCCGCACGAGCGCAGCACTTGGCGAGTCTGATCAAGCCGGCATTAGCGCAAGGTCAGCGCGTTATTTGTGACCGCTTCACCGATTCTACCTATGCCTATCAGGGGGTTGCACGAGCGCTTGGGGCACAACGTGTGACCGCATTAGAGGCCTTGGTTCAGGAAGACCTTAGGCCAGATCTGGTGGTTCTTTTGGACCTGGATCCTAGGATTGGCCAGCAACGTATTGCCAGTCGGGCGCGAGCTCAGGATCGCTTGGATGCAGAAACCTTGGACTTTCATGAGGCGGTTCGTCGGGCCTATTTGTCCCGGGCGGAACACGCCCCTAGCCGTTATGCGATTGTTGATGCCACGCAAGCCCCAGACCGGGTGCTGGCGCAGGTGATTGAAGCGATCGAGGGATGCCCGTGAGCTTATACCCCTGGCATCAGGCTGCCTTTGATCAGATCAGTGGCGCAGACTTTCAAAGTCTGTTGTTGGTGGCACCTCCAGGACAGGGCGTCGCCGGTTTTGCCCGCGCTTTGACAGCCCGGGTCATGTGCGCACAGGGCACGGCCTGTGGCACGTGCCAATCCTGTCAGTGGCTGGCCCAGGATGCGCATCCGGATGTTCACAGCATGATCCCCGAGGGCAAGGCCCACGCGCATAAGATCGAGGCCGTACGCCGCATTATCGAGCTGTCGGGCACAACCACCCATCAAGGCGGCAGGCGAGTGATTCAAATCTTTGAAGCGGAACGGATGAACATCGCCGGCGCGAATGGATTACTCAAGGTTTTGGAAGAACCGCCCGCGGGGACCCATTTTATTCTCTCCAGCACGCTACCTGGCCGGCTTCCACCCACCATTCTGAGTCGGTGTCGATTGTATCGTCTGCCCAGTGCGCCCCAGGATATGAGTTGGTTGGACGCTTTATGTGCGCCCTCAGCCCAACGCGACCAGGCGATCCAACTGACACAAGCGCCGGATGAGCTGTTGGAGCTACTGGCCACGCCAGAGCTGCTACAAGCGCGCGTTGCTTGGCGCCAAGCTTTGTTGTCCAGCCTGCAAGGTCAGACGGTGTTGCAGTCCTTGGTCGATGCCGCTGCGCCATTGCCGGTGATGGTGTGGTTGGATGATTGGTATCGTTTGTGTGTTGAGCAGGGCAAGGCGGCTATCGACGATGCTGAACGCCTCAGCCGGCTGGCAAAGTTTCAAGCGCGCTTGCAAAAGGAGCGTCAGCCGGTGCTAGAACAGGTCACGCTAAATCCCACTCTGATGTTACGGGCCCTGGGTAGTCTGTGGCTCAGAGTGGCGGCATGACGCATAAACGACTAGGCTTGCGTCCATGTTGTCTCTAAGTATTCGCGACAAACAAACGCTGTATCAGACTTACATGCCGTTTTTGATCGGTGGTGGGCTGTTTATTCCGACGCCCAAAACCTTTGAGTTGGGTGCGGAGCTGGTCCTGCTGATTTCACTGCTCAACGAGCCTGAGAAGTTCCCCATTACAGGCAAAGTGGTTTGGCTAACGCCGCAGGGCGCGCAAGGTCAAAAGGCGGCGGGCGTTGGCGTTCAATTCGTCGAAGATCAGGGCGGGTTGCGCAATCGAATCGAAACTCACTTGGCCGGCATGCTCGGTGGCGACACCAATACACATACGTTGTAATGATCGATAGTCACTGCCACCTGGATCGCCTGGATTTGGGCGAACGAAGCTTGGATCAGGCCTTGAAAGAGGCTCGACAAGCCGGCGTCGAACACTTTCTGTGTATCGGGGTCAATCTAGAAACAGCACAAGACCCCATTGCAGTGGCCGAACGGCATGGGGACGTCAGCGCCTCGGTCGGCGTCCATCCGCTGTATCACACCGACGCAGTACCTAACCCGGATCAAATTCGCCAGTTAGCCCAGCACCCCAAGGTCGTGGCCCTGGGCGAGTCGGGCTTGGATTATTTCAAGCAAGACAATGATCCAGAGATCCAGCGCCGGGCCTTTTCGCTGCACATGGAATTGGCCTGTGAGTTGGAGCTGCCCTGCATCGTGCACACCCGTGCAGCGGTCGAGGACACTTTAGCGTTGATGCGTGAACACGATCAGTGCACCGGCGTTCTGCACTGTTTTACTGAAAGCTGGGAGATGGCCGAGGCCGCGCTGGAAATGGGGTGGTATATCTCGATCAGCGGCATCGTGACCTTTCGTAATGCCCAGTCCCTGCGCGAGGTGGCCAGCCGCGTGCCCAGCGATCGTTTGCTGATTGAAACCGACAGTCCGTGGCTTGCGCCTATCCCCCATCGCGGCCAACCCAATGAGCCCAAATTTTTGCCGCGGGTGCTGGACTGTGTCGCCGAGCAGCGCGGCGTTACGCCGGCGGTTTTGGCTCGTCAGACGAGTGCGAACTTTGCTCGTTTGTTTCCGCGGGCGCAGCTGGACTTGTGACATAAAAGTCCGATTCTGGATCGTCTAATTGCATGTGACCCTGCCACGGCATCAATCGATATGACCCCCGTGCGGGCCCGTGGTCAACGTGGGCCGTTTTGATGACATCGAAATAAGGGGATTTGTCGAAGGTCGCTGGAAACACAAACTGCGGATTCCTTTGAAACAACTGGTAATGCCCGGTGATGTCACTGGTCTTGATCAGCGGCAGTATCGGGAAATTAATATTCGCAAAGGCCTCGGCTAACAGGGTGGAGCAAACCGTTGAGGGCGCATCGGGGCTATAGCGAAACAGACTGCTACCCCAGCGCCTGGGCAGTACCTTCCACGGCAGTAAAAAACGCATTAAATCCACGATTTGCCGCAGGTTGTAAGGTGTTCCTAGGCGCTTTACGCAATAGCTAATCACGTGCTGAACGTCCAGGTAGCTGATGTTTTTCGGTCTTAAAATACGAAGGTGGTAGCCATCATAGTAATCCAAGGTTTGGACCACGGTTCCTCGGCCCATCTCACTTTCTAAAATGATCATCTCTTCCGGCTTGAAGGGGCCTGCGTCCTGAATCTTTTGTCGCAGGTCACGATCCTCGACATCGTGAATACGCCCCACATAGAGCATGACATGGGACCAGGAGGATAGCGTTAGACGCTGGATAATACGGGCTACCCGAGTTTGGCCCTCGACCAAAATCAAATCTCCCGGGCGCAATTCATAGCGAATCGCATGCAGATTGGACCCGAAATAGAAGGGATCGTCTTTGCGTGCGAGCAACCAGTGACTGATCAGTCGTGCTATTACCCTTAGCAATCTTAAACCCTCATTTGGACTTGGTTAAAAAACAGTATGCGAGGCTTTGGAAAACGGCAACATGGTCAAGGGTTCTGATACCATTAGCCAAAACCAATAAAGCGACAACGGCGTGGAATCTAACCTACGAAAAAAACGCGAGTTTTTGAGGCGCGAAGAAGAAATCTTGGCCACTACTGAGCGGCTATTGCGTATGCCGGGCGAAAGCGTGACCGTGGATCGGATCGCCAGTGAAGTGGGTATAGGCAAAGGCACAATCTACAAGCACTTCAAAACCAAGCACGAAATCGTTGCCCGTCTGATCGAGTTAGTCTTTCTTGAGCGTTGGGACGTGTTGTCCGCCAACCAGCAAACCCCTATGGATCGCTTGTTGGAATATGTTCGTTTGCGTTTGTTGCAGACCGAGCAGGAACGCTGTGTGCGCGAGTGGCATGCATCATTGGTCGATTATCAGCAACACGAGTCGCTGCAGATGTTGCAGCAGCGCTGGGACAACGAGCGATTTCGTTTGGCTGAATTACTAGATCAAGCCGGCTGCACCAGTGAGTCGCGCTCGCCGCTGACCATGGCTGCGTTGTTGCTGGCGATGATCGAAGGGGTGCTGCAGCAGGGGGCATCGCGGCTGCACCCTGATATGCCTGAAGCGGTCGCCGGCGGTGTTGCCCAATGGCTGCGAGACTCGGTCGCCCGTCACACCGCACCCCGGGTCACCGTGCTATGAGCCTCATCGATCGCCAAGGGCGCAGCTTCAAGTCACTGCGTCTAAGCCTCACCAGCGCGTGTAACTATGCCTGTGATTACTGTGTACCCGATGGAACCCTGCTGAAACCCTCGGCGAATGCGTTGTCAGGGCAGGATTTAATGCGGTTAGTGGGTCTGTTACATCGGATATTGGGGATCAAAAAAATCCGTCTGACCGGGGGCGAGCCTCTGATCGCTCCGAACCTTGACGTGGTCCTGCAACAACTTCCGGACTTGCAGATTGATTCGAGCTTGACCACCAACGGACAGTTTTTGGCCGCCAAAGCGGATCAACTGGCCGCGGCCGGGATTGGTGGGATTAACGTCAGCCTGGATGCGATCGAACCCCAAGCCTTCCTAAATATGGCCAAGCGGGGCGATTTGGCTACCGTATTGGCCGGTATTGAAGCCGTCTTGGAACGCGGTTTGCGCGTCAAAATGAATACGGTGCCGATGCGCACCAAAAACCTGGATCAATTGGTCGGTCTGTTTGAATACTGCGCACAACGCGGGATCGAGTTACGTTTTATTGAGCTGATGCGCATGGGTCATCTAGCTGATCGTAACGCCTTTGAAGCTGAATTCGTCAGTGAACAGGAAATTGTCGATTTGCTGTCGGTTTTTGGTTCGGCCCAGCGCCAAGCGCGTAAAGCGAATAGCACCAGCTACAGCTATGTTAATGCCCATGGCACCTTTGGATTTATCTCCAATGAGTCTGCTCCGTTTTGTGGCGATTGCGATCGCCTCCGGCTCAGCAGTGATGGACGCCTGTATGGTTGTATTTCCTCTTCGGCATACAGCGATATACGGAACGCCTTAGCGATGGAGGAGGGCGAGGCTTTGGCGTTCGTGCAAGAGGCGCTGGCGGACGCCTTAAAGTCCAAGCAGCCCGTGAGGTTCAGCGGTGAGCAAACCATCATGCAAATCATTGGTGGATAAGGGTATCCAGGTCCTGGTCGAACGGGTCCGTGACGGCACACCGCTCGCGGATTTCATGCAACTCGAGTATCTGGGCAGCGATACCCAGCATCACCGCTTTGGTGCACCCTATGCGCGGTGCAAAAATCAGTTGGACGTCGGTTTTGGTGGCGCTATCGCTACGGGCTTGACCCTGGCGGGGTGGTTTTCCTTTACCCAAGCCTGCGAGCAATTACGTGGCGTGCCCTGCAATCCGGTGGTGGCTCGCGCGTCTCAACACTTCATCAAGGCGTTGCGCTCCGATCAGTTGCTGTTTACGGCGCCTCGGGTGGTACTGACTCAGGACGCCAGTCGTCTTCGCCAGTCACTGGAAACTCAGGCCTGGGATCAGCACGGGCAGTTGTGTGCCACGGCTGCACTTGAATTCGTTCTGTGAGTGTTTTGTTTAGCATCATCCTGCCGGTGTTTGGCGTTATTGGCATTGGTATGCTGGCGCGTCGCTACGGAGGCTTCTCGGATCAGTCGTTAACCGACTTTAGCCGCTTTGTTTATTACATCGCGGTGCCCCCATTGCTGTTCCTCGCGATGGCTCGAACCCCATGGGAAGCCTTGGCGCAGTGGCAGTTTATGGCGGCCTATTTGGGCGCCACGGTATTGCTGTGGAGCCTGCTGTTTATGAGTCTGCGGGTGATGACTGATGCCTTTGACCCGCGTTGGCTATTGGGCTTGGGCGCGACCTTTTCCAATTCAGTGTATCTAGGTATTCCGCTGGTCCAGAGTGCATTCGGTCCAGCGGGCACGCAATGGGTCGTGCTCATTGCACTGGCGACGAATGTGCTGTTTGTCGCCGGCACCGCGATCGTGCTGTCGGCGCGACGTCAAGCAGGCACCCTGGTGGTGCTGCTTGAAAGTGTGAAGAATCCGATGGTGATGGCCATCGCTTTGGGTCTGGTCTGGTCTGGGTTCGGGTTGTCGCTGGCCCAGCCCATCGACCGATTGTTGTCGTTGCTTGCCCAGGCGGCCTCGCCGGTGGCCCTGTTTGCCCTCGGGCTGACGCTGGGTAGAGCGCGGGTCAGTATGGGAGCTCAGATGCGCCTAAGCGGTCTGTTAGTGGTGAGCAAACTACTGATTCATCCGGCCCTGGTTGCACTGGGCTGTTGGTGGCTCGGAGTGCCTGCCCTGCAGGCGCAAGTGGCGATCGTGGTGGCTGCGTTACCTGCAGGTGCGTTGGCGCACCTGCTCGCACAGCGCTTTGGTCACCAAGATGTGACGATCGCCAACGCGGTACTCTGGGGCACGTTGGCCAGCATGCTGACCTTGTCGGTCCTGCTATCCCTTGGCGTGTTCACACAGCTCCAATAACACCCCCTGGGTGGATTTGGGATGCAAGAAAGCTACCCGGGTGTTGTGCGCACCGTTGACCGGCGACTCCTGCAGCAAGGTATAACCCGCCGCTTTTAGACGGGCCATCTCGGCGTCAATGTCATCGACCGTAATCGCCACTTGCTGGACGCCGCCTTTGCCACCGTTTTTTGCAATAAATCGACCAATGGGGGTGTCCTCCCCAAGGGGACAAAGCAATTCAAATTTACTCGG
>JBMYYI010000014.1:18980-31671 GCA_049609265.1 Litorivicinus sp. | reverse complement strand
CCCCCACAGCCCAACCCGATTGGGCTTACTTTAACGATACCCTCGGCCAGACTTTGGGCATTGAGCGCTCGCCACACACGCTTTCGTCTTTGTCGGGTAAATCTTTGTTTGAGGGCAGCCAACCGATCGCAATGGCATACTCAGGCCACCAATTTGGCCACTTCAACCCCAATTTAGGGGATGGAAGAGCACACTTACTGGGCGAGATTGAAACCCCCGATGGCCTCATCGACCTGGCACTCAAGGGCTCGGGCCGAACCCCCTATTCCCGGGCTGGGGATGGCCGGGCGACATTAGGCCCCATGCTGCGCGAGGTCCTGATCAGTGAACACTTGCATGCGTTGGGTATCCCGAGCACCCGCGCACTGGCCGTTGTCACCACCGGCCAGGCCGTCGCTCGCCAATTCGGTCCAGAACCCGGCGCGATCCTAGCGCGCACCGCGGCCAGTCATATTCGAATCGGCAGTTTTGAGCATCTTGCGGCACGGGGGCAGCTGGACGAGCTGCAACAGCTGTTCGATTACACCTGCGCCCGGCACTACCCCGGGATCAGTCATCCTATGGAATTACTCCAGGCCGTCTGCACCCGCCAAGCGAAGCTGATCGCGCAATGGATGTCGGTCGGCTTCATTCACGGGGTGATGAACACGGATAACATGACCCTCTCAGGCGAGAGCATCGATTTTGGACCCTGCGCCTTTATGGATGCCTACGATCCTAAACAGGTGTTCAGCTCAATCGACCGTGGCGGTCGATATGCCTATCAAAATCAACCCAGCATTGCGCAGTGGAATCTGACCCGCCTGGCTGAGTGTTTAGTTGCGTTAGAACCCGAATTCCGGCGCGACACAATCATCGAACAGGCCAAAACCCTCCTGGCTAATTTTATGGTGAACTACCAAGCGGAATTTGAAGGCCTGATGGCTGCCAAGCTTGGCTTGAACCCGCTATCTGCCTCTATTTTGGAAGATTGGTTGAATCTGCTAGAACAACAACAAGTGGATTGGACGCAAGCCCATGCCTACCTGCCCGACGCCGAGCGCTGGCTGGCACTGTTCAAAGAACCTGAACCAGCCCAGCAATGGCGCACGACGTGGTTAGCGATGTCACCGGACCTGGCGTCGATGGCACGGATCAACCCATGGATTGTCGCTCGCAACCATCAGGTCGAGGGCGCCCTGCAGGCTGCCCAAGAGGGCGACTTGGCACCCTTTGAACAGGTGCTCTTGGCGTTGCAAACCCCATTCCAGCGACCTGGGGATTTTAACGATTGGGGTCCTGGCTCAGCCGGTTTTTCCGCCGGATTCCGGACCTATTGTGGGACTTAATCGTCGCGACCCCAGGTGTTGAGTGGGCTGATCTTCGGGGCCGCACACTCGATAAAAGGGTTTGGGCGAGATGCCACCCCCCAAGCCTAGGTTTTCAATAAAAAACCCCTGCACGTCCTGTGCGATATCCCCTATATTACTCGGGTGATGTCGGCACGACGTCGTTATTGAGTTAGCCCCGTGAATCCACTCATTTCCGTTTCCTCATTGCTACTTAGTGGCACTCTTCTCCATGTATCCGGTGGCCTGCAGGGCCTTTTGATGCCCATCCGCGCTCAAGCGGAAGGCTTCGATGTGACCTCCATCAGTTTGATGGGTTCCACCTATGCGATTGGCTTTTTGTTGGGCTGTTTGATCGCACCGCGGATGATTCAGCGCGTTGGCCACGCTCGGGCGTATACCGTGGTCGCTGCCATCGCCTGTGTCGCTGTCGGTTGGGTCGGACTGTGGATTGACCAATGGGCTTGGATCGTTCTGCGCTCGCTGACCGGATTTGCCTTTGCCTCGGCTGCCACCGTGGCTGAAAGTTGGCTGAACGAAAAGGCGAACCAGCACAATCGGGGCACTATTTTTGGCTATTACACCGCTTCGAACTTTATTGGCCTAACCCTAGGCCACTTACTTTTGACCGTCGTCGATCCGGGTCAGATCGACGCCTTTTTGATAGCCGCGATGCTGTTCGCAGCCGCGTTGATCCCGACGGCTTTGACCCGAAGCCCACTGCCCCAGGGCGTGACGGCCCCGCGCCGACCCAACTTTAGGTTGCTCAAGCACAGTCCCGTGGGAGCACTGTCAGTATTGATCATTGGACTGGGCTCAAGCGCGTTCGGCACACTCGCTCCGGTTTACACCAGTGAAATTGGACTATCACAGTCCCAGACCGCTGGGTTCATGACCGTCGCTCTGATTGCTGGCGCCCTGGGTCAAATACCGGTCGGTTGGTGGTCAGATCGCGGCGATCGTCGACGGGTACTGGCCGTTCTCAGCTTTGCCTGCGCGCTGTGCGCATGCGGCTTTGTGGTTTTCCAGCAACCCTTATATGCCCTGCAGCTAGCCCTTGCCGCAGCACTGGGGGCCACGCTGTACACCCTATATGGCATTACCGTGGCGTTAGTGACCGACCAAATCGGAGCCGATCAGGCACTCGAAATCGCAGGACTGATGTTGATTTTATTTGGTACCGGCGCGGTATTGGGTCCCCTTTTGGCATTGCCGTTCAAGATGATGATGGGGCCCGCAGGCCTGTTTGGATTCATCCTGCTGCTGCACACGCTGCTCGCGGTCGCTTGTATGGTTCGCCTGAAAACCTCGCGGGTTAGCCCCTTGCCGACAACCGAGTTTCAAGTACAGCGCCCTGGCGCTGTGAGCCCTCTATTGGGCGAGGCGACGAGTCCAAATGGCCCCGAGCATCGCCAGGAACATGCCGGGTAACGCGATCAATGGAACCGACTCACCCGCCACCGGCCATGCAATCAATGCCGCCAGCGCCGGCACCAAAAACATAATGCCGCTGACCTGCGACAGGCTGCCGCTGCGAACCATGCGGAACATCAACATGATGCCAATCACTGAGTTTCCGATCACAAGATAGACAATCGAGGCGTAAAAAGCCGGTTGATCTGACCAGGTAAAGCCCTCCCACAGCCAGGCTAGAGGTAGGCTCAGCAGGGCAGCAAAAACGTACTGAACCCAGGCCCCCATGATGGGATGCACGCCCAGCTTGCGTTGCTTCTCGATGACCTGCCCCAACGACAAGCCCACCACCGCTAAGAATCCTAATAACGACCCCAGCAACACCCCAGTATCGCCGTCCATCTGCATGCCAATGACCCAGGCCGCGCCGGCGAGGCCCAAGGCCAGACTGCACCACAGCGCTAGCGAGGGCATCTCGCGCCTAAACAACGCACTGGCCAAAATAATCAGTACCGGTTGAGATGCCGCAAACAGCCCCATTACATTGGCGCTGGCACCCAATTTCAGACCGATGTAGACACTCCCAAAGTGACCCATTTGTAAGATCAGGCCGATGCCCATCAGCGCTTTGATGGCCGAAAAATCAGGCAGCTTAATGCGTAACATCAAAACGATCGGCGTGAGTGCCAACACCGTAAATCCAAAACGGTACGCCAGCAGATTAATGGGCGTGGTGTACTCCAGCGCTACTTTCGCAACCGAGTACCCCGCGCTCCAAAACGCAAGAAACAACCAAGGTACCCAAGCATCAAAACGGTTCATGGATCAGCTCAAAACGAAGTTGCGGCGCAGAGTATTGAGTAATCACCACAGGCGCAATTAGCGATTTTGACGCCGCCAGCGTTCGGGCGAAACAAAACGCCCCTGCCATAGCCCCCGTTTCGCATCTCGGGCTTGTTGTTCAGAGTCGACATGACGGTTGGAATAACGACGATAAGCCACAGCCTGACCCTGCAAGACCATCTGCTGATTAAGGTGAGTGGATCCGACGAAACAATCGCTGACCCAACGGTTGTAGCGATCGACATCAACCCGTACGCAGCGTACCGGCTGGCCATTAATCAAACTGCGCAATGCGTTGTGCGCGCGTACACCACAGGCATAATCCGCACCCTCGGCGTCCTGGCAACGTTGTCGCAGCTCCGGCGCGTCAATGCCAAACAAGCGAATACGAACACCGCTAATACGCAAACTATCGCCGTCCGTCACCTTAGCTGAGCCCTGCACCTCGGCCCCCTGGGCTGGCAGCACCAGCAGGCCCATGACCCAGATCGCAACCCAGACCTTCATCGTTTAACCAACGAGTTCAGCGCGCCGGCACTCAATTGCATGGCAAAGGTGGCGGTGACCGTCATCATCGCGCCCAGTCCACCGCCACAGTCCAAGCCCGCCACAGCCCCGCTGGAACGCTGATTGGACACGCCACCATCGGGTGTCGGGAAACGGGGTTGTTCGGTGGAATACACACAGTGCACGCCCATTTTTTTGGGCGCCGCCGGCCAGCCCGCTTTTCGCAAATCCCGGCGCAGTCGAGCCAGCAACGGATCCTGAATCGTTCGGGCCAAATCCGCAGTGGCAATCTGAGTGGGATCAACCTGGCCACCGGCGGCACCACTCACCCAAATTGGGGTTTTGCGCGCTTTGGCAAACTGAACCATGGCGAACTTGGCTTGGATCGCATCACAGGCATCAATAATGACGTCCGTGTCCGACAGATGTTCAGCGACGTTGGCAGGCGTAACAAAATCCATTACCGCTTGAGTGTGACAGGCAGGATTGATCAGGGCGATGCGCTGAGCGAGGGCCTGGGCTTTGTTGTGACCGTACTGGCCCATCAATGCAGGCAACTGCCGGTTGGTGTTGGAAATGCACAGATCATCCAGGTCAATCAGTGTGATATGTCCGACCCCAGATCGCGCCATGGCCTCGGCCACCCAGCTGCCGACACCACCCACTCCCACGATGGTCACCCGAGCTTGACTTAACTGGGACAAACCCTGAGTTCCATAACAACGGGCGACGCCCGCAAATCGTTCTAAATCCATGGTCGCAGTCTACCTCTTTGATAGCACTATGGGGCCCTATCAGGTACTGTCTGGGTTGAACTTTTTGGGCCAGCGCCCACACTAAGTTAAGTCGTTATTCAATTAGGAGAGATCGACAACATGAGCGAAGAACGCGTCATCCAAGCCACGACGGCAGATCAGGTTAGTGCAGCCGGCATTAACAAGGTCCTGCGTCAAACATACATGCTGTTGGGTATGACATTGGCCTTTAGCGCGGCGATGACAGCCATTGCGGTATCCGTCAATGCACAGCCCATGAATTGGATTGTTTCTATGGTCGTTATGATCGGCCTGTTATTTGCGGTGCAAGCTAAACGCAACAGTGTTTGGGCACTGCCTTTAGTGTTCGCCTTCACCGGCTGGATGGGCTGGTCATTGGGCCCGATGGTCAACTTCGTGTTGGGCAGCGCCGGCGGTATGGGTATTTTGTTTAACGCAACCGCAGGTACCGCGGTGACGTTCTTTGCGCTGTCGGCCTACGCGATCACCAGCGGACGGGATTTTACCTTCATGCGCGGTTTCTTGATGACCGGTTTGGTGGTTTGCCTGCTGGCGATTGTTGCCGGTTTCTTCTTCCAGGTACCGGGCCTGCAGTTGGCCATCAGTGGCGCACTGATTCTGCTGGCGGCTGGCTTCATTCTGTTTGATACCTCAAACATCGTGAACGGTGGCGAAACCAACTACATCATGGCGACGGTGGCTTTGTACGTGAACATTTACATGCTGTTCTCGAATCTGCTGGCGATCTTGGGCGTCATGGGCAGCGACGACTAATCCCGCCGCGGTCAACGAAAAGCCCGGCCTTTGCCGGGCTTTTTCTTATCTGGACAGCTGTTTATGACCCTATTTATTGCACTGAGCCTATTCGCAGCGACGCTGGTATTCGCCGTCACACCGGGACCAGGAACCTTGGCGGTCATTAGCCGCGGCCTGGCTCAGGGATTGTGGCCGGCGTTTATTCTGGGTATCGGGTTAATCATGGGCGACATGATCTATCTGTGGGCCGCAATGCTGTCGCTGGGCTTTATTGCAGACCAGGCCCAGGGGCTGTTCGATGCCGTCCGCTACCTAGGCGGTGCCTACCTGATCTGGCTTGGCGTTCAAGCGTGGCGCAGTCCACCGGTACAACTTGAGCACATCTCCGTTCAGCGCGCCGGGGCCCTGAAAAGTCTGATCGCAGGCTGTGCGATCAGCTGCACCAACCCCAAGGTCATTCTGTTTTACCTTGGCTTCCTACCGTTGTTTTTGGATCTTGAATCCCTGAGGATGAGCGATATGTTGAGTGTCACGTTCATTATTATGGCCGCCCTGCTGATTGTGATTTTTGCCATTAGCTTGCTGGCGCATCGCCTACGGCCTTGGTTGGCCCGGGGGCGAACCGGCCTGTGGATCAACCGGATCAGCGGAACCGTGATGGGCGGTGTCGGCATTGCGGTGGCGACGTCATGAAGCAGGCTTTATTGATTATGGCGCCCTGGGATCGGGGTCGCGCATTGGCCATTGCCACCGCGTTGGCACAGCGGGGAAGCTTGGGACGACTGTTCTTTTATCAACGCGGCGTCGAGCAGCTCAACACCAACGCACTACCCACGCAGGGCGAGGGTTTAGCGCAGCAATGGAGTGAGCTGATCCAGGCCTTTCAACTTGAGGCGATCGCCTGCGTCACCAGTGCCATGAGCGCCGGGGTGATGGACGCGACTCAGGCGGCTAAATACCAGCGTCACCCCACACTCGCCCAAGGAGCCGAGTTGGGCGGGCTTGGGCAACTCGCCGATATGCTAGAAAACGAGCGCGTGGTGACCTTGAAATGATTGCAGTCGTACTTAGCGCACACCCCGGCGAGCATCAACGCACCCGCGCAGGAATCGACCTGGCGATGACCTTAGCCACATTCGAGACCCCGTTTGAGTTGTTCTTTACCGGGCCGGCCGCGGCCTGCTTAGCCCCCTCAGACCTCCCCAAATCTCCAGCCCGTTTGTTGGCCTCGCTGCCGCTGTATGGACTGGAGCAGTGGTATGTCGACCAATACCTGCCTGAGATGATTTCAGGTACCCAAGTGGTAAGCCCCGAAACCCTACGCGAGCACATCCGCCAATGCGATCAGGTCATTCGAGTATGAGCACTTTGCATTTATTAATGTCGCCGGATGCTATCGAGCAAGCCCGGGCCAGCATCCAACCCGAGGATGTGGTGATTACCTTTGATCAGCCGCAACCGATTGATCTGCCCTGCGCTGGGCAGTTTCTGGCGTACTTGACCCAGCCCTTCGACCACCCGCTGGCGTTGGATGCGACACAACTGGCCCAGAAGATCGAGAACGCTGAGCGGGTCGAAACGTGGTAGCGCTGGACGAAGATGGCTATTTAGCCCATCGACAGGATTGGACGCCTAGGGTCGCAGAGCACTTTGCCCAGCTTGAGGGCATTAAGCTGACCGACCAGCATTGGGAGCTTATCCCCCTAATTCAGCAATTCTACGAAACCTTTGATCATTCGCCGGCCAATCGAGCTTTGGCCAAGTGGATCAAGGCCAAGCTGGGAGAGGAGCAAGCCCGCACTCTGTATCTGCGCCGCTTATTCCCTGAGAGCCCACCCAAACAGCTGGCTCGCATCGCAGGACTGCCCCGCCCAGATCATTGCTTGTGAATCTTGAAACCCAGATGCGCCTGCGCCTGGATCAAGGCCACTAACGCCGGACCCTGTGCCATCGCCACCTGCCAGGTTTGGCAGCAACGAACGGTAAACTCACTGCTAAGCACCTCGGCATCCAGACTGCGTCGTAAGGACTCTGCATAACCCGACTGGTCATAGGCAAAACTCAGCGTTAGCTGAAACGTTGGTTCAACCGCATGCATTGGGCAGGCTTCAATCGCACTTCGCAGGGACTGCGAGTACGCCCGAACCAAACCACCGGTCCCCAGCTTGATGCCACCGAAATACCGACTGATGACCGCCAGACAGTCGCCTACTTCAAGCCCCTGCAACATCGCCGCCATGGGCTTTCCGGCCGTTCCCCGGGGCTCACCGTCGTCGCTACTGTCCTGATCAAGGCCATCACCGATGCGATACGCCCAGCAGTGATGGCCAGCTTTGGGGTGCTGTTGGCGGATTTGTGCGAGTGTCGCCTTGTGATCGCCCTGACAGGGCAACAAATCGACAATAAAGCGGCTCTTTTTTACTTCGTATTCGGCGTTAAAGGGCGCCGAAGGTCGTCGATAGCCTGCCAATGATTAGTTCAGAACGACGGTCTTTAGGCCGTTCACAAACAATCGATGCTCGCTGTGATATTTGACCGCTTTGGCCAGCGCTTGGGTTTCCATGCTACGCCCAGCGTCGCGCAGATCGTCCGGACTGTGGGTGTGATTCACACGGGTGACTTCTTGCTCGATGATCGGGCCTTCATCCAGGTCACTGGTGACATAGTGCGCGGTCGCACCGATCTGTTTCACACCGCGATCATAGGCCTGATAGTAGGGGCGAGCGCCCTTAAAACCCGGTAGGAACGAGTGGTGAATGTTAATGCAGCGCCCGGCCAATTCCTGACACAGACCCTCGGTCAAAATTTGCATGTAACGGGCCAGAACCACCAAATCAGACTGGGTTTCTTGCATCACCTCAAGGATCCGCTGTTCGCGGGCTGCCTTGGTCTGAACCGGGTCATCGCCCTGGGGAAGCAATTCAAACTCCACGCCATAAAACTCGGCAATGGGCTGACAAACGGAGTGGTTCGATAGGACCTTGGTGAATTCGACGTTCAGCTCACCGCGCTGCTTGCGTTGCAGCAGATCCAACAGACAGTGGTCGTGTTGAGAAACCAATAACAAGGTCCGCATCGGCTGACTTTTATCCGACCAGCTAACGGTCATCTTAAAGCCCTGCTGGACAGCGACAAAGGCATCGCGCAGCGACTCCAGTGATTCATCCGCCGGCGGCAAAAATTCTAGACGAGCAAAAAACAGCCCAGTTTCGACATCGTCAAACTGACTCATCTCGTTGATGAAACACCCGCGCCCACTCAGAAACCCACTGATGGCGGCGACTAGACCCACCCGTCCCGGGCACATAACGGTCAATACGAGGTGCGTTGCGGATGTCATGACTCTTCCCTTGCCAATAATTTTGAGCGCGCAGTTTAACTACAAATGCACTGCCTGTGCACGAGCGCCGCGTCGTTGCATCCATTCCAGCAACACCAATAGCCCAATTAATGCACCTACGGTGAGCGGAATACTCGTCACACCGAGTTGCTCAGCCACCCAGCCGATCAGGCCTGCTAACAAGCCGGCCCCAATCACCGCCAGCCCCACCTGCAGCGAGACGGTACGCGCCGCATGGTGCGCACCCACCCGAGCGCGAGTGGCTGACATCAACCCAGGATAAATCGGCCCAAAGCCCGCGCCCAATAGGGCCAATGCCACCAGGCCTACAATGACCGTCGGGTTCCAAGCCCACAGCACAACGGCCACAACGCTGGTCAACAAGGACAACGACAACAACCGCCAATGATCCAGATGGTGCGCCCAGGTCCCCATCAAAACCCGCGCAAGCGTAAAGCCGCCCCAATAGGCGCTGACCCAAAACCCAGCCGTCACAATGGAAACATCGCGCCCCTCGGTCATCAGAACAAAGGCCCAGACACCGACCCCAAGCTCGCAACCGGTGTAGATCATGAACATCAGAATTTGAATCACCACCGCCGGTGTTTTGAGCGATTCCCGCCAACCGCTGGGCACATGGTTCGGCGACTGGGTCGACAACGCCGGCCAAACCCGGCGCGTGAGCAAAAACAAGGCGGCCAGCAACATCATCACCGCGCCGACCGCGCCGTAAGCCAGTCGCCACCCCGAATCACTGGCCAATGCCAACGCCACTAACACCGGTCCCACGGTCACCCCAGCGCCAAAGCTGGCGTGTAACCACTGCATTAACCGCTCGGAGTGGTTATCCATGACGTACTGATTGAGCGCGACATCGATCGCACCGCCACCAAAACCCGTGGCCAGTCCAATCAATACCATCCAACCAAACCAGGGCGTCAGCAAGAACGCCAAAAGCCCCAGCCCTGTCAGCGTCGCACTCAAGGTGAGCAACATACCTAGGTTTAAGCGACGCATGATGGCCACCGCCGCCAGCGCGCTCATTGTGTAGCCCAGGGTCCCGGCCAATACCAACCATCCGGCGGCGCTGAGCTCGACACCAAAGACACCTCGCATACTCGGCCAGGCAACCCCCAGCAACATGTCGGGCATCCCAAGCGAAATAAAAGCGATAAACGCCAGTATCAGCCGAACTACCATAGGGCTTGCACCAACAAACGCAGGGCCAACAGGGTCAGCAGCGCATTGACCCACCACACAAAGCGGGCCTCAGGTAGCCGTCCTAACAAATGTGCGCCCAGGACATTGCCTAAACTGGCCCCAACACACATGGCGACCAGCGCGATCCACCAATCGCCCAGGCTGAATCCCAGGATCAAAAAGGCGACCGCTTTTAGGCCATGCTGGACAGTCATGACCATGCCGTGGGTGCCGACGATTTGGTGTTTGCTCCATTGCTGCTTTGGCAAAACCGACATCACCAGCGGACCGGTGGCCCCCAGGAAAAGGGTCATCATGCTGGTCAGAGTGCCGCTGAATGCGGGCGGCCAGTCTTTTAAACGCAACCAATCCGCGCGCCAGGTACTAACCAAAACGAACAAAGCCAGCGCGATTTGCCCATACTGAGCGGGCAGCCGAGTGGCCCAGGCGCTCATCAATGCGATGCCCAAGATCGAGCCCGCCAAAAAGGGCCAAACATAGGCCCAGTGCACATGTGAGCGCTGAATATAAGTGCGCTGTGTGTTGGAATAGAGCATGACCAAAGCATGCAAGGGGATGAGCACCGCGGGTGGGACAAATTGCGCCATCAGCACAATTAGCAGCACGCCCCCGCCCACGCCAAAGACGCCGGTCAGGGTTGAGCTGGCCAACGCGGCCAGCCCTAGCCATAACGGATCCATCAGCCGAGGTGGGTCAGACCGCCCATATAACCGCGCAGCACCTCAGGCACCTCGACTCGGCCATCCGCCAACTGATAGTTCTCCAAGACCGCGATCAGGCAGCGACCGACGGCCACACCTGAGCCATTCAAGCTGTGCAGATACTCTGGCTTGCCCTGGGCGTTGCGGGTGCGGGCCTGCATCCGGCGCGCTTGGAAATCCAGCGTGTTCGAGCAGGAGCTGATTTCACGGAACTGCTGCTGGGAAGGCAACCACACCTCGATGTCGTAGGTTTTCGCAGCACCAAAGCCCAAATCACCCCCACACAGATTCACCACGCGGTAATGCAGCCCCAACTTGGTCAGGATATTTTCCGCATGGCCCACTAGGGTTTCTAATGCCTGCCAGCTGTCTTCAGGGCGGGTTAACCAGACCATTTCAACCTTGTCGAACTGGTGCTGGCGGAACAAACCGCGGGTGTCCCGACCGTAGCTGCCGGCCTCACTACGAAAACAGGGGGTATGCGCTACCCACTGCTGCGGTAGATCTTCGGTAATGCTATCGCGCACCCAGTTCGTCAGCGGCACCTCAGCCGTTGGGATCAGGTAGTGATCGCTATCGGTTTTGAACAGATCTTCTTCAAACTTCGGCAATTGGCCCGTACCAATCAAGGCTTGGTCCTTGACGAGGTAGGGAACATAGGCCTCGGTATATCCATGTTCGCTGACGTGAGTATCAATCATGAACTGGGCTAAGGCGCGATGCAGACGAGCGACCTGGCCTGAGAGCATGGCAAAGCGCGAACCTGAAATCGCAACCGCACGTTCAAAGTCCGCCCCGCCCATGGCTTCAGCTAACTCGACGTGGTCCTTGGGTTCAAAATCAAACTCCGGCTTTTGACCGACGACACGCAACTCTTGGTTGTCATTTTCATCCTTGCCCTGGGGCACTGACTCATCAGGCAGATTGGGAATTTCCATCATCCACTGGTTGAGCTCTTCTGCCTCAGCGTCGAATCTCGCCTTGGCCTGATCCAGCTGATCGCCAATTTCGGCCATTTTTGCTTTCATGGCTTCGGCACCGGCAGTATCGCCCGCCTTCATCAGAGCACCGACTTGTTTTGAACCGTTCTTGCGTTCGTTTTGCAGCGACTCCATTTGAGCCTGCAGATCTTTACGACTGGCATCGAGCGCCATAAAACGCTCTACATCCAGGGTGTAGCCTTTGATCGCTAATCGTGCGGCCGTGGCGTCTAAATCAGCCCGCAGGCGCTTAGGGTCTAGCATGAAAATTCCTTGTTAAATCGAACGGGCCAGCGACAGGCCCAATGCGCATGTGCTCAATGATATCAGCAGTGTCGCTCCAATGTAGCCCACTGCTTGACTGACTTTGCCTTCGTTGAACATTGCCATCGCTTCTAATGAGAACGTCGAGTAGGTGGTCAAGGCACCCAAAAATCCGGTCATCAACAGGGGTCTAAGGGCCGCGTCAAACTGAGCGCGGCTAGCCAACCACCCCGCCAACAGGCCGATCAAGAAGCAGCCGATACCGTTGGCCACCAAGGTTCCCATTGGCGACTTAAACACGCCTGCGATCGCAAAGCGGGCACAGGCTCCTAGAGCACCGCCCAGCGCCACGGCTAAGTAGGTCATCATGAAGAAAGATCTCGTGCACGTAGGCGAGCCAAACGCTCGCCAATTTTAATTTCTAGTCCCCGGTTGACTGGACGATAGAGCTGCGCCGCAGGCAAGGTGTCGGGGAAATAATGAACCCCAGCGGCATAGCCATCTAGCTCGCCATGTGGATTGGGTGCCCCCTCACCATGACCCATCTCCTTGGCCAAAGCCG
>JBMYYI010000014.1:0-18934 GCA_049609265.1 Litorivicinus sp. | reverse complement strand
CCTGGGCCGCCAATGCTTTGGCCTCGCCCCAGGCGACATAAACGGCATTGGACTTGGGCAGACTGGCCAGGAAAGCGGCGGCCTGCGCCAGGGCAACTTCAGCTTCGGGCATGCCTAGTCGTTCGACACTCTGATACACGTCCATCGCGAGCTGCAACCCGCGCGGATCGGCATTGCCAATATCCTCACTCGCCATGCGCACGAACCGGCGCGCTAAATACAGCGGATCCGCGCCGCCATCCAACATGCGGGCCAGCCAATACAAAGCCGCATCGGGGTTCGAACCCCTCACCGACTTGTGGAGTGCTGATATCTGGTCGTAAAACTGATCGCCGCCTTTGTCAAAGCGACGAACTGAGGCACCCAGCAAATGCGCGAGATCGGTCAGCTCAATCTGACCCGAGGTCAAATCCATGGCCGATTCCAACAACCCCAAACACCGCCGCGCATCGCCATCGGCTGCATCGACCAAGGCGTCACGGGCGTTATCAGCGATCGTGCGCGCGCCCAAACCTCGCTGAATCAATTGATGCAACTCGGCTGAGGTCAGTGACTTCAGCGGCAATACTCGGGCACGGCTGAGTAACGCGGCATTGAGCTCGAATGCGGGGTTTTCGGTGGTTGCGCCAATTAGGGTAATCAGCCCTTCTTCGACCCAGGGCAAAAAGGCATCTTGCTGGGATTTATTAAAGCGGTGGACCTCGTCGACAAATAGCACGGCACGCTTGGATTGGGCTTGTAGCAGCTTGGCCTGCTCAATCACCCCGCGGATATCTTTGACGCCACTGGTAACCGCGGACAGGGTCAGCAAGGTCGCATCCACATGCTGGGTCAGCAAACGTGCCAGTGTGGTCTTGCCCACCCCGGGTGGACCCCAAAAAATGATTGAGGGCAAATGCCCGCGAGCCAGCATTTGGGTCAGCGGCCCGTCTGGGCCCAGCAGATGGGTCTGCCCAATCACTTGATCTAGCGATTGTGGACGCAAGCGCGCCGCCAAGGGCTGTGTCAGTGCGCCCTCGTCGAACAAATCGCTCACGGCAGGTTGTCCAGAAAATCCATCGCCGGGTCTAACTCAAAGCTAAACGCCTGCTCGAGCGGTGTATTGATACGCACCTGTCGCAAACTAATCCGGGTCTGTTGATCCAACGAATCCACTACGCCCAACATACTCGGGACCTCGTCCAAAAACTCGATCACCAACATCTGATACAGGGAGTCTGCATTGGGAATCAGCTGATAAACCTCGCGACCTTCAACGCCCTGGGTTTGGCTGATCTGATAACGCTGACGCAGGGTTTCGGGCTGTAGATTGAGCAACAACGCAGCCGGCGAATCTAGTAATACGCTGACCGGATCGCGGGTGACCTGTTCGAGGTCCTGATCGTAGGTCCACAGCGCCTGACCATCGCTGACAATCAGCTGCGGGATCGGATCCTGGGTTTCCCAGCGCAGCAAATTAGGCCGGGCCAACGCTAACTGCCCAGGAATCGATTGCACTTCTCGGCCGGCCGCGTCTCGGGCCAGTTGGGTAAACTCAGCCGATAGGCTTTGGATAGCCGCCAAACGGCTGCTGAGCTGATCCGTGGCATCAGCCCACACGCTGGGCACCCAGATCAAACACCAGATCCAAACTTTCATTCATGACTCCGCGGTTTGGGCGCGATCACCTCGCGCTGGCCGTTGTGTCCCATCGAGGATACGACGCCTGCGGCTTCCATGGCCTCGATCATTCGGGCGCTGCGGTTGTACCCGATTTTCAGCTTACGCTGCACTGCGCTGATGGATGCGCGCCGGGATTCGAGCACAAACTCGACTGCCTGATCATACAAAGGATCTGATTCTTCGGCGTTGCCACCCTCTCCGCCGCCCTCTGCGCCGCTGGCTTCAGACTCGTCATAGCCCGACAAAATGTCTGGAATCAAGTCCGGTTCGCCCTGCGTTTTCCAATGTTCGACCACGCGGTGAACTTCATCATCCTCGACCAAGCAACCGTGCACACGCACCGGCAAGCTGGTCCCGGGCGGCAGGAACAACATGTCGCCATGCCCCAGCAACTGCTCGGCCCCGCCCTGATCCAATACCGTACGGCTGTCGATTTTAGAGGAGACCTGGAAGGAAATACGCGTCGGCACGTTGGCCTTGATCAAACCGGTAATCACATCCACCGAGGGCCGCTGGGTAGCCAGAATCAAGTGAATCCCTGCCGCACGGGCTTTTTGCGCGATTCGTGCAATTAGCTGATCCACCTTTTTGCCGACAATCATCATCATGTCCGCAAATTCGTCGATCACCACGACGATCATCGGGAGGGTCTCCAGATCTGGAGCACTGTGTTCATTGACACCGGCAGACTCTGGGGTCCATAGGGGATCCGTTAAAGGTTCCCCCGCGGCACGGGCGTCGCGGACTTTCTTGTTAAAGCCGGCCAGATTACGTACGCCCACCTTGGCCATCAGCTTGTAGCGGCGCTCCATCTCTCCGACGCACCAACGTAGCGCGTTAGCCGCCTCTTTCATGTCAGTGACCACGGGCGCCAACAAATGCGGAATGCCTTCGTAAACGCTGAGTTCCAGCATTTTGGGGTCGACCAGAATCAGGCGGACCTCATCGGGCCCGGCCTTGTAGAGCATCGACACCAACATCGAGTTAATACCGACGGATTTACCCGAGCCGGTAGTACCGGCGACCAACAAGTGCGGCATTTTGGCCACGTTGGCCACGACGGCCTCGCCGGAAATATCATGGCCCAATGCCAATGACAGGGGGGACTCCGCCAGGTTAAAGGCCTCGGACGCCACCACCTCACGCATCCGGATAATCCGGCGATGGGCGTTAGGGATTTCCACGCCGACCACGGACTTTCCAGGGATCACCTCGACCACTCGGACCCGAGCAACGGCCAAGGAACGGGCCAAATCCTGAGCCAAGTTCGAAATGCGGCTAGCCTTGACGCCTGGCGCCGGTTGGATCTCGAATCGGGTAACGACCGGGCCGGGGTGTACTTCAACCACCTTGGCCTTGACATTGAATTCGCCCAGGCGCTGTTCCAGCAGCTCACCCATGCTCTGCAGCTCATCCATGCTGTAACCCTGATCATCAGAGTCACGCCGAATCATCAGCTCCAATCCTGGCAATTTATAACCAGTTTTGCGTGGCGCCTCGCCGAGCTCTGGCACGACCCCCACTTCCTTGGGATCAAATGCCGTCACGGGCACCGGAGGATCTGGCGTAAAGGGTGGCTCAGGTTCCGGCGCCGGGGACTTTTGCATGGGCGTTGGGGACGTTTGCACGGTCGGCTCATCAAAGGCCGGCTCGGCTCGGCTCGAAGCATCAATCGGCGCATCCCAATCATCAAAGCTGGGTTCCGCTCGCTCTGAAGGCTCGGCGGTCTCGAGCGGTGGAATCTCGATCGGATCTTCAATGACCAGGTCCCATTCCAAATCGTCCAACGCGGTCAACGACGGTTCAGCCGCCTCAACCGCAGACTCTGGCCCATCAAACCAAGCCGAGGTGCTGGCGGTCTCGCTGGTCTGCTTTTTCTTGGCTTGCTTAGTCATACGCCGGCTTTGGAAGCGCGACCAGGCGGATTGAATCGGATGCATCCAACGTACCCAGCGCGAGGAGGCCAAGTTCATTGAGCTCTGAGGCCGGGCCTGGGCTTTGCCTGCCAGACCCTGCACCAGACCCTCGGCGGTGGCGCCTAACCACTCAAACACCTGAGTCCAGCGGATCGCAAAGGCCAGCGTGAGACCGGCCAGCCCCAAGGCGAACAAGGCCACCCCACCGCCGACAAACCCCATCGAGATCAGCATCAGATCAGCCATCATTTGGCCCAGCGCGCCACCGGCCGTGACTTCGGGGGGCAAATCGCCGGCCTTAGGGAACCATCCAATGGTTAACAGGCCGCCAAACCCTGCCAGCGCCAACCACCAGCCAAAGAAACGAATCCAGCCGCCACTTTGGCTAAGATCCAACAGCGAGCGTTCTCGCAACACCGATAGCGCATGCCACACAATCAGCACTGGCAGTACAAAGGCCAGGTATCCAAACCCGATCAGCATAAATTCGCTGACCAGTGCGCCTAGATCCCCCATTAAATTCTGAGCGGGGTCATTGATGCCGGTGAAAAACCAAGCGGGATCATCTTGATCGTAGGTCGCCAGCGCCATCAAAACCCAGATAGACAGGGCGATCCCAACGACTAACCACAGGTCGCGGCCTAGGCGCTTGAACCCGGCAGTGGGGGATTTGGAAGTGCTGGCGCTCATACAGTCCTTTTAACTCTCGACCAGTGGCCGCATAATTTGGGTAATCGTAACAAAACCACGCATTTATCTCAGCTTTAGGAACCCGTATGGCTCAACACCACAAACTGATTATTCTTGGCAGCGGCCCCGCTGGTTGGACGGCGGCGGTTTATGCCGCTCGCGCAAACCTAAAGCCTGTCGTTATCACCGGCACCGAGGTCGGCGGCCAGCTGACGACCACGACCGATGTCGACAACTGGCCCGGGGATGCCGAGGGCGTCCAAGGACCTGAGTTAATGGTGCGCATGCAGGCCCATGCCGAGCGTTTTGATACCCAGACCATCAACGATCACATTCACGAAACCCAGCTCGGCCAGCGCCCCTTTACCTTAAAGGGCGACAAAGACACCTACACCTGTGACGCTTTGATTATCGCCACGGGCGCCAGCGCACAATACCTGGGTTTGGAATCTGAAGGGGCCTTTATGGGTCGCGGCGTCAGCGCTTGCGCCACCTGTGACGGTTTCTTTTACCGCGACAAGCCCGTTGCCGTCATCGGTGGCGGTAACACCGCAGTCGAAGAGGCCCTGTATTTGGCCAACCTGGCCAGCAAAGTGACCCTGGTCCATCGTCGCGACAAACTGCGCGCTGAAAAAATTCTGCAGGATCGACTGTTTCAACGGGAAGCCGAGGGCAAGGTGGAAATTATTTGGAACCACCAGCTGGCCGAGGTGACCGGTGACGCGATGGGTGTCACGGGACTGACTTTGGCCAGTACCCAAGACGACAGTCAGCGCCAAGTCGACGTGCATGGCGTTTTCATCGCGATCGGACACAAACCCAACACCGACATCTTCGCGGGCCAGCTCGAGATGAAAGACGGCTATTTGATTACCCAGTCCGGGCAGCATGGCAATGCCACACAAACCAGTGTTCCGGGCGTTTTTGCCGCCGGCGACGTGGCCGATCATATTTATCGCCAGGCCATTACCAGCGCAGGCTTTGGCTGCATGGCCGCGCTTGACGCCGAACGTTTCCTAGACGAAGAAGACTAATCGTTGCTGCCCTGGCTGGATCCATCACAGCTTGGGTTCCCCCCAGCCCAACAAGCCCTGGATGACCCTGACGGCTTGTTGGCAGCGGGCGGGGATTTATCGCCTCAGCGACTGCTGCTGGCGTACCACCAGGGTATCTTTCCCTGGTACAGCGAAGATCAGCCGATTCTCTGGTGGTCCCCCAATCCCCGTTATTTGGTCCGCCCTAGCGAGGTTAAGGTTCGCCGATCACTAAAAAAGACCCTACGCAATGCCGGATTCGAGGTGACCTTCAACCAGGCCTTTGACCGGGTCATTCAGGCCTGCTCTGAACGCGATGAGACCTGGATCAACACTGACATGATTCGCGCTTACGGACAGTTGCATCAATTGGGCTGGGCACGCAGTGTTGAGACTTGGCTTGACGGCGAGCTGGTCGGCGGCCTTTACGGGGTCGCGATGCATCGATTCTTTTTTGGTGAATCGATGTTCAGCGCACGCAGCGATGCCAGCAAGGTGGCGTTTGCCACCTTAGCCAGACAATTGGATAGCTGGGGGTTTCAATGGATCGACTGCCAAGTGGCCACGGACCACTTAATTTCACTGGGTGCACAGGGTGTCCCCCGCAGCCATTTTTTGCTGGAACTGCGCAAACACGCCAGTCCCGCCCCGATCCTATCCCAACCACCGCCGGCTTGGCCCTCGCATCCGGCAATTGTATGGTAGTGGCATGAGTGATCTGAACGACGTCCGCTTTTTCGCCACGGCCCCGCATGATTGCAGCTATCTGGATGATCAGATCGCAACCACGCTGTTCGCCGACCCCGATGTCACGATCGCTGATGATGACTACCAAACGCTGACGCTTTTGGGCTTTCGCCGCAGTGGAAAATACTTTTATCGCCCGCAGTGCTCGGGCTGCCGTGCCTGCATTAGCGTTCGCATTCCGGTCGCCGAATTTGTCTGGACTCGTCGCTTTCGCAAAACCATGAAAGCCAACACCGGCATGACCGCGCAATGGCAATTGCCCTACATCGATAACGAAATTTACGATCTGTACAGCCGTTACATCAACACCCGGCACCCCGATGGGGATATGCACCCCCCCTCACGGGAGCAATTCCGTACCTTTTTGATGATCGAAGGTCCAAATACGCGATTTTTGTGCTTCCGCGATCCCCAGGGGCAGCTGGTGGCGGTGTGCGTCATCGACGTGCTCGAACAACATGGATTGAGCGCCATCTATACGTTCTTTGATCCGGATCAGCCCAAACGTTCGTTAGGCCGACTGGGCATTCTGACCCAAATACTAGAAGCGCAGCGCCTGTGCCTGCCCTATGTTTATCTAGGTTATTGGATCGAGGAGTGCGAAAAAATGCGCTACAAGACTGAGTATCGTCCGATCGAGTTGCTCCAGGGAAAGACCTGGGAACGACAGCAAGGTTGAACCCCAGGGCTTAGAGGTTCATAATCTCGCGCACTTCGCACCCCAGAGTTGGAATGAATGGCTAAAGAAGACAGCATTGAAATGGACGGCACCATCGTCGACACCCTACCTAACACCATGTTCCGGGTAGAACTCGACAATGGCCACACCGTGACGGCTCACATCAGCGGCAAGATGCGCAAGCACTACATCCGCATCCTAACCGGCGACCGCGTCAAGGTTGAAGTGACGCCCTACGATCTGAGCAAAGGCCGTATTACTTATCGCGCCCGCTGAGATTTACAGCGACACAAAAAAGCCCGCTTAAATCGCGGGCTTTTTATTGCCTGAGGTTAATCAGGCGCTTTCCTCAACCGCCTCCAGCGGAGTGACTGATTCTTGCTCAAAGACCTCGGCACGATTGACTCTCACTTCGCGCGGAGCTTCGATACCGATGCGGACCTGCTTCCCCTTTACGTCAAGAATTCGGATGGTCACGTTGTCACCGATGACAACCCCTTCATCAATCTTTCTGGATAGCACTAGCATAGGTATCGGTCCTTCAAGTTGCACTCGCGAAACCATACTCCCCAGCGCGCTAGAACCCAAGCAAAGGTACTAGCGCCTTTAGACTAATTTATTCTACAGCTAGATCGAAGGCTGAGTGCAAAGCGCGAACCGCAAGCTCTAGGTACTTTTCTTCGACCAATACCGAGATTTTGATCTCAGAAGTCGAGATCATCAGAATGTTGATGTTTTCCTTGGCCAGGGTGGTGAACATGGTGCTGGCAACGCCGGCGTGTGAGCGCATACCCACACCGACGACCGACACTTTGCAAATGTCCTTATCACCGCGCAATTCACGGGCTTTCAACTCATCGCGTACGCCTTCCAGCAACTCAAAGGCACGTTCGTAATCGTTTTTATGAACCGTGAAGGTAAAGTCAGTGGTGTTGTTCTCGCCCACGTTCTGAACGACCATGTCCACTTCGATGTTGGCCGCTCCGACAGGCGCCAGAATCGCGGCGGCCACGCCCGGCACGTCCGGCACGCCCAGCAGGGTCAGTTTTGCTTCGTCACGGGTAAATGCGATGCCAGAGATAACAGGGCTTTCCATGGGCTTGCGTTCCTCTACAGTAATCAGGGTGCCCGGGCCGTCTTGAAACGAGTGCAAAACGCGCAACGGGACTTTGTATTTACCTGCAAATTCAACACTGCGAATCTGCAAAACTTTCGAGCCTAACGACGCCAGCTCAAGCATTTCTTCAAAGGTGATGGAATCCATTCGACGGGCACTGTCCACGACCCGCGGATCGGTGGTGTAGACCCCATCAACGTCGGTGTAGATCTGGCATTCATCGGCGTTTAGGGCCGCCGCGATTGCCACCGCGGTGGTGTCACTACCGCCCCGGCCTAGCGTCGAAATCCGGTTTTCCTCGGTGATGCCCTGGAAGCCGGCTACGACTGCAACGCGGCCCTGGTCTAGGGCATTACGGATCGGTAACTCGTCGATCTTCTTGATGCGTGCTTTGGCATGGGATTGATCGGTATGCATGCCCAGCTGCCATCCGGTAAAGCTCTGAGCCGGACAATCGATTTCCTGCAATGCCATGCTCAGCAAGGCAATGGTGACCTGCTCTCCGGTCGAGACCAGCGTGTCATATTCAGAGGCGACTGGACGGGATTGGATTTCCTCGGCCAAGCCGATCAGTCGATTGGTCTCGCCGCTCATCGCACTGACGACCACCACAATATCGTGGCCCTTCGCGCGGAACCCTTTAACTTTTTCAGCGACCGCTTTGATCCGCTCTACCGAGCCGACCGAGGTGCCACCAAATTTTTGAACAATAAGTGCCATATCTTTCCTTTGATTTAACCGGCTTTGGACTCAACCCAGGCCACAACACCCGCTAGAGCCGCATCAAGGCCGCTAGGGTCAGTACCGCCTGCCATCGCCATATCCGGACGGCCACCCCCTTTTCCGCCGACCTGCGCCGCCACCTGGGCAATCAGTTCGCCGGCCTTAAAGGTCGCGCTTTCCGCCTTGGTGACACCGGCCACCAGGCTGACTTTTGAGTCAACCACCGTGGCCAACACCACGATCGCCTTGCCCAGTTTGTTTTTCAGCTGGTCCGCCGAATCACGCAGGGTCTTGGGGTCGACATCATCAATACGGGCCGCCAGCACCTTGATGCCTGCCACTTCAACCGCCTGTGCGGTCAAATCGCCGCCAGCGCCGCTGGCGAGCTTGCGCTTAAGGTTCGCGACTTCTTTCTCGAGCTCTTTGACTCGATCTGCCATTTTGCTGACCCGTTGTACGGCATCGCTGGCATTGCCTTTAACGACACCGGCAATTTGGCGCAAATGATCTTCGGATGCCTGTACGACGCGCTCGGCATTCGCTCCAGTTACCGCTTCAATTCGACGAACGCCAGCGGATACGCCTCCTTCCGAGGTGATCTTCATCAAGCCAATGTCACCGGTCCGCTGCACGTGGGTGCCACCGCACAGCTCGACGCTGAATTCACCCATCGACAGGACCCGTACCGATTCACCGTACTTCTCGCCGAACAGCGCCATGGCGCCTTTCTCGATCGCGGTTTCCATATCGGTAACCAGGGTTTCTACCGCATGGTTCGCGCGAATTTCCTGGTTAACCATGGCTTCAATGTTACGCAGCTGCTCAGGCGTGACTGCCTCGGGGTGGCTGAAGTCGAAACGCAAGCGCTCAGGATCGTTCAAAGACCCCTTCTGCTCGACGTGATCACCCAGCTCCCGGCGTAGTGCCTCATGCAACAGGTGGGTCGCCGAGTGATTGAGGGCTGTCGCTTGGCGACGCTCGCCCATCACACGGGCGGTCAACGCCATGCCGCTGACGAGTTCTCCCTGTACCACTCGTCCTAGGTGAAGGTGATGACGGCCGTTTTTGCGGCAATCCGTAATCTGTACTCGAACGCCCTCGCCGACCAGCTCACCAAAGTCACCGACCTGGCCACCGGATTCCGCGTAGAACGACGTGCGATCCAAAATCACACCCACCTCAGCCCCTTCGGCGGCCTGCGGTACCAGCGTTTGGTCGACTGCAATACCCAGCACCTGGGCCTGGGCATCCAATTCGGAATAACCCAAAAATTCCGTATTCCCTGGCACGTCCAGGGTCAGGTCACCGGCGAACCCGCCGGAGGAGCGTGACTGCTCGCGCTGACGCTGCATGCAGGCTTCGAAACCGTCCATGTCCAACTCAAGTGAGCGCTCGCGAGCAATATCCGCAGTCAAATCGACCGGGAAACCGTGGGTGTCATACAAACGGAAAATGACATCACCCGGCAGAGTGGTATCGGATAATTGATCGATCGCGTCCTCAAGCACTTTCATACCCGCATCCAGCGTGCGGATAAACTGCTCTTCCTCGGCCAGCAAAACGCGCTCAACGTCTGCCTGTTTCGCGCTCAGCTCGGGGTAGGCTTCGCCCATTTGGTTGACCAACTCGGCCACCATTTTGTGGAAGAAGGTTCCCTGAGCGCCTAGCTTGTTGCCGTGACGAACGGCGCGACGAATAATCCGGCGCAGCACATAGCCACGGCCTTCATTGCTGGGCAGCACACCATCCACAATCATGAAGGAGCATGAGCGGATGTGGTCCGCCAAGACCTGCAAACTGTGGCTCTCTTTTAGCTCACAGCCCGTGACCTGACGCGCAGACGCCAACAAAGCCTGGAACAAGTCAATTTCATAGTTGGAGTGAACGCCCTGCATGATCGCGGCGATGCGCTCCAGGCCCATGCCGGTATCGATACTGGGGTTAGGCAGCGGCGTGCGTGAACCATCCGGCGCCTGCTCGAATTGCATAAACACCAGGTTCCAAATTTCGATGTAGCGATCCAGATCATCGTTTTCGGACCCCGGTGGGCCGCCGGGCACATGATCGCCATGATCGTAAAAGATTTCTGAGGACGGACCACAGGGACCTGTGTCACCCATCATCCAAAAGTTGTCTTTGTCGCCCAGACGACTAAAGCGCTCGGGACTGACGCCCATTTCCTTTAGCCAAATGTCTTCCGCTTCCTGGTCAGAATGGTGCACTGTGACCCACAGGCGCTCCTCCGGCAGACCCAAACGCTCGGTCAAAAAGGTCCAGGCAAACTGGATCGCCTCGCGTTTGAAGTAATCGCCGAAACTAAAGTTGCCCAGCATCTCAAAGAAGGTGTGGTGACGAGCGGTGTAGCCCACATTTTCCAGATCATTGTGCTTGCCACCGGCGCGCACGCAGCGCTGCGAGGTCGTGGCTCGCGAATAAGCCCGGGTCTCTTGGCCGGTGAAGGTATCCTTGAACTGGACCATGCCCGCGTTCGTAAACAACAGCGTGGGATCATTACCCGGCACCAAGGAGCTGGAGGGGATTATCTCGTGGCCGTTTTCACGGAAATACTGCAAAAAAGCGTTTCTGATTTCAGCGCTGGTCATGCGGGATCCATTCGTCAAGGAAATGAGCGCGCGCAGTTTAACGCAGTGACGCGCTTTCGGCACTAGTCAAATCGCTGGAGCCCCACTGCCAGCTCGGCTACCCTAGCTGGATACGTAAATGAGGAGAGTTATGAAGGTTCTTGTCACCGGCGGCGCAGGTTACATCGGCACCCATTGTTTGGTCGAAATGATCCAGGCTGGCCTTGAGCCCGTTGTGCTCGACAACCTCAGCAACAGCGATCTAGATGCGCTGGCACGGGTTGAACAGATCACTGCTCATCAACCCATTTTCGTGGAGGGTGACATTCGCGATCACCGGGTGCTCGAACTGACCTTCCGCGCCCATCAGCCACAAGCCGTATTGCACCTAGCTGGACTCAAAGCCGTCGGTGAATCCGTTGCAAAGCCGCTGGACTATTACGACAACAATGTCGCAGGCACGCTGCAGCTGTTGCACACCATGCGCGAATTCAACTGCCACAGGATAGTGTTTAGCTCCTCAGCGACCGTTTACGGTGATCCCCGTCAACTCCCGATTACCGAGGCCGCAGAGGTCGGCGGCACGACCAACCCCTACGGCACTAGCAAATATGTTATCGAGCGGATTTTGTCGGACTGGGCGGCCGCAAATGAAAAGGCGCAGATTATCGCGCTGCGTTACTTCAACCCGGTGGGCGCACACCCTAGCGGACTGATTGGCGAGGATCCCAAGGGTATCCCGAACAATCTGATGCCCTTTATTCAGAAAGTCGCCGCCGGCGAGCTCGAACAGCTCAGCGTGTTTGGCCAGGATTACGACACCCCAGATGGCACCGGCGTACGCGATTATTTACACGTCGTCGATCTGGCCAAGGGACACCTGGCCGCCCTTAACAAATTTGATCAGCACGACAGCCAGGGTTTTCATGCCGTGAACCTAGGCACCGGTCGCGGCATTAGCGTGTTGCAGATGATCCAAGCCTTTGAGCAAGCCAGCCAACAACCCGTTGCCCACCAAATCGTGGAACGCCGCCCCGGGGACATTGCCAGTTGCTATGCGGATCCAAGTTTGGCGGAGCAATGGTTGGGCTGGCGCGCCGAAATTGAGCTAAAACAGATGTGTGCCGATGCCTGGCGCTGGCAGCAATTTGCCAGCTCTCGGAACCGCTAGGATGTATAGCGATTTGATCGAGATGGTCGATGCCCTAAAAAGCATCGCCGAGCCCACCCGGCTACGATTGGTTCGTCTGCTGAGTCATGGCGAGCTGACCGTGAGTGAATTGGTGCGGATTTTAGGCCAATCACAGCCCAGGGTTTCACGCCACCTCAAACTGTTATGCGACGCCGGCGTGCTGGAGCGATTTCGTGAGCAGCACCATGTCTATTATCGCGTCCCTCTGGACGGAGCCGGCCATCGGCTGGCGAGCAGCCTGGCCGAATACTTCCCGACCCAGGACAATGATTTAACGCTGGACGACCAACGCCTGGCCGACGTGCACGAGGCCCGGGCCAAATTATCGGTCGATTACGTCGAGGAAGAAGCCCCCGAATGGCGCCGCCTACACGAGCTACACGGCGATGAGGTGGCCTTTGCCAACGCGGTAATTCAAGAGATGACCCAAGAGCCGATCGGCGAGTTGCTAGATATCGCAACCGGCACCGGGCGCATGTTGTCGATTCTGGGGCCCCACTGCACCCGGGGCACAGGCATTGATTTGTCACGCAAAATGGTCAACGTCGCCCGCGCACAGCTGCAAGCACTGGGCCTATCCCACTGCACGGTGCGTCAGGATGACATGTACCAAATGCGCTTTGCCGAGAGCAGTTTTGATACCGTCACTATCGATCAGGTGCTTTACTTGGCCGATCAACCCGAGGCGGTTGTCAGCGAGGCCGCCCGGGTATTAGCCGCCGGCGGACGCCTGATGATCGTGGCTTTTACCGGCGACGGTAGCAATCAACCGCTTGGCATTGCCCCAGCCAGCATTGATGCCTGGTGTCGCAATGCCGGCCTGACCCCGGAGGCCCATGTCGAACTGCCCGGCCAGTCTGCCGACATCACGTTAATCGTGGCTCGTGCTTAGGTCTAAATTGCATCCGAATTCATTAATATAAAGCTTTCTTTATATTCAAAACCTGACTACTCTTTGCGTCATTGATGACCTTAGAGATGAACGGATGACGCTCGCACAACTTATTAAACAACGATTGGTGTTCCTCGACGGAGCGATGGGCACCATGATTCAGAACCATCAATTTAGTGAATCCGACTTCCGCGGCGACCGCTTTGCTCAGTGGAGCTGTGACTTAAAGGGCAACAACGACCTGTTGACCCTGACCCAGCCCGATGCCATCCGCCAGATTCATCTGGACTATTTGCGAGCCGGGGCGGATTTGATCGAAACCAATACGTTCAACTCCAACGACCCCTCGATGGCTGACTACGACATGCAAGCCTTGGTTGAGGAGCTGAACTACCAAGGGGCCGTGCTGGCTCGCCAAGCCGCAGATCAGGTCAGCGCCGAGGAAAATCGCCCGTGCTATGTAGCCGGTGTATTGGGCCCAACGAACAAAACCGCCAGTATCAGCCCAGATGTCAATGACCCCGGCTTTCGTGGCATTCATTTCGACCCATTAGTCGAGACCTATGCCTGCGCCACTCGCGCTCTGCTGGCCGGTGGCGCGGATGTGATCTTAGTTGAAACCATCTTTGACACCCTCAACTGCAAGGCCGCCCTGTTTGCCATTGATGTGGTGGCGGAGGAGCGCGGCGAGCCGATCGACATCATGATCTCAGGCACCATTACCGACGGCAGTGGCCGGACCCTGTCGGGACAGACGGTTGAAGCCTTCATGAACTCCATTCGCCACGCGCAGCCCCTGGCGGTCGGCCTGAATTGCGCACTGGGTGCAGCGGAGTTGCGACCCTGGTTAAAAGAATTAAGCCAGTGCTGCGAATTCCCGATCAGCGTTCACCCCAACGCCGGTCTGCCGAATCAATTTGGCGAGTATGATCAAAGCGCCGCCGAGATGGTGGATATCGTCGCCGAATTTGTCGAACAGGGATGGATCAACATCATCGGTGGCTGCTGCGGCACCACCCCCGAGCATATCGCCGCGTTAAAGACCCGCTTGACCCCCATGGATCCCCGCCAGGACAGCTCGCTGGCGCCAGCATTGCGTTTGTCGGGACTTGAACCGATGACCCATGGCGAGGGCGATCTCTTCATCAACGTGGGCGAACGCACCAACGTCACCGGCTCGGCTCGCTTTCGCAAACTTATTCAGGCCGAGGACTACGACACGGCGCTAGAAGTCGCCCTGCAACAGGTAGAGAGCGGCGCCCAGATCCTAGACATCAACATGGACGAGGGGATGTTGGACTCTGAGGCCGCCATGGTGCGCTTTTTAAACCTGCTGGCCGCTGAACCCGATATTGCACGCATCCCCGTAATGCTCGACAGCTCTAAATGGCATGTCATGGAAGCCGGGCTCAAGTGTGTGCAGGGCAAGGCCGTGGTTAACTCGATCAGCCTAAAAGAAGGCGAGGATAGTTTTTTACAGCAAGCCCGCCTGCTGCGTCGATACGGCGCTGCCTGCGTGGTCATGGCCTTTGATGAGCAGGGCCAGGCGGACACCTGCGCGCGCAAAGTCGAGATTTGCCAACGGGCCTATGACCTGCTGGTTAATCAGGTCGGCATGAACCCGACCGACATTATTTTCGATCCGAATATCTTTGCTGTCGCCACCGGTATCGCCGAGCACGACCGCTATGCCTTGGACTTTATTGAGGCGACTCGTCAAATCAAAGCCACCTGCCCCGGCGCTCGGATCTCAGGCGGGGTCAGTAACGTGTCCTTTAGCTTCCGCGGCAACAACCCTGTGCGTGAAGCCATGCACAGCGTGTTTTTGTATCACGCCATTCAAGCCGGCATGGATATGGGCATCGTCAACGCGGGCATGCTGTCCATCTACGACGATCTAGATGACGAGCTACGCACCTTGGTCGAGGACGTCATTCTGAATCGTCGTGAAGACGCCACCGAGCGCCTGGTCGATGCGGCTCCGCGCTTTGCAGACAGTGGCCAGCAGGCAGAGGTTCAGACCCAGGCCTGGCGCGAGTTGCCAGTGATTGAGCGACTCGCCTATGCCCTCGTCAAAGGGATTGACGCCCACGTGGTTGAGGACGTCGAAGAAGCTCGCCAACAGGCCGAACGCCCGCTACACGTCATCGAAGGCCCGTTGATGGACGGCATGAACCAGGTGGGCGATTTGTTCGGCGCTGGCAAAATGTTCTTGCCCCAGGTCGTTAAATCCGCACGGGTTATGAAAAAAGCCGTGGCGCACCTGATCCCCTTTATCGAGGCCGAATCTGATGGCGCACAACAAAGCGCCGGCAAGATCGTGATGGCCACCGTCAAGGGTGACGTCCACGACATTGGCAAAAACATCGTCGGAGTGGTGCTTCAGTGCAACAACTTCGAAGTGATTGACCTGGGCGTCATGGTCAATGCCGAGACCATCCTGGACACCGCCGTTCGCGAAAACGCAGACATCATCGGCTTGTCAGGATTGATTACCCCCAGCCTGGATGAAATGGTCGAGGTCGCGCGGGAGATGCAACGTCGAGGTCTGTCAATTCCCCTGATGATTGGTGGCGCCACGACCAGCCCGGCCCATACGGCGGTCAAAATTGATCCGGCTTATGAAAACACCGTGGTCTATGTCAAGGATGCCAGCCGCGCGGTCGGGGTTGCTCAGCGTCTGCTGGGCGAGCAGCGCGGTGTCTATGCCGATGAAATTGCCCTGGCGCATGAGAAAAAGCGTAAAGCCCACGCCGGCCGCGCGCAGGTCAAACTATTAGAGTTCGAGGACGCACAATCCAACGCGTTCGAGGCAGATTTCAATTTAAAAACCCAACCCGCTCAACTGGGCGAGCAAATCTTGACGCCCAGCCTGGAGGAGCTCGAACCCTTCATTGATTGGATGCCCTTCTTTAACGCCTGGGAATTCAGCGGCCGTTATCCGGATTTGTTAAACGATCCGGTTAAAGGGGTCGAGGCCCGCAAGCTATTCAACGATGCCCAGAGCATGCTGAGCACCCTCAAAGCCGAGCGCTGGCTAGAACCCAAGGGCGTGATGGGCATTTGGCCGGCGCATCGAGACCAAGAGGACCTGATCGTAAACGGCCTACGCATCCCCTGCCTGCGTCAACAAAAGCAAATGGCCGATGGCATCCCTAATCTGTCGCTGGTGGACTTTGTTGACACCCAGGATGATTACATCGGTGGCTTTGCGGTCTGTGCTGGCTTTGGGATCGACCCACACATCGAGCGCTTTGAAGCGGACCACGATGATTACTCGAGCATTATGCTTAAGGCCCTGGCCGATCGATTCGCCGAGGCCTTTGCCGAGTGGGCGCACCATCGTCTGCGAACTCAGACCTGGGGCTATGCGGCAGGGGAATCGCTCTCCAACGACGAGCTTATTCGGGAGCAGTATCAGGGCATCCGCCCCGCACCCGGCTACCCCTCCTGCCCGGATCATCGGCAAAAGCAGGCGCTGTGGTCGCTGCTGGACGTACCCAACAAAGTGGGAATCACACTCACTGAATCCCTGGCGATGTGGCCCACCGCCTCGGTCAGCGGTTTCTATTTTGCCCACCCCCAGGCGCGTTACTTTCAGCTGGGCAAAGTGGGGCCGGATCAAATTGAACATTACAGCCAGCAGCGCGACGAGGCGATTGCTGAAAACGAGCGCTGGTTAGCACCGGTGCTGGGCTACTAAGACAAGGATGACACTATGACGCTATCTGCTTATGAAATTCGTGAACGCATCAGCCAACGTAACGGTCGGTTGCCGGCACCGAAAATCAGCTTCGAGTTTTTTCCACCCAAAACAGAGAAGGCCGAGGCGGCCCTGTGGCGTTCGGTGGATCGCTTAGAGTCATTGGCCCCCCAGTTCGTATCCGTCACCTACGGCGCTGATGGTTCGACTCGAGACCGCACACACGCCATCGTCGAGCACTTAAAAACCAAGACAGATCTGGAAACGATGCCCCACCTGACCTGCGTTGGGGCGCCACGCGAAGAGATCGATCAGATTGCGGACGACTACTGGAACATGGGCGTGCGCCGAATCATGGCGCTACGCGGTGATCCGGTCGGTGGTGCTGATCAGCGTTACCAACCCACCGAGGGCGGATACGCCTATGCCGTTGACTTAGTTGAGGGCCTCGCGCGCCGCCATCCCTTTGAACTGGCAGTTGCAGCCTACCCTGAGGTGCACCCGGAAGCGCCCAGCTCAACCTTTGATCTGGACAACCTCAAACGTAAGTTTGACGCCGGCGCGAGCATGGCAATCACCCAATACTTTTTTAATACCGAGTCCTACCTACGTTTTCGTGATCGGTGTGTATTGGCTGGAATTGAACAACCCATCATTCCAGGCATTTTGCCCGTGACGAACTTTGCCACGACCGAGCGTTTTAGCTTGGCCTGTGGCACCGCCGTGCCGACCTGGATGGCTCAGGCCTTCGAAGGTTTAGATCAAGATCCTGAAACGCGAAACCTGATCTCTGCCAACATCGCGATCGAGCAAGTATTGGCCTTGCAAAGCGAAGGGGTAGAAGAATTTCATTTCTACACGCTCAACCGTGCCGATCTGTGTTTTGCCGTGAGTCATGCCCTGGGCGTGCGACCCTCGGTGAAAGAAAATGACGACCAAAGCCGCATTGAAAATGAAGCTCAAATTGTCACATAATCCTGAGCATAATAAACAAGGGAAGTTCGACTAGTACCTCTGTGCAGTCAGGGGTCCCTCGTAGTGTAGATGGAACCTTCCTACACTCTGGCGATCAAACCCTTACTCCACACTGTCACAGGGGGTCATTACATGGACTCTATTTCTGCTATTGCTAACGAGTTGCTCGACAACTATCAATCCATCCTGCATGAACGCTTGGTCAGCCGCCGCGCCAGCGAGGATTATCTGTACTGGGTGCGCCGGTTCCTGATTGAGCGCCCCTCTATGGACACCCTGCCAACCCCCCGCGAAGTGGACATGTTTCTTTCACAGCTTCGTCGGGAAACCAATTCAGCCAGCTCACTGCGTCGGGCCGAAGTGGCTTTGGATCTATTCCATCAAGAACTCTTAAATACCGGAGAAGTGGCCTAGAACAGGTCACGAACCACGGATTCAGGAAATCCCTGGGCGGCTAAGTGACGCATTTGTCGCGCCCGCTCAGAGGGCTCAGTCGGCAGGACCTCGCCAAACTTTCGGGACCGCCTTTGCTCTGCTAGCTCGTGCCAATTAATGCCCTCTAATGCATCACGCCACAGCCCTTCACTGATGCCCCGCTGACGCAAGTCGGCGCGAATCCTGATGGGGCCTCGGCATTTGTTCAGCTGCGAACGGACAAAGGATTCTACAAACCGCTCATCGGACTGCAGATTGTTATCCGCCAGTCGCTGAACCAAGGCTTGCGCTTCGGTGCGGTCTAAATCCGCATCACGCACCAGACGCGACACCAGCTCCTCAAAACCGTACTCGCGCCGGGCCAACCAACCCAACGCTCGATCTTTAGCCGTCAGCGCCATTACGCGTGTTCTCAAGCCGTGCTAAGAGGCTGCTGGTATCCCAGCGTTGTCCGCCTAAGTTTTCCACCTCAGCGTAGAACTGATCCACCATGGCCGTTAGCGGCAGCGAGCTTCGATTGCGGCGCCCCTCGGTCAAAACATGGCCCAGGTCCTTGCGCATCCACTGGACAGCAAAACCCAGGTCGT
>JBMYYI010000013.1:0-38175 GCA_049609265.1 Litorivicinus sp. | reverse complement strand
ATTGCTGAGCGACGCTCTCAAACTGCCCAGCGAGCTGATCCTCGTCAGCCAGCACCTGCGATTGCGCCGACGCCCAGGCACCTAACTGGCTCGTTCGAGGCCGAGAATGAAAGTATTCAGTAGATTGCGCTTCGCTGATTTTTTCGACCTGACCTTCAATACGCACCTGTCGCTCCAGCGCCTCCCACCAGAAGCACAGGGCTGCCTGCGGCGTGCGGGCAATGGCTCGACCTTTATCGCTGAGATAATTGGTAAAAAACACAAAACCTGTCTCGTCGAGCTCTTTGAGCAAAACGATGCGGGCCTGCGGCTGGCCATTCTCAACGGTTGCCAAGGTCATGGCATTAGGCTCACGGGCGTGTTCACGAGCCAGCCCAAACCACTGTCTAAACTGCTCAAAAGGATCGTCATGCAGATCCGACCGGACCAAGGTTCCAGCCCGATAATCCTGCCGTAAATCACTGATGTCTCGATTCATTTCAGCTCCACTCGTCCAAAATTGTTAAGGCTTGCGCCAAGGTTCTAACGCCCCTGACCTGCGACTGCTCGTTTTGCGTCTTGGGCTGATTGGCGGCGGGCACCATCAGTCGCTTAAATCCATGTTTGCTGGCCTCGATGATGCGCTCTTGGCCACCTGAAACTGGACGGATCTCACCACCCAGACCGATTTCACCAAATACTGCCAAATCAGCTGGCAGCGCACGCCCCCGAAAGCTGGATACCAAGGCCAATACCAAGGCCAAATCACCGCCGGTCTCAGTTAATCGAACGCCACCGACCACATTGGCAAATACATCCTGATCACCGATCAAAATATTGCCATGGCGGTGTAGCACCGCCAGCAGCATCCCCAATCGTGCGGTATCCAAGCCCACCGCCACGCGCCGGGGGTTACCGTGGGCGGCATCAACCAAACCCTGGATTTCAACCAATAACGGGCGGGTACCTTCGCGGGTAATCGCCACAGCACTGCCTGGCGAAGGCGTTTCCGGCCGATCTAAAAATATTGCTGAGGGCTCGCGCACTTCGCGCAAACCTTTATCCGTCATGCCAAAAATGCCCAGCTCATTCACCGTGCCAAACCGGTTTTTGATGGCACGCAATGTGCGGTATCGACCATCGCCATCCCCTTCAAGTAACAAGGATGCATCAATCATATGCTCGAGCACTTTGGGGCCTGCCAGGCTTCCCTCTTTAGTGACGTGCCCTACCATGATGACAATCTGCCCTGTCTGCTTAGCGTGCCTTGTCAGCACTGCGGCAGACTCACGTACCTGAGTGACACTGCCCGGCGTCGCAGTCAGCTCCGCCACCCGGGTCACTTGGATTGAATCCACCACGATCACGGCCGGCTGCATGTCCTCGGCAGCGGCCAAGATCGCCTCGACTCGCGTCTCTGCCATTAATTCAAGATGCTCTGGATCTAAGCCGAGCCGCTGCGCACGAACCGCAATTTGTTGCAGGCTTTCCTCGCCGCTGACATAAAGCACCGGCCGTTGCGCGGCCAAGACACTCGTCACCTGCAGCAACAGTGTGCTTTTACCCGCACCTGGGTGACCGCCCAACAAGACCACAGAGCCCGGGACAAAACCGCCGCCGAGGACTCGGTTCAACTCATCGGAAGGCGTGACCACTCGAGTCAATTCTTGAATGCTGATATCGGACAGCTTGGTGCGGCGCGGAGCATCCCCACTCCAACCACCCGCCGAGGGCTTATCGGAGGACTGTTGATCGATTAGATTCCATTCGCCACAACTGGAGCACTGCCCCTGCCACCGGGAGTAGGTGCTTTGACAGCCGGAACAAATAAAACTGACTTTGGGCTTCGCCACCAAGCGCCTCCTAAGGTAAGAAGCGCGGTGTAAGGGATTAACTCGCGCTTGCGATTTGGGAAAGGATACCTTCGAGTGCATGACCACGGCGAGCACTGGCCGTAATTATCATACAATCGACAAACAGGGTGAGTAACGCCTGAGAACGTATCAGGGCTTGCTCACCATCCAAGGGGTCGTTGACCAACGGTAGACACAGATCTGCCTCCCGGGCCAGCGATAATCGGGTTGAGGACACCGCAACCAAACGCGCCCCCTTGACTCGTAGGGCTTCCGTCGCCGTGTTGCTGCTGGAATCCCCGGTCAGGTCAATCGCGATCACCAGATCCGCAGGGCCTAAGGGCGTGCGCAAACTAGGCAAACTCGCAGAGGCGTCTACGTTGATCGATTGCAGGGCCTTAACCAAACGGTGGGCCGCAATCGCTTCCACTTCACCGCCCAGCACGACGACTCTGCGGGCCGATAGCATCCAGTCCATCAGGGTCGATACAGGCCACTGGCCCAATCGCTGAAAGGCGTCATCAGCCAACGCAAGATGGCTTTCGAACATTCTAGTGAAAATAGCCTCAGCGGAGAGTTCAGTATCAATATCACGCAGTTGATACTCGCTACCCGAAGCCAATTCTTGAGCCAGCTTCATTTTCAGATCGGGATATCCCTCGCAGCCCACTCGCCGGCAAAAGCGATTAACGGTGGGTTGGCTGACGTCTGCCAATTTCGCCATCTTAGCGATTGACATCCGGACCGCCTGGTTGGGCTCGCTCAGTATGACCCGAGCAACTCGACCTTCCGATTTACTGAGCTCGCTTGCTTGTTCTTGTATCCGTCCAAGAATCATTGCAGGTGACCCCAAATCATGGTTGTGTTCGTAACAATACGCCAAAAATATAGAACAAGGAATCAACAAAATGAAAAACCTTGGACAGAAATCTGTACTCCTGGGCCTGTTTTTGATATTCGCGTCGGAAACTTACGCGCAAAACTGGACAAGGGTTGAAATTCAGCTTGACGAAAAGCTGAACATTGGAAGTGCCATCTACGAGCAACCGCTCGATGCCCAACTACCCTCGCTGGTCAATTTTTGGGCCACCTGGTGCGCTCCCTGCGTCAAAGAGATCCCGGATCTGATTGCGGCGGCCCAGGCCATGCCTGAGCAGGTCGTGCTGGTTAACGTTGGAGAAAGTCGGGAAACCATTGACGCGTTTGCTCAACGCTACCCCGAGTTAGGTCTAGGGAATGCCGCCGTAGTGACACAGGGCTTTGAATTTAAGAATCTCTCGGAATGGAAGATTCGTGGATTACCCACCAGTTTTTTGATGCGCGACGGCGTCGCGCTATGGCAAGCCGAGGGCATACTGCCCTGGACCGACCCTGCGGTTCAGGCAGACATCAGGGCGCGGTTACAGCCGTGATGACCTCGTTAACCGTTAGTAATTGTCGCAAAACTCGAGACTGCCCCCCTCGATACACCACGTATAAAGGAACACCGGCACGCCCAAATTCATCCAGGTAGGCCGTAATGCTCGGGTCGTAGTCGGTCCAATCGGCTTTGAGCCAGACCACACCGGGTACCCCACCCACCTCAGGGTCCGCAAACACCAATCGCTCGTTTGACAGGCAGCTGATGCACCAATCGGCAGTCACATTCACCAACACGGTTTGATCCATGTCCTGCGCCTGTAGCAAGGCCTCATTGGAAAATGGCTGCCACTGAACACCCCGAGCCTGGCTGGGCCAGTACGCCCATGCACAAACCGCCAGAAGCGCACCGGCTAAAACACCTGCGATTGAGCGGGAAAACCGGTGAAAGGCATACCATAGGAATGCGAGTAACACAGGGGCCAGGAACCACCCCATCTGCACGGTAACGCCCAGTTGACGAGCCGCAACCCAGGCCAACCACGCCGCCGTCGCCAGCATAGGAAACGCCAGCACATGCTGCAGTGTCTCCATCCAAGCCCCTGGACGCGGCAACCAATGGGCGGGGCCCTCAAACTGATGAATCAACCACATAGGCGCCGCGAAGCCCAAGCCCAAGGACAACAAGATGGTCATTAGCACCCACGCTTCAGAAGCCAAAGCGAAGCCCAACGCAGGCCCCATAAAGGGGGCCGTACAGGGACTTGCGACTAAAACCGCCAGGACGCCCGTATAGAATTCACTTTGATAACCCGGCTTTTGAGTCAATGACTGACCGATCCCCATAAAAGCGCCACCGAGCTTAAAGAAACCCAGCATGGACGCAGCCAACGCCGCCATCAGTAACGCCATCGCGCCAACGAACCACACGGACTGCAGCTGAAAGCCCCATCCGATGGCCGCTCCTGCTTGCTTTAACACCAGCAATACCGCACCCAAAACCGCAAAGCTGGTTAATACGCCGGCGAGAAAGGCATGCCCCTTTAAACGCCGCTGCGTACGCTGCATACCGGATAGACTTGCGAGCCCCATCGCTTTAATAGACAGCACGGGAAAGACGCAGGGCATCAAATTGAGAATCAGCCCGCCTATGAAGGCACCTAAAGCCATCCAGCCGAGTGCCATCGAGCGGGCAACCGAACCTGGTTGAAAATTCACTCGCCAGCTTTGTCCGCTGGATACATGTACTAACTCACCTTTAGGCCAGGTCTGCGAGGACTTCACATCAAAAACAACCCGCCCATCAAAGGCTTGAACCTCTTGGTATTGCTCAGCGGGCCAAATATCGTTTTGATAAGGAAAGAACGCCCACTGACCCTGTGTTGCCCCCCCGGGCAAGGCAACACTGGCACGGCCATTGGCGGTATCCCACAAACCCTCCAGCGGGTCAGATGCCGGCCACTTAGCACGAGTTTGCGCAAACCGTCGCGCCTGATCTGATGGCTGACCCTCGCCTGGTTGCAGACGAATCGTCAGCTGTGCACTTTCAGGGATGCATAACTCTTTGCAAACCAACCAGCTGGCTTGCCCCGTTAGTTCAATCGATTGCGCTTGCGTGAGCACCACTGGCATCGCCAGCAGTACCGACGACTCGTAACCGTAAACATTGAGGCCTTCAAACACTTTGCGCTGCGGAGCAGGCCAACGTAATCCACCGATTACAACAGCGGGATTGGGAGCCACTTCCAGACTGGCGGGAGCACCCGCTGCACCGGCATTGCGCCAGTAGGTGTGCCAACCCTCAGCCGGCGTAATCGACAGGCCCAGCCAGTGGGTCTGACCGGGTCGCAGATCTTGGCTCTCCGACACCCACTCAACCCGGGTGCCATTGTCAGTCACGAATTCAGTGGCAAGAGCCAGCGAACTCATCACCCAGCAACACCAGGCGAGCACCCATTTCACTTACAGAAAATCTCCAACGCGAAGGATCTTCATGGTGTTCGTCCCGCCGTGCTGACCTAAGTTGTCCCCTTTGGTAAAGATCACTAAATCATCGGCCTTTAAGTAACCCATTTCAGCGGCCGCTCGAACCGCGATTTCATCCACTCGCAAGCTAGGCACCGCCTGATAGTTCAACTCAATCGGAAATACACCACGATACAACGCCATACGGCCCAAGGACTTAGGTTCGCGGGTCAGGGCAATAATTGGCAAATGCGACCCAATACGACTCATCCAGCGGGGGGTCGAACCGGATTCTGTCAGGCATAAAATCGCCGCCACACCTTTGAGTCGGTTCGCGGCATACATGGCGCTAAGTGCGATCGCCTCGTCATGCGAGTTGTATTTCTGCTCTAACCGCTCATCACTGATCCGCGCTTCGGGCTCGCGTTCAGCACCTTCTGCGGTACGAGCCATCGCCTCAACTGTTTCGATCGGGAAATCCCCTGCAGCCGTTTCACCACTGAGCATGACGGCATCAGTACCGTCCAAGACCGCATTGGCGACATCAAAGACTTCCGCGCGGGTCGGCAAGGAATTCGAAATCATGGATTCCATCATCTGAGTGGCGGTGATAACCACGCGATCAAGCGCGCGAGCACGCTGAATAATGCGCTTTTGAACACCGACCAAATAAGCGTCTCCAATCTCAACGCCCAAATCGCCACGTGCGACCATCACACCATCCGATTCACGGATAATCGCATCCAGGGTCGCGTGATCCGCGACCGCCTCGGCCCGTTCAATTTTTGCAATCAGCGCCGCACTGCCGCCCACCGCCTGCATTTCGCGACGCGCCAAGCGCATATCTGCCGCATTGCGTGGAAAGGACACCGCGATGTAATCGACATCGATATCGACAGCTACACGCATGTCGGCCAGATCTTTTTCTGTCAAGGCGGGGGCGCTTAAACCGCCACCCTGACGGTTAATGCCCTTGTTGTTACTCAGCTTGCCCGCGCGCTCGACCACGGTCGTGATGCGTTCGCCACTGATCGACTCGACCCGCAAGGTGACGCGACCATCATCCAACAACAGCAGGTCACCGGCCGCGCAATCCTGGGGGAGTGCCTTGTAGTCGATGCCCACTTGAGCTTGGTCGCCCGCATCGCGGTCTAAACCTGCGTCCAGTACAAAAACATCGCCTGTTGCAAGCTCAATGGAGCCTTGGGCAAATCGAGCGATTCGAATTTTTGGACCTTGCAAATCGGCTAACAGCGCGACCTGAACCTGATGTTGCTTGGCTGCTGCCCGCACCCACTCCGCACGCTGACGATGATCGTCCGCCTCGCCATGAGAAAAATTCATTCGAACGCAATTCACACCCGCCTGAATCAGGGCGTGGATCTTTTCGGCGGAATCCGTAGAAGGCCCGAGGGTGGCGACAATTTTGGTACGACGTAGCGTCATGCAACTTCCTAGTTAAGTCAGAATTATATTTGCTAAAGAATAGCATTTGCGGGCTTGACTAAACACATAGTCGATACTGTATAAATTAACAGTATGAAGTCCATCGCATTACAAACACTCCTAGATCAGGGCCAGGTCTGGGCCGGCGAGCTGTCCGCCAAAGCTACAGGCCGACCCACAGGGTATGACGCGCTGGATTCACTGCTGGCTCAACGCGGCTGGCCATCACATGGGCTGGTAGAAATTCAAAGTGCCACCTGCGGCATGGGCGAATTGCAATTAGTGCTGCCCGCGTTTAGCCACAGCACGCAAGGCTTATGGGTTTGGCTGGATCCACCTGCCCTACCCTGCGCACAGGCCCTCATGCAGGCTGGGCTAGATTTGTCACGCTGTTTGATTCTCAACACCGAAAATCATGCAGATGCGCTCTGGGCATTGGAACGATGCTTGCAGTCCGGCTGTATTGATAGCGCCCTGAGTTGGCTGCGGCAGCCCCCTGCCAACAAAACGTTACGCCGATTACAAATGGCAGCTGAGCGAGGGGGCGCACTGGCGTATTTAATGCACGACGATAGCTGGCCCAAAGAAGCGGGCACACACGCACGTTTAGCCCTATGGCCCGAACACACCGCCGGGCAGATCGCGGTCGAGGTGCAGCGCCAGCGCGGCGCACCACAACGCGCCCCGCTACAGTTAGCACTACTGGCACGCCAGGCCTGCCAACCCGCGCGCCCTAAACCTGCCCACTTACCACCGGTACACTTAACACAGGCGCCGCCGTTGACCCGTCAACCCGGCCTGCAACTCAGTCTATGAGCCGCAATTATCTTGCGATTCTGGCCGATGACCTGCCACTAGCCGCGGCTTTAGCCGGCGGGGCTAGTGTGCCCTGCTGCGTGATCGAAAAAGGCCAAGTTATCTGTGCTGACGCGCAAGCCGAATCCTTCGGGGCGCATGCAGGCATCAGCCAAGACACCGCACTGGCGCTGAGCGATCAAATCACGCTGTATCCGCGTCATCGACAGACCGAAAACGGATTGATGCAACAGCAAGCCGACTGGGCCTACCGGCATAGCAGCTGGGTTCATTGGACAGAAAACCTACTGATCGTTGAAATAGCCGGCAGCGAGCGTTTATTCGGCAGCCTAGAATCGCTCTGGCAGCGTTTGCATCATCGGGCGCTCAAGCACATTGGACGGTGTCGAATCGCCCTAGGCCCCAATCCCGAAGCGGCCGTGCAACTGGCACGCCTGCACTGGCAAACCTTGGATCGCCAACAGGCTTGCGAATGGCTTACGCACATTCCATTACACAGCCTGCCACTACCCGCCAAACTGCGTCAGCGCTTGCAGGCAATGGGGCTTAATAAAATTCAGGACCTGCTATCGTTTTCATCCGCCGATTTAGCGCGCCGATTCCCCATTGAGCTCAAACACTACCTGGACCAACTATTAGGCCGGCGAGCGGATTTACGCCCGCTATGGCAACCCGCTGATCAATTTGACTCAACGCTATACCTACAGCAGCCCTGTCATAGCGCACCTGCTCTGGCTTTTCCGGTTAAGCGCTTGTTAGACCAACTGGCCGGTTTTTTAAAAACTCGACAGTGGAGCTGCCTAGGGCTGCATTTAGAGCTCGTCAACGAAGACCGCCACACCCAAACGCTTAGCATCAAACTAGGCCAGGGCTTGCATCGCAGCGACCAAATGCTGGAGCCGCTGAAATTGCACTTAGCCAAGATCACGCTCAGCGCACCGACCACGGATATACGTCTGCACGCCACCGCCTTCAGAGACTGGCGGGGCGAGACACCGGACTTAATGAGCCCACAGCCCCGAGATACTCAACAGGAATTACTTAATGCCCTGCGAGCACGCCTGGGTGAGCATGCGCTAAGGGGGCTACAAACCCAGCCGGCTTGGCTACCCGAACATGCCAATCAAATGACGGAATTTGACCCATCCAAAGCACAGTCTGAAATCCCCTGCGACAGCATTCGTCCTACCTGGCTGCTCCCGACCCCATTGGCCATTGCCCCCCATGAGTGGCCTGAGATTGAGTTTTTACGCGGCCCTGAACGAATTGAGGCCCATTGGTGGCAGGATCAGGGCGCCCGCCGGGATTACCATGTCGCGACCAAGAAAGGCGCCTTGGTCTGGCTATTTCAAGACCGCAGAACTCAACAATGGTATTTACACGGGCTGTTTGGCTAGCGTGTGCTGTGGCAACCAGCTCAGTAACTGATCACGATCCATGACCTCTGATATCGCCTGACCCTGGGCATAGTGGACACCCAGTTGCTCCAAACGGTGTAGCTGCTGGGCGGTATTGACGCCATCAGCGCCGATCCCCAGGTGCATTTCTCGACACAGGCTGACCAGCCCTCGCAGCATCTGCTCGTGCTCACCCTGCTCTGAAATTTGTGCCACCCGCTCAGCCGATAATTTCACGGCCAGCAGTGGCCATTGCTCCAGGCGCCTAAAGTTGACCCCGCCGGAACCAAAGTGGTCCAGCACCCAACTAAAGCCGCACTCCGAAAGCCGCGTAATCAAACGTATGGCTTGCGACTGCAATTCACCCTCTTGCAACTCGAAACACAAACGATCCGGCGAAACCCCCTCTTCGTTCAGAATCCGTAAGGTGGTCGCTTCAAAGCCATCGCTCAGCAGCTGGTGAATCGACAGGTCGATCGCAAAGCGCGGCGACGACTCGCCTAATTCTGATATCAGACGACACAGCTCTCGTGTCGCCCAGTGCCGTATGGGTTGAAGCAGTCCTGTTTCGATCGCCACCTGCATCCAAGCTTGATAGTCCTGCACGCCTGCCTCTGGATCCACCCAATGCATGCGCGCCTCGACCGCTTTGACACAGCCGGCCGAGAAAAACCACTGCGGACGAAAACTCAGCGAAAAGTGTTCCTGATGAATGGCCTCCTGCAGGCGCGACTTTAAGTTCAGCTGACGGCGGCGCTGAATGCCCATGGCCTCGGTAAAAAAACGACAGGCGTTCGTCCCCTGCCGCCGCGCTCGCACCATGGCCAGCTCGGCTGATCGCGCAAGCTCAGCGAGCTGCAATTGACCATCTGGATAAACGGCGACGCCCATCGAATAGCTGACCCACCCTTCTACTTTGGATTCTGCGATCGACTGCTTAAGCGCCAGCTGAATTTTTTCGGCGACATCAAACACCCGCATTGAGCCCCGAATTTCACGACACAGCACCGCAAACGTAGTGCCGTCGACCCGCGCCACCGTATCGCGTATGCGCACGCTCGACCGCAAGGCATGGGCAACTGACTGCAACGTGCGATCACCGGCTTGCTCACCCCGTCGGGCGTTAACCTCTTTAAAACCTGACAAATCCACCATCAGGTAGGCCATTGGCTGATCCTTAGCCACACTCTGATCGAGCACCTCGCCAAGTTGGCGCTGGATGACAGAACGACGAGCGCTACCGGTCAGGGGGTCGCGATCACGAGCATCACCTGCAATTTGCTGATGGCGTGTATAACCCGCAATGACCATCAATTGACGAACACTCCAGGGGGTTAACTGATCCTGCGGAAGCGTTTCAGCAAAACTGCTATGCGGCTGCCCCACCGCAACCACGGCACAGTCCACCAGGCGCTCGACCACACTGATGACTCCAGCCAACCAAGGAGCATCCAAATCCCGCGAGTCCAAAATCAAGGTGGTGCCCCACTGACTATCTAGACCCCAGTCACTGACCTCGTCTGGATGCCAGCTGTGCCACACCACACCGGCCTGATCCAACAAATGGTGGATCTGCTGACCCAGCTGCGGATCACCAATAAAAACCCAAGGACCGGGCGAGTGCGCGATAGCCTGATGCATCAGAAAAACCTGCGTAATTAGGTTGCATTAACCTACCGCTCAAATCGCTGAATTTCCGAGGCACATACCGCAGATCGAATGATAGACTGCGCGGCCATTTTCAGGAGAGCCCCTTGGATTTATCGCAACTCAATCCACGCCAACGCGAAGCGGTGAAACACACTGGCACACCCTTATTGGTGCTGGCGGGCGCAGGCTCAGGAAAAACCAGTGTGATCACTCGCAAGATGGCCTACCTGATACAGACTCTCGAATATCCGGCCAACAAAATTTACGCCGTGACCTTCACCAACAAAGCTGCTCGCGAGATGAAAGAGCGTGTGGACCAGCTGTTGGATGCCGGCCAAGGGCGCGGCATTAACGTCGGAACCTTCCACAGCTTTGGGTTGAACTTCATCAAGCGCGAACTCACCGCGCTGGGCATGAAACGGGGCTTTTCGATTCTGGACGGTGAAGACATTCAGAGCATCATTAACGACATGATGAGCGCCAGCGGCGAGATCGACAAAGATCGAGCCAAAGCCGCCCAACACCGCATCAGCGAATGGAAAAACGATCTTAAAAAACCCAGCGAAGCGCTATCACACGCCGCAGACGAAGAAGAAGTTAGCTTTGCCCGAGTTTATGAAAAGCTGCAGCGCTACCTTAAAGCCTGCAACTGCGTGGACTTTGACGATCTGATTGCGCTACCCACCTGGTTATTAGAAACCAATGATGCGATACGCCAGAAATGGCAAAACAAGATTCGCCACCTTTTGGTCGACGAATATCAGGACACGAACGGAGCTCAATATCGCCTGGTCAAGCAGCTGGTAGGCCCACGCGAAGCGCTGACCGTGGTAGGCGATGATGATCAATCCATCTATGCCTGGCGAGGTGCACGCCCGGAAAACCTGTTCGAGCTGGGTCGTGACTACCCCAACTTAAAAGTCGTGAAGCTTGAGCAAAACTACCGGTCGACCAACGGCATTCTGAAATCCGCCAACCAGTTGATTGCGAACAACCCGCACGAACACGAAAAAGCATTGTGGTCAGACAAGGGTGAAGGCGAGGACATCAAAATCTGGGCCTGTGCGAACGAGGAAGCTGAGGCCGAACGGGTTGCGGGCGCGATTATTGATCACCGCCTGCGCACCAATTCACACTACCGCGACTATGCGATTTTATATCGATCCAACCACCAGGCTCGCCAACTGGAACTGAGTCTGCAGCGCTACAAAGTTCCCTACAAAATGACCGGCGGAACGAGCTTCTTTTCGCGCTCTGAGATCCGCGACGCCATGGGTTACTTACGCCTGCTACTCAACCCCGACGATGACAACGCTTTGCTGCGCGTCATCAATACGCCGCGCCGAGGCTTGGGCATTGCAACCCTCGAACGCCTGGGCGAATACGCCCGTGAGTGGGACAAACCCATGCTGCCCTGCATGGATGAACTGGGCCTGGCACAGCAGCTTAACGAGGCCCAATTTCAACGCTTACAAACCTTTGCCGAGATGATCTGGGAAAAACGTCGGGCGCTGGATGAGGGCAACGGCTTGCGTGCCATCATGGAGCTGTTTGTCGAAATTGGTTACGAAGACTGGCTGCGCGCAGAATCCAGCTCAGAACCTCAGGGCGAGCGCCGCATCGCAAACTTTCAATTTCTCATTGATGCAATTCGCAAAGACCTACACGTTGAAGTCGACGAAGAACATGAAGAGCTCGTGGGCGAAGAGGAGCCGGACGAGGCGGCTGATGAAACCGCGGTCGAAGCCTCGATTCGCAAGCTGGTGCTGCGTGACCTGCTCGAGCGCCAAGAGGAAGAGGACGACAGCGATCGAGTTCAACTGGCCACCCTGCACGCAGCCAAAGGGTTGGAGTTTCCCTATGTCACCCTGATCGGCTGCGAAGAAAACATTTTGCCGCACCGCGCCAGCATCGAGTCCGAAAACGTAGAGGAGGAGCGGCGACTGGCCTACGTGGGCGTCACACGAGCCATGCGCGAGTTAACGATCACCTACTGCAACACTCGGCGCATGGGAGGTGAGAAAATCGAAACCTCCCCCTCTCGCTTCCTAGAAGAGCTCCCCGAAGAACACCTGTTTTGGGAAGGACGCACACCGATGAGCGAGGAGCAGCTTAAAGAAAAAGGCGAATCCGTTCTTGCGAGCTTATTCGCCTCGTTTGACTAGCCGTCACTAAGCAAAGTGCGCATATCGGTAATGGCCGAATGCGCCCGACTGATATAACTCGCCATAACCAGGGAGTGGTTTGCGAATAAACCAAAACCTGAGCCATTCATAATAATGGGGCTCCAAACCGTGTCCTGGGTCGCCTCAAGCTCACGAATAATCTGCTGAAGTGACGCCTGCGCATTCTTGTCCTCAAGTACGCCCGCAAAGTCGACCTCAACCGCACGCAAGAACTGAATCAACGCCCAAGCCGACCCCCGAGCCTCGTAGAACACATCATCAATCTCGCTCCATGGCGTTTGAATCACCTGCGCCTGGGGCGTCGGGGTGGATTGTTCAGCTGCCGAATCGCCTGACAAATCCGTATTAATTCGAACCTGCCCTACGCTGGCGCTAAGCCGCTGGGACAATGATCCCAAACGGGTTTCTACATCCGACAACCAGCTGCTCAAATTATCTGCACGGGCAAAAAACTGGCTGTTAGGTTGATTGGGGTCCAACAATTCATTCAGATACTGTTGCAATGCCTTATCAGCCTTGCGGTAGCTGGATTCCGCGGCGGGAAACCATTTTTCCGAGTCGTAATTCAGCGCCGGTTCGGCCACCACTAGGTGTGGATTTTCCGTAGACTGTGACTGCGAACGGCTAAAGTCTTTGCGCATAGCCCGGGCTAGATCTCGACTTTGTACCAACGCGCCCCACTCAAAATTTGGCATGTTATCCAGCACCACGCCCGGTGGCGTGATGTCATTGCTGAGATATCCGCCAGGCTTGTCCAACAAAATTTGCGTGACACGCAACAAACTACCCGTGGTGACCGAACCGGGGCGCGGCTGAACGCCATTGTGAGTTTGCTCTATCACCTGATCTGGAGTGATGCGATCGGGCACCTGACTGAACCAAAACCCCAAAATCAGGGTCGATATAGCCAGCAGCAACAAAACAATGCCGCCGGCCCTAGGCAACGCGGCGATCCATTTAGACTGTTTAGCGTTGTTGACCGCATCTATAATGGTGTCACTATTTTGACTCATACCGATCCTTTGGAGAACTGAGTGTTAAAGCGTATCACTTGTCTGACCGCACTGGCGGTATCCCTGGTGCTCAATGCCTCGGCTGATAGTCTAACGCGCAGCTATCCACCGCCGTTTGAAGCCTTCCAGACGATAGCACAGCAAACCGATGCGGGATGGCAGATTGATGTGCAGGTTTTGCCGGGATACTACTTGTACGTCAAGGATTTCCAACCCAGCATCGTGCAGGCGAGCGACAGCCGCTCATTGCAGTGGACGTTGCCTGAACTGGATCGCGTTCAGGATCCTTTGCGCGGCGATATCGAAGTGATGCGCGATCGCTTTGTCACTGCGATCGAGACACCCACAGACGGAGAGCTATGGCTGGCCCTGCAAGGCTGTGCCGACAGCGGATTTTGCTACCCGCCAGAAAAACGCTTACTAGCTATCATTTCCGAATAATTCGACGCTTTTTGTTGGATTTTAGCGTCAATTACGCCAAACTTGCCGCAACTGCATATAAGGATTTGCTGTGGCCAAGTTGTTGCTGATCAACGGACCCAACCTCAATTTATTGGGAACCCGCGAGCCGGAAATCTACGGCCATCATAGCCTCGGCGACATTGAGCAAATGTTGCAGGAGCAGGCACGCAAAGAAGGCCATGCACTGGAGTGTATACAGAGTAATCATGAAGGCGCGCTGGTGGATGCCATCCACCAGGCATGGCAACAAAACGTCGCCGGCATTTTGATTAACCCTGGGGCCTACACTCACACCTCAGTGGCTATCCGCGATGCACTCGCGGGCACCCGCATTCCTTTTATCGAAATTCATTTATCGAACACGCATGCACGCGAAGACTTTCGCCAGCTCAGCTATCTCAGCCCACTCGCCAGTGGGGTGATTATGGGATTAGGTGTGACCGGTTATCGTCTGGGCTTGCAGGCCATGATTGAAACTCTACAGGCGGACGCTTAAACGTTATGGATATTCGTAAGATCAAAAAACTCATCGAGCTTTTGCACGACTCAGACGTTCATGAGATTGAAATTAAAGAGGGAGAGGAAGCGGTACGCATCACTCGCACCTCGGCTAATGTGGCACCCGTCGCTGCCCCTGTTGCCGTAGCAGCACCGGCCCCTGTCGCTGCGCCGGCTGCAGCCACACCGGCCGCGCCTGCCGCCGAACCTAGCATTGTCGCCGGCCACCAGGTCCTCAGCCCCATGGTTGGAACCTACTACGCGGCACCCAACCCCGATGCGCCTAATTTTGCCGAAGTCGGACAGAGCGTGAACGTCGGCGATCCGCTGTGCATCGTTGAAGCCATGAAGATGATGAACCAGATTACCGCTGACAAAGCCGGCACTATCAAGGCCATCCTGTGTCAGGACGGCGATCCGGTCGAATTTGATCAACCGCTATTTGTGATCGACTAATGGTTAAAAAAGTTCTCATCGCAAACCGCGGCGAAATCGCCCTGCGGGTTTTACGAGCATGCCGTGCACAGGGCATCAAAGTCGTTGCCGCACATTCCAGCGCAGACAGAGATCTGATGCACGTCCGTTTGGCAGACGAATCGGTCTGTATTGGTCCGGCTCCCGGAGCCAAGAGCTACCTAAACGTGCCTGCGTTAATCGCGGCCGCCGAAATCACCGAAGCAGACGCCATTCACCCGGGCTATGGATTTCTAAGCGAAAACGCCGACTTTGCGGAACGCTGTGAAGAGAGCGGCTTTGTCTTCATTGGGCCGCGCGCTCAAACCATTCGCCTGATGGGCGACAAGGTCAGTGCAATCGCTGCGATGAAAAAAGCAGGCGTGCCTACGGTACCTGGCTCGGACGGCCCGCTACCCAGCGATCCTGCGGCGGTTAAAGCCATCGCCAAACGCATAGGTTATCCGGTCATTATCAAGGCCAGCTCTGGCGGAGGCGGACGCGGCATGCGTGTCGTCAACGAGGAAGCTGAGCTGATCAATTCAATTGAAGTGACCCAAGCCGAAGCGCGAGTCGCTTTTGGCGACGATACGGTTTACATGGAAAAGTTCCTGCTGCGCCCTCGTCATGTCGAGATTCAGGTCCTAGCGGATGAGCATGGAAACGCCGTACACCTATACGATCGTGATTGCTCACTACAACGCCGACATCAAAAAGTGATCGAAGAAGCCCCGGCACCGGACCTGGATCCCAAGGCCCGCGAGGAAGTCTTCGCAGCCTGTGTCAATGCATGCAAAACCATCGGCTACCGCGGCGCTGGCACCTTCGAGTTTTTGTACGAAGACGGTGGTTACTATTTCATCGAGATGAACACCCGCGTCCAGGTTGAGCACCCCGTTACTGAACTGGTGACCGGCGTGGACATTGTCGCTGAACAACTGCGCATCGCAGCCGGCGAGCCCCTCTCGATCAGCCAAGACGACATCAAAGTGCGTGGTCACGCCTTTGAGTGTCGTATCAACGCCGAGGATCCCGTAAGCTTTTTGCCCTCGCCCGGCTTGATTAACACCTGGCACGCACCTGGGGGGCCCGGCGTTCGTGTCGATTCACACATCTACTCAGGTTATCGGGTGCCGCCACACTACGATTCCTTGATCGCAAAGATCCTGACCCATGCAGACACTCGCACCGGTGCACTGGACCGTATGCAAATTGCCTTGGGCGAGATGATCATTGATGGCGTGAAAACCAACGGACCGCTGCATCAGGACCTCTGTGCCGACGAAGGCTTCCGTGAAGGTGGCGTTTCAATTCACTACCTAGAGAAGAAACTCGGCCTGTGAGTGATTGGCGAGCCCTGCGACTGGCGGTCACACAAACCCAGGTGGCTGCTGTCGAACAGGTCATGGAAGACAACGGGGCTTTAGCCGTTAGCATCACTGATGCTGCCGACAATCCATTGTTTGAGCCGCCGCCCGGCGCAGCCCCGCTGTGGCCGCTATGTCAGGTCCAGGCAATCTTTGGCCAACATGAAGATGACGCGATTATTCGAGCGGCCTGTCAGAGCGCATTGATTGACGCCCTCGGAGACAACGCTCCGAACATCGTGATCAGTGATATCGAAGACCAGGATTGGACGCGGGTCTGGATGGATGCATTCCAGCCGATGCGCTTTGGGCAGCGTTTGTGGATTGTTCCTAGCTGGCATCCTTGCCCTGAGCCGCAGGCCGTTAACCTGCGACTCGACCCGGGGCTGGCGTTTGGCACAGGGACACACCCTACCACCGCATTGTGTCTGGAATACCTTGATGGTGTTGAGCACATGCCCGATCGCGTGCTGGATTTTGGCTGTGGCAGTGGCGTGCTAGCGCTGGCCGCATTGATGCTGGGTGCGCAACAGGCTGATGGCACCGACATCGATCCTCAGGCATTGCTTGCCATGCAGGACAATGCCCAACGAAACGACCTGCAATCACGCATCCGCACTTGGTTACCCCAGGATTTCGTTCCCGATCAGCCCTACCCCATGGTGCTGGCCAACATCTTGTCGGGCCCTCTACAACAGTTGGCACCTCAACTCTCGGGTTATCTGGCGCCTGGTGGCACCCTAGTGCTGTCTGGATTGCTGACCGAGCAGGCATCGGACGTCATGGCAGCCTATCCGGACATCGAGTTCGACCCACCCGCCTCTTCGGGCGAATGGTGCCGTTTAAGCGGTCGTAAGCGCTAGCACCTGTCTATTGGTTCACGGCGAAATTTGCCTGAGCCGACTAGATTGTTCGCATGAATCAATGCGGACGTTGTGGCGCGGCCACCCAACATCGAATCCAGATCGATGACACTGAACTGCTGGACTGCGATCGATGCGGTCACGTCGGCGTGGCAGCAGCGCCCGAATCGCCAGTGTCCGAACCCCAGCTCAAGCGAACTCGTTATTGGGGGTGGGGTTCTGGACTGTTCATCTTGTTTTGCGTCGTGCTGGGCAGTGGGATTTTTGGTTTTCTGGCTGCGTCAGGCCAGGGCTGGACTCATCCCCAGCTAGCTCGCCTGCAACAGCCGCTGTGCGAATTGACACTTTGCAATTTGTACGATCAGGAAACGGCGCCAGCCGAGCGCTGGGCGATCGAACAAACCACCGTTCGCAGCCTGCCCGATGGCACGCGCTTGAATGCTCAGCTCAACGCATTGCACACCGCATCGGCTGATAAGCCTCAGTTACAGCTGGTTGTGATCGAGCCCTCGGGCCAGACCTTGACCCGCGTATTGACGCCCGCCCAGTACCTAGGTGATCGGGGGATCGAACTGGATTTAGCGCTACCCGTCACGGCCATCGCGTCGGTTGAGCTGACACCCATTTCCCAACCGCACAAAACAATCGCTCAACGCGACTAGCTCAGCGACGGATTTCACTCGCCCCAAACGCCAATCTGGCGTAATATCTCGCCCCTGATTAGTGGCAGAGAACGCGATGCGTATCGGCGATCACGACATTGATGGACAAGTGTTGTTCGCGCCCATGGCCGGCGTAAGCGATCGCCCCTGCCGCCAGATCTCCGTGGACTATGGCGCGGCCCTAGCCACCAGCGAGATGCTGATCTCTGACACCCAGCTGTGGCACAGCACCAAGAGTCAAACCCGACTGAATTTCAATGACAACCCAGGGCTGATTAGCGTTCAGATTGCCGGATCCGACGCACAACAAATGGCGGCGGCTGCCAGAGAGCTGGAGCAGCGCGGCGTTCAAATTATTGATATCAACCTGGGATGCCCCGCCAAGAAAGTCTGCGGCGCCGCATCCGGATCTGCATTACTGCGTGATCTGCCCCAGGTAAAATCCTTACTCAATGCCGTGGTATCCGCCGTCTCGATTCCGGTGACGATCAAAACGCGCACCGGTTGGGACCACGACAGCATAACGGCAGTCGAGCTGGCACAGATGGCAGATGCACTGGGCATCCAGGCCATGACGTTACATGGACGAACCCGCCAGCAACATTTCAAAGGTCAAGCAGAACACGACACCCTGGCACGGGTACGTGAAGTCACCGACATGCCGCTGATTGCTAATGGCGATATTGATAGCCCACAAAAAGCCCAACAGATTCTGGCGAACACCGGCGCCGACGCCGTCATGATTGGACGGGCGGCACAGGGCAACCCTTGGCTAATCGAAGCCTGCGACCGCACTCTGCGGGGGCTCACTACGCGCACGCATATCCCTGCGCAGGAACGCCTGGACGTGATGCGCCAACACCTACGCTCCCTACATCAGTTTTATGGCGAGTTCACTGGTGTGCGTTTCGCCCGGAAACACCTGCGCTGGTATTGGGATAATGCGGGTTGGGACAGTCAAGCGCTGGCGAACTTCAATCGAATCGACCAAGCCATCGAGCAGCTCCATTGGCTTGAGACCAATGCCGCATGAGTAATGACTTAAGCCTTCGCCAGGCAGTGACCTTGGCGCTGAGTGACTATTTCCGCTCGCTAGAAGGCGAGCCGCCGCGGGATTTGTATGCCTTGGTCACACACGAGGTCGAGGGACCTTTGTTGGAGATGACCTTGGAGCTAGCGGGCGGCAATCAATCAATCGCGGCGAAGATGCTGGGCATCTCGCGCGGAACCTTTAGGACAAAACTGGCCAAGCACGGCTTATTGTGAGGAGCACTATGACCCAACCGATCCAACCACAGCGCGCACTGATTAGCGTCTCAGACAAGACCGGCCTGATTGAATTGGCTCAGGGCCTGATCGAAGCAGGCGTCCAGATCCTGTCCACCGGTGGCAGTGCCAAAGCCATTGAAGAGGCTGGCTTAAGTGTCACTCGCGTCAGCGAAGTCACTGGGTTCCCGGAAATCATGGGTGGTCGGGTCAAAACACTGCACCCCAAGATCCACGGAGGCTTGTTGGGTCGGCGCGATATTGATGCCGATGTGATGCAAGAACACGGCATCCTCGGAATCGATCTGGTGGTCGTCAACCTGTATCCCTTCCAAGAGACACTAGCCCGCGGCGCCAGCTACGACGAAGCGGTAGAACAGATTGATATCGGCGGGCCGGCGATGGTGCGGGCTTCTGCCAAAAACCATGCCTGGGTCAGCATCGTGACCAGCCCAGATGACTACGCAGAGGTCCTAGGCCAGATTCAGGGGTCTGGGATTAGTTACGCGACTCGCCAGCGTCTAGCCGCCAAAGCGTACGCCCATACCGCTCAGTATGACGGCGCCATCGCCGCTTGGATGGCCGAGCAAACCGCCGAGGAAGGCGCGCCCTTCCCCGCGTCGATGACCCTCAACCTGTCACAGGGCGAGGTTCTGCGCTATGGCGAGAATGCTCATCAACAAGCTGCTTTCTACCGTGATGGGTCCAATGGCTCTCACATCGGCAGCGCCACCCAATTGCAAGGCAAAGCGCTGAGCTTTAACAACATTGCCGACACCGATGCAGCGCTGGAATGCGTACGCGAATTTGAGGCACCGGCCTGTGTCATCGTGAAACACGCGAATCCCTGTGGCGTGGCCATCGCTGACAGCATTACCCAAGCCTACGATGCCGCCTTCAAGACGGATCCGACCAGCGCGTTTGGTGGCATCATCTCCTTTAACCGCGAATTGGACGAAACCACCGCCAAGGCCATCATCGAACGTCAATTCGTCGAGGTCATCATTGCACCCGGCGTGACCGATGCCGCGCTTGCAATCTGCGCCACGAAACAGAATGTCCGTGTCCTGAGCACCGGGGATCTGAGCCTGCGTGGTAGTGGCTATGACTGGAAGCGCGTCAATGGTGGGTTGTTGGTTCAAGACCGTGACCTGTCGGACATTGAGCAATGGCAAGTCGTGAGTAAGGTCCAGCCCACCGCCGAGCAAACACGCGACCTTAAGTTCGCCTGGACGGTGGCCAAATTTGTTAAGTCCAATGCCATTGTCTACGCACGGGACAACACCACCGTCGGCGTTGGCGCCGGCCAGATGAGCCGTGTTTACAGTGCCAAGATTGCCGGCATTAAAGCGGCCGACGAAGGCATTGTAGTTCCCGGCAGCGTAATGGCATCGGATGCCTTTTTCCCATTCCGCGACGGTATCGATGCCGCCGCACAAGCGGGCATCGCAGCGGTCGTGCAACCGGGCGGTTCGATCCGCGATGACGAGGTCATCGCCGCAGCCGACGAAGCGGGGCTTGCGATGGTGTTCACCGGCATGCGCCACTTCCGTCACTAATAGGATTAATTGCAATGAAAACTCTGATTATTGGTAGTGGCGGACGCGAACACGCGCTGGCATGGAAACTGGCGCAGGATCCTGCGATTGAAACCGTCTTTGTCGCACCGGGAAATGCCGGTACGGCGATGGAAAATAAATGCGAAAACGTCGCCATTGGGGTCGATCAGCTGGAAGCGCTCGCTGATTTTGCGCAACAGCAACAGATCGAACTGACCGTCGTAGGTCCCGAGGCCCCGCTGGTTGACGGCGTGGTAGACCTGTTTGAAGCCCGCGGCCTCGCTATTTTTGGCCCGTCCCAGGCAGCCGCCGAGCTAGAGGGATCTAAAGCCTTCACCAAAGACTTTTTGGCACGGCACCAAATTCCCACCGCGGCTTATCAAAACTTCACCGAGATTGAGCCGGCGCTCGCTTACTGCGAAACGCTGGGGGCTCCGCTGGTCGTCAAGGCAGATGGCCTGGCCGCCGGTAAAGGTGTGATTATTGCCCACAGCGTCGCAGAGGCTCAGGAAGCGGTGCGTGACATGTTGGCAGGTAATGCCTTTGGCGAAGCCGGTCACCGCGTGGTGATCGAAGAATTCCTGGATGGCGAGGAAGCCAGCTTTATCTGCATGGTCGATTGCCTAGACGTGTTACCGATGGCGACCAGTCAGGATCACAAAGCGGCCCACGAGGGCGATAGCGGCCCTAACACCGGGGGAATGGGCGCTTACTCACCCGCGCCGTGCGTGACTGATGACATGTACCAGGCGATCATGGAGCAAGTCATCCACCCCACCGTGGCGGGCATGATGGATGAGGGCCGCCGTTATCGTGGCTTTTTATATGCCGGCATCATGATTTGTGACGGCATTCCCAAGGTTCTGGAATACAACTGCCGTTTTGGCGACCCCGAAACACAACCCATCATGATGCGCATGCAGTCCGACCTAGCACCTTTGTTGCTCGCGGCCATCCGCGGTGACCTTGCGCAGCAAACTTGCCAATGGGACCCCCGTGTCGCACTGGGCATCGTTTTGGCGGCGCCCGGCTATCCCGGCGATTATCCCAAGGGCAGTCAGATCGTCGATCAGGGAGGTGACAGTGCCGTATGTAAACTCTTCCATGCGGGCACCGCTCAAAAGGACGATCAGGTGGTGACTGCGGGCGGACGCGTTCAATGCGCCACCGCAATGGCTGAAACCGTCCAGCAAGCACAGCAGGACGCCATCGTTCGCGCCGAATCCGTCAGTTTCGATGGCTGCTGGTTCCGCCGTGACATCGGTCACCGTGCGATCGCCCGCGAGCAATAAATGAAGTGGCTGTTGGGGCCCGGTGCGCATGCGCTACTGGCCCCTCTTCACGATCACGACTTGCTAGCCGCCCAGATCACTCAGCCTGAACACGCCTGGGCCTACCAGCAGGATCTCCCCAATGGGGAGCGCTTGTGGCTGATCGCCGACCAGCACTTTCTTGAGGCATTTTGCCACCCGCCTTGGCAAGGGCTATATCACCTGGTAGCCCTGGTCTCAGAGCCACCCTCCCGCGCACTGGCACAACAAGCTCAGGCCTGTGTTGGCTCAGCCATTCGTCCGGCTCGCCTGGCCGAGTTTTGCCATGCACTGCAATGGCCCAGCGCGGAGCAATTGGGAGAAACTCAACGATCCGGTGTTCGCGGTACCTGCCAATGGGTGGGATCCGGTTCGATACCATCCGCACTCAAACCCATCCAGGGCACCTGCCAGGTGCCGGTCAGTGAGCAACCCGGCCAACGCTGGCCAGCTGCCCAGTTCTGGCAAGCCGGTGACACCCTGGGTGCGCATCCGTTATTGTTAGCGGACCAATGGATGGCCAACCGATCGGTGCTGGATGCACTGGCAAATCTGAGAGAACACCGTGCGCAAACTTTGTAATTTAGATGACATTGCCTTGAATCAGGCCCGCGGTTTTGCGGCCAAAGGTGGACCCATCCTGGTCCACCGCGACGCCCAAGGGGTGCGTGCCTACCGCGACTCTTGCCCCCACCTAGGCATCGACATGGCCTGGAACCCGGATAGTTTTATGGACAGCGACAATCAGCATATTCAATGCGCCACGCACGGTGCCTTGTTTGAACCCAAAACCGGGGAATGCGTGTTTGGACCCTGTGTTGGCAAGTTCCTAGAACCCGTCACCATCGAGCTTAAGGACAACGAGATCTGGGGTTAGCGCAAACGCCGCGGTTGGCCTAGCGTTACACCGCTCCACTCGAGCTGAGTGGGCCATTGCCAAACTTCGACACCGCACTGAACCGCATCATCCAAGGCCTGTGCGTAAGCGGGGTCCACTTCATGGGCAGCTCGCACCGTATCGATTCCATTGTGCATAATCACGTACATCAGCCCAGCCCGATCACCTGCGGCGGCCCGCTCGCTCAATACGGCTAAATGCTCCCGGGCACGCACACTCACCGCATCAGGAAAGCCACCTTCACCCTTCCCTAGGGCCAGCGTGACACCCTTCACCTCGAGCCAAAACGTATCGGACGCTGACTGTCCCCGAAAATCGATGCGCTTGTTGCCCAGCTTGACCTCGCTTTGCCATTGGTAATCAGGGGCAAATTCGCGGATGCCTTGGGCCACCCACTGATTAGCCACAGCACTATCGATGCAGGCCAATCCTTGAGCCGAATCAACCAGCATCCAACGCCCCTGGGTTTTGGTGTTGTGCGTCGGACGATAGCCAATCCGACTACCCGCTTCTTTTAGCCCGGTCATTGCACCGGTGTTAGGGCAGTGCAGAGTTAGGCCAGACGCAGTGTCCGCCAAAAATCGTTTATACCGCTGGACCAACACATCCTGGTGCAACTCCCAACAAAGCTTCACAGCACTTGCTCCATTCTCCGCACGGCTTCCTGAAGACGCTCAAGCGAGTCGACATAGGCGATCCGCAGATGGCTTTGGGCATAGGTTGGGCCGAAGTCACTGCCTGGAGTCGTGGCCACGCCCACTTCGATCAACAGCCGTTGTGCCAATTCCACTGCACTATCTGCGATCTGGCGGACATCGACAAACAGGTAGTATGCACCACTGGGCGCAGCGTCAATGGTAAAACCCAGCTTTTCCAAAGCAGGGATCAGATAATCGCGCGCCTGCTTCAATGCCATCCGTCGGCGCTCGAACTCTTCAATCGCCGGCGACTCGAAACTGGCAAGCCCCGCCACTTGGGCGACCTCGGAGGGGCTGATATACAGATGCTGTGCCATGTTTTGTACCGCCCGCTGGCAGCCCTCGGGACACACTAACCAGCCCAAGCGCCACCCCGTCATCCCAGCGTACTTCGAAAAGCTATTAATGACCCAAGTTCGCGGATCCACCAAGGCAGTATGCGGATCCGTGTCATAGGACAAGCCCTGATAAATCTCATCAACAATCAAATGCCCCCCATGGGCAGACACAACGGCCTGCATTTGGGCGATCTCTTGTGGGCTCACGACAGTTCCGGTTGGGTTTGAAGGTGAAGCCACCAGCGCAGCCCGAGTGTTGTCAGTCCAATGGGACTCAATGCTCTGCGCATCCAACTGATACCCCTGCTGGGCACAGGATGGAATCAAGCGGGCCTTGGCATCAATAAAGCGCGCAAATTGCCGATTACAGGGATATGCGGGGTCGGCCATTAGGATCTCGTCGCCCGGGTCTAAAATTGCGCCCATCGCCAGTAACAACGCCGCCGACGCACCCTGGGTGACTACAATTCGACCAGGATCGATCCAAACATCAAAGCGGCGCAGATAATCCTGCGCGATGGCCTGGCGCAAATCGGGCCGACCTGCAGCCTCGGTATAGCGAGCCGCATGATCCGCAAGAAACGCTTGAACCGCAGCGAGCACACTGGGCGCGGTCGGAAACTTTGGCTCACCCACCTCCAGATGGATGATGTCGCGGCCCTCTCGCTCAAGCGCATTCGCTTGCTCGATAATTTGCATGACCTCAAAGGGCGCGATCGCCTGTGATCGCTGGGACAGCCGGCTAACCTTAGTCGAAGGCGGAGTCATTTAATGTACCTTACTGCTTGAAACTTTCTTAGCGCGTCACTATACATAAGCCCGCCCAAATGAGATGTGTTTGGGCTAAGTAGGAGTTCCCAATGAGCGGTACCACAGCCAAAGACGACTCGTTGATCGGGCAATTCACGCCTTATCAACAGGGTAAGAAAGAAGAATACATGAGCGATGAGATGCTGGAACACTTCCGCAGCATCTTGTTGGATTGGCAGCGTCAGTTGATGCATGAAGTTGACCGCACCATGACTCACTTGTCAGAAGACGCCACCAACTTTGCCGACCCCAGCGACCGCGCGACTCAAGAAGAAGAGTTCAGCTTGGAGCTAAGGACCCGGGATCGTGAGCGGAAGTTGATCAAAAAGATCGAGAAAACGATCGGCTTGATTGATGACGGCGACTATGGATTTTGCGAGGCCTGCGGCATCGAAATCGGCATCCGTCGCCTAGAAGCGCGCCCCACCGCCACCCTTTGCATTGACTGCAAAACACTTGCAGAGATCAAAGAAAAACAACTCGGCGGTTGATTACCGTGGGCGCTTTGCGCCCTCTCCCACCGGCTACCTGCATCTGGGTTCACTGGTCAGCGCTCTGGCCAGCTGGTTAGATGCACGGTGCCATGGCGGCGAATGGCTGCTGCGCATTGATGACATCGACCCACCCCGCGACGACCCACAAGCCAAAGCCAGCTTTGCTACCACGTTAAAGGCACACGGTCTTGAGTGGGATGGTCCTGTTATTTACCAAAGCCGGCGGTTCGATCGTTATCGACAAGCCCTGAGGCAACTGGATAGCTACCCCTGCAGCTGCTCGCGCAAGCTGATTGCCCAGCGTGGCGGGCATGGGGATGACTGCGCCAGCACCCAGCCTCCTTTTGCGATCCGCCTTTGCAGCCATAACGAAGTACTGTGGCGCCGGGACGATGCCCCTAGCTACCACCTTGCCAGTAGCGTTGATGAAATCGAATTGGGCATTACCCATGTCGTGCGCGGTGCGGACCTCGCCTTTGCAGACCAGATTCAAACCAGCATTATTCGTCAGCTCGGCGCCACTCCCCCGCAATGGCGCAGCGTGCCATTGGTCACCTCGGATAACGGCCAAAAACTGTCCAAACAATCCATGGCCCCAGCATTACGGTTAGACTGCGCAGAATCCCAGTTAAAACAGGCTTTAGATCACCTGCTCCCCGGCCCCAATTGGGCGGGCTCAATTGATCAAAAATTGAGCCAGGCGCTGTCACTCTACAAGGACATTCATGCAGCTTGAGTCCATCATTATCATTGTCACGTTATGCCTGATCCTGGGCCTAGTGTGGTGGTCTTCGGCCAGCGGCCGCAGACGGGCACTGGAACATCAGCGGCTACTGCTTGATCGACTGCCCCTGGGTTGTTTGGGCTTGGACCCTGCGCATCGAATTTTGCACGTCAACCCAGAACTCGCAGAGATGATGGAACGCAATGCCGAGTCCTTAATGCATCTAAAGGTGCGGGAGCTACCTAAACCCTGGGGCGAGGTATTGGATCAGTATCTAATGGCCCCCGGCGAGGCCACTCAAGAGGTGGAGATGGGCCAACGCAAGCTGAGCCTCCACAAATCCCGACTTAGCAATCAATCCCAGATGCCCATCGTGATCTTGATTGAGGACCGGACCGAGTCGGTTAATTTGACGCAAAAACTGGCACACCAAGACCGCTTAGCATCCCTGGGGCAGCTGGCGGCCGGCGTTGCCCACGAAATCGGGAATCCGCTGACCGGCATCGATTCGCTGGCGCAGTTATTACCGGCTGATCAACATGACAGCCAGGCGCTGATCCGGGAGCAGGTCGCCCGAATCAATAAAATCATCCGCAGCTTGCTGAAATTCTCCCGGGAGGGTGAAGCCCAGACTACCCTGCAACCGATCCGAAGTACCGAGCTGGTCGAGGATGCCCTGCGACTATTCCGGCTAGACCCCATTGCCAATGACGCACAGATTCACGTGCGTCGTAACATCGCCCGACAAGTACTGGGTGATCCCGTGGCTTTGACACAGGTACTCATCAACCTGTTTAGAAACAGTATCCAAGCGAAAAGCCGGGAGGATCTAAACATCTGGATTGATAGTTTTGAAAATGGTGATGGCCTGCTGCAAATCGATGTCCAGGATAACGGCGTGGGCGTGCCTCCGGAGTTGCTGCCCCGCATCTTTGAGCCCTTTGTTAGCGGGCACCTAGATGATGGTGGTACCGGCCTGGGGCTGGCGATCTGCTATGGTATTGTTCAACAGCACAACGGCCAGATATCCGTCATTAGTCCATGTCACAATGGCGGAACAAAGATGACCATCACTCTCCCGATCAACAAGGTATAGCATGGCAAAACTGCTAGTCGTCGAAGACGAAGCGATCATCCGCAAGAGTCTGCGTCTTTTGCTAGAGGGCGCCGGCCACGAGGTTACCGAAGCCTGGTCCGTTGCCACGGCAACCTCACACGATCTTCAAACCTTTGATCTCGTCTTGTCTGACTTACGCCTACCCGGAGGTAGTGGTCACGCATTGATCAATCTGGCCGCGCCCGTACCCGTGCTGATTTTAACCAGCCATGCTTCGATTCATGCAGCGGTCGATGCGATCAAACAGGGCGCCCGCGACTTTATGCCCAAACCCTTTGATCACGGCGAGCTTTTGAACAAGGTCTCGCAGTTACTCAGCGACCCATCGCGACGCCAACTGCCTGCGGGTGAAAACCAGCACGGCATCATCGGCGAAAGCACCGGCATGTTGGAGCTATTCGCCAAAATTAAGCGCGTTGGGCAAACCGACGTCACGGTCTTAATTCACGGTGAATCCGGTACCGGCAAGGAGCTTGTGGCCAAGGCCATACACATGCAAAGCAAGCGGGCTAACCATCCGCAGATCAGCGTGAACTGCGCTGCAATTCCTGAATCCTTGGTGGAGTCCGAACTGTTTGGCCACCAAAAAGGCGCGTTTACCGGCGCGCACGCCGACCGCATTGGACTGATTGAAACCGCCAGCCACGGCACCCTATTTTTAGATGAGATCGGCGAGCTTCCATTAGAAGCCCAGGCTCGTCTGTTACGGGTGTTGCAAGAGGGTGAAATACGGCGGGTGGGCGAAGTCACACCACGCAAGGTGGATGTTCGCTTGGTCTGCGCCACCCATCGAAATCTTCGAAAGATGGTTGAGTCTGGCCAGTTCCGCGAGGACTTGTTCTATCGACTCAACGTCGTTGAACTTACCGTGCCCGCCCTGCGCGAACGGGGCTCTGACATTGGCCTGTTGGCCGAGGTCTTCCTGAAGCGAGTCGCCGAAAAATTCGAGCGCCCCGGGCTTTACCTATCCGAGTCCGCTCGCGTGGCTTTGCAGCAGCACAGCTGGCCTGGAAACGTTCGCGAGCTAGAGAACGCCCTAGAGCGGGCCGGCATCCTAGCCGAGGGCGATAGTGTCGAACCCGAGCACCTGGGTTTGGTCCGCGAAAGTGTTAAAACCGATACCCCTGCCGTCAGTGAAGCGCCCCAGCCACAAGGGCAAATGTCACTAGAGGACTATTTCCAGCACTTTGTCCTGGCCCATCAAGACCACATGAGTGAAACCGAGCTGGCCAAACGGCTGGGCATCAGTCGCAAATCTCTGTGGGAGCGTCGCCAAAGACAGGGTATTCCTCGGGGCCCCAAGAAAAGCGGGGCCTGATGTTACTTTAGGTGACACCTTTGGTAACACTTATTCACAAAAGGGTAACAACTTCACGGGAATTCGGATGCACAGCGCCAGAAAAGCGCCAAATGACGGGGTTTTAAAAAGTTGGCACGCTGCGTGCTATACCTAAAGCGTCCATAACAATAACAAAGGACACGGAGCGGAAAGAAGAATAACAAGCCGCACAAAATACCAAGGGATGAACTGGTACAGAAGTCACCGGAATAAAAATAATAGCCGGATATTGCCTTCAGAGTTGAGCGAAAACAAAAAGAACAAGCAAGCACACTAAAAGGAGCCCTGCGGCTCCTTTTTTATTGGCTGTTCTTATCTGCCCTTGGTCAGAGTAAGATGCGCATCTGATATTGGAGATAAGACTATTCACACTGCCATTCCCGCCCAGGTTCACGGCATTACCGAAGATCGGCTAAATCCCGGTGCTGTTTCGATTATGCAGACCCTTAATGAAGCCAATTACGAGGCCTACTTGGTCGGCGGTGGTGTGCGTGACTTCCTGCTAGGCAAGACCCCCAAGGATTTTGATGTCGCCACCAACGCGACTCCGGATCAAATTTGCGCGCTATTCAAACGCGCCCGCATCGTCGGACGACGATTCCAAATCGTCCATGTCCGAATGGGGCCCGAGGTCTTTGAAGTCACCACGTTTAGGGCGGCGCACGACGATGCGGATTCCGCAGGTCAGGCCAGTCAAAATGCCGAGGGGATGTTGACCCGCGACAACGTCTACGGCGGTGGTGTTGAAGACGACGCCAAACGCCGTGACTTCACGCTAAACGCGTTGTACTACAACCACAAAGATCGCTGCGTCTACGACTACTGCGGCGCTTGGGATGATGTAAAAGCCAAACGCCTTAGAATCATCGGTGATGCTGCAACTCGCTACCGTGAAGATCCGGTGCGGATGCTGCGGGCCGTGCGCTTCCTAGGCAAGCTCCCGCTCAGCGTTGATACCGCCACCGAAGATCCGATCTTTGATCTAGGACACTTGCTCGCCGACGTCTCATCTAGCCGCTTATTCGATGAGGTTTTAAAACTCCTCCAGGCGGGGCACGGCGCAGACACCTTTGAGTTGTTATGGGAATACGGGCTGCACCAGGTCTTGTTCCCCGAAGCCAGCGCTATTCTTGAGGCGGATGAGAACTCCACCTATTGGGATTTGATCGAACAGGCCTTGGAAAATACGGATGCGCGCCTGCTCAGTGGACGCACCGTAAACCCCGCATTCTTGTATGCCTGTCTGCTGTGGCCCGCGGCCCACCAACGATTCCAGACATTGCTTGCCGAGGGTCAAAGCCCGACCGATGCGATGGCCAAGGCGGGTGCGATCACGATCGACCTGAACTCCTCGACAGTCGCCATTCCGCGAAGATTCGCTCAGGTCACCCGCGAAATTTGGGAGCTGCAATTGCGGCTGCCCAATACGCAAACTCGACGCGCACTCAGCATGTTGCGCAACCCTCGTTTCCGGGCAGCCTATGACTTCTTGCTGTTACGCGAGCAAAGCCAAGAGATCCCAAGCGGACTTGGCCGTTGGTGGACTGAATTCCAAGCCCAGAATCCGGATGTTAAGCCTGAGCGCGACGTGCCTGTACGCGATGACCGCCCCCGTCGCAGGCGCCGTCCATACCGCAAATGAACCGGTACTGGCTTAGTCTGGGCTCAAATCTGGGAGAGCCCATTGCACAATTGATCTCGGCCATCAATGCGCTGTCCCAGCAGGTCCGCATTATCGAAATTAGCAGCTTGTACGAAACTGACCCTGTCGGACCGGTCGAGCAAAACTGCTTTATCAATCTTTGTTTGACACTCGAGTGCGAGCGGTCAGCGCCTGAGCTACTCATTTTCACACAAAGCATCGAGCACGAGCACCACCGCACCCGCGAGATCCACTGGGGCCCTAGGACCTTGGACATTGATCTGCTCATGGGGCCTGAGGAGCTGAATACTCCATCACTCACCTTGCCTCACCCACATATGCTTGAACGTGATTTTGTGATGATTCCGCTGGCACAACTTAAGTCTAGACCGCACCTCAAGATTCCCTATCCTGAGGGCGCATCTGATACGGTTCGCATTCAGGAGCACCCTGCTTTCCCCTGCAGCCAATGGACGGGACCATGAAACGCACGACCCTGGCGCATTTGCGCCAATACAAAGGCCACCAAAAATTCACCTGCGTGACCGCTTACGACGCCACTTTTGCACACTGGGCCAGCGAATCCGAAGTGGAAATGATTCTGGTCGGCGATTCATTGGGCATGGTGCTACAAGGACGTGACAGCACATTGCCCGTGACCCTGCAGGACATGTGCTATCACACCCAGGCGGTTGCCCGCGGCAACCAAAATTGCTTGATCATGAGCGACGTGCCGTTCATGCAAGCGGCCAGCGTTGAACGTGCCTTGCAAGCCGCCGAGGCGTTGATGCAGGCCGGGGCGGAAATCATCAAAATTGAAGGGGATGAACGCCTAGCCCCAGTCGTCAGCGCCCTGAACGCGGCTGGCGTACCGGTCTGCGTGCACTTGGGTTTGACCCCACAATTTGTTCATCGGTTTGGTGGCTACAAAGTTCAGGGCCGGGATGAGGCATCACGGGACGCGACACTGCGCGCCGTCCAAGCCGTTCAAGAGGCTGGCGCTGACCTGTTGTTATTGGAGTGCGTGCCCAGTGATTTGGCGGCACAAATCTCAAGTAGTACGTCATTGCCTGTCATTGGCATTGGCGCGGGCGCCGAGACCGATGCTCAGGTCTTGGTCATGCATGACATGCTGGGCTTCAACCCCCATCGACTCGCGCGCTTCGTACGTGTTTTCGCTGAACCCGGCGATACTCCTGCCGACAGTTTCACTCGCTTTAACCAAGCCGTGCTAAGCGGAGAATTCCCCGCTGCCGAACACCGATTTGACACATGACACAGATTTTTCACGAAATTGCTGAACTACGCGAGCATCTAGCCGCTCACCGTCTAGCCGGTCGGCGCATTGGTTTTGTGCCGACCATGGGTAATCTACATGAGGGCCATATGGACCTGATGCGCGCCAGCAAAGATCAATGCGATATCACGGTTGCTTCGATCTTTGTCAATCCGATGCAGTTTGGCCCCAACGAAGACTTCGACGCATATCCCCGCACACTGGACGAGGATTTGGCCAAGCTAGACGCCCAAGGGGTCGACTACCTGTTCGCGCCTACCGTCCGAGAAATGTACCCCGATGGGGTGAACACCCAAATTGAAGTGCCCAGTCTGGGCAACATCCTCGATGGCGCTTCACGGCCAGGACATTTCACGGGTGTGGCCACGGTGGTCGCCAAGTTGTTCAACATCGTGCAATCCGACATCGCATTTTTCGGTCGCAAAGATTACCAACAACTGGCGGTGATCAAGCGCATGGTCAGCGATCTATTGCTGCCGATCCAGATCCACGGGGTGCCCACAGGCCGCGCCGACGATGGGCTGGCACTCTCAAGTCGAAATGGCTATCTGACGCAGGACGAACGACAGGTCGCCCCCATTATCTACAAGACCTTGCAGTGGGCCGGTCAGCAGATCGAATCCGGACATTTGGATTATGGCCAGATCGAGCGCGATGCCGCTGAATGCATACAACAAGCCGGCCTCAAAGTGGACTACTTTGAGATCCGCTGCGCTGAAAACCTCACCGCACCCGGTCACTCACAAAAAGAATTGGTGTTACTCGCCGCGGCTTATCTGGGACGTGCTCGACTGATCGACAATTTAGAGATCCGAGCGCCTTAAGTTTCACCGGTTTCAGACGTTAACCGAGAACCCAAGGAGGTTCTCGTGTCGTCGCTAATAAATGCTATCCCCGCCAAGACATTGCTGCTCGACAACAACGGAAATGTCATCGACAGCAATCATCAGGTTCATCACCATGACTTTTGGCGAGCCAGTATCGATTTGACTGACGGCCAGATCGTGCAAACGCCCGAGGGCCTGCAGGCAAAAATTCGCGCCATCGATGAAGGCTGGTTAGTCACCCTTCGCGACCCTAGCACTCCACAGAAGGTTGAAGCCGCTTTCAATGCCATTGCCCAGTGCGATGTATCCGATTTGCCGATGATCAGAGGCCGTCTAGGCGCCAGCGCAGCTGCGGCGTTCGCCACCCTCAACGAGTCTATCCGCCAATCCTTGGACAGCGCTGGCGAGGTAGAAAACTCGGCCGACCTGCTTAGCCAGCGAGCCGGCAGACTCTCGGAGCGCACCGTGTTGGCCGCCGGTGAACTAGAACATACCGCCGGCGCCATGCGGGAGCTGGAGAGCACGATCAATGGCAATCTAGAAAGCACGAACAACCTTGCTCAGCAGAGCGACCAATTGATTCAGGCCGCCCAACGGGGGGCCGAAGCGCTGCAACAAACCACCGAACAAATGTCAGGCATCCAAACCCAGGTCGATCAGACTTCTCAAATCCTGGAGGCGATTGACCAGATTGCATTCCAGACGAATTTACTGGCCCTAAACGCATCGGTTGAGGCGGCCCGCGCCGGCGAGGCAGGGCGTGGCTTTACAGTCGTCGCACAGGAAGTAGCGGCCTTGGCCGGCCGCGCCGGTGAGCAGAGCAAGCATGTCCGCAATCTCTTAGGTAACGTCACTCAGGCGACGCAAGCTGGGCAGCAGGGAGCTCAGGACGTTAAGCATCTCATGGACGAGGTATTCGCTGGCATTAAGGGATTCGACGACGCGGTCAACGCCATCCAAACCGCGAGCCAAGAACAAACCCAAGGGGTCAGCGCAGCCGCCGATGCCCTGGCCAAAATTGCTGACATCAACGATCAGAACAAAGCCCTGGCGCTGGATCTTGAGAGCTTATCGGGCTCACTGACTCAGCAAACGGGGTTTATGCGCAACACCCTAGAGGTTTTTAATACGACCAACGGCGCCAGCCATTCACGACACCAAGAAGCTATCGAGGTGTGTAGCGAGACCGCCCGGGCCCTGTCGCTATGCCTAGAGTCGGCGCTTGCGCAGGGTATTTTGACCAAAGAAGACCTGTGGGATCGCCAGTACCAGCCCATCGCCGGCACCAACCCCGAGCGTTTCTCGACTCGCTATGACAAGGTCTTTGACAGACTGTTGCCGCCGATCCAAGAAGCGGCACTGGAGGCGCATGATTGGTTGATCTACATGATTGCGATCGATCCTAACGGCTATGTTCCCACCCATAACCAGCGCTTTAGCCAGCCCCTAACCGGCGATCCCCAAAAAGATCTGGCGGGCAATCGAACCAAACGGATTTTTACCGACCGAGTCGGAAAAACCGCCGGTAGCCATAACCGAGACCACATGATCCTGACCTACCGCCGCGACACCGGCGAGGTCCTGACTGATCTTAGTTGCCCGATCATGGTCCACGGTCAGCAATGGGGTGGTGTTAGATGTGCGTACTCATTGATCTAAAGGGCAATACACCACCCGCGCCAAGACGCCGACACTGCGCGGCATGAATATTTCATTACAAAACGCGTTTGGCTTTTCCCTGATTCTGATCGCCATATCCATCGCGCTCTAACGCCAAGCTGGGTAGACTTCGGCCTCGTTTTTAAGGGCCATCATGTCTAGAACTCAACCCCAACTCGGACTGCTCGGCGGTCTGGTACTGCTGGCGACCTCCCTGTTGGGCTCCAGTGTTTTCGTGGTACCAGCCTTGGGCGCGCAGATCGCGGGGCAGGGTTCGCTTTATTCTTGGCTTGGACTGATCGCCTTTATGCTGCCCATGGCCATGGTGTTTGGCCAACTCGGACGCGCTTATCCCCATGCCGGGGGCGTCAGCCACTGGAGCTCCAAAGCCATGGGGCCACGGGTAGAGTGGATCACAGCGATCATGCTGATCAGTGTAATCCCTGTGGGTTTACCCGCCGCCTTATTGCTGACCATGATTTTTTTGGAGCGGATCATCCCTCTCTCTGCCCCTTTTGATCTGATCGCTCAGCTATTAGTGTTGCTAGCCGCCTACCTGCTCAATCGTGCAGGTCTAAGAGCCTCTGCGTTGATACAAACCCTCATCATCCTAGGCACTCTATTGTTTATCGCAGCCCTGGTTTTTGGCACTCCGGTTACCCTTGCGGGACTCACGCCCCAAGCGCAACTTTACCAATGGCCGACGATTGCTTCAGCTGCCGGACTGATGCTGTGGTGTTTTTTGGGTTTAGAAATCATGGCCAACCTAGCCGAGGAATTTAAAAATCCTCAACGAGATATCCCGTGGGTAGTAGTTGGCGGAGTCGTACTGGCCGGGCTGGTGTATTACCTCTGCGCAGCCGTCGTGTTATCAGCGCCCCTCGCCCAGATCAACGAATCCAGCTTACTGCAGGTAGCGGAGTCGACCCTGGGACCCGTTGGCGTCACCCTACTTTCGATCTTTGGATTCCTAGCCTGTTTCGCCTCGCTCAACACCTATCTAAATGGCTTTAGTCGAGGGTTATGGTCACTCGCTGACGAAGGGAAATTGCCTGCTCGGTTGGCCTTGCGATCCCATCGTCAGGTACCCTTGCCGGCGCTTAATCTCATTGCCTTGGTCTGTCTCAGCGCCACCCTTATCTTTTACCTGGATTGGCTAGATCTGGCCCAACTCATCACCCTGGCCAATGCCCACTTCATCTTGGTGTACCTGGCCGCCATGGTCAGCGCCACCGTGCTACTCACCGGATTACAGCGCTGGGTCGGTGTCGCCGGCACCCTGGCCTGCCTGGGGGGGTTCGCCAGTCTAGGGTGGGCGGCGTTGTATGGCCTGACGCTGCTGGCTGTACTGTGGGTACTGGCGCCTAAGCCGGTGTCGCAAGCCCAATCTGGCTAGCAGGGCGGGCAAGGCAAGCCGCAAGCCACCGATTGACTTCGACAAACTCATCCAGCCCCAGTCGCTCCGAGGCCTCATAAAAACCGTGCAAGGTGTTGATCCAAGGCCACAGAGCGATGTCGGCAATCGAATAGTCCTCGCCCACCATGGTTGAACGACCCGCCAAATGCCGATCGAGAACGCCCAGCAGCCGCCGGCTTTCCTGTGCAAATCGTTCTTGGGGTAAGGGATCCTGGACTGAACTGCCTGCAAACTTATAAAAGAAGCCGAACTGACCAAACATCGGACCGGCCCCGCCCATTTGCCACATCAACCACTGAATCGTTTGATAACGCTCCACGGGGTCAGAGGACAAAAACTGACCGGTTTTTTCGGCCAGATAAAGCATGATTGCTCCGCTCTCGAACAGCCCGATTGGCTGCCCACCCGGCCCATCAGGATCAATCAATGCCGGGATCTTATTATTGGGATTCAAGCTCAAAAACTCAGGCGTCATCTGATCGCCCTCTAGAATGCTCACCTTATGAGCCTCAAAGGGCAAACCACATTCAGACAATAAGGTGGACACTTTTACCCCATTTGGGGTCGCCATTGAGTACAACTGAATTCGATCCGGATGGGTCGCCGGCCAACGGCGAGTAATGTCAAAACTATCGAGCACCGCGCTCTCCTTAGTGTTGTTTGCGCCAATCCGACGCAGATACATGATATTTGGATCGAAAGCTTCGGCTGAAGTGACTCTGGGTCTTAAAGCCGGTGGCCAAGGCGATGTTGGCCAAACTCAAATCCGTCTGATTCAACATGTCTTTTGCCATCCGAAGCCTCATTTCCAGATAATAGCGTCCGGGTGTCATTCCGACGTGCTTCTTGAAAACGACCGCTAAATTGCGCGGTGTCGTTCCCACACGACCTGCTAACGCTGCAATCGAGAGGGGCTCCTCAATATGCCGCTCCATTACCTCAACCGCGCTGCCCAGCACTAAGCTTTTTATACGAAGCCCTAAGTGGCGCTGGCTTACATCAATCTGCTCGTGGGTCCGAACTCTATCTTGCATGAATTGCCGAGCCACCAGGCGTATCAGATCCGCCCCCTGATGCTGACCGATCAAAAACAGCATCATGTCCAGCGTTGAGGTCCCCCCGGCGCTGGTCAAAATGTTCCTGTTAACGGTAAAGATGGAGTCTTGAATCGTCACCGCTGGGTATAACTCAGAAAATACGGCTCGATAATCCGGCACCAATGTACAGGTTTGTCCGTCTAGCAAACCCGCCCGGGCAAGCAAAAACGCGCCGCACGAGATCCCAATCACGGTTTTGCCATTAGCCGCTGCCTTTCTAAGCTCCTTTTCGAAGCTTGCATCTTTGTAGCCTGCCGCGCCTTCATAGCTGCACACAATTAATATGTCACAGTCCACTCCATCGACATAGTTCGCAGTTGTTTGAACCCATAGCCCACTGGATGAGCGGACCTGCCCACCCAGCTCTGTGGCGGCCGGTGAGCAAGCGATATACCGATAAAGTTGTTGCGCACTCACCCGGTTGGTAGCCGTTAGTGCCTCGATCGCCAGCGAAAACGAGGTCATCGCAAATCCCGGGATTAAGAAGAAACCCACTGACTGAGCAGGCCCTTGACTCACGACGCGCCAACCTTGGATAGAAAGTCCTTAACCTCTTGCTGAGTCCGCAATACGATCAAAGTGCGTGCGCCTCGGGTATCACGCAAACGCTGAACAAAAGCATCGTTCCAAAACCTAGGACATAACCGTAAGGTTTTGTAGCTCAACCAGGTGCCTCGTAACACTGAGGCCTTTTCAGGCCACCCCGAGATCGGCATGAATGGGCTCAGCAAACAGCGCTTGGTCACCCACCAATAGCTCCGCCAGTAGGGAATGTCCACGTAAACCCAAGTGTCCGCGGCCTGCAACCTGGCCTGAAATAGGGGCCTTGGCCCTAGTCCATCGATAATCCATTCAGCCCCTTCAATCCACGCCTGGTGCGAGGCCGAAAACTCATCAGGATCCGAGGGCTCGCCGTTGTCGTTATACTGGATCCGATCGAGCAACAAGGCAGGAATGCCCAAAGCAGAACCCAGCTTGAGGGCCAATGTCGATTTGCCGCTACCCGGTTTACCAAAAATCGCTACCTTGTTCATTACCCGCCTCTCGTCTCCCGAAAACACGATGCAACCCCGATCGGGCCAAGTCAACGGGTACAACCCATTGGTTGTCTTGCCCGCTGAAAAACGGCAAAACTCCGAGCGCAAGGAGAGAAAACATGATTGAAACCTTATTCTACGAGGCTCGGAGCGCCAAAACCTTCACCTCGACACGCGTGCCCAAGGACGATCTAAAACGCCTTTATGAACTCGTCAAATGGGCTCCCACTGAGAGTAACACCTGCCCCATACGGCTAAGCTTCATCACCACCTCGGCCGCCTTCTTTAGACTTCGCCCGCATATCTATGACGGCAATGTTCCGAAGATCGACTCAGCCCCCGTGGCCATCATCGTCGCCTACGACACTGACTACCACCTCAAGTTGAAAACGCTCGCACCTCATCTTCGCTCACCCACCTATTTCGATGAACTCCGCCCCGCACACCGGGAATTCCACGGTTGGCGTAGTGCCCATCTGCAGGCCGGAATGCTAATAACAGCCATACGTGCCATGGGTTGGGATGCCGGCCCGTTAGGTGGCATCGACCGACCCGGCATTGACCAGGCCTTTTTTCGAGACACGTCTTGGAAGACCAGTTTTATTATCTTGATGGGCGAGGCTGACCAAACACAATGCTATCCCAGAGGCCCGCGCTTGGAGTTTGACGAGGCTTGT
>JBMYYI010000012.1:7383-42432 GCA_049609265.1 Litorivicinus sp. | reverse complement strand
AACCGAGCGGCTGTTGCACCGGTCCGCAACGCGCACTCGGAACGTGCTACGCTCGCTGGCGTTACAGAGTCTTCCAGCCGCACTGCCCGCTGGCTTTTCGGGTCAGTTTATGCACCTGACTCGACCCCAGACCAGCCTCGCTTGTGCATCCACAATCGGTAACGGGTCATCTGTGCGTGATGGCGATCGATCCGGCGCTTGTTAATGTTGCATAGCATTTTTATATAGCTAAGTTTCTGTTCCCGACTGGCCTCGGAATTGGCCAAGCGCAACAAGCTCTGGACCAACAATTGATCATGATGGGTTAACATTCAGCCTCCGCAACGTTGCGGTCTCCCTCGTCCCTGAGGGGCGGCTCAATCCGTCGACTGTGCGACCAGTGGCTAATTGGCTAGCGCGAAATTTACGACAGCAAAATAGGGGGTTGACGCCTTTTTTGCTAACACCCGCTGCCGCGACACGCCCGCGTCGCAGCAGCCGGCGAGAGGTTTGTTAGCTCCAGGGGAAGGGGCTGTTGGAGGTGGGGTGCAAATCCCCCTCAGCGTAGCGACCAAATCGGAACGGTTTGAGCAGATCCGAGCGTTGACCGTTTATCAGCTCGTCCGCTACCAGCTGACCGACACCAATCATTTTGTACCCGTGGTTGGAGTCCGCCAGGAACATGACGTTATCGCAGAATCGGTCGAATACCGGAAAGCTATCCGGGGTAAAGGCTCCAATCCCGCCCGAGGGTTCCTTTTTGAACAAATCGACTTTGCCTTCGAAGCGTTTCTGGCAGTGCGCGAGGGCAGACACCCACATCTCAGCAAACTCGGCACCCACAATGAATTCGGGGGATTTGGGGCCGTAGGGGTCGACCGCGACGTCATTGGGATCGCGAGTGATTGGGAAGGGGGCCGCACCGCCCTGGACCCCGCCAAAGTGGAAGTCCGGTTTGTAATAGATGCCCCACATGTCTTGGGTGATCGATCGGCCGGTTTGGGTAGAAAACAATTCGGCGGTGCTGTCCACGTGGATAACCGGCGGCATGTCACCGGAATCGGTTTTGAGGAAATCGGGATCGACGCCCAAGGTACCCTCTTGCAGCGACCAGTAAATCCACATGTCGACATCGCTGTGCAGGCTGCCGTCGGCGCCTTTGATCGAGATTTTATTGGGTAGCTCCAGCATGTCCCAAAACTGCTTGGCCCAGGGGCCTGCGCCAATCACGACTTGCTCGCAGGGGATATCCCCACGGCTGGTCTCGGCGGCGGTGACGGCACCGCTGGCATCGCGCTTAAAGCCGGTCACGGTGGTCTGGCCCTGGATCGTCACTCCTTCATCCGCCGCCATTTTCGCCAGTGCGTTCATGGCCAGCGAGTTGTTGGCGTAGCCGCCGGGCTTTTCGTGCAGGATCGAGGTGATTTCCTTGGCCTGCCAGTCGCTGAAATATTGCTTCATGTAAGCGCTGCAGTCGGCTTCGCCTTCAATAAAGGTGCTCTCGTAGCCAATGTCTTTTTGCTGCGCGGCGATACTGGCGACGTCTTGATGCATGACCTCTGGGCTAATTTGCATGTAACCAACGGCATGGTAATGCAGCTTCTCGGCATGGGTTTCCCAGACGTTGACACTGTGCGCCATCAGCTCGCGCATGGCCGGCTGAAAGTAGTTGTTGCGAACCACGCCGCAGGCAATGCCCGAGGCGCCCGCCGCGACGTCATCCTTGTCGATAACCAGGATATCCGAACCCTGACCACGGCCGCTGGCTTTGAGCTGGCAGGCTAGATGATAGGCAGTCGATAAGCCGTGAATGCCGGCCCCGATGATGAGATAACGTGCAGCCATAATGGCGCCCTCTGTCTGTTATTAGATGAGATCAGACTAGGGGGGGCGAAGTAAAATAAGTTGTCTCATTTGGTCAAATATTTGTCTTTTTTGACAAGTTGCCCAAGGAATTCTAGGCGTAGGGTTTGAGCATCGAACAATAACGAGAACGAATCATGGGATTCTCCGGATTTAAGGTCATCAAGGAGGCGCTCACGGGCCACCAGGGGTGGCAGCCGTTGTGGCGCGATGCGGCGCCAAAACCCAGCTACGAGGTGATCATTGTCGGCGGTGGTGGGCATGGATTGGCCACGGCCTATTACTTGGCCAAGCACCACGGTATCCGCAACATCGCGGTCCTGGAAAAAGGCTGGGTCGGCGGTGGCAACGTCGGCCGCAACACGACCATTATTCGCTCGAACTATTTATTGGACGGCAACCAGCCGTTTTACGAGCTGTCCCTCAAGTTGTGGGAGTCGCTCGAGCAAGACATCAATTTCAACGCCATGGTTAGCCAGCGCGGCGTCCTGAACCTGTATCACTCCGATGCCCAGCGCGATGCTTATCGGCGACGGGCCAATGCGATGCGCCTGCATGGCACGGATTCTGAGTTACTCAACGCCGATCAAGTGCGCGAGATGTATCCCTTCTTGAATTTTGAACACGCGCGCTTCCCCATCCGAGGCGGCTTGTTGCAGCGTCGCGGCGGCACCGTACGACATGATGCGGTGGCCTGGGGCTATGCCCGGGCCGCAGATCAGCTAGGGGTCGACATCATCCAAAACTGCGAAGTGCTGGACTTTAAGTTTGAGAGTGGCCGCGTGGTGGGCGTCGAAACCAATCGAGGTTCGATTTCAGCTGGCAAGGTCGGGGTTGCGGTGGCGGGTCACTCCAGTCATGTGATGCGCAAGGCGGGAATTACCCTGCCGATTGAAAGTCATGTCCTGCAGGCGTTTGTCAGCGAGGGGCTCAAGCCCGTGATCCCGGGTGTCATCACCTTTGGTGCTGGGCACTTTTACCTAAGCCAGTCTGACAAAGGCGGCTTGGTATTTGGCGGTGACATCGATGGGTACAACAGCTACGCCAGTCGCGGCAACTTGCCGGTGGTTGAGGACGTCTGCGAAGGCGGGATGGCGTTGATGCCGATGTTGGGCCGTGCTCGATTGTTGCGCATGTGGGGCGGGGTGATGGATATGTCGATGGACGGTTCGCCTTTTATTGACCGCACTGACCGTGCCGGTTTGTTCTTTAACGGGGGCTGGTGTTACGGCGGATTCAAAGCCACTCCAGCCAGTGGCTGGTGCTTTGCGCATCTGTTGGCCACCGAACAATCGCATCCTGCCGCCCAAGCCTATCGCCTGGATCGCTTCCGCAGTGGCCGGATGATTGATGAAAAGGGCCAGGGCGCCCAACCCAATTTGCATTAGGACCCCGTTATGTTGATACCCCACCCACTGCTGGGTCTGCGCGATGCCAGCGAGTTTGTCTACAAGGGCGATGCGCGCTTGCTTGATCGGCCTGATGGCTTTGCTGAGGACGCCGACGAGGCGCTGCTGGACTACTTGTACAGCCGAGAAAACCCCAGAGGGCTGCATCAGGAACTCTGGTTTCATGAGCAAGGCGATCGCAGCTGGTTGGTGGTCACCCGGGATACGCTGACCCACGAGATTGTGTCGGCTCGGTTGGCGGATCCGTCCCGGACGCAGGAGAGACAAGCATGAACCGCCTGAACACGCCCCATGTCGATCTAACCCAACCGATCCGGTTTACCTTTGATGGTCGCGAGTATCAGGGCTATCAGGGTGACACGCTCGCATCAGCACTGTTGGGTTGCGGGGTCAAATTGCTCGCCCGAAGCTTTAAATATCACCGGCCTAGGGGTCTATTCGCGGCGGGTTCCGAGGAGCCTAATGCGTTGGTCACGGTTTTCCACCAAGGCCATGCCGAGCCCAATACTCGGGCGACCCAGGTCGAGCTTTATCCCGGGCTCGAGGCGCGCTCGCAAAACGCATGGCCATCACTGAGTTTTGATCTGATGGCGGTCAACGATCGCTTATCGAGCTTTTTTGCGGCCGGTTTTTATTACAAGACCTTTATGTGGCCCGCTAAGTTCTGGGAGTCGCTGTACGAGCCGATGATCCGCCGCGCTGCGGGACTCGGAAAGCTAGCTGAGTCCGAGGATCCGAGCCAATACGACAAGGGGTATTTGCATTGCGATCGCCTAGTGGTCGGTGGGGGTGCGGCCGGTTTGAGTGCGGCGATTTTGGCGGCAGAGCGTGGTGAGTCGGTCATTGTGTGTGATGAGCAAGCGCACCTGGGCGGGCGGCTGCTCGATCAGCCGGATCAAGCGTGGCTCAACAGCATGCTGCAACGGGCTGCAGCGTTGAAGAATTTACGAATGCTGACGCGAACCACGGTTTTTGGGTGCTTTGATCACGGGGTCTATGGCGCCGTGCAGCGTAATACCGAACATCTGGCGGTGGTGCCGCGTCAGGCAACCAAGCAAACGCTGTGGCGAATTACGGCGGCGCAGACGACGCTGGCTTGCGGTGCCTTAGAGCGGCCCATTGCCTTTGCCAATAATGACCGCCCCGGCATCATGTTGGCGTCGGCGATGCAAACCTATGCATTGCGTTACGGAGTGGCAGCCGGCCAGCAGGTTGCGGTGTTTATTAATCACGCGCAGGGTCTGCAGATTGCACGCACGCTTCGCGATGCGGGTATCAATCTGATTGCAGTTATCGACGCCCGGGACGTGCCGGCGGTCTCAGATTTGCCGCACCGGCCGAACAGTCAGGTCACCAATACCCGCGGGCGCAAGGCGCTTCGGCAGATTCAGATCAATGGCCGTGAGTGGATACCCTGCGATGCCTTGGGCCTCTCGGGCGGATGGAATCCGAATATTCAGCTGACCAGTCATCACGGCGCCCGTCCGGTATGGGATGAGCAGCGCCTGGCTTTTCTGGCCAGTGATCAGCGTGATCCGCGCCAAAGTCTGGTTGGTGCGGCTGCTGGATATCCCACTCTGGCAGGCTGTGTCGAGTCGGCCAATGCACTGTTTCAGGGCGATCTAGAAGTCCCTGCCAGCGATGAAGTCGATGATCAGGCGGTCGCGCTATTCCATGTGCCCGGTGACGGGCCGGCCTTTGTCGATCTGCAAAATGATGTGACGGTCAAAGACGTCAAGCTGAGTCACCAAGAAGGCATGATCAGTGTTGAGCACCTCAAGCGATACACCACCCTGGGCATGGCGACGGATCAGGGCAAGACTTCTAATGTGACCGGCCTTGCGGTCATGGCGGAGCTGACCGGTCGCAGTATTCAGCAAACCGGCACCACCATGTTCCGTCCGCCCTATACACCGGTCGCCATGGGTGCCTTGGCCGGACGCAGTCGCGGTGAAGACTTCAAACCGACCCGTTATACCCCCAGTCACGAGGCGGCTAAGGCCCGCGGCGCTGTGTTTATCGAAGTGGGTAACTGGATGCGAGCGCAGTGGTTCGTGCAGCCCGGCGAGACCCATTGGCGCCAGAGTGTTGATCGTGAAGCCCGGGCCGTACGAGCTGCGGTCGGCGTGTGCGACGTGACCACCCTTGGAAAAATCGACGTGCAGGGCCGTGATGCTGCCGAATTTTTAAATCGGGTATACGCCAATGGCTTTGCCAAACTTGCGGTCGGCAAGACGCGCTATGGGCTAATGCTGCGCGATGATGGCATTGCCATGGATGACGGCACCGCCGCACGATTGGCCGAGGATCACTTTGTGGTCACGACCACCACCGCCAATGCGGTGCCGGTCTACCGGCATATGGAATTCGTGCACCAGTGCCTGCTCCCGGACTTGGATGTACACCTGATTTCAACCACCGAGGCTTGGGCGCAATTTGCCGTGGCCGGTCCGCGCTCTCGTGAGCTGATCGCCCGTGCCGTCGAGCTGGATGTCAGTAACGAGGCTTTTGAATTCATGGCCTGCGCAGAGACGAAGCTCAAAAACGGCTTGCGTGCTCGGCTGTTCCGGATCTCTTTCTCTGGCGAATTAGCCTACGAAATCGCTGTGCCGGCGCGCTATGGCAATGATTTCTTTGAGTGGTTACTCGAGGCCGGCGAAGACTTAGGTGTCACTCCCTACGGCACTGAAGCCTTGGGCGTGCTGCGCATCGAAAAAGGTCACGCCGCGGGTAATGAGCTCAACGGCACCACCACGGCTTTAAATTTGGGCCTGGGTCGTATGGTCAGCGATTTAAAGGATGGCATGGGCCGGGTGATGGCTAAACGCGAGGGGCTGGCATCGGATCCCCGCCGTCTGGTGGGATTCAAGCCGGTGGATCCGGCCCACAGTTTGCTGGGCGGCATGCATTTGCTAGAACTCGACGCCCCTGCGCACTACCAGCACGACTTGGGATATCTCACCAGTGCGGCCTATTCACCGCACCTGAAATGTTCAATTGCTTTGGGCTTTATCGATGAGGGGGATACCCGAATAGGCCAGCGTGTGCGCGCTATCAGTCCGGTCGAAGGGCTGGATATCGAAGTAGAAATTTGCAGTCCTCATTTCGTAGACCCTCAAGGAGAGCGACTCCGTGCGTGAAGTATTAGCCAGTCCCGCCTATGGCACTCAAGAGTTAGACCACGGCCCCTGGACGCTTCGATTAGTTCAAGATTGTGCGCTGGCGTCGGTGTCCAGCCGAGCTGAGCGCACCGGCGAGCTGAAGCAAGCCTTGATGCAGCAGGGGTTTGAAATGCCCTTTGTGGAATCCTTTACCGGAAATGCGGACCAGGGCGCGTTCTGGCTGGGTCCGCATCAGGTGATGTTATGGAAACCCTACGCGTGCGATCCGGATTGGGCCGCTGAGCTGGATTTGGGGGAAGGGATCTACAGCACCGAGCAAACCGATGGTTGGGTGCGTATGGATATCCTGGGCGAGGGCATAGCTGAGCTTGCGCAGCGCCTGATTAACTTGGATCCGCAGCGACTGCGCCCGGGCTTTGCGACCCGCACCGTGATCCACCATATCGGTTGCTATTGGGTGGTCCATGACAATGCGCACAGTGTATTGGTGCCCCGATCAATGGCGGCATCGGCCGCGCATGCCATTGAGCAGGCAATGCAAACGGTCCTAGCCCTACGGTGATTCTGAATCGCAGGTTTTGCCGCCGTTAGGCTAAGGTAGTGCAAGAAAGTACCATCAATTGCAGTTTGGGTATCAAACAAGTTCGCGTGGTATTGCTATCGTTTTGAGCGTAATTTGCTGAAACATCATTTGGCCGCGCATCTGAGTATTGGGTCGCGGCCTTTTTTAGCATCCCGCAGGAGCGTTATGAGCCTTCACGCCATAAACCCATCCGCCAGACCCGAACACGAAAACGATGGTACCCGCGCGACCGACCTAGGGTACGAGCCTCGCGACCAAGCCGGCCTGGTGCGTTACGTTGAACATGGATTTCCACACCCCTTGGTTCGCTGGCATGTGCACGCGGAGTATGAACTTCACCTAATCACCTCCACCCGGGGCAAGGCCTTTGTCGGCGACTACATCGGTAGCTTTGAGCCGGGTCATCTTGTGCTGGTGGGCCCGCACCTTCCTCACAATTGGGTCACCACGGAGATGCCCGCGGGCGGTGTCGAGCTACGGGATCAGGTGGTGCAGTTCTGCGGTGATCAAATCGAGGACGCTTGCGCCAGTATGCCAGAGCTGCGCGAAGTGCAGGGGCTGTTGCGACGAGCTCAGCATGGCGTCGAATTTTTTGGTATTAGCGAAGCGATCGCGTCATTGATGACCGATCTGCGTGATGCCAAGGGACTGGCGCGGCTCTCGCTGTTCATACAAATACTGGAACGACTCAGTCGCCACGATGATGCGCGCCTGCTCTCCAGCTCCCCGCTAAAATTGGCGAAATTCAGTGGTCATACGGATCAAATTAGCCGTGTGCTGGACCATATTGCGGCCCATTTTGAGCAGCCGATGGTGCTGTCTGAAGTCGCAGCCCAGTTTGGTATGAGCGAGTCCAACCTCTCTCGTCATTTCCGCCGGGGAACGGGTAATACCTTCACCGATTTCGTGAATCAGGTCCGCATTAATAAGGCCTGTGAGTTGCTGGCGAATACCGATCAGTTTGTTAGTACGATTTGTTTCGCCGTAGGCTTTAACAATGTGGCGAATTTCAATCGCCGTTTTATGGAATATAAAAACATGACCCCCAGTGAGTTTCGTAAGACCGCAGCGCTGAGATTGGCCCGATGAGCCGCCTGCAGGGGAAAGTGGCCCTGATCACTGGCGCGGCCCGCGGTATTGGACGCGCCTTCGCCGAGCGTTATTTAGCTGAGGGCGCTCACGTTATGATTGCGGATCTGGATGTTGAACGGGCCCGTGAAACCGCTCATCAGCTGGGTTGCCAATCCTGCTCGTTGGATGTCACCCAGCAGTCCAGCATCGATTGGGCGGTCGAGTCGACGATTCAGTCCTTCGGACGCATTGATATTTTGATTAACAACGCGGCCCTGTTCACTGCTGCGCCCATCGTTGAGATTGAACGGGTCGACTATCAGCGCATCATGGACGTCAATGTCGCAGGCACGCTGTTTATGACCCAGGCGGTGGCTCGTCAAATGATCGCCCAGGGGCAGGGCGGTAAAATCATCAATATGGCCAGTCAGGCTGGCCGTCGAGGCGAAGCCTTGGTCGGCGTCTATTGCGCCAGCAAAGCAGCGGTGATCAGCCTGACACAGTCGGCGGGGCTGAATTTGATCCAGCACGGCATCAACGTTAACGCGATTAGCCCAGGTGTGGTTGACGGCGAGCATTGGGACGGGGTGGATGCATTTTTTGCCAAGTACGAGGGTTTGCAGCCGGGTGAAAAGAAAGCCCAGGTGGGAGGGCAGGTGCCCTTTGGCCGCATGGGTTGCGCAGAGGATTTATGCGGCATGGCCGTATTTTTGGCCTCCAGCGATGCGGATTACGTGGTCGCCCAAACCTATAACGTCGATGGCGGAAACTGGATGAGCTAATGCGGCTGGGTCTGGATATTGGCACCTCGGGCGTCAAAGCCGTTCTGGTCTCGCCAGAGCACCAAGTCATCGGGCAGGCTAGCGCACGTCTTAGCGTGAGCCGCTTCGCCTCGGGGCATGCTGAACAATCGCCGCAGTCATGGCTGGATGCTTGTGTGCAGTGCATGGATGAGTTGCATGCCAATCACTCCCAGTTTCGGGACCTGCGCGCCATCGGTTTGTCCGGACAAATGCACGGGGCCACCCTGATCGACGACCAGGATCAGGTCATTCGGGATTGTATGCTGTGGAACGATACCCGGGCATGGCGCGAAGCCGGCGCACTCAATCAATACCCCCAAGTACATCAGCGCTCAGGTAACTGGATTTTTCCGGGATTCACCTCGCCCAAACTGAATTGGCTGCGCACCCATGAGCCGGCGTCATTTGAGCGTATTCACAAGGTATTACTGCCCAAGGATTACGTCCGCTTGTTTCTGAGCGGTGAATATCTCACTGATCTTTCGGATGCCTCAGGGACCGGCTGGTTAGATGTCAGCCAGCGGCGTTTTAGTACAACCCTGTTGGCGCACAGTGGTTTGGAATTACAACACATGCCGGGCTGCGTCGAGGGGTCAGATCCTGCTGGCCAGTTACGTGACGCGCTCGCTCAACGCTGGGGATTGAATCATCCGGTCATGATCGCCGGCGGGGCTGGGGACAACGCGGCTACCGCCTGTGGTTTGGGCATCACCCAACCAGGCCAAGGTTTTGTATCCTTGGGGACCTCGGGTGTGTTGTTTACGCCCACGGAACGCTGTCTGCCGGCGGTTGAGCAAGCGGTTCATGCCTTTTGTCATGCCTTGCCCCAGAGCTGGCATCACATGGGCGTGACCTTATCGGCTGCCGATAGTCTGAGCTGGTGGTGCGGCATTCTGGGCGTGACGCCGGCCCAGGCATTGGCGCAACTACCCGCATCACTGGACGGCCCGACCACGGTGAAATTTTTGCCCTATCTGGGCGGTGAGCGTACCCCGCATAATGATTCGCAGATCCGGGGGCAATTTGCCCAACTGGAGCAAGCTACCTCTCAGGCGGATATGACCCAAGCAGTGTTGCAGGGCGTCGCGTTCTCCCTGTTGGATTGCCTGCAGGCGCTCACTCAGGCCGGCTCGCAGGTGGATCGCTTGATCGCTGCGGGTGGAGGCTCGGCGTCGGGTCTGTGGTTGCAAATGCTGGCGGACGTGCTGCAACGTGAAATCTGCGTTCCTCAGGAATCTGGCTCGATCGCAGCCCTGGGCGCGGCCAGTTTGGCCGCCCGAGCGATCGGTGAGTTTGAGCCCACCCGCTCTCCATCTATCACTCAAACCTATGTGCCCAATCCGGCGTTGGCTGAGGCTTATGCCAAGGCCCACCTGGATTACCAAGCGCTGTATCGCAACAACAAGAGAGACATCGGATGAAAACCCAAATGCCCGCCCGCAAACGGATTGCTCTGGTCGCGCACGACGGCTGCAAACCGCAGTTGATGGAGTGGGCTCAACGCCATGCCGATGCGTTGGCCCAGCACGAGCTATACGCCACGGGAACCACCGCTGAACGTCTAGCTGGTGCCCTTAAGCTGCCGATTCAGGCATTTTTGAGTGGCCCCATGGGTGGCGACCAACAAATTGGTGCGCGCATCGCCGAGGGCGAATTAGATATCTTGGTGTTTTTCTGGGACCCGATGTCGCAACAACCCCATGATCCGGACATCAAGGCCTTGTTGCGCATCGCGGCGGTTTGGAATGTTCCGGTCGCCTGTAATGCGGCCAGTGCGGATTTTATGTTCGCAAGTCCGTTGTTGGCTCAGCCCTATCCCCGTGAAGTGCTGGACTACGCGGCTTATCAGGCGTCGCGTCGATAGCATCGAAGCGGGCGCTGCCAAAACTGTCGGGTCGAGTCATGCGCCAGGCTGACCCTGGAGAGCATCGCAGCCTCCAGATCGAATTTCGCTCGTAGCTGGCCCAATAACAAAGGGACGCCGCGGGCGGCATTCACCCGTAGTGCCCAGCCATGACCCTCATGGCTGTGGATCTGAACCAAACACTCAGCGTGTTCTATTAACACCTGCTGCGCCGCGCGTTTCTGATATCGAACCTGATGCGAGCGGCTGCAGTCGATCGCACTGCGCGTCCAAGCATCCAACGCCTGGCCAGCCTGGCTGGGGTGGCGCCAATACTTGCCCAAAATTCGGCGCGCTTCGTTGAGCGCCAAGTAATAGGTTTGTGTCGCATCGTTAAAACGTTTTTCTGTCATCGCCCGGGACGCGGCGCTATTGAGCGAGTGCCAGCGGTTAAAGATTGGCTCGTCGATGTTTTTCATAGGGCGCCTTTGGGAGTCATGGTCCGTTGAGATTACGATGGCTTGTGCATTTATGCAAATGAGAATCGTTATTATTTAATGAGAGAGGATGGTTCTTGAACTTTTTTGTGAACGACACGGTGTTCTCGAATCGACCACCTGTGATTCTCAGCGGTTGGGGGATGTGACAGATTCAAGCTGAGCAATAACAAAAACACAGGCCGCTGCGATGAAGTACGAACACCTTTTTAAGCCTTTGCAACTGAACCAGTTGACGCTGCGTAACCGGATCATGAGTACCGCGCACGCCGAGGTGTACGCCGAAAATAACCTCACGACCGAGCGTTATATTCGTTATTACGAGGAGAAGGCCCGTGGCGGCGTGGGCCTGGCGATTTGTGGTGGGTCATCACCGGTTTCCCGTGATCAGCCTCAGCAGTGGTGGTCGGCGGTGGACATTACGCATGATCGCTGTATCGAGCACTTTGGCAATTTGGCCGAGGCGGTCCATCGGCACGGCGCGCACATCATGATTCAGGCCACTCACATGGGCCGGCGCAACGCCTATTGGGGTGGCGATTGGCCCCATTTGGTGTCCCCCAGTGGCATCCGCGAACCGGTCCACCGCGGTACTGCCAAGATTATCGAACCCCACGAAATTAAACGCATCATCGAGGATTTTGGTCGGGCGGCGGTGCGGGTCAAGCAATCCGGTTTGGATGGCATGGAGATCAGCTGTGCACACCAGCATCTGGTCGATCAGTTCTGGTCCCCGCGGACCAATAAGCGCACCGACGAGTGGGGCGGTTCTTTGGAAAACCGGATGCGGTTTGGCATCGAGGTGTTCAAGTCGATTCGTGCGGCGGTCGGCTCAGATTTTGCCGTGGGTATGCGGATGTGCGGTGAGGAGTTCCACCACGATGGGCTCGCGCACGAGGATTTCAAAGAAATCGCCCAAGCCATGTGCGAAACCGGTTTGATTGATTTTATTAGCGTGGTGGGCTCGGGTGCAGATACCCACAACACACTGGCCAATTGCATGCCCCCTATGGCATTGCCACCTGAACCCTTTATTGACTTGGCAGCGGGCATTAAATCCGTGGCAACGGTACCCGTGATGCATGCGCAGGGGATTCGTGACCCGATGCAAGCTGAACGCGCGCTATCGGAGGGCATGGTGGATTTGGTGGGTATGACCCGAGCCATGATTGCCGACCCGCATATGGTCAATAAAATCCGTGAGGGTAAAGAGACCCAAATCCGGCAGTGCGTGGGTGCGAACTACTGCATTGACCGTCAGTATCTGGGCCAGGATGTGCTGTGCGTACAAAACGCCGCGACTTCCCGTGAAAAACACATGCCGCATCAAATCGCTCGCACCACAGGGCCGGTGCGCAAGGTGGTGGTGGTCGGCGGCGGTCCGGCCGGCTGTGAAGCGGCCCGAGTCAGTGCTGAACGAGGCCATGACGTCATCCTGTTCGAGGGCTCAGAGGCGCTCGGCGGACAGATTAACTTGGCTGCTCAGGCTCCCCAGCGTGATCAAATGGCCGGGATCGTGCGTTGGTTTGACCTGGAGCTGAAGCGCCTAGGGGTTGATGTGCGCCTAAACACTCGCGCTGACGAGCAGGCCATCCGCGATCAACAGCCCGACATCGTGGTGCTGGCCACCGGCGGTCGTGCCGGTATCGAGGAAGATCCTGCCTGGGGTGGCGATCAGGGGTTGGCGGTATCGAGCTGGGATATTTTATCCGGCAAAGTTCAACCCAAAGAAAACGTGCTGGTGTACGACGTCATGGGTGCGCACGCGGGCACCGGGACGGCCGATTATTGCGCGAACAAGGGCTCACGGGTCGAGATTGTCACCCCTGAACCCAAGGTCGCGGATGATACCGGCGGGACGACCTTCCCGATCTTTTATCGTCGGATCTATGGTCAGGGCATCTTAATGACGCCGAACTATTGGCTGCAGCGGGCCTATGCCGAGGAGGGCAAGGTCATCGCCGTGTTGCTCAATGAGTACACCGAGGAGTTGGAAGAGCGAGAGGTTGATCAGCTGATCATCGAGAACGGGATCATCCCGAACGATGCGCTTTATTGGGCGCTGCGTGAGGAATCAGCGAACCAGGGAATTACCGAGTTGAACGAGCTGTATGATCATCAGCCGCAGCCCATCCTGGCGGATATTCCGGCTGGCCAATTTGCCCTATTCCGAGTCGGGGACTGTATCAGTCAGCACAATATCCACGGTGCGATTTACGACGCGCTGCGAATTGCCAAGGATTTTTAAAGCATGAGCGATTTGATCCTGGCTTTGTTGGTGATCGCAGGGGTGGGCTTTGCGGTCGGGGTGTACCGGCGGATGGCGCTGTGGCGTCAGGGCCAAGCGTTGCACATGTCGCCGGCGTTGTTGCTCAAGGTGCCCAAACGATATCTGGTCGATCTGCATCATATCGTCGCGCGGGATAAATACATCGCTAACACCCACGTGGCGGCGGCCGGAGGTGTGGTTGGCGCCCTGATCATGTTGGTCGCGGTCTATGTTTTTGGGTTTAAAAATAGCCTGGGCTATGGACTGTTGTGGGGCCTGTTAGTACTAGGTCTGTTGGGTGCCTTTTTTGTGCACCGCCGACGGCTGAATCCCCCTGAGCGATTGTCAAAAGGGACGTGGAATATCCTGCCCTACAGCCTGTTTGCTTTTGGCCTCGGGTTCTTGGGAATGAGTGTAGCCGAGGCGAACGCCTCCCAAGGGACACTAGCCCTACTGGCGACGGTGTTGGCGGTCTTTGGTGTGCGTGAAATTGCCGGCGGTGCGTTGCTGGCGCGTCCGTTAAAACACCTGCTTTCGGGGTCGGTTCACCTGGCCTTTCACCCGCGTCAGGCGCGCTTTGATTCACTCGGCCAGCTGTCCACGGATCTGCGCATCATGGACCCCGATGCGGCCCAGTTTGGCGTCGGTAAAGTCAGTGACTTTGAGTGGAATCGTCTGCTCAGCTTTGATGCCTGTGTTGAATGCGGCAAGTGTCAGGCGGCCTGTCCCGCTTATGCCGCCGGCCAGCCCTTGAACCCCAAGAAACTGATTCAAGATCTGGTGGCCGGCATGGAGGGTCGCAGCGATGCGAAATATCAGGGGTCGCCGCATCCGGGCATGCCAGTGGGTGAGCACCAGGCCGGGGAAGACGGCGCGCTGTTTCCCAGCTTAATTGAAGAACAAACCCTGTATGCCTGCACCACCTGCCGCGCCTGCGTGCAGGAATGTCCCATGATGATCGAGCATGTCGATGCGATCGTGGATATGCGCCGTCATGTTGCGCTGGAACAGGGCGGAGTGCCGGTTAATGCCCAGGCAGCCTTGGATAACCTGCGGCACACCGATACCCTCGGTGGCCAAGCCCTAGCGGATCGGGTGCACTGGTCGGTGGATTTGCAGTTGCCGATCGCTCAACCCGGGCAGCCGGTGGATGTTCTGTTTTGGTCCGGTGAATCGGCCTACGAGCTGCGCAATCAGAAAACCCTGCGTCTGGTCGCCGGATTATTGAAAAAAGCCGGTGTCAACGTAGCGGTGGTTGGCGAGCATGAGCTGGATACCGGTGATGTGGCCCGCCGTTTAGGTGATGAGTTGCTGTTTCAGAATTTGGCAGAGCGAAACATCAACTACCTCAATACCTTGAGCTTTAATCGAATCCTGACCATTGACCCGCATGCCTATCACGCCCTGGGCCAGGAGTACCGAGCATTGGGCGGGCATTTTGAGGTGGTGCACCATACTCAACTGCTGGATGAGTTGCTCAAGCGAGGGGATTTGGTGATTCAGCATCCCATTAACCGCTCGCGTCTGACCTATCACGATCCCTGTTATTTGGGGCGCTACAACGGTGAAACCCAGGCACCGCGGGCACTCATCGCGGCTTTGCAGGGGGAATTTGTCGAGCTTGACCGTTCGGGCATGAACAGTCGGTGCTGTGGTTGGGGCGGGGGTGCCGCCTTTTCCGATGTGCCGGGCGAGCGCCGCGTACCGGATATTCGGATGGCAGAAATTCACGCGGTGGAGGCCCAAACGGTCGCGGTGGCCTGTCCCAATTGCATGACCATGCTAGAGGGCGTGGTGCAGGATCAAACCGAGGTGGTCGACATCGTTGAGCTGGTCGCCGAAGCGGTGGGGGTGTAAATGAGTATTCGTCGAATCAATCGGTTTGAGCAGGAGCGTGGCTTTGTTACGGCCCAGGGCATCAAGCGGGTCGCTCGGGCGCGGGATGTGTCGGGCTTGGACAGTGTGGTGGCTGCCGCCGAGGCGCAAAAGCCGCTGCGGGTGATTGAGAATGCGCAGCAACGGTTGTTGGTGGTGGTGCATGCCAAGGCCGGTGAGTTGGCAACCCTGGATCGTGAGGTCATCTACGTGGCCCGCGCACTGGCCGAGCTGCAAACCCAGACCGAAGTGCATGCCCTAGTGCTGGGGCAGCCCTCCGAGCACCTGGACTGGGCCGGGTACGGAGTCGACCAGGTTCACGTTGCTGATGATCCGACCTTGGATCAGTACGTTCCCCAGGCCAAGGTCGCCTTGATTCAAACCCTCCACCGTCAGCTGAAGCCTCAACGCGTGTTATTTGTTGAAAGCGAGTTGGGCGATTCGGATCTGGCACGACGTTTTGCCTGTGCCGCGGAGTTGAGCTTTGCCGGCGATCTGTTCGAAATTACCGACACCGGCGTGCGCAGAACCAGCGGCAATGGCCGCTATCAGGCTCAAGGGCCGCTTGCCGACGTGCTGGCGATTGAGTCCGGCACGACCGGTGATTTGGACCTGGAATTTGTCTCGCCCGCAGGCGTAGTCGCAGCTGAGCTGCCTCAACCTGAGATGGCACTGGCGGAGGATCGCTTCAGCTTGCCTTCACAGGACATTCCGCTGGTCGAGGCAGATTTTGTTATTAGTGCCGGCAACGGCGTGCAGGACATGGAGACCTTTCATCGCTTGGCGCAGCTACTCGGGGCGACTGTCGGTGGCAGCCGTGTGGTGGTGGACGATGGGAAATTGCCCCGCGAACGCCAGGTCGGGGCCACCGGCCAAATCGTCAAGGCCAGTGTGTATTTAGCAATTGGCATCTCGGGTGCAGTCCAGCATCTGCAAGGAATCAAAGACTGCAACACCGTGATTGCGGTTAACCATGATGAATCCTGCGACATGATCAAACGTGCGGATGTATCGATTATTGCCGATGCGCAGGAGTGGATGCTCAGCATGATTGCCCAGCTCGAGGAGGCCGCAGCATGAAGGTGACGGTGTTACTCAGCCTAGGTCGGCACCCCAAGTCAGGCCGTTTAATGCTCTCGCCTAATGATGCGCGAGCGTTGGCCCTGGCCAAAAAATGGATCGACCAACCGCGCCTGGTGCATGTGGGCGAGGTTAGTCAGCAGCAGGTGCTACGCCAATACCTGGGCTTGGGTTTTGATCAGGTGGACCTGATCGAACTCAAACCCGGCCAGGATGTTTGCAGCGCTTTGGCTGCGGATCTGGCGGCGAATCCCAGCGACTTGGTGCTGGCGGGCGAGCGCGCCTGCGGTCAAGAAGATACGGGGTTGGTGCCCTATCTGTTGGCTCAAGCCCTGGGCTTGCCATTGATTGACCGGGTCATCGGTACTCAGGGCGATCAGCTGACCCAGTTTCTGCCCAAAGGTCAACGCCGAGTCCTGACGCGGCCCCCGGCCTGTTTGCTGACGGTGTCTGACAAGGCGCCGCTGGAGTTGGAGTACCTGGCGCGGCGGGCCCGCCAAGGTCGTATCAATATCCATGGCGCGTTGGAACATCCCATTCCGGCGCTGTATCAGGGATGGCAACAAGAGCCCAGCCGGCCTGGCCGCAAGCGCTTGAGTATCGCCTCCTCGACCAAGGGCTGGGATCGATTTAACAAACGCATGAACACGACCGGCGGCGCAGGGGTGGTCCATACCGGCTCGGTTGAGCAGGGCGCGGCAAAGGTCCTCACGCTGCTGCGCGAGAAAAAACTGCTGTAGTGCTGTCGTGAATTCGAATGCGCGGGGCGGGCTCTGCAAAGTGACCCGCCAGCGTTGCTCTTAACATCTTTAGATAACAAAAGTTTCTGGAGCCTTCCCATGCAACGTTATTCCGGTTTTGGGCTGGTCAAGCATGCCCTTGATCACCACGAAAATTGGCAGCGCATCTGGCGCAATCCCAAGCCTAAAGATCGGTATGACGTCATTATCGTGGGGGGTGGCGGCCATGGTTTGGCGACCGCCTACTACTTGGCCAAGGAGCACGGCATCACCAATGTGGCGGTGATTGAAAAAGGCTTCCTAGGCGGCGGTAATACCGGGCGTAACACCACGATCGTACGTTCTAACTATCTTTGGGACGAGGCGGCGCATCTGTACGAGCACGCCATGAAGCTGTGGGAGGGCTTGTCGCAGGATTTGAACTACAACGTGATGTTTTCCCAGCGCGGCGTACTCAACCTAGGCCACTCGCTGCAGGACATGCGGGACATTCAGCGCCGGGTCAATGCGAACCGACTCAACGGCATCGATTCTGAGGTGCTGGATACCCAGGGGGTGCAGGAAATTTGCCCGATCTTGGATTGCTCGGATCAGACCCGTTATCCGGTGATGGGGGCTTCGTGGCAACCCCGCGCCGGCGTTGCCCGTCATGATGCGGTGGCTTGGGGCTTTGCCCGCGCGGCTGATGCGATGGGTGTGGATCTGATCCAGCAAACCGAGGTCACCGATCTGTTAGTCGAGGATGGCGGCATTGTCGGCGTCCAGACTGCCCAATACGGCACGATCAAGGCCGACAAGGTGGGCTGCGTGGTGGCGGGTAACTCGGGGGTGTTGGCCGGTATGGCGGGCTTTAAGTTGCCGCTGGAATCGCATCCGTTACAGGCCCTGGTGTCCGAGCCCATTAAACCCATTCTGGACACCGTAGTGATGTCCAATGCGGTGCACGGCTACGCCAGCCAATCGGATAAGGGTGACCTGGTCATTGGCGCCGGAATCGACGGCTACAACGGTTATGGCCAGCGGGGCTCCTACCCCACCATCGAACACACCCTGCAGGCAATCGTTGAGATGTTCCCGATCTTTAGTCGGGTGCGCATGAACCGTCAGTGGGGTGGCATCGTGGATACCTGCCCTGATGCCTGTCCCATTCTGTCGAAAACTCCGGTCGAAAACCTCTACTTCAACTGCGGCTGGGGAACCGGTGGATTTAAGGCGACCCCAGGCTCAGGCCATGTGTTTGCGGCTAGTTTGGCGGCCGGTGAGATGCATCCTTTGGCTGCGCCATTTTCGATTGATCGTTTCCATACAGGTGCTCTGGTTGACGAGCACGGCGCCGCTGGCGTGGCGCACTGAGGACTGAATTATGTTGCATATCTATTGCCCCCATTGCTTAGAACACCGCGAAGAAGAAGAATTCCACGCCAAAGGTGAGGCTCATATCGCGCGTCCCGCGGATCCGGATAACACCACCGACCAGGAGTGGGGGGATTATCTGTACTTCCGTAAAAACCCCAAGGGCTTACACCACGAGATGTGGGTCCACGCTTTGGGATGTCGCAAGTTCTTCAACGTGACCCGTAACACCCTGACCTACGAGATTTTGGAGACCTACAAGATCGGTGAGAAGCCTGCATACGGAGCTGAATCATGAAGCAAGTCAGACGCTTAAGTGCCGGCGGGCGGATTGACCGCACTCGCCCTGTTAGCTTTACCTATCGAGGCAAAACCCTGCAGGGGTTCCAGGGTGACACCCTGGCCTCAGCCTTGTTGGCGAATGATCAAAACCTGTTGGGCCGCAGTTTCAAATACGGCCGCCGCCGCGGCATTGTTGCCGCAGGCGCTGATGAGCCCAATGCCATTTTGCAGCTGGGTGCGACCGAGGCGACCCAGGTGCCTAACGTGCGGGCCACCCAACAGGAACTATTTGATGGATTGGTGGCGGATCCGGTCGCCGGCTGGCCTAGCGTGGAGTGGGACCTAAAGAGCTTGGCGGGAACCTTGGGTTCACGCCTGATGCCGGTGGGCTTTTACTACAAGACGTTCATGTGGCCAGCCAACCTATGGATGACCTATGAGAAGTTCATCCGCAAGGCCGCCGGCTTGGGCCGCTCGCCTAATGAAAAAGACCCTGATCAATACGACAAGATGAACCAGTATTGCGATTTGCTGGTGGTCGGCGCGGGTCCCGCAGGTTTGATGGCTGCACTGACGGCCGCGCGGGCTGGTCAGCGGGTGATTTTGGCGGACGAGCAGTCTGAAATGGGCGGTTCGTTGTTGTCCAGCACGCAGTTGTTGGACGGGCAGCCGGCTATGCAGTGGGTCGAGCAAGTTCTGGCCGAGCTCGCCTCGATGCCGGATGTGTTGCTGCTGCCCCGCGCGACGGTGACCGGCCATCACGATCATAACTTTGCCACCATTGTTGAGCGCCGTACGGAACACCTCGCCGATCAAGCTCCACAGGGCCAGGTACGTAACCGGATGCACCGGGTGCGCGCGACTCACATCATGCTGTGCACCGGGGCTCACGAGCGGCCCTTGGTTTATGGCAATAACGACGTGCCGGGCTGCATGGTCGCCTCGGCCGTCTCGACCTACATCCAGCGCTATGCGGTACGCCCAGGGGACGTGCTGGCGGTGTGTACTGCCAATGATTATGGCTACCAAGCGGCCATCGATTGGGCTCAGTCCGGCGGGCAGGTCAGCATTATTTGCGATACCCGCGAGCAACCCGTGGGTGATCTGTACCAGCAGGCGCGCGATCTGGGACTGCCGATCCGAACGGGCAGTGGCATCGTCGATGTGATCGGCCACAAGGCTGTCCGTGGCGTGGTGATCGCCCAATTGTCAGCGGATGGGCAGCGTGCCTCAGGCCGAACCGAAAATGTCGTGGCGGACTGTGTCGCGACCTCAGGTGGATTCAGCCCCGTGGTGCACCTGTCTGCGCACCTAGGGCGTAAACCCATCTGGAATGCCGAGGTCTTAGGATTTGTTCCTAACCCCGACTGCGGTCTACTCAGCGCCGGCGGCACCCAGGGACAGTACGAACTGGATGCGGTATTGAATCAAGCGACTCAGGTGGTGGCGGATGCCCTGTCCATCCAGGCGCAACCGACACCCAGCTGCGCCACGCGTGCGGTGGGAGCTCCCATGGCCATGTTTTTGGTGCCTCACCCACAGGGCACCAGCAAAGCGCCCAAGCAGTTCGTGGATTATCAAAATGACGTGACCGCTTCGGGTATCGAGCTGGCGTGCCGCGAGGGCTTTGAGTCCATTGAGCATGTGAAGCGATACACCGCACTGGGATTTGGTACCGATCAGGGTAAGTTGTCCAACATCAACGGCGTTGCTATTGCGGCGCAGGCCCAGGGCAAATCGATCGCGGACACAGGCACCACGATGTTCCGCCCCAACTACACCCCCGTCCCCTTTGGTGCGGTGGTGGGCCGGGATGTCGGGGCATTGTTCGAGCCTAAGCGCTACACCGCGATGCAGAGTTGGCACGAGGCTCACGGCGCGGCATTCGAGGATGTCGGGCAGTGGAAGCGCCCGTGGTACTTCCCCAAACCCGGTGAAACCCTGCACCAAGCCGTTAACCGCGAAGCCAAAGCGGTCCGCGACAGCGTGGGCATCCTGGATGCATCGACCCTGGGGAAAATTGACGTACAGGGGCCGGACGCCCGGGAATTTCTAAACCGGGTCTACACCAACGGCTGGGCCAAACTCGACGTCGGCAAATGCCGCTATGGGTTGATGTGTGGTGAGGACGGCATGCTGTTCGATGACGGCGTCACTGCCTGTCTAGGTGATAACCACTTCCTGATGACCACCACCACCGGCGGCGCGGCTCGGGTTTATGAGTGGCTGGAGCTGTGGGCACAAACGGAGTGGCCGGAGTTGGAGGTCTATTTCAACACCGTGACGGATCACTGGGCGACCTGCACGATCTCAGGCCCCAACGCTCGGAAGGTACTGGAAAAGGTCACCGACCTGGATGTCTCTAATGAGAACTTCAAGTTCATGGATTGGAAAGCCGCCACCATCGCCGGCGCGCCAGGCCGCATCTTTAGAATTTCCTTTACCGGGGAATCAAGCTTTGAAATTAACGTGCCGGCCCACTATGGCCTGCATGTTTGGGAAGCTTTGATCGAAGCGGGTCAGGAATTCGACATCACGCCGTACGGCACCGAAACCATGCACGTATTGCGCGCCGAGAAGGGCTTCATTATCGCGGGCCAAGATACCGACGGCTCCGTTCACCCCTTGGATCTGGGTATGGGCTGGGCCGTGGGTATGAAAAAGCCGTTCAGCTTCTTGGGCAAGCGTGGCATGCAACGCCAGGACTGCGTCCGGGAGAATCGCAAACAGCTGGTGGGCCTCAAGACCTTGGATCCGCAGGTGGTCTTGGAGGAGGGTGCGCAGGCCGTATTCGATCCCAACGCTCCGATTCCGATGCCGATGGTGGGGCATGTGACCTCCAGCTACTACAGCCCTAATTGCGAACGCTCGATCGCGATGGCGCTGATCAAGGGCGGGTTGGATCGGATGGGCGAACACGTGTTCTTTCCGCAGGCCGATGGCCGTGTAATCGAAGCTGAGATCTGCAGCCCAGTGTTCTTTGACCCTGAGGGAGTGCGTCAAAATGGATAAGTTTTCCAGCGTCAATCAATACGCCTTGGATGAGATCAAGACTCAGACACCGTTGTGGGATCAAAGGCCGGTGCAGGGTGTTGGTGTGCAGCTGCACGAATGCGAGTTAATGGGGCACTTTAACGTGCGTGTTAACCCGGCCAACGCACAGGCCATGGAGCGCGCGGCGCAGGTAATCGGAGGGGCATTGCCAACCGAGGTGTTGAGAAGCGTTGAACACGGTGACGTTCGGGTCAGTTGGGTGTCTCCAGATGAATGGTATCTGCTGATGCCGCGGACCCAAGCGGCCGGTTTCGAAGTGGCGTTTCGCGAGGCCATGGGGGATTTTCATTATTCCATCGTTGACGTCAGCGGCGGTCAAACCGCACTCAGTCTGACCGGTACCCATGCCCGTGAGGTCTTGATGAAGGGCGCGGCCGTGGATATGCACGACCAAGCCTTTGGTGTCGGAAAAGTGGTCGGCACCGCGATCGCGAAGTCCAGCGGCATGATCATTCGCACGGATGAGCACAGCTATTTGCTATTGATCCGTCGCAGCTTTGCCAATTATTTATGGGATTGGTTGAGTGACGCTTGCCAGGAGTATGTCGCATGAGTCGTAACCCGACCTGGGTGTTCACAGCGCAATGCCCCAGCGCCATCGGCACCGTTGATGTCTGTACTCACTTTATGGCCCAGCGCGGCCTGTATGTGGATCAACACCAGTCTTTTGACGATGCGATCGCCAAGGACTTTTTTATTCGTATCGCCTTTCATCCGTTAGAGGAAGGCTTTAGTGCGGATGAGTTTAACCGGGCCTTCAAGTCCTTTGCCGACCGTTACGACATGAGCTGGACGCTGACGCCACCGGACAAGCGTCCCAATACAGCGATTTTGGTTAGCAAATACGATCACTGCCTGAACGATCTGTTGTATCGCCATCGAACCGGTCAATTGGCGATCGAAATTCCCCTGATCATCTCAAACCACCCGGATCTTGAGCGCCTGGCACAGCAACACGAGATTCCCTATTACCACCTGCCGATCACCGCGGATACCAAGCCTGAACAGGAGGCCCAGATTCGCGAATTGCTGGAGCAATACGAGGTCGAGCTCGTGGTGTTGGCCCGTTACATGCAGGTCATGTCACCGCAGATGTGTGAGTATCTGGATGGCTGGGCGATCAACATTCACCACTCGCTGCTACCGGGATTCAAAGGCGCCAAGCCCTACCACCAGGCCTGGGAGAAGGGCGTCAAAATGGTTGGCGCCACCGCGCACTACATCAACAATGACCTGGATGAGGGGCCGATCATCGCCCAGGGAATCCGAGAGGCTGACCATACTCACTATCCCGAAGATCTGGTTCAGCAGGGTCAGGACGTCGAGCGCGTAGTGTTGGCCAAGGCGGTCAAGATGCATATCGAGAATCGAGTCTTTCTGAGCGGACAACGCACCGTGGTGTTGCAGGACTAGGTATGTATATTGGTGTGTTCGATCTGTTCAAAGTTGGGGTCGGCCCCTCAAGCTCACATACCATGGGGCCGATGTTGGCGGCCAGCCGTTTTCGTGACTCGATCCAGTCGCTGCCAGTGGCGCGTATTCAGGTCACGCTGTACGGGTCACTCGCCGCTACGGGCCATGGTCACGCCACGGACCGGGCGATCATCGCGGGCCTCAACGGTATTCAACCCGCCGACGCCAGCGCTGAGCGGATGGCTCTGGCGCAGGATCTATCCGAACAAGGGCACATTGAACTGCCCCAGGGGTTGATGGGGTTTAGCCGCCATACTGATTTGGTGTTTTCTGCCGAGTGCTTGGCGCAGCACCCCAATGGCATGCGTTTTGTTGCATTCGATCACGCCGGCAGCGTGTTGAGTGAACAGGTCTTTTTCTCGATCGGTGGCGGATTTATTAAATCGATCGAGGAATTCGGCCAGCCAGAAATAGATGATGCGCCGGTACCCTATCCCTTTGAATCCGGCGAACAGCTGCTGGCAGTATGCAATCGAACGGGGCTGGGTGTTGCTCAGATCATGCGGGCGAACGAGCTGTCCCGGATTGACGAGGCCGAGTTCCAACGCGCAATCGATACCCTTTATCAAGCGATGCAGTCCTGCATCGACTCCGGCCTCAAGACTTCTGGGTTATTACCCGGCCAGCTTGGGGTTAAGCGCCGCGCTCATTCGCTCCACAAAAGCCTGACCTCGGGCCAGCGCAAGAACATGATTTCCATCGGATTTTCCGGTATGGAGTGGGTTAATTTATTTGCTCTGGCGGTGAACGAGGAAAATGCCGCTGGCGGTCGCATGGTCACCGCGCCTACCAACGGGGCAGCGGGGATCGTGCCAGCCGTATTGGCCTGGTATATGCGCTTTAACCCCGGTGCCCGTGACAGCGATGTTGCGGACTTTTTGTTGGCGGCAGCGGCGGTGGGCTCCCTGTGCAAGAAAAACGCATCGATCAGCGGGGCCGAGGTCGGTTGTCAGGGCGAGGTGGGCTCTGCCTGCGCGATGGCGGCAGCTGGGCTGTGTGAAGTCCTCGGCGGCACCCCAGAACAGGTCGAAAACGCCGCGGAAATTGGGCTGGAGCATAACCTGGGTCTGACCTGCGATCCGATTGGTGGTTTGGTTCAGGTGCCCTGTATCGAACGCAATGCCATTGCTGCGGTCAAGGCCATCAACGCCGCGAATTTAGCGTTACAGTCAGACGGTAAACACTTTGTGTCCCTGGATAATGTGATCCGCACACTGCGCGATACGGGCCGGGACATGCAGGATAAATATAAAGAAACTTCGCGCGGTGGGTTGGCAATCAATGCCATGCCCGTCAGTGCCGTTGAGTGTTAGGAGTAACCATGAAGATTCCTATGATTGATTTGGATCGGGTACAGGACAGCATCGAGCATGCCCGCGGATTGCCGAATCGCTTTTATACAGATCCCCAGTCTCATGCCCAGGAGTGTGACGCGGTGTTTGCAGGACAGTGGGCCGCGGCGGCTTTTGCCAGCGATGTGCCCCAGGACGGCAGTGTTTATCCAGTCCAACTCGCCGGGATGCCGTTGTTAGTGGTCAAGGATCGTCAGCAGGAAATCCGGGTGTTTCACAACGTGTGCTCACACCGCGGCGTCAAACTGGCCGAGCAGCCCGAAACCCTGGCCGGAATGCTGTGCTGCCCCTATCACTCCTGGACGTATGACCTGACCGGCAAATTGGTCGCAACCCCCCATGTTGGTGGTGTTGGTCAGCACAGTGTTGAGGGCCTGGCCTGTGAAGAGCACGGTCTAAAACAGATTCGCAGCCACATCTGGATGGGCATCATTTTTGTTGACCTGGCGGGTACGGCGGAGGCGTTCGAAGACCGCATCGCGCCGCTGTATCAGCGCTGGGACGAGTTCTTTCCCAGTCGCGATTACGATCTGCTGGAACCGGATCCTGAGTCGGGCACCTGGGAGCAAACCCTGGACTGCAACTGGAAGCTGGCGGTCGAAAATTACTGCGAGGCCTACCATCTGCCCTGGATCCATCCGGCCTTGAACACTTACTCAAAGATTGATGACCACTACAACATCGTGGATCAGAGTTTTTCAGGCCAGGGCAGTACCAAGTATCGCCTCAGTGAGCATGAGGGATATCAGCTGCCTAAGTTGCCGGGCTGGCCTGAACAGCGCATTGAAAACGCCGAGTACATCAGCCTGTTTCCCAACGTGTTGCTGGGGCTGCAGGCCGACCACGCCTTTGCCATGATTTTGCTGCCCCAGGGCAGTGAGCAAACGCTGGAGCGCCTGCGTCTGTTTTACATGCCCGGTGTTGTGGGGCAGGACAGTACCGTATCGGCTCGCCAATCGGTTTTGAATGCCTGGCAAGAGGTCTTTACCGAAGACATCGGTGTGGTCGAAGCCATGCAGCGTGGACGTCATTCACCGGGCTTTGACGGTGGCAAATTCTCCCCTGTGATGGATCCGCCCACCCATGCGTTTCATAAATGGGTCGCTCAACAATTACAAAAACAAGAGGCATCAGAACAATGAATGCACAGCAGTTGCATGAGCAATCGATCGTCATTGACGGTCTGGTGATTGCCAAGTGGGACCGTGAACTTTTTGAAGACATGCGTCGCGGTGGACTGACCGCGGCCAGCTGCACGGTATCGGTGTGGGAAGGCTTTCAGAGCACGGTTAACAACATTGGTCAGATGAATCGCCTGATTGACGAGAATAGCGATCTGATCATGAAAATCCGCAGTACTGCCGATATTCATGCGGCCAAAGCGGCCGGCAAGACCGGCGTGATGATGAGCTTTCAAAATGCCCATGCCTATGAGGATCAGCTCAGCTACGTCCAGGCCTTTAAGGACTTGGGCGTAGGTATTGTGCAGATGTGCTACAACACTCAAAACTTGGTCGGTACGGGTTGCTACGAGCGCGACGGCGGTCTGTCGGGTTTTGGTCACGAGGTGGTCGCCGAGATGAACCGAGTGGGCGTGCTGTGCGATCTGTCCCACGTGGGCTCAAAGACCAGTGAAGAAGTGATTCTGGCCAGCACCCAGCCGGTCACCTACAGCCACTGCCTGCCCAGTGGGCTGAAGGACCACCCGCGCAACAAATCGGATGACGAATTGAAATTCATCGCCGATCACGGGGGCTTTGTTGGCGTCACCATGTTCACGCCCTTTATGAAAAATGGCATCAATTCCACGATTGAGGACTATGTCGAGGCGATTCAGTACGTCTATAACCTCGTCGGGGAGGATGCGATTGGCATCGGCACGGACTTTACCCAGGGCCACGGCTTCGACTTTTTCGAATGGCTGACCCATGACAAGGGCTACGCCCGCCGCTTGACTCGCTTTGGCAAGGTCGTCAATCCCAAGGGGATTCAGACGCTTGGCGAGTTTGGCAACCTGACTGAGGCGCTTCTCAAAGGCGGATTTAGTGAGCGTCAGACTCAAAAAATCATGGGCGAGAACTGGGTCAACCTACTCAAAACCGTCTGGTTGGAGGACTAAGCATGGCTCATCACGCACCCCAAATGCCGATTCAAGTGGATGATGAGACAGGAGTTTGGAGCACCGACGGTCTACCCATGCTGTATGTGCCCCGACACTTTTTCGTCAATAACCATGTTGCGGTCGAGGAAGCTCTGGGCGCAGAGGTGTATGCGCAAGCGCTTTATAAAGCGGGCTACAAAAGCGCCTATTTTTGGTGTGAGCAGGAAGCCAAAACCCACGGCATTGAGGGCGACGCGGTATTTCTGCATTACATGAAACGTTTATCCCAGCGCGGATGGGGCGTGTTTACGACTCAGCACCTGGACATCGCGCAGGGGCGTGCAACGGTCCGGTTGGATCACTCCGCCTTTGTTTATCAGCTGGGCAAGGTCAATCGCAAGGTCGATTACATGTATACCGGCTGGTTTGCCGGGGCGATCGATCAAATTGCCAAGGCCCAGGGATTCGATGTCCAGACTCAGGCTGAGCAAACTCAGTCCGCCGCGCAGGACGGGATCGATTATGGTTTGTTCGAGGTTACTCCCCGGACTTAACCTCGCGCCGGCGTTTGCGTGCCACCGAGGGCGACTCGCCAAAGAAATCCTTGAAGCAGGTACTAAAGTGCGAGCTGGAAACAAAGCCGCAAGCCAGCGAGATTCGGGTAATCGAATCTGAGGTTTGCGTCAGCAACCGCTCGGCCTGCGTCAGGCGCAACTCAAAATAGTAGCGCGAGGGCGAAGTGCCTAGGTGAGCCTGAAACAAGCGCTCGACCTGGCGGCGCGATAGGCCCACGCAGCTGGCGAGCTCCTCGCTAGATAGCGGTTCCTCGATGTTCGCGCGCATTAGCTGAATCAGGCTGCGCAGGGCCTCGGGCAGGCTGGGATCGTTTTGCAGCATGCTGCTGGCATTGGCCTGGGTGCTGGATAGGCTGTCGGGGGCAAGGATCTCGCGCACGGCATTGGCCACAGTTTTGTCGCTGATCTCGCCGACCCATTCCAGCATGACTTCCATTGAGGAATTGGGCCCAGCCGCAGTCAGGCGATTGTGTGACCAGCTGCTCGATTGATCAGCCAGGCGAACACTGGGGAATTTTTCGCGTAAATAGGCGTGGTTGTCGGGGTGCACCGCGCAGCTCTCGGCGTCCATCAATCCCGCCTGCGCTAGCGCTAGCGATCCGTTCCACAACCCGCCCAGTACCAATTGATGATTCGCGGCCTGACGCAGTTTTTCTAGCAACACGGAATCGTATTGCAGCGCGGAGCGATAACCACCGACCACGATGACAGCATCTAGGCCGCGGCCATCGGGGTCGGTATTGATGTGATGCGCGGTGCCATCGGTGGCCAGGTCGATGGACAAGTCACTGGCCACGCGGGTCTGGCTGACGGCGTAGTTGGAATGGCTAAACAGGCGTTTACCGGTTACTAGGTTCGCGGTGACCAGCACATCCACCGCCGAGGCATAACTCATGAGTGAAAAATGATCGAGTAATACAAAGCCCACACGGAAGGTGCGCGCAGGGGTGAGATCGCCGAGTGACTTAGGGTGGGCGCCCTGCATGGCCCTCGAAAATTCGCGCTTGGTGTCGCTCATTCTTATTATTTCCGTCCGCTTTGGCGCAGAATATACCGAGTTTTTATTCCACCGCCACACACAAGGAGTCTAAGCCATGATGTTTGCCGATTTAATTGACGAAGTCGACTTTATTGAACACCTGCAAACCTTAGGGTTGGCGGTGGCTAACGACGCGTCGCTGGCCGAGGTTTTTACCCAAGTCCAGGCCGCGCTGGAAGATTCAAACGCGCTGCGCGAATACCTGGTGAGTCTGACGCAGCCGCAACTGAACGTTCATCCAGATGTCATCGCCGGGGTGCGTGTGTGTCTAGACTTACAATAAATCTGTCGTAAAAACGCGAATTTGCCACTCTCGGGCTAGGCACACTCAACGACAACAACAAATCCAGACAGGACTGCCATGAACACCTCGGCCAGTATTCCCAATTCCGACGCCTTCCAGCCGGTTCAAACACAAACCTGGGTTAACGGCCGCCACGTAATGCGCTGTGTGCGGGTGATTGACGAGACCTGGGACGTAAAAACCTTTGTATTTGCGGCTGAGCAGCCGTTGATGTTCTTCTTCAAGCCCGGTCAGTTCGTTACGTTGGAGTTGGAAATTGAAGGTGAGCAAGTCATGCGCTCCTATACCATTTCCAGCTCGCCCTCAGTGCCCTACAGCTTTTCATTGACGATCAAAAAATTGCCCGGCGGTCAGGTATCGTCTTGGATGCACGATCATATGCATCAGGGTGACGAGCTTGTGGTGCACGGGCCAGTGGGTCGCTTTAACGTCATTGACTACCCATCGGACAAATACCTGTTTTTATCCGGTGGTGTCGGCATTACCCCTTTGATGTCGATGGCCCGGTGGTTGTTCGATACCAATAGCGACTCGGACATGGTGTTTGCCCATAGCGCGCGCACTCCACGGGACATTATCTATCGTCGCGAATTGGAACACATGGATTCGCGCATCGAGAACATGACCCTGCATACCATCGTTGAACGGGTTGAAATCGGTCAAACCTGGAATGGTTACCGTGGCTTCATTGATGCCGACAAGCTGGCGTTGATGTGCTCAGACTTCTTGCAACGCGAGGTGTTCTGCTGCGGTCCTGAGCCCTACATGCGTGCGGTTCGCGGGATTCTGGAATCTGCTGGTTTTGACATGCGCCACTATCACGAAGAGTCCTTTGGTGAGATCCCTGCGGTCGCCGAAGAGCAGGCGATTGAGCAAGCCGAATCCGCCCAGGAAGAGCATGAAGCGCTGGAAGTCAGTGACTTGCACAGCGTCGAGTTCATCGAGAGTGGGAAAAGTGTGCGCATTGCTCCAGGTGAGACCATCCACGCCGCGGCGACAAAACTGGGCCTGCATATCCCTAAAGCCTGCGGCATGGGCATCTGCGGCACCTGTCGTGTGCACAAGGTATCCGGCGAAGTTAGTATGGAACACAACGGTGGGATTACCGATGACGAGATCGAGGCGGGCGATGTGCTGAGTTGTTGCAGCGTCCCGTTGGGAGATGTCCGTGTCGAATTCTAATTCGCGCTGGGACCACCATTTAGGCAAGAACTACATCGGTGGCCGTTACGTGCAAGGTGGCGATACACCGCTGAATGTATGTGACCCCGCCACGGGCGACGTGATTGCGCAGCAAGCGATGGCCAGCGAGCTGGATATCGACAAGGCGGTCGCCGCGGCCCGCAAGCTGATTGATTCCCGTGAATTCGTTGCGTTGCGGCCGGTAGAACGGGCTCGAATGGTTCAGAAGATGGGCCAATATTTGTCAGAGCACTGCGACAGTATCGCGATGATGTTGTCCCGGGAGTCCGGCAAGCCATTTTGGGAAGCCGTGATCGAAGTGCAGGGCAGCGCCCGCTATTTTGAGTATTACGGAAACCAGGCTGAAACAGTTGAGGGACGCTCTATCCCACTGGGTGATCAGTACATCGATTTCACTCAATACGAGCCCTTGGGCATTTCTGCGCAAATCATCCCGTGGAATTACCCACTGGAAATGGCGGCTCGCTCTATCGCGCCTGCATTGGCGACGGGTAACGCCTGCATTGTCAAAAGCCCGGAGCTAGATCCACTGACCTCTATCTGTTTTGCGGCGGCGGCTGAAGCGGCGGATTTGCCGGCCGGTGCTCTGAATATTCTGTGCGGGGTCGGGGCGACAGCCGGCGCGGCGCTGGCGTCGCATCCTGATATTAACCAAATCGTTTTTACCGGCTCGGTCGAGACCGGCGTTCGTATCGCCACTGCTGCGGCCAAAAACGTCGTGCCTTGTGTGCTGGAGTTAGGCGGTAAGAGCGCAGCGATCGTGCGCTCGGATGCTGACCTAGACAACCTGATCGGCAACGTACGCTGGGGCATCTTCTTTAATGCTGGCCAGGTCTGCTCGGCGATGTCCCGAGTCTTGGTAGACCGTTCGATCCATCAAGCATTTGTCGAACGGGCGGCTGAGCTTGCGGGCTCCTTACCGATCGATCATGGAGTTAGCCTCCGTACCGAAGGGGAATCCATGGGGGCCATGGTCAGTGTTGCGCAGCGTGACCGTGCCATGGGACTGGTTGAACGGGCCCAGGCACAGGGAGCGCGCTTGATAGCAGGCGGGCAAATTCCCCGGGACGGCGCATTTTTGCAACCCACGGTGTTTGATCAGGTGGCGCCGAACAGCGAGATTTTCCAGACCGAGGTGTTCGGCCCGGTATTGTCCGTCACCCCCTTTGACACCGATGCGCAGGCCCTGAGCCTGGCCAATGGAACGGACTACGGATTGGTGGCCGGTGTCTTTACCCAGGACATCAGTGCGGCGATGCATTTGGCACAGCGGCTGCGCGCGGGACAGGTTTTTGTGAACGAATGGTTTGCCGGCGGTGTTGAGACGCCCTTTGGTGGCTATGGAAAGAGCGGATATGGACGTGAAAAGGGACGCGAAGCGTTACTTAATTACGTTCACACCAAGAACGTGGCGATCCGGATATAAAGCTGGATTAAGCGCGTTATTGGGCGATTCGAGTTGACTAACGTCGTACAAAAATCGCATGGTAAAAAAGAACTCGGCGGGATTGTCGGGAAATTAAAAGAATAAGGGGATCTAAACCAATGAAGAAAACCACGTTAAGCCTCACGGTTGCTGCCGCCGTATCGATTTCTGGCAGTGCGTTTGCAGCTGGCCATTCTGCCTGCGGCGAAGTCAGTGTTGGCGCCATGGGTTGGGCTTCTGGCGAGACTATTGCCGCGCTGCAAGCCTTCGTACTTGAGCAAGGTTATGGCTGTGAAGTCACCATTGTGCCGACCGATACGGTGCCGGTTGTCACTTCGTTGGCAGAAACCGGTCAGCCGGATATTGTGCCGGAGTTATGGTCAAACTCAGTCCCAGCCTTTGATGGTTTGGTCGACGAGGGTAAAGTTATTGTCGCAGGCAACACCTTTGCCAACGGCGGTGAAGAAGGCTGGTGGATTCCTGCCTATGTAGCCGAAGCCCATCCTGAAGCCACCACACTGGAAGGTATTCTGGCGAACCCCGCATTGGTCGACGGCCGTTTCCACAACTGCCCGGTAGGCTGGGGTTGCCGTATCGTGAATGACAACCTAAAGGTTGTGCATGACATGGAAGGCAAAGGTCTAGAAGTCTTTGACCATGGTTCGGGTGCGAACTTGGCGGCGTCAATCGCGGCCGCCTACGAGGACAAAGCGCCTTGGTTTGGTTACTACTGGGGCCCCACCGCGGTTCTGGGTAACTACCCCATGGTCAAGGTTGACCTAGGTGGCGTGGATGTTGAACAGCACCGTTTGAACCAGCAGGAAAACCAAGACCCCAGCAAAATTGGCGTCTCTGATTTCCCCGCGGCTCCCGTGCTAACCGCAATGACCGCTGATTTTGCAGAGCGTGCACCGGCGGCGGCAGACTTTGTCCGCAACAGCGCACTGCCCAACGATTTGGTTTCTGCCATGTTAGCCTGGAAAGAAGAAAACAACGCATCGGCGGACGAGACAGCAGCTTGGTTGCTGACGAACCATACCGATGTAGTTATGGCGATGGTGAACGATGAAGCCAAAGCTAAACTGAGTAAGCTGTTCTAAGCAGCGCTCTAATCGAGGGGTGGCCTAACAGTCACCCCTCGGTCTATCTGCCCCACAAATTTTTAAGAAAACAGGATACCCATGTCTGCATATAGTGGTCTGTTCGATGCGATCGGTCTGCGCGACTGGTGCGACGAAGACAAGAAGCCATCGCTAGTTTCGCTTTCGCGCCTTAAAGGCGAGGAAGCCAATTGGTACGACCTCAAGTTTCCCTCGCTGGACAACTTGCACGAGGCCTGCGCAAAGGTGCCGCAAACCCGTGATATGACCGCAGGGCTAGAAGACGGCTTTTTGGCCATTCGCCCCGCGTTGCGTTTTGTTTTGGACCCACTGACACAGCCACTGTCTTGGGCCTTGGATGGTGCGCTCGCCTTTTTTACGGCGACCCCCTGGTGGTTCCTGGTGCCCTTGCTGGTATTGGGTAGCTTTCTGGTGTCCAAGTCGGTCAAGGTGGCTGCGCTGGTCGCCAGTTTCTTTGCCTTTTTCCTGTTTACTGATCACTACACCTACGCCACCCAAACGCTGGCGATTATTTTCGTCTGTACCTTTATTTGCGTGTTGTTGGGGGTGCCGCTGGGCATCTACATGTCCAAGAGTGACCGCGCGCAGCGTGCGATCACGCCGATTCTGGACATGCTGCAAACCCTGCCCACCTTTGTGTATCTGATCCCACTGATTTTCCTATTCAAGATCACAGAGCCCAAGCTATACGGCATGGCCATCATCATGTACGCCATTGTTCCGGTGGTGCGTTTGACGAACCTTGGTATTCGTCTGGTGGACCAATCCGTGATCGAGGCGGCCAACGCTTACGGTCTGACCTCTCGGCAAAAACTGCTAGGCGTAGAGATTCCGTTGGCCCTGCCCAACATTATGGCCGGTGTAAACCAGACCATCATGATGTCCTTGGCGATGGTCGTGATCGCCTCTCTGGTCTCGGCGCCGGGACTAGGAACCCTAGTCTTGGATGGTATTAACAATCTTAGATTGGGTGTCGGCTTTGTCGCAGGCTTTGCGATTGTATTGCTGGCTATTTTGCTGGATCGCGTATCCAAAGCCGCCCTGGATCGAATTAACGCAGCACAGGCGCAGAACCAATGAACGCAGCAGGCGAAAAACGAGTGAAAGTCGCGGTCAAAGGGCTATACAAAATTTTCGGTGACAATGGCGAGGCCATGGTCGATCGGGTCAAGAATGGTATGAGCAAGGCTGACCTGTTGGCTGAGCATGGCCATGTCTTGGGTCTGCAGGACATCAACGTCGATATGTACGACGGCGAAATCACTGTGATTATGGGATTGTCAGGATCAGGCAAGTCGACTTTGATCCGGCACCTGAACCGCTTGATCGAGCCGACCGCTGGCGAGGTCATCTTGGACGGTGAGGACGTACTGAAGCTGGGCTCCCAGGAGCTACTTGAGATGCGTCGCACGCGCATGTCGATGGTATTCCAAAAGTTTGCTCTGTTCCCTCACCGCACGGTGGCTGAAAACGCGGCGCTGGCGCTCGAAGTGTCAGGCCGCCCGGCAGAAGATCAGGTACGGGAAGCGAGGAAATGGTTGGCGCGTCTGGGCCTCGAGGGTTTCGAGGACAGCTATCCGCATCAGCTATCCGGTGGCATGCAACAGCGCGTCGGTATTGCCCGTGCATTGTGCGCCGAGTCCGAAGTGATGTTGTTGGACGAAGCGTTTTCAGCGTTGGATCCCATCATTCGCTCGCAAATGCAGGATTTGCTACTCGAATTACAACGTGAAATTCACAAAACCATTATTTTCATCACGCACGATTTGGACGAGGCACTGAAGCTGGCGGATCATCTTGTCGTTCTGAAAGATGGATATGTCGTTCAGCAGGGAGAGCCGCAGGACATTTTGTTGAATCCTGCAGATCCGTACATCGAGGAATTTGTAGCTGACATCAACCGGGCTCGCGTACTCAGAACGCGGTCTGTGATGAAGCCGCTACAAGGCGAGATTCCCGCCGGTGCTATCGAGGTTGATTACGATCAAAACCTCGAGGACACCATCAGCAAGGTGCAGGGTGATACCTCTAAGCACTTTGTGGTGATGAAGGACGCTCAGGCCGTCGGTGTATTGGATATGCACGACATCATGCTGGCCATGGTGCCGAAAAAAGGCGGTGTCTAGCACATAATCTCTAGGCACTTGATCAAGGCTCGTTGCAGGAAAAATAATAATGAGTCACAAGAGTACCCTAGAGCTGATCCAGGCTCGCCGACCCGGCTGGGCCATGGATCCCACCGTCTACGACAGTGAGGCGGTCTACCAAGACGACCTTCGCCACATCTGGTATGCCTCGTGGATTTTCGCTGGGCATACCTTTGAATTAAAAAAGCCCGGCAGCTACATGACGCTGCAAATTGGCGACTACCCGATCGTGGTGGTGCGTGACTCAAATCAGCAAATACGTGCCTATCACAATGCCTGCCGTCACCGGGGCCACCGTTTATGCACGCAGGAGCGTGGAACCGCTGCACGTTTGGTCTGCCCCTATCATCGCTGGACCTACGATTATCAGGGCCAGTTAGTATTCGCCCCCCACATGGGTGAGGATTTCAATACTCAGGATTACTCGTTGCACGAAGTCCATGTGGGCGTTGTGGCGAGTTATATCTATGTGTGTGTCGCGGATC
>JBMYYI010000012.1:0-7373 GCA_049609265.1 Litorivicinus sp. | reverse complement strand
GGGGACTTCCTTTTCATCGCGGGTGCGAGTGGCGCGGGAAAGAGCACATTGTTAAAGCTCCTCTTTGGGGCAGAGAAGGCGACGAGTGGTCAGGTGCTGGTTGGTGGAAGAAATTTGCAAGTGATTGACCGCGAAGGTGTCGCGGATCAGGCGCCGGACTTTAGTCAGTTTCAGGCGGATCTGGCCCCGTTCATTGATCCGCACCGGCCGGAAAACATGAAAGTGGCCCACATGGAAACCAATGTGGAGCAGGGCAATTGGAAGCTGGTATTCGAAAACAATCGTGAGTGTTATCACTGCGATTCCAATCACCCTGAGTTGTTGCGCAGCTATGAAGAAAACAATGCCGTGGCAGGGCTGGGTGGTGATTCAGATCCGGAGTTGATGGCGTTTTTGGATAAGTGCGAGTCGGCCGGTTTGCCCTCGCGCTTGGTGATTGATCCGGATGGGCGCTATCGCATGACCCGCATTCCGTTGAGTCACGGGGCGCAGTCCTACACCATGGATGGCTTGCCAGCGGTTAAAACCCTGCGAACAGACCAGTCGGGGGTCGATAACTGTGGCGCTATGATGTATTTCCACTATCCCAATACCTGGAACCATTGGATGGGCGACCATGCGCTGAGCTTCCAGATGCTGCCGTTGGATAAAAACCGCACACAGTTGGTGACGAAGTGGCTCGTGCCTGAGGACGCCGTAGAGGGCGTCGATTACGATTTGGCACACCTGACCCATGTGTGGCAACAAACGAACGCTCAGGACGCTGCATTGGTGGCTGAGTGCCAGATTGGTGTGCGCTCCCCCAGCTATATTCCGGGGCCGTATTCAGGTATCGAAGAAAACGGCGTTAAGCAATTCGTGGACTGGTACTGCCAGACCATGCAGCAAAAACTATCGCAGGAAATTGCCCGGGGTTAGTCGGGCAATAATGCGTTTAACGCGTCCAGTGCCAGCCGATTAAGCTGGGGCTGGGCGGGGTTGGCGGGCTGAACCAGATAGACTTCGCGCTCAAATGCGGGTGAGCCTCGGACTATAAACAAACGGCCCGCTGCCAGTTCTGCGGCAATCGCCCGTCGCGGCATAAAGGCACTGCCGCCGTTGCGGTTGATGTAATCCATGGCCAATCGATAGGACCCTACACTCAGTGCCGGTGCTCGTAACCCAGGGTAGGCCTTGTGGTGCTGACGTTGAAACTCACGACCCCAATCGACATACACGTAATCATCACGCCACTCATCGGTATGATCCCTCTCGATACTGGAGGCGAGCACTAATTCATCGCTGTACAAAGGATCGCTAAAGAATCCTGGGAAGCTGCTGGGCAGGTAAGTGATGGCCAGATCCAGACGCCCGTTGTGGATGTCCTCTAGCAGCGTTTCACTGTATTCAACGCGCAGCGAGAATCCGATCTCGGGAAGCTCGGTTTTTAACCGGTCCAGCCAGGGTAGCAGTAGGGTTTCCCACAGATCGGTCTGCACCCCAATCGATAAAATCGAATCCAGCTGATCGGGCAAGGACAGCGTCTGTTTGGCCTGTGACCAGGCATTGACTGCCACCTTGGCATGGGGAACCAGCAGGTGCCCTTGGGGCGTCAGCAGCGCGCCTTCTTTGGTGCGTACGAACAACGATTGACCCAGTCTCTCCTCCAGCGTTTTGATGCGAGCGCTGATGGTGGACTGGGTGATGCTCAACCGCTGGGCGCTGTTTTGAAAGGAGCCGGTTTGGGCAATATCCAAAAAGGCGGTCAGGTGGTTGATGTTCATACGCGAGGCTCTTTTTAGGTCAGTCGCTCGGCATGCCAGCGCAGATGGTCGTCCATGAAAGTCGAGATAAAGAAGTACGAATGATCATAGCCCGGCTGCATGCGCAGGGTCAGCTCAATGTCCGTGTTTTGGCAGACATCTGTTAGCAACCACGGACGAAGACCTTCATCGAGGAAACTATCCGCCTCACCCTGATCGATCAGCAGCTCAGGGAAACGAGCGCCGCTCTGAATCAATCGCACGGTGTCGTAGTCGGCCCAGCCAGATTCGTCAGCACCCAAATAGGCTGCAAGTGCACCCCGGCTCCACTCGGCGGTGGTCGGGTTCACGATCGGTGCAAAGGCACTGCAACTGGCGAACCGCTCGGGATGCTTGAGCGCAATGGTCAGCGCTCCATGGCCGCCCATCGAGTGGCCGGTGATGCCCTGGCGTGCCATATCCGCAGGAAAGTGCTCAGCGATCAGCGCTGGCAGCTCCTGGGTCACGTAGCTGTACATCTGAAAGTGGCGGTAGTCAGGCTGGGTGGCATCGACATAAAAGCCCGCGCCACAGCCTAGCTGCCAATTGTCATCGTGGGCTGTCACGCCATCTCCGCGGGGGCTGGTGTCTGGGCATACGACCATGACGCCCAGCTCGGCTGCCAGACGACGGTACTCACCTTTGTCCATGACGTTTTGATGGGTGCAGGTTAGTCCTGACAAATACCACAGCACAGGAAAGGGTCCCGTGCCGGGGGGGACAAACACCGCAAAGGTCATATCAGTGCCAGTGCTGCTGGACGCGTGCGTCCAGACTGACTGCTGTCCACCAAACGACAGCGCATTGGAAATGGATTGCATGCTTAGAACACCACCACGCTGCGGATGGATTCACCCGAGTGCATCAGATCAAAGCCCTTGTTGATGTCCTCAAGTGCCAATGTGTGGGTGATCATGGGGTCGATGTCGATCTTGCCGTCCATGTACCAGTCCACGATTTTGGGCACATCGGTGCGACCGCGTGCGCCGCCAAAGGCACTGCCGCGCCAGGAGCGGCCGGTGACCAGCTGGAAGGGTCGCGTGCTGATTTCTTGGCCGGCGCCGGCGACTCCGATGATGATGCTTTCACCCCAGCCTTTGTGGGCGCATTCCAGGGCCTGACGCATTACGTTGACGTTGCCGATGCATTCAAAGCTGTAGTCCGCGCCACCGCCCGTCAGCTCGACCAAGTGAGCGACCAGGTCGCCCTGGACCTTGCTGGGATTGACGAAGTGGGTCATGCCGAATTTGCGGCCCCATTCGGCCTTGTCATCGTTCAAATCCACGCCCACGATCATGTTGGCACCGATCATGCGAAGGCCCTGGATCACGTTGAGTCCAATGCCCCCCAAACCAAAGACGACCGCGTTGCATCCGGGTTCTGCTTTGGCTGTGTTGATGACGGCACCGATGCCCGTGGTGACGCCACAGCCGATGTAGCAAATCTTGTCGAATGGCGCGTCTGGGTTGACCTTGGCGGCCGCAATTTCCGGCATGACGGTAAAGTTCGAAAAGGTTGAGGTACCCATGTAGTGGAAGATCGGTTTGCCGTTGAGTGAAAACCGCGAGGTGCCATCAGGCATCAAGCCCTGACCCTGGGTGGTACGGATTGATTGGCACAGGTTGGTTTTCGGGTTCAGACAGTACTCGCAGGTGCGGCATTCGGGCGTATAGAGCGGGATCACGTGATCCCCGACCTTGAGGTCTTTCACGCCGGGGCCGACCTCGCGCACGATACCAGCGCCCTCATGACCCAAAATAGCAGGGAAGATGCCCTCGGGATCCGCACCCGATTTGGTAAATTCATCGGTGTGGCAGATGCCGGTCGCCATGATTTCGACCAGCACTTCACCCGCCCGGGGGCCTTCTAGGTCGACTTCCATAATTTCTAAGGGCTTGCCCGCTTCTAGGGCAACAGCAGCACGTGTCTTCATTATTTTTATCGCTCCGATCGCATCAGTTTTGTGCACAAATAAGGCTAGTGCGATTGCGTGAAAAGACTCACCAAATTGCGCCACGGATTGTTTGATTCGAGTCAGCTGAGCACGCACACTGTGGCCACAAAAAACACAACGAGAGATGCCATGAGCACTGAAACGCTATCGCTAGACGCCATCGAAACCCTCGCCATGCAAGCTTTGACGGCAGTCGGAACCACCCCTGAAAATGCACGCTATCTGGCCCAAGCGACCGCTGATACCGAGGCCGACGGCATTGCCAGTCACGGCTTGGCGTATATCCCGATTTACTGCGAGCACGTGCAATGCGGCAAGGTTGACGGTCAGGCCACGCCGGTTGTCAGTCGTCCCAAACCCGGTGCGATCGTGGTGGATGCGGCCAACGGGTTTGCCCACCCGGCGATCGAAGCAGGTTTTGATGCCTTGATTCAGGCGGCCCAGGACAATGGTATTGCGGTGTTGAGTATCAAAAATTCGTACAACTGCGGCGTCTTGGGGGTGCACACCCAAAAAATGGCGCGGGCGGGCGTGATTGCGATTGGCGCGACCAACGCACCGGCTTCGATTGCACCCAGTGGCGGCAAAAAGCCGGTCGTGGGGACCAATCCGATTTCGATGGCGACCCCAGATGGACAGGGTGGGGTGGGTCTGTTGATCGATCAAAGTGCCAGTGTCATTGCCAAGAGCGAGGTGATGAAACACCAACGCGAGGGTCAACCGATTCCTTTGGGTTGGGCGCTGGATAGCGAGGGTCAACCGACCACGGATGCCGCCGCGGGCTTGGCCGGATCGATGGCTCCGGCAGGCGACTACAAAGGCGTGGGCGTGGCCTTGATTGTCGAAGTGTTAGCCGCCGCACTGAGCGGTTCGAACCTGGGGACACAGGCCAGTCCGTTCAGCGGCACCGCGGGTGGTCCGCCAGGTACCGGACAGTGCTTTATCGCGATCGATCCGGGCGTGGCCAGCGACCAGGCAGCGGCACGTCTAGCTCAGCTGATGGAATCGGTCTTGATTCAAGAGGGCGCTCGACTGCCCGGCCAGAACCGCGCGGCGAAACGTAAACTGGCGGCCCAGCAGGGCGTTGCAGTGAATGTGGCAACGCTCGAGCGCATTCGGGCGCTGCTCTAACGGGCCGGATCTCGCTCGCCGCGATGATCCTTGATCAAATTCTCAAAGACCGCCCTTGGGCCCAACAAGATTAGGTCGTTAAGGAGCGGCCTGTGTACCTCAAGCGTGGCGCCGCGTGTATGACGGTTATAGGGATTGCACTGATTTTTGCGCCAGTTCAGACAGTGCTGCAGGATCCTGTGCCTTGAGTTTTTCGATCATGGATGGCGCCCAAAAACGCTTGATGTGTCCGGCAATTCGATCAACGCACTCATCCTCGGTGGGCCAGTGGCTGTTGTTGTGTGCGATTTGATTCACCATGTGGATCAGGTTTTCGGTTTGGGTCTTCATACTAGGTTTCCGTAAGTCTGATGCCGGCCGGGTCGGGCAAATCCGACCAGGGTCAAGCCGGCTTGGTGCGCGCACTGGACGGCCAGTGAGGTGGGCGCTGAGACCGCTGCTAGGGCACCGGCTCCTGCGCTGCAGGCCTTATGGATCATCTCATAGCTGGCTCGGCTCGAGATCAGGATAAAACCATCCGCCAGCGTGCCACGGTAGTGACCAATGAGTTTGTCCAGCGCGTTGTGACGACCAACGTCCTCGCGCAGCGCCTGAATCTGTCCGTCTGGCGTACACCAGGCAGCGGCATGCGCGGCCCCCGTCGCTTGATTGTGTATTTGAGCCGCGGGCAGTTGTTGTAACGCCTGCTGCAGCGCCTCGGGATCAATCGCCTGAGGCGTGACCGATGGAATCGGGCGCATGGCTTGGGCGAGCGAGTCGACACCACACAGGCCGCAACCTGAGCGCCCCGTCAGTTGTCGGCGTCGCTGTTTTAATTGATCAAAGGCCTGCCCATGGATGTCCATGCTCACTTCAATGCCATCGGGGGTGTGCTCAATCCCAAGATCGTACAACTGATCCGCCGACTCCAGGATGCCTTCGGTCAGGCTAAAGCCCAGCGCGAAGTCCTCCAGATCCGTGGGCGAGGCCATCATCACCGCATGACTGATGCCGTTATAGACCAAGGCCACGGGCGCTTCGGTCACAACGGCGTCGGTGAGTTCGCACGCCTCGCCGTCTGTTAAGCGGGTGATGTTGACGTAGTGCGTCACTTGCCCGCAGCCGAGGCCATATCTTTGAGCGAGCGCTGCTTGCGATCATTCTCGCTAAAGCCCTGCTGCCAGTCGCTGGGCTGGGTGACCTTCTCAACCTGCACCGCCGTGACTTTGTATTCGGGGCAGTTGGTGGCCCAGTCGCTGGAATCGGTGGTGATCACATTCGCTCCACTAAAGGGGTGGTGGAAGGTCGTGTAAACCACCCCCGGCAACATTCGCTCGCTTACCTTGGCACGTAGCACCGTATTGCCGGCTCGGCTGGTCACACCCAGCCAATCGCCATCAACAATCCCACGCAATTCGGCGTCTGAGGGATGCAGCTCGAGCAGGTCCTCGGTGTGCCAGGCCAGGTTGTCGGTTCGGCGGGTTTGAGCACCTACATTGTACTGGCTCAGAATTCGACCCGTCGTCAGGACCAGCGGGAATTTGTGGGTGGTTTGCTCGTCGGTGGGCACGTAATGGGTGATCGCGAATTGCCCTTTGCCAATCGGGAAGTCGGTTACGTGCATGGTCGGCGTGCCCTGTGGGTGAGCCTCGTTGCACGGCCATTGGATACTGCCCAACTCATCGAGTTTGGCGTAGCTAACCCCATGAAAGCTGGGCGTCAGCTGGGCGATTTCATCCATGATTTCGCTGGGGTGGGTGTAATCCATGGGGTAACCCAGGGCATTCGATAGCGCCTGTGTGACCTGCCAATCAGCCATGCCGGCAACCGGGGGCATCACCTGGCGGACGCGGTTGATGCGCCGCTCGGCGTTGGTAAAGGTGCCGTCTTTCTCTAAAAAGGTCGAACCGGGCAGCAGCACGTGGGCGAACTTGGCGGTTTCGTTCAAGAAAATATCCTGCACGATCAGGCAGTCGAGCGCGCGCAAGGCCGCCTCGACGTGTTGCGTGTTGGGGTCCGATTGGGCGATGTCTTCACCCTGGACATACAGGCCTTTGAACTCACCGGCGATGGCGGCGTCGAACATGTTGGGGATGCGCAGTCCCGGATGCTGATCCAGCTCAACACCCCAGACCTGTTCAAACCGGGTCCGGGCGTTGACGTCACTGACATGCTGATAGCCAGGTAATTCGTGCGGAAAGCTTCCCATATCGCAAGCACCCTGCACGTTGTTCTGACCCCGTAGCGGGTTCACGCCGACACCTTCGCGGCCGATGTTGCCGGTGGCCAGGGCCAGGTTTGCGATACCCATGACCATGGTGCTGCCCTGGCTATGTTCAGTCACGCCCAAACCATAATAAATCGCGCCGTTCTTGGCCTTGGCAAAGGCCCGTGCGGCCTGGCGAACCGTTTCAGCGTCGACGCCCGTGTGCTCGGCCATGGCTTCGGGGCTGTTAAAGTCCTCGACGATAAAGTCGCGCCACTTTTGATAGGCCTCGGGGTCGCACCGCTGGTCGACGAATTCGCGG
>JBMYYI010000011.1:0-43597 GCA_049609265.1 Litorivicinus sp. | reverse complement strand
GATCTGGAGTCGGCACCGATGTCTGATGGGCTAACTGAGCCAGAGCCAGAGCCAGAGCCAGAGCCAGCAATCATTCCTGAGGCGGATCCCAAGCTCGATTATCTGTCTGATCCGATCGACGGAGGGAAGTTCTCCGGTCGTTTGGACTTGGCCAGCACCTATGTCGAGATGGGGATGTACAAGGACGCGGCGGAATTGTTAGGTGATGTTGAAGCCGAGGGTGATGACGAATCCAAAGCCCGGGCCGCGGAGCTTCGCCAACGAATTCAGGACGAAAGCGGGCAGTAATGGGGCTACAGCGATGGGCTGCCTGCGTGGAATATCAGGGCAGTCATTATTACGGTTGGCAAACTCAGGAAATTGCTGGCAAGTCGGTGCAGCCTTGGGTTGAGCAAGCTCTTTCGAAGGTGGCGGATGAGCCGATCGAGGTCGTCTGCGCGGGACGTACGGATACCGGCGTACACGCGACCGCTCAAATTGTGCACTTTGATACGCACGCACAGCGCCCTGCGCGGGCCTTTGTGATGGGGGGTAATACCCATCTGCCCCGCGATATTGGTCTAGTCTGGGCGCATCCGGTCGCGTCTGACTTCAGCGCGCGATTTAGCGCTCGCTGGCGCCGTTATCACTATGTCATTCGTAACTCGCCCACTCGCCCAGGGTTGGCCGCGGATTACTTGACCCACGTTTATCAAACACTGGATTTGCCGGCGATGGCGCGGGCGGCTCAGCATCTAGAGGGTGCTCAGGACTTCACCGCCTTGCGTTCAAAGCACTGCCAGGCACCGAATCCTATTCGCGAGATGCACTTTGTTCGGCTGTATGCCCAGGGCGAGTGGATCGTGATTGATGTTCAAGCCAACGCATTCCTGCATCACATGGTGCGCAATATCGCCGGCTCCTTGATCGCAATTGGGGCGGGGGATCGCTCGCCTGAGTGGCTGGCCGAGGTCCTGGCGGGCCGTGATCGTTCGCAGGCGGGCGTGACGGCGCCGCCTAACGGATTGCATTTGTGCGGAGTGGGGTATGAGCTGGGCATCGATCTGCCACCAACGCTGCGTTTTCCTGCGGTAGCCGTTGGAATCGTACGCCCAGAAAACCGAGTTTTTCCAAGTTAAACCCTGCTCATTTGGGTCAATTTCCGTTATTCTCGCGTCTTTATGACTGGCCGATTTGCGCGATGACTCGCACCAAGATTTGTGGAATTACGCAGCCTGCCCAGGTCGCACCGATTTGCGACTTGGGTGTGGATGCGCTGGGCGTGGTGTTTTATCCACCCAGTCCGCGCAGTGTCGACGTCGAGCAGGCCAAGGCCATCCGTCAGGCAATGCCCGCGTACGTGACCCTAGTGGGGCTGTTTGTGGATCACAGCGCGGAACAGATCAATCAGATAGCCGATCAGGTGGGGCTGGATGCGATTCAGTTCCACGGAGATCACAGCGTGGATGAGTGTCAGCGTTCTAATCGGCCTTGGTATCGCGCCTTACGCGTCGCACCCGGGGCGGATATCAATGCATTGGTCCAACCCTGGGTGGGTCAGGGCCAGGGCATTTTGTTGGACACTTACGTCAAAGGGGTGCCCGGCGGAACGGGCGAATCCTTCAACTGGCAGGCAGTGCCTGCACAGCGTAATTGGAATTTGATTTTGGCGGGTGGTTTGACGCCCGCTAACGTGAAACAAGCAGTACAGCAAACGACCCCCTGGGCAGTGGATGTCAGTGGTGGGGTTGAAGCCAGTCCGGGGGTCAAGGACATCGAAGCCGTCCGGACATTTATGCAAGAGGTACCTCGATGAATTCTCCGATCGATCTAGATGCGGCCAAAGCGCTCAGCGCACTGCCCGACGCCCAGGGTCACTTTGGCCCCTACGGCGGCCGATTTGTATCCGAGACCCTGACCCACGCATTGGATCGTTTGACCGCGGACTACGCGCGTCTCAAGAGCGATCCTGCGTTTCAGGCGGAAATTGACAAAGATCTGCAGGACTTTGTGGGCCGTCCCAGCCCGCTTTACCACGCCGAGCGCTGGTCATCGATGATTGGTGGCGCGCAGATCTGGTTTAAGCGCGAGGACCTCAACCACACCGGCGCTCACAAGGTGAACAACACCATTGGCCAGGCGCTGCTCGCGAAATACAGTGGTAAACCCCGGGTGATTGCCGAAACCGGCGCCGGCCAGCATGGCGTCGCTTCGGCTACGGTCTGTGCTCGTTTGGGCCTGGAATGTGTGGTTTACATGGGGGCCAAGGACGTCCAGCGCCAGGCCTTGAATGTCTATCGCATGAAGCTATTGGGGGCCACGGTGGTTCCCGTCGAAAGCGGAACGCGCACACTCAAAGATGCGCTCAACGAAGCCATGCGCGACTGGGTGGCCAACGTCGATAATACCTTTTACATCCTGGGCACCGCGGCGGGTCCGCATCCTTATCCGATGCTGGTGCGGGATTTCCAATCGATTATTGGCCGTGAAACCCGCGCTCAAAGTTTAGAAAAAATCGGTCGTCTGCCTGATGCGGTAATTGCCTGTGTTGGCGGTGGATCCAATGCGATTGGCATGTTCTATCCCTTCATCGAGGACGTCGGCGTTCGCATGATCGGCGTCGAGGCCGGCGGGCACGGTGTGATGACCGGTGAGCACGCAGCACCCTTGAGTGCTGGCCAGCCGGGTGTGTTGCACGGTAACCGCACTTACATCATGGAAACCGAGGACGGCCAAATCGCTGATACGCATTCTGTCAGTGCGGGTTTGGATTATCCGGGTGTGGGTCCTGAGCACAGCTGGCTCAAGGACAGCGGACGTGCCGAGTACGTCGCCGAGGACGATGGTCCTGCGCTGGATGCCTTCCGTGAAGTGACCCAGTGTGAGGGCATCATGCCGGCGCTAGAGACCGCACATGCCCTGGCCTATGCCAAGCGTTTGGCGGCTACGATGCGTCCGGATCAACACCTCGTGGTGAATATGTCTGGCCGCGGTGACAAAGATATTTTGACGATGGCCGATATTGACGGCATCAGTTTCTAGGAGAGTTCGTTGAGTCGTATTGCAACCCGTCTACAGGCGCTCAAAGCCGAAGGACGCAAAGCCCTAATCCCGTACGTCATGTGCGGGGATCCGACCCTAGAGATCACCGTGCCCTTGATGCACGAAATGGTCGCCAGTGGCGCCGATGTCATCGAGCTGGGAATGCCGTTCTCGGATCCCTTTGCCGATGGTGAAACGATTCAATTGGCGGGCGAGCGAGCCCTGAAAGCGGGCACTAACGTGCGTGCGGTGCTTCAGCAAGTTGCTCGTTTCCGGGCGGATGACAGCGATACACCCGTGGTCCTGATGGGGTATCTCAATCCGATCGAAAAAATGGGCTACGAGTCGTTCTGCCGCGAGGCCGCTGAAGCCGGCGTTGATGGCCTGTTGTTAGTCGATATGCCACCTGAGGAACGCTCCGTGGTGGCTGAATATTGTGACGCCTTGGGCTTGGATACGGTCTTTTTGGCCGCTCCCACGACCGTGGACGAACGTCTGGAATCGATTGCACGGGCGACACAGGGCTACCTGTACTACGTCAGCCTCAAAGGCATTACGGGTTCAGGTGCATTGAACCTGGAGGAAGTCAGTGATCGCGTGAACCACATCCGGACCCTAACCGACGTTCCTGTCATGGTCGGTTTTGGCATCAAGACCGGCGATCAAGCGCGCTCTATCGGCGCGGCTGCTGACGGTGTGATCGTAGGATCCGTGCTGGTCCAGGCGATGGCGGACAACGCACAAACCCCAGAGAAAATTCCTCAAGCGGTCGGCTCGTTGCTGGCTGCCATTCGAACACGCATGGATGAAAAGTAATGAGTAGCTGGCTAGATCGGGTTCTGCCGACCATTCAAAGCAAGGTTAAGCGCGGCGGTGTACGTGAAGGTCTGTGGACCAAGTGTGCAGCCTGCGAACAGGTGCTTTACGAGCCTGAATTGCAACGCAATCTGAACGTTTGTCCCAAGTGCGATCACCATATGCGCCTGGGCGGGCGCAAGCGTCTGGAGGCCTTTTTAGACAAGGGCACGGGTGTTGAATTGCTACCTGATTTGGTGACCGACGATGTCCTAAAGTTCAAGGACAGCAAACGCTATAAGGATCGCTTGGTGGCCGCACAAAAGGCGACCGGCGAGGAAGATGTCATGATCGCGATGAGCGGTCAGCTCAAGGGTATGGATATCAACGCCTGTGCCTTTGAATTCAGTTTTATGGGCGGGTCTATGGGCCGCGCCGTAGGACAAAAGTTCGTCGCTGCCGCGGAGCGTTCGTTAGAAACCGGCACGCCTCTGGTGTGCTTTTCGGCCTCCGGTGGCGCCCGCATGCAGGAGGCCTTGTTCTCGCTGATGCAGATGACACGAACCAGTCTTGCCATCGAGCGCCTGAAAGAGGCGGGCATTCCTTATGTCTCCGTGCTAACGGACCCGGTGTTTGGGGGCGTGACCGCATCGCTTGCGATGCTGGGCGATCTGAACATCGCTGAGCCCAAAGCCCTGGTGGGATTTGCTGGGCCGCGGGTGATCGAGCAAACCGTGCGTGAAAAGTTGCCTGAAGGGTTTCAGCGAGCCGAGTTTCTGCTGGAACATGGCACCGTAGACAAGATCGTTCATCGCGGGGAGATGCGTGACACCCTCCATCGTCTGCTAGCTTCTATGATGAACGCGCCGACCCGCAGTGTTGAAATGACCGCAGGCGAATAAACGAATGATGTCGCTGAACGACTGGATCGAAAAGTTAGAAGCCCTGGACCCGACACGCATTGAGTTGGGTCTTGAGCGCTCACGGGAGGTCTGGTCGCGACTGTCTACGGGTCCGATTACTGCCAAAGTGCTGACCGTTACAGGCACGAATGGCAAGGGGACCTGTACCGTCGCCAGCGATACGATCCTGCGACAGGCAGGCCTAAAGGTCGGCCTATACACCTCGCCGCACATTCGTGATTTTAACGAGCGAATTCAGATCAATGGACTCATGGAAACCGGCGATGAGCTGGCCCGTGCGTTTGATCGAGTTGAAGCCGCTCGCGGTGACATTGATCTAACCTATTTTGAATTCACCACCCTGGCTTGTTTTGATCTGTTTCAACGCAACGAATTAGATGTTTGGGTGTTGGAAGTGGGCCTTGGCGGACGCCTGGACACGGTCAATATTATCGACCCAGATGTGGCGGTGATTACCTCCGTGGCCATGGACCATATGGATTGGTTGGGTAACTCCCTCAAGGCGGTCGCAATCGAAAAATCGGGCATTTTCCGAGAGGGGATTCCGGTGGTGCTGGGCCAATCGGATATGCCACCGATTGCGCGACGCAAGGCGGATGAGCTCAATTGTCAGATCTATCAAAACGAGCGTGAATGGGAAGCCTACCTAGAAACCAGCATTGGCCAACCGCAGGGCTGGTCGTGGCAGGGGCGTAGCGGCAGTAACCGGTTTGCGCTGTTAACCGGCTTGCCCTATCGCTCGCTGCACCTGGATTCGCTGGGCTGTGCGATTCAGGCCGCTTGGTTGATCCATCCGGAGTTGAGCGAGGCCGTTATTCACGAAGGCATTCAGCGTACTCAACTGCGGGGTCGTTGGCAGTCCCATATGACCTCAAAAGGGGTCGAGGTGGTGCTGGATGTCGCCCACAATCCCGCAGCAGGCAATAGCTTGCGAAATTTGATGCGTCAAAACGCGGTATCCGGGCGTACGTCGTGCGTGATCGGGATGATGGCCGACAAAGAACATCAGGCTTTTATTGGCGAGATTGCACCGGAGATTGACGATTGGTTCATTACCCACCCCGGCTCGGACCGAGGCTGGGATGGGGCTAAAATCCGTGACGAGTTGTTGCCCGGGGCTTTATATCTACCCAACCCAGAGATTGCGCTGGCCAATGCCGTTAACCGCGCCAGTCCCGGAGATCGTGTTTTGGTCTGTGGCTCATTTTTGACCGTGGCCGCAGTGATGGATTCGGAGGAGTTGTCTTGACGGCGCAGTCTGTGCTGACCCCGACCCAGGTTCGCCATCGTGTGGTGGGTGTCATCTTGTTTTTGTCCATCTGCGTATTGGTCTTGCCCTGGGTTTTGGACTCGGACAGTGCAGCCTATGACCCTCGTAAGCCGGCCATTGAAGAAGTGCCTTTAAGCCCCTTTGCTGGCCCGCCAACGGCGCCGGCCGAGATGCCCGTTGAGGCCGTCCGCATGCTAAATCAAGGTCAGCAAATCCTGAATCCGGATGCGGATCCTGTCGCCGTGATGCCTGATGCCTGGGGAGTGCGTGCCGGTAGTTTCCGGTCCCAGGAAAATGCGATGAAGCTTGCGGATCAGTTGCGTAGCAAACAATGGGCAGGTGTTCGGGTCATCGAACGTGGCGGTTTGCATCGGGTTATCATCGGCCCCCTGCGTGCCCGTCAGGATGCCGAGCAATTGCTAGGTGCGTTGGACAATGATTTTAACCTCAAAGGTGCGGTCACCCGGTTTCGCCCCTAACAGGACGTTAAATGACAGAATTTGATTATGTGATCCTGGCGATGATCGGGATCAGCACATTGATGAGCCTTAGCAAAGGGCTGATCAAAGAGGCCCTGTCGCTGGGTACTTGGATCGTGGCTTTTTTAGGTGCGCGCACGCTGGCTCCCAAGGCGGAACCCTTTTTGGCCTCGGCCATTGAAAACCCGCTTTACCTAAAAGTCGCGGCCATGGCGCTGATCTTTGTATTGATTTTGATTCTTGGCGCGGTGGTGCGCTGGGCCCTGGGCGCCCTGGTGGCCGCAACCGGGCTGACCATGACCGATCGATTGCTGGGGATGGTGTTTGGCGCCGCCCGTGGCGGCTTGTTGGTCACGCTGATGGTGGCCTTGGTCAACCTCAGCCCATTTCGTGGTGACGAGTGGTTCGCCAACTCTCAACTGGTACCTAAATTTATCGATCTGGCCGAATGGTCAGTCGCGACCCTGTGGGATGGATCCCCTCTAAAGGAGCTATAAACGCGTGTGTGGCATTGTTGGAATGTATGGAAATGGCCCCGTTAACCAGGAGCTATATGACGCACTAACCGTATTACAACACCGTGGCCAAGATGCCGCGGGTATCGTGACCGAGGATGGCGAAGGTCACCTACATCTGCGCAAGGACAACGGTCTGGTACGTGACGTGTTCCGTACGCGTCACATGCGTAACCTGATCGGCAACATGGGTATCGGCCATTGTCGTTATCCCACGGCCGGTTCGTCTTCGTCTGCCGAGTCCCAGCCGTTTTACGTCAACAGCCCCTATGGCATCTGTTTGGCCCACAACGGCAACCTGACCAATACCCAGGAATTGCTCAAGTCTCTGTACGAAGCGGATCTGCGCCACATCAATACCAGCTCGGATTCTGAGGCGCTGCTGAACGTCCTGGCTCACCACCTGCAAATTCTTGGCAAGCTTTCCCCCACGCCGAGTGATTTCTTTGAGGCGGTCAGCGAAGTACACCGCCGCTGCAAAGGGGCTTACGCGGTGGTGGCGTTGATCTCCGGCCACGGCATGTTGGCGTTCCGCGATCCCAACGGAATCCGTCCGCTGGTCTTTGGTAAGCGCGAGCACGAGGGCGTGACGGAATATATGGTGGCCAGTGAATCGGTCGCGTTATCGACCGCCGGCTTTGATTTGATTCGTGATCTGGAACCGGGTGAAGCGCTGATGGTCGACGAGAAAGGCCAGCTGCACACTAAAATTTGTGCCGACCAGCCTGAGCTGACGCCTTGCTTGTTTGAGTTCGTCTACCTAAGTCGCCCAGACAGTGTGATCGACGGCATCAATGTGTACGACGCTCGCCTGAACATGGGCAAGAAACTGGCCAAGCAGATCGCCAAAGAAATGGCTGGCATTCAGATTGATGCGGTCATTCCGATCCCCGACACCAGCCGTCCAATTGCGCTGGAAACTGCGCGCGAGCTAGGCGTGGACTATCGTGAAGGCTTCGTGAAAAACCGTTATATCGGCCGTACCTTTATTATGCCGGGTCAAACCGAGCGTAAAAAGTCGGTTCGCCAGAAGCTCAACCCGGTCCGTCACGAGTTTGAAGGGCGTTCGGTGCTATTGATTGACGACTCGATCGTGCGCGGCACGACTTCGCGTCAGATTGTTGAGCTGGCCCGTGAAAACGGAGCCAAAAAAGTGTACTTCGCCAGCGCCGCTCCGCCGGTTCGATTCCCTAATGTCTACGGCATCGACATGCCGAGCCGGACCGAGCTGATCGCCCATGACCGCACCAACGAAGAAATTGCAGAACTGTTAGGCGCCGATGGTTTGATCTATCAAACCTTGCAAGACCTCAAAGACTCGGTGCTGGAGTGCAACCCGGACATCAAAACCTTTGAGGCTTCGGTGTTTGATGGTCAATACGTGACCCCCGGCATCGATTTGGATTACTTGGACGAGCTAGACCGCCGTCGCAACGACTCTGCCAAGCAGGTGCGCGAGAGCGACGATGAAGTCGAACATATTTCATTACGGAATGGCGCATGAATAACCGCGACATCGCACAACAAAAAGCCACGGGGCAGGGCGAGCTAAGAACCCGCGCCGTGCGGGCAGGTCACCGTCGAACGGACGAAGGCGAGCACGCCGAAGCGTTGTTCATGACTTCATCCTTTACCTTCCCCGATGCGGAGCGGGCCAAGGCGGCCTTTGTTGATGACAGTGGCGACAATGTCTACAGCCGCTTTGATAACCCGACAGTTCAGGCCTTTGAGGAGCGTCTGGCGAGTCTGGAGGGCGCCGAGCGCTGCATCGCAACGGCCAGTGGCATGGCCGCTACCTTGGCCCTGGGCATGGCCCATCTGCAGGCCGGCGATAAGGTGGTCTGCTCACAAGCGGTCTTTGGTAGCACCCTCAATTTGTGGACCAAATACTTCGGCAAGTTTGGGGTCCAGGTCGAGACCGTCGACCCCTTCGACCTCGAGTCCTGGCGCGCGGCACTCACCCCGGGGACCAAACTGGCGTACTTGGAAACACCGACCAACCCGCGTTGCGAAGTCGTAGATATCCGTGCGGTGGCCGATCTAGCCCATGCGGTGGGTGCCAAGCTGGTGGTCGACAACTGCTTTTGTACTCCGGCCCTGCAGCGGCCATTAGAGCTGGGCGCTGACATTGTCAGCCACAGCGCGACCAAGTTCCTAGATGGCCAGGGCCGTGCGGTCGGCGGTGCGTTGTGCGGGCGCGAGGAAGACATGGAACCGGTCTATTTGTTCATGCGTTCCGGCGGGCCGAGCATGAGCGCCTTTAATGCCTGGGTGTTCCTAAAGGGCCTGGAGACACTGGACATTCGGATGCGTGCCCAAAGTGCCACTGCCATGGAATTGGCCCAATGGCTACAGGCTCAAAGCGCGGTTCAGGCGGTGTATTACGCGGGACTGCCAAACCATCCGGGGCACGAGTTGGCCCGTCAGCAGCAATCGGATTTTGGTGCGGTGTTGAGTTTTGAAGTGCGCGGTGGCCAGGCAGGGGCTTGGAGCGTGATGAACGCGACCCGCTTATGCAGTTTGACGGGTAATCTGGGCGACACACGAACCACCATTACCCATCCCTCGACCACCACTCATGGGCGATTGACCGAGGAGCAACGCCAAGCCGCGGGGATTAACCCGGGCTTGATTCGTTTGTCGGTTGGACTGGAAGCGGCCAGCGATTTGATCGCTGACCTAGAGTTGGGGCTGTCCGCGCTTTAGCGAGGAGCCTGCAATGCCCGGATGCGGTCATCCAAGGGCGGGTGGGATGCGAACAGGGCGCCAAATTTGCTGGCACCGGTTCGAATGCCAAAGGCCGTCAGGGTATCTGGCATATCCGTGGGCAGTCCCTGTTCGGCTTTTAGGCGCATCAACGCGCCAATCATGGCTTGCGGATTGGCCAAGCTGGCGCCGGCTTCATCCGCTCGGTATTCCCGGCGGCGGCTAAACCAGAACACAATCATGCTGGCCAAAATGCCCAGGATGATCTCCGCAACGAAGGTCACCACGTAAAACCCGATGCCATGACCGCGCTCGGTCTTGAACACGACTCGGTCAATGGTGTGGCCAATGATTCGAGCAAAGAACATCACAAACGCGTTCACAACGCCCTGGATCAGTGCCAGGGTCACCATGTCGCCGTTGGCAACGTGGCCGATTTCGTGGGCCATCACCGCCCGGGCTTCGTCACGGGAAAACCGATCTAACAGGCCTTGGCTCACGGCCACCAGGGCATCGTTTTTGTTCCAGCCGGTGGCATAGGCGTTACTCACCTGGCTGGGAAAGATACCGACCTGGGGCATGCCAATCCCCGCTTGCTCTGCCAGCTCGCGGGTCGTTTCGAGCAGCCAACGTTCCTGCTCATTGCGTGGCTGCTCAATAATGCGCGTACCGGTGCCGCGCTTGGCCATGGTTTTGGACAGAAACAGGCTAACAATTGAGCCCGCCATGCCGAACACAAAACAAAATAGCAGCAGGGATCCCAGCTGCAGATCAACCCCGTTGTTGCTCAAATACCCCTCGAACCCCAATAGCGATAGCGTAATAAACGCCACCGCAATGACGGCCAGGTTGGTCAATAAAAACAATACGATGCGTAACATCTAATTCCTCCATAAATTCTGAGTCATAGATCGCGGCAAACCCTTGGGTTTCAATCCCTCACCCCTACTAATTAGACATGGATAAAAATGAATTGAAAGCCCGGCTGACCGACTTGCAATGGAAGGTTACCCAGAAGGGCGGAACCGAACGACCTTTTAACAACGAATACAATGATTGCAAGGATACCGGGGTGTATCACTGCATCTGTTGTGATCAGCCTCTGTTCTCCTCTGAGGCAAAATATGACTCGGGGACGGGCTGGCCTAGTTTCTTTCAACCCGTTGATTCCAGTGCGGTGGGCGAGAAAGCCGACCGCAGTTTGTTTCTGCGGCCACGAACCGAAATTGTCTGCGGGCAATGTGACGCCCACCTAGGGCATGTGTTTAACGACGGTCCACAGCCGACGGGTCTGCGCTACTGCATGAACTCAGCGGCATTACAGTTGCACCGTGACCCGAGCTAAGGTCTATCACGACGGGGCTTGCCCGTTGTGTAATCTCGAGATTCAAAGCCTAAAGCGTCAAGGCGTTGAATTTGATTTCGTCGATGTTTCGCAGGCGGATTTCGATCCCGCTTCCCTAGGTGTCGATCACGCGACTGCTCAATATTATCTGCATTGGGTTGATCAAGACGGCCGGGTCTGGCGCGGTTACGAGGCCAACTTAAAGATGTGGCGAGCGGCTGGATATCGCTTTGTCGGTATCGCTGAGCATCCTTGGGTTGCGCCGATCGGCCGACTTTTCTATGGTGCGTTCGCCCGATTCCGGGGGCCATTAGGCAAAGGGGTAGGTAAATTACTTGCATTGAGTCCTCGGACGCCCCACTCTTGAGCTATCGGCCAAGGATCGGCATTTTCTAGTATTCGAAAACGTAGGAGTTTTCATGATTGAAGAAATGTCCGGCCTCTACCGGCAACTGTTGACCCACCTCGGTGAGGATCCCCAACGCGAAGGGTTGCTGGACACGCCAAAGCGCGCCGCCAAGGCCATGGAATTTCTAACACAGGGCTATCGTCAGGACCTTGACGAGCTCATCAATGATGCCGTTTTTAGCAGCGACAACGATGAAATGGTCGTGGTCCGGGATATCGAGCTGTATTCGATGTGCGAGCACCACATGTTGCCCTTCGTGGGTAAGTGCCATATCGGCTACCTGCCGGGCGGTAAAGTGCTTGGGTTGTCAAAGTTTGCTCGCATTGTCGACATGTTCGCACGTCGTTTGCAGATCCAGGAAAACCTGACCAAGCAGATCGCTGACGCGATGATGGAAGTCACCAATGCCGCAGGCGTTGGCGTGGTGATCGAAGCCAAGCACATGTGCATGATGATGCGCGGTGTGGAAAAGCAAAATAGCCATATGACCACCAGCGTGATGACCGGCCAGTTCCGCGAGTCACAGGCGACGCGGTCTGAGTTTATGCGTCTCGCGGGACTCTAATGAATAGCCCCAGCATCGATCCTGCAGAACAGCGCAAGTTCGAACAGTACGCGGATACCTGGTGGGATCCGCAGGGGCCGTTCTGGCCGTTGCACCGACTAAACGATTTTCGCGCCGCGTGGTTAATCGATCATATGGGCGGCGGCTCAGCGCTCCCCCTAGAAGGCTTGCGCATTTTGGATATTGGGTGCGGCGGTGGTTTGGCCAGCGAAGCCATGGCCCGTGCCGGCGCCGAGGTGGTTGGAATCGATATCGTGGAACGCTCCATTCGGGTGGCTCAGCGACATGCGGCCTTGGGCGGATTGTCCATCGACTACCGCTGCACGACGGCCGAGGAACTGCTAGCCAGCGGGATTGAACCCTTTGATTGGGTGCTGAACTTGGAGGTCGTCGAGCATGTCTCGAACCTACCCGAGTTTATTCAAACCTGTTGCGATCTGGTGCGTCCCGGCGGACAACAAATTATCGCCACCATCAACCGTAATCCGCTGTCGTGGCTGATTGCGATTTTTGGGGCTGAGTACGTTTTGCGCTTGCTGCCCAAAGGAACGCATGAGTACGCCAAGCTGGTCAAACCCTCCGAGCTGCAGCGCCATCTGCAGGCTGCTGGCATGGGGGATACCGTGATGACCGGCGTTGCGTTTAATCCCTTCGCACGCAAGGCCAGCACCACCTGGCATCGGTGGATCAACTATATGTGCGTGGCTCAGCGTGGCTAGCCTGCGCTTGATCGGGGTGGGCAGTGCCGATTCGGTACGCCACTTCAATACCAATGCGCTGATCGAGCAAGACGAGGATCGTATGCTCATCGATGCCGGCCATACGCTGGGTCGGGCATTGGATGCCGTGGGTGTGGGGATGGGGCAGATTAATGCCGTCTGGATTACCCACTGTCATGCAGATCACATCTTTGGTCTGGAACGCTTAGGTAGCCAGCGCTTGTTTGCTGGGCTGCCCAGGCCGATTTTGTACATTGATGAACGCCTGATAGACGAGTTGTGGACCCATAGCTTGCAGGGGTCGATGGGACGTATCGGAGAAGGTGAGCGTGGGCTTGAGGACTACTTTGAGGTGGTCACCGTGCAGCGCGAATTCCGACATGGCGAGGTCCATTTTGAGCTATTCGAGACCCGTCATACCCCTGGAAAACTATGTTTTGGGGCCATCATCAACCAAAGGGTGATGTATTCCGGCGATACCTTGCCACTGCCTGAGATTGTGCAGCGCCACCGTCCTGAATTGATTCTGCACGATTTCACGATGTATGAATCAAATCCGGTACACGCCAGCCTGGGGCAGTTAATGCAGGCCTATGACGAGCCCACTCGTCAACGAATAAAATTAATGAGCTACGAGGACTCAGTAGCTCAACTTCAAGATGCGATCAATGCATCGAAAATGAGCCTCGCGGAACAAGGATTCGCCGTGGCGCTCTAGGGGATATCCCTGGAGATTGAAATGTGGACTCTTTGCTCAATAGGTAGCAACGTCGATCCCGAAGCCAGTGTTCCGGTAGCGCTTGATCGTCTGGCGCGTTGGTTTCGCGTGGTCGAAGTGTCGCCTTTGATTCGTACGCGACCGGTCGGCATCGTAGGCCGAGGGGATTTTCTGAACGGTCTGGTGCGATTTCAAACCGACTTAGGCGATGCGGATCTCAAGCAGTATTTAAACGCGCTGGAGATAGATCTTGGGCGGGATCGTTCGCATCCCGACAAAAAGCGGCTTCCGCGCCCGCTAGATATCGATATTCAGGACCGCAAGCTCAAGCGTGAGGCGCTTGAGCCCAGTGAAAATTCCCCCTACATGCGGCAGATGTGGGCCGCCGATTCTGGCGACCTGGACGGGCTAGAAGTATGGCCGGTCGATATAGATGGGCAGTCATTCGGCCAGGAATCGACCGCCGTCTACTTTGATCACCGCACCGGTGAGGTACGCGTTGGTGCGCAGCAAATCGATGGCTTGCAGGACGGGCTCAAGCCCGCCCTCGCGCTGCAGCAGGGTATGCGCTAGCACCTTGGCTTTGTGCTCGTCGCTGTGTTCGGGCAAAAACAAAATCGGCCCGGGCTGCAAGCGGTTGACCCGTACTTTGGGCGCCCACAGCTGCGCATAGCTCAGGGCCAGGTTGTCCAAGCCGGCTTTGGCCGCGGTGTAGCTGCGGTACTGCGGGTCGGGCCGTTCAGCAAAAATATCGGTGATGTGAATGACGTTGGGGTCATTTTCGCTGCGCTGCATCGCCTCAAACACCGCCTCATTAATGATCATCGGCGCCTGTACGTGAACCGCCAGGCAGTCGGCAGCCCAGGCCGCTTTGGCTGCCAGATCCGTGGGTTCGGGCTGAAAACAGCTGGCGTTGTGTACCACGAAATCTAGGCTGGGCAGTTGCGCCAGGGTGTTCGCCATGTCCAGCAATGCTTGCGTGTCTGTTAGGTCGCATCGATGCAAGGTCGCGCCTCGCTCGGCCAGCGATTGCACGGCCTGATTATCAGTTCGGTAGTGACCCTGCACCTGATAGCCCTGGTCTAGCAGACGGTGGGCAATCGCGTTGCCCAGGCGGCGTCCAACACCGGTTACAAAAGCGGTTTTCATCGTTGTGTTTCCAAAAAGTGATCAAAAGAGTGGGGGCCGTTTTGCTGGACGTAATCGCCGTAGGCCTGGTTGGTGGCGCGTTTTTCCGTGAACAGGTTTCGCGCGAACGCATTTAGGTCGGGATCGCGAGCCACCACGCCGCGCTGAATCAGTCGCAAAATCTCTTGGTAACCGCGCTCGGCCCGTTCGATGCTGCCAGCTCGATGGCAATGGCTATCCGGATGGGTGCGGTATTCAAATAGGGTCTGGGGATGGATCGCCAGCTGTCCGGCTCGCTCAATGGCGTCCAGGTTGAATAGCGTATCCCCAGCCAACGCCACGGATTCGGGCCATCGGGTTATCACATCCCGGCGAAACGCCAAATGAATGGTCGCGTTTAACGCCAAATAATCCTGGGCGCTGAGCAACCTCACCTGGTCGGAGGGCTCAAAGACCTGGCGTTCAACCTGGCCTGTGTGTTTGTTGCGGGTCAACTCGCAGTCGCCCGCCACGCCATAACGCTGCACCAGGGGTAGCAGCTTTTCGACCCGATCCAGGCTCATCCAGTCATCCGCATCCAGGGGCAGGATCATGTCGCCCTGGCACCAGGCCAGCCCCGCGTTACGTGCGGCATTAGGCCCTGATCCATGACCGGCCCGCACCCGTGTCACCTGGGGCGGTAAGTCGTAGTCAAAATCGTCATCAATGACCACCACGACCTGACAGTCGCGGTGGGTCTGATTTAAAGCGATCTCAAGGGTTTCGCGGTAATAGTCCTGGGCCTGATAGAGCGGAATCAGGATGGAACATTTCAAAGGGCGCTCTCGATCACGCCACGTAAATCATCGGGGGTGACTGAGCTTGGGTAGTCAGCGATTAGCTGTCCCTCGCGATCCAACAGGTATTTGTGGAAATTCCAGCTGGGGAAACGGCCTGCGGCCTGGCCAAGCCCTTGAAACAGGGGGTCCGCCTTGGATTCGGCGGCATTGGTGTGGGCAAACATGGGGAACTGCACCCCGTAGGTCAGGCGGCAAAACTCCAGGGATTCGGATTCGTCGTTAAACTCCTGCCGGCCAAAGTTGTCGCTGGGAAACCCCAGCACCACGAGTCCTTGGTCTTTGTAGTCTCGGTATAGGGCTTCCAGGCCATCGAACTGGGGCGTATAGCCGCACTTGCTGGCGGTGTTAACGATTAATACGACTTGCCCTTGGTAGGTTTCTTGTAAATTGATCAGCGTCTCCTCAGAGAGCGTTCGAACCTGATGGTCTAGCAGTTGTGCCATGGTCATTCCTGAATAAAGGGTGAGTAGGGCTGCCATCGTGCGCATTATTTTCGTCCTCATGCCTCATATCCTGCGGGAAGTCCTGTGATTTTCAAGCATAGCTTGTAAACTAATCACGCCAGGGTCGGCACAAAATTACATTCCTATCGAGGGGTAAGATGGCGACTACGCTGGCACTGGTTCTAGGGGACCAACTCTCGTTTGATCTGTCCTGTATTGGGGCGCCGGATCAAACTGACATCTTGATGGCCGAAGTCGCTGACGAAGCGCAGTACGTGCCGCACCATCCAAAAAAAATTGCGCTGATCTTTTCCGCGATGCGGCACTTCGCCCAGGCCTTGCGTGAGCGCGGTTATCGGGTGCATTACCACGCCTACCAAGTCAACGGACCCCGCTCAATCGTTGCGGTACTGGATTCATACCGCGATCAGTACGATCAGATTCAGGCCACCCACTGTGGCGAATATCGTCTGCAGCAGCAGTTGGAACAGGCCGGGCTCACACTGCTGCCGGATACCCGTTTTCTGGCAACGCTGGAGCAATTTCGGGGTTGGGCGGATGGCCGCAAGCAGTTGCGGATGGAGTTCTTTTACCGCGAGATGCGCAAGCAATATGGCTTGCTGATGGAGGGGGACCAGCCGACCGGCGGACAGTGGAACTTTGACGCAGACAACCGCGAGAAGTACACCGGGGATCCCAGTGATGGGCCGATGCGGTTTGAGCCGGACGCCATCACCCAAGAGGTGCTTGAGCGGGTGGGCCAACAGTTTCCGGCCCACTTTGGCACCCTGGATAATTACTGGTTCGGCGCCACCCATGCTGATGCTGAGCGGGCCTTTGAGCACTTCATACAGACCCAATTGCCCGATTTCGGCCGCTATCAAGATGCGATGCGCCAGGATGATGACTGGTTATTCCATAGCTGCATCAGCATCTACTTGAATATTGGGTTGCTGAATCCCTTGGATCTGTGTCGGCGCGCTGAGATGGAGTACCGCACCGGACGCGCTCCGATTAATGCGGTTGAGGGGTTTATCCGTCAGATACTGGGTTGGCGGGAGTATGTGCGTGGAATCTATTGGCTGTGCATGCCTGAATATGCCGAGCTTAACGGCCTAGATGCGCAGCGTACCTTGCCCGATTTCTATTGGGATGAAACCAAGACCGAGATGAACTGCGTGCGTCAAGCCGTCCGGCTGACCCGCCAAGAGGCCTGGAGCCATCACATTTTGCGTTTGATGGTGACCGGAAATCTGGCGTTGCTGTTGGGGGTGGCTCCCAAACACCTAGCACACTGGTACTTGGCGGTGTACGCCGATGCCTTTGAGTGGGTCGAGCTTCCCAATGTCTTGGGCATGGTTAGCCATGCCGATGGGGGCTATTTGGGCTCCAAACCCTACGCCGCCAGTGGCAAGTACATCAGTCGTCAGGGCGACTACTGTGATCACTGCCGCTACAGCCCGAAACAGGATGTCGGGCCCAAGGCCTGCCCGATGAATGCCTTGTATTGGGATTTCATCGCGCGCCATGAGGACAAATTCGCACGCCATCCCCGTATGGCCATGATGTATCGCACCTGGGCTCGCATGAAGCCGGAAAAACGCGAGGCCCTGCTGGCTCAAGCCCAGCAAACCTTGGCCAGCATTTATGGCGAGCCCGCCGGCGATATCCCAGTGTTGGAGCTGTCCTGATGCCCAGGGGTGTGGCCAAACAAAACCTACCGACTAAGCGCTGTGCGGGCTGTGGCCTGGAGTTTAGTTGGCGCAAAAAATGGGAGCGTGATTGGGACCAGGTACGTTTCTGCTCCCAGCGCTGCCGACGGAGTAAAACATGATTATTGATCTGCGCGATTGTCTGCGCCTGCACGACAACCCACTGCTACAGGGCGTTGAGCGCCCGCTGTTGGTGTGGGTGTGTGAAACCCTGCGTTGGCAGCGCATGAGCCCCCGTCGTCGCCAATTTACCCACCAGGCATTGGTCGATGTGCGTCAGCAGGCCCGTGCGTTGGGGGGCGATTTGGTGATATTGCACGGCGATCGGGTCGAGCAGCTACAAGCGTTAGCGAAAAGCACCGGATTTGGCATTCGGGTCAATGCCAGCAGCGGCTGGGATGAGCGTGAGCAAGACCGGCTACTGGGCGCCCAACGATTCGATGCCAGCAGTTTGTTTTATCGTCAGGACCTGCCCTTTGATGAGGTGCCCGAGCCTTTCACTCGATTCCGCAATCAAGTCCAAAAGCGCGTTCCGATCGCCACGCCGCACCCCATGCCGGTGCGGCTAGCCCCGCTACCTGCAGGTGTCGATGCCGGCGAATTGCCGCAGATCCAGGCCGTACCGACACACCCTAACGGGGTGATGGAGTTTGTCGGGGGAGAGCAGGCTGCACTTAATCATTTGAGCCACTATCTGTCGGATCCTCGCCGACCGACAACTTATAAGCAGACCCGCAATGGATTGTTGGGCGCGGATTACAGCACCAAATTCAGCCCCTGGCTGGCCCAGGGAAGTCTCAGTGCCCGCCAAATCTGGCAGGCGGTTACGGAGTTTGAGCGGGACGTGCAAAAAAACGACTCGACCTATTGGATCAAGTTCGAGTTGCTGTGGCGTGAATATTTTCACTGGTGGGTTCAACGTTGGGGCCCTGGCTTGTATGCCCCAGACCCCAATGCCCGCGATTACGCGCCGGCTTGGCAGGCCTGGAGCGAGGCCAACACCGGAGTGCCCTTTATTGATGCCAATCTACGTGAATTGATTGAGACTGGGTTTATGAGCAATCGCGGTCGCCAGAATGTTGCCAGCTTTCTGGCCAAGGATTTGCGACTGGACTATCGCCTCGGTGCGGATTTCTTTGAGTACCACCTGCTGGATTATGACCACGGCAGCAACTGGGGTAACTGGGCTTATGTGGCTGGGGTCGGTGCCGATCCCCGTGAGGACCGTTGGTTTAACGTGATGTTGCAGGCGACCCGCTATGACAAAGCCGGCCGATACGTGCGTCATTGGTTACCTCATCTTGAGGCTGTTGAGACCTCGATCGTTCACTGGCCCTGGGTGGGCGGTGCGGCCTCGCAACCGATCGTGGCGCCGGCGGGCTGGAACAAGGTGATCCAAGGTTGAATCTGGTTTGGTTCAAGCGTGATTTGCGTGTGCGCGATCACGAGCCGCTGTGGCGCGCGGCTCAACACGGCCCGGTGTTGCCGGTCTACATATTGGAGCCAGAACTGTGGCAGCAGAGCACAGCGAGTCTTCGGCAATGGCAGTTTGTACGCCAGTCAATCGAATCGTTACAGCGCCAACTGAGTCAGCTAGGGCAGCCACTTTGGGTCATTCAAGGGGATGCGCCAGTGGTGCTTCAACGCTTGTGCCAGGCGCATTCGATTCAGGCGGTCTATGCCCACATGGAGACAGGCGATGGTTGGACCTTTGCCCGCGACAATCAGGTCCATCGAACCTTACGTAGCCTGAGCATTCCGTTGTACGAGTATCGCCAGCACGGGGTAGTACGAGGGCTAAAACAGCGCAACGACTGGGCGACCCAATGGGAGGCTCTGATGGCCCAGGATCTTTGCCATGCCGTGGCGCTATCTGGGCCGGGTCCGGGACCTGTTGAGTTGCCGGTGCAATGGGCCAGCTTGTGTATGACACCCTGCCAGACTCAACCCGGTGGCAGTGAGCACGCCTGGGCTTTGCTGAACAGCTTCCTGACCCAGCGCGGCCGGGAGTACACGCGCGATATGTCCAGCCCGTTGTCGGCTCAGGAGGCCTGCTCGCGACTTAGCCCCCACATAGCGCAGGGCACCATTTCGATTCGGGAAATTGTGCAGACCCTGCGCAGCCGCGAGGCGGAGGATGCCCTGTGGGCCCGGGCTTATCGCAGCTTTGATAAGCGACTGCATTGGCATTGTCATTTCATTCAAAAGCTGGAAACAGAACCGCGCATGGAGTTTGAGCCGCTGCACCGGGGATTTTTGGATTTACATCCCCAGGGCCCCGATTTAGAAGTGGTTGAACGTTGGATCGAAGGGGAAACCGGCTGGCCCTTTGTCGATGCCTGTATGCGCTGCCTAAAGGCCACGGGCTGGATCAATTTTCGGATGCGGGCGATGTTGGCTTCACTCAGTGCCTATCATCTGTGGCAGCCCTGGCAGGTGCCCGCGCAGCGACTCGCCCAGCGATTTGTCGATTACGAGGCGGGCATTCACTACAGCCAGTTTCAAATGCAATCAGGCACGACCGGCATCAACGTGAACCGGATGTACAACCCGATTAAGCAATCCCGCGATCAGGATCCGCAGGGGGCTTTCATTCGGCGATGGGTACCGGAGTTGGCCGGCTATTCCGATGACTGGATTCATGAGCCCTGGCGCGCGCCGCTGGGTTTGCAGCGGCGTATGGGGGGGCGGGCGCCGGTCCCCATCGCGGATCCGGTCGAGTCAGCCCGTCAAGCTAAGCGCAAACTGACCGAATTCATTCAAGCCAAAGAAATGGCCCCTGAAGCCCAACGGGTGTTGCAGCAGCACGGCAGCCGCATGCGCCAGACGCGGCCTAAATATCGTGAGACCACTCCCAGTCCGCAGGGCGATTTTGGTTTTTAGCCTTCCAGCAAGGTGTCTAAAAGCGGTTGATCCCGGTCTGGGTCAAAGGGGATGTAGGCGGCGCCATGCGGGAAATCAATGGTCAGATTTTGCATCTGTTCGACCAGAACCTCTGACACGGCTGGCGAGGCCATAATCAAAGAAGGGGGCGCCTGGGCACCTGCGCCGACCTCAACAAATTCAATTTGGTATTTTTTACCGTACGCGGTTACGAAGCGGCGGGACGTAATGCAGGCATCCAGCTGACCACTGGCAACCGCACGAATGCAGTGCTCGTGATCCTTGAACTCGACAAAGGGTGGCTGTGCAACGCGCCGGGCGATGCGTGCAGCAATGGTATTGGCGGGGGGAGTACCGATACGATTGAGCTGAGTCGTACCTGGCAGGGCATGGGCGATCATATAGCCTAAATCTCGCAATCGTCCTACCGGCGTCCATCCGAGTTCGATCGCCTGATGGTAAAAGACCGGCGGAATTTCAATCAGCGCGGGTTCCTCTGATTTGCGTTTCAGCGTTCGCTCGACCTGAAGCAATGGCGTGGTGGTGCGGCTGCTAACCTGTGTGACGGGCTCTAACTGGTCCTGCCAACTGAGCAATACTCCGCGGTTAAAGTTGTCACTACGATATTCGGGCAGGATCAGCTCTAGCCCCCAGCTGGTGGGCGCAAGCAGTGTCAGAAAAATGGCCAGCAGTCGAAACATCGATAAGGCTCCTTGCATCATGCCAGTATAGAAAGGATTTTCGATCGCTGGACAGCGCGCAAGGGCGGTGGTGCAATGTTGCGACTTGATTCGCATGGCGTTAACTCACATGAAGACAAACATAATTAAACGACTGGGTTATGCCGGACTGATTCCATTTGTCGCCTCAGCAGCAGGCCATCTCAGTGGCTTGCCGACAGCTCAGATCGGGGTCTTGTACGGCGCGATTATTCTCAGTTTTCTGGGGGGTATTCAGTGGGGGACAGGTCTGCGGGGGCATCTGGACGATAGTGACCCCACCTACCGTATTGTCGTGTCGGTGGTGCCGTCCATCATCGCCTTTGCGGCTGTTTTGATGGCGCCGCCGTATTCTGTAGTACTGCTGTTGGGCGGGTTTGTCGGGCAGTGGCGCTATGACCGAGCCCATAGTGATACGGTCAATTGGCCACAATGGTTTCTGGATTTGCGCACGCACCTGTCGATCGGCGCGTTGGTCTGTCTAGGCCTGTTGTTGGTGCCGTGACCCGCAAAATCATTCATGTTGATGCGGATAGTTTCTATGCCTCGGTTGAGGAGCGCGACGACCCCAGTCTGATCGGTCAGCCGGTGGTGGTAGGCGGCAGGCCAGATGGGCGTGGCGTCATCGCCACCGCCAATTACACCGCGCGTAGTTACGGCGTACGCAGTGCGATGCCCTCGGCCCAGGCCCTGCGTTTGTGCCCGCATCTGGTCTTTATCAAACCGGATATGGCGAAGTACCGACAAGCGTCCGAGGGGATGCACCAGGTCTTCCAGCGTTACACCGCCCTGATCGAGCCCCTGTCGTTAGATGAAGCCTATCTGGATGTTAGTGACAGTGATGCCTTTGACGGATCCGCCACGCGTATCGCACAGGCGATCAAATCCGAAGTGCGCGACAGTGTTGGGATTTGTGTATCCGCAGGGGTTTCGGTCAATAAATTCCTGGCTAAAGTGGCCAGTGATTGGGAGAAACCCGATGGCCTGACGGTGCTGCCGCCACACAAAGTCGAGGCCTTTGTCCAAGATTTGCCCCTGCGCAAGTTTCCCGGGGTCGGTCCAAAGTTTTCCCAGCGTTTGGCCGATGATGGTTTGGCGGTCGGTCGTGACTTGCTCGCCGTATCCCGCCGTAACTGCGTTCGCCGTTACGGATCCATGGGCGAGCGGCTGTACCATCTAGTCCGCGGAATCGACGAGCGCGTGGTCAAAGTTAGCCGACTTCGCAAGAGCGTCAGTGTCGAGAATACGTTTTCCGAAGACCTTTCCGATCTGCCAGCCTGTCTAGCCAAACTGCCCGAGTTACTGGAAAAGCTAGAGCAACGCATGGATCCGCATGCCGACCGGGTTCGCAGTGTTTTTGTGAAACTCAAATTCGCGGACTTTAGTCAGACCACGGCAGAAGGCGCGTTGGAGACTGACCTGGTGCACAGCTGTCAGCACTATTTAACGCAGGCCTGGGAGCGAAATCCCGGGTCAGTGCGTCTAATCGGTGTGGGCGTTCGCCTAGGGCCGGTCGAATGGGGGCGGCAGTTGGACCTGGATCTTTAAAGATTTGTGCGGGTTATCCGATAACCCCAGCATGCGTATTGATCCCACGTCCATCCACCGGCCCAGCGAGGTCAACAAACCCGCCGAGCCGTCGAAAACGCCAGCGGTTGAGGACAGCCGAGCGTCAGAAGATGCGTTACATCCTCGAAATCATTTCGTACGTGAACGTCGGCGCAAAAATCGACGGACCCAGGACCCCGCTCGCAAGGGGCGCGGCCGCCGAGCTGGCGAGATCAATCAACAAAAGCCGGCGTCCAACCCGTATCAGAAAACGGCGCAGTTAGATCCGGTAACGCAGGGACCGGCCCGTTTAATCGACATCGACTGTTAAATCAGGCGCTCGCCCATGACACGAACCTGATGGCCGCCGCTCATCAGCGCTTGTTCTAGGGCCTCTTCGGCATCGCTCTCGGTGCTATCGGTATCGACGTTAGGGGCCGTGACGCCTGCACTGATGCTGACTTGGCCCAGGGGGCTGCCATGGTTTTTGAATTGGGCCTGCCAAACCGAATCAATCAGTCGCCCAGCAATTGCGCGACCTACGCTTGGGCTGACATCGCTCATCACCAGGCCCCATTTGCCCGCCTCTAGACTGAACAGATTGTCATTGCCCCGCAGTCCGGAGGTCAGTGTGTGGGACACCCGCTGAATCGTGCTGCGTTCCTCTTTCATGCTGTGCCGTTGAACTAAGCCATCCAACCAATCGACCTCGATCAGGGCCAGTGAAAACGCGGAGTTGAGCTCATGATGATCGATCAGCCGCATTTCTAAATGCATACGATAGGTCCGGTGATCGGGCAGGGCGGTGAGCGGGTCGATCAGATCGTGGGGGTCGGCCGGCAAGTCCAATGTAGCGGCGGGTTGGAGCAGACGAACGCTAAGTCTGCTCCATTGGGCGGCACCGATGTAACCGACGATCTGATCGCCTTCATAGACCGCAATGCCCGCACTAAGATCGCCCTGCAACTGGCTGAGTGCCTCCTCGACGCTTTGGTGCTTGAACATCTGGAAGGACAGCGGTTGTGCGGCATCCATGAGCAGTGCGGGCACCGGAAACCCCTGTAACGAGGTCATCAGCAATTCGGTGCAGGCGGACTGCGTAAGGGCCCGTGGTGCCTGCCCTGGCATGACGCATAGTGCAACGCCCTGTTGGTGGCGCTCCATAAGTTTGAGTGCCTCGACCAAGTGAGTCGATGGGGACAGGACGGGTACGTCGCTCAGCATGATGTCGCCCAGCGTGGGCAGTGCGGTGTCGGTTAATAAACGCGGCGAAGCAGAGTTCATTCGATGAACCTACTACTTCCTGGGTAATTGCGACAGCGCGGGAAGCAATAAGTGCGGCTCAATTCGCGCATCGTTCAAACTCACCGTCCAATGCAGGTGGGGACCGGTTGAGCGTCCGGTGCTGCCGACCTTGGCCACTGGCTGACCGGCATCCACCCACTCACCCAGTTGCGCATCCACTGCGGAGAGATGACAAAACATGCTGATCAGGCCCTGTCCGTGGTCGATAAACAGGGTGATGCCATTGAAGAAATAATCCCCAATCCCGATCACCTGCCCACCGGAGGGCGCCAGCACCGGTGTGCCGCTGGGCGCGGCAATATCGATACCCGAGTGGGGTCTGCGAGGCTGACCATTGAATACCCGGCGGCGGCCAAATTCACCGCTGACTCGACCCTGGACGGGATACACAAAGGGGAACTCTGGCTGCCACGGGCTGTATCGGCGATACCAAGCAGCTTGTTCAGCGGCTTCGCGGCGGATGCGGGCCAGGTTGTCCGTGTTGGGGGTGACTTGTTGGGTATTGCGTAGGGTGATGTGTTGCTCGGGATAGGCACGCGCGGCAATGTTAAACCCCAGCCATTGTCCTGTGTCGGTTTTGATGCCACTAGAGCCCGGGTCCTCGTCTAGACCAATCCCAACATAGGCCTGGTTGTCCCGGATCCATAGGGGCTTGCCCCGAAAGGTCGCCGATTCGGTGCCAGGCGGTAGCTCGATAACAGCCAATCCGCCGGGATAGATGCCGGCCTCAGGATTGGCCAGTGCGGGGCTGCACGTGATCCACGCGAACAGCCACATCCAAGGTTTCATGGTCTTGCATCCTTAATCGTAATACATCGTTCACGGCCAAATCGGCCCCTCGGGTCACGACGTCGCCATCGGCTCGTTCGACATAGGCGTAACCTCGCGCCAGGACGCCCTTGGGGTCGAGCGCCCGCAGGCTGTCGTGGCGTCTACGCACCTGCTGAGCTAAACGCTGTAGCTGATCAGACTGGGCGTGAGTGGCGCGCTGGAGCAGCTGCTCCAGTCGGTGCTGCTGAGATTGCCAATGCCAGCGCATTGGATTGGCTTGCAGTCGTAGGGTTAGGGCTTGATGGCGGGCGCGGGCGTTGCTCAGGGACTGCTTGGGGTCGCGGGCCTGCAATCGTTGAGTCAAACCCTGCAATTGCATCGTTTGCTGCTGGATACGCAGGCGGGTTTGCCGGGTGAAGTCTCGCTGCACCCGGGCCAGGCGCTCGCGTTTGGTCGCAAACAACCCGCTGGGGTTTTGTAGCCGCAGAGTGATTTGATTCAGCCGGGTGCTGGCATGTTTGACCCGAAGCCCGGCGATCTGGCGGATCTGTCGAGCATGCTGATCCATGCGAGCCTGGATTTCCTGCCAATCGGGCGTGGCTAACTCGGCCGCATTACTGGGGGTCGAGGCATAGCGATCACTGACCCAATCCACCAATCCGGTATCCGTTTCATGGCCCACGCCCGTAATGACGGGGCAGTGAGTGCGCACCAAACGCCGGCATAGGGCCTCGTCATTAAAGGCCATCAAATCGGTTAGTGAGCCCCCGCCGCGCACTAGCAGACAGACGTCGCATTGGCCCTCGGCATCCATTTGGTCCAGCGCCTGGATTAGCTGAGCGGGTGCGGCCTCACCTTGAACCCCCGAGGGGTAGATCCGGACGCTGGCCAGCGGCCAGCGCAGGCGCAACACGCGCAGAACGTCGGCCGCCGCGGCGCTGTCGGGGCTGGTGATCAAACCGATTTGGCGGGGGAATTTGGGTAGTGGGCGCTTGTGTTCGGTCAGTCCATCGGCGACCAAGGCCGTGCGGCGTCGCTCAATCTCGATCAGCAGCGCACCCAGCCCGGCTGGCTGCAGTTGTTTTACGTTTAGGTTGATTCGGCCTTGTTTGCCGGCCCAAGCGACCTTCGCCAGGGCGCGCACCTGCTCGCCTTCGCGGGGTACCTGCATGTTGGGCATATCGCTGGCCCAAACGACCGCAGATAGCGTGCTGGTATTGTCCTTTAGGTCGAAAAACCACGCCTTGGCGGTGGGCCGTCCCCAGACCTTAAACCCACTGATTTCGCCCTCTAGCCAGATCCATTGTGGAAAGCCTGCCTGCAACGCCTGACCGATCCCTTGTGAGACCTGAGTGACGCTGAGTGTATTTGCTTGAAATTCTGTCTGCATACGGGTGTTTTGTTGTCCTGTTTAGACGTAAAATGCCGTGCTTTCCCGCATATGCACCGGAGGCCCCATGCGAATTGATTCCGACCTGTCCCTGACTTTTGATGATGTGCTGCTTGTCCCGGGATATTCGGAGGTTATTCCTGCCGATGTGCGGTTGCAAACTCAGCTGACCCAATCCATCGCGCTCAACATCCCGATGCTCTCCTCTGCAATGGATACCGTGACCGAGGCCCGCCTGGCGATTGCCATGGCCGAGCAGGGCGGTATGGGCATCGTGCACAAGAACCTGTCGATTGAGCGACAGGCCGAAGAAGTGCGCAAAGTTAAAAAATACGAATCGGGTGTGATCAACGATCCGCACACGGTTAGCCCCTCAACCACCGTGGGTGAATTGCTGGCATTGACCCAGCGTTACGGCATCAGCGGCCTGCCGGTGGTCGACGGCAACAAGCTCGTGGGCATTGTGACTAGCCGCGACGTGCGCTTCCAAGATGACCTCAGCGCTCCGGTCAGCAAGGTCATGACCTCCGGTGATCGCTTAGTTACTGTGCTTGAGGGCGCTAGTGACGAGGAGATTCGTCAAAAGCTACACACCAACCGCATTGAAAAGGTGCTGGTTGTGAACTCAGCGTTTGAGCTCAAGGGCATGGTCACGCTAAAGGACATGGTCAAAGCGGCCAATTACCCGAATGCGGCACGTGATAGCCAAGGCCAGTTATTGGTTGGTGCTGCCGTAGGTACGGGCGCTGACACCGAAGATCGAGTCGCTGCCCTGGCCGAAAACGGTCTGGACGTGGTGGTCGTTGATACCGCCCACGGCCATTCCAAGGGGGTATTGGATCGGGTTCGTTGGGTTAAACAGAATTTCCCCAATTTGCAGGTGATCGGCGGCAACATTGCGACCGGTGAGGCGGCATTGGCACTGGTCGAGGCCGGCGCAGACGCGGTTAAAGTGGGCATCGGGCCGGGTTCGATCTGTACCACTCGTATTGTCGCCGGTGTAGGTGTGCCTCAGATTTCTGCAATTTGGAATGTGGCTCAGGCGCTGAAAGGTAGCGGCGTGCCCTGCATCGCAGACGGTGGCCTTCGTTATTCAGGCGACGTGGCCAAGGCCATCGCAGCCGGTGCCAGCGCCGTGATGGTGGGCTCTTTGCTGGCCGGTACCGACGAGGCGCCCGGCGAGGTCGAGCTGTATCAGGGTCGAGCCTACAAGGCTTACCGTGGTATGGGTTCACTGGGCGCGATGGCGCAGGGCAGTGCTGACCGTTACTTCCAAGACTCCAGTGCAGGCCAACAGAAGCTGGTGCCCGAGGGCATCGAAGGCCGCGTACCCTGCAAAGGCCCGTTGGCGGATATCGTGCATCAGTTGATGGGTGGTTTGCGCAGCTCCATGGGTTACACCGGTTGCCCGACCATCGCTCAAATGAGCAATGAACCCAAATTTGTTCGTATTTCAAACGCGGGAGTGGCAGAGAGCCACGTACATGACGTCACCATTACCCGTGAAGCCCCCAACTACCCGACCCGCTAAGGACAGCCCTATGTCAATGGATATTCACGCGCACCGCATCCTGATTTTGGATTTTGGTAGTCAGTACACCCAACTGATTGCCCGCCGAGTGCGCGAGATTGGCGTGTATTGCGAAATCTATCCCTGTGATGTGACGGAGCAAGAGATTATCGATTTTGGCGCTAAGGGTTTGATCCTATCCGGTGGCCCGGAATCAGCGACCGAAGAGACTACCTGGCGCGCGCATGATTGCGTGTGGAACTCGGGTGTGCCGGTATTGGGCATTTGCTATGGCATGCAAACCATGGCGGCGCAGTTGGGCGGCAAGGTTGAAACCAGTGATCACCGTGAATTTGGTCATGCGGATCTAAACCCCGTGGGCGGCACGCTGCTGCAGGGCCTGTCTGACCCAACTGTGGTTTGGATGAGTCATGGGGACCGAGTCACTCAAGTGCCTCCGGGATTTGAGATCCAGGCGACTTCAGCGGGCGCCCCGATTGCCGCAATGGGTGACGAGGATCGCGGCTATTACGGCATCCAGTTCCACCCGGAAGTCACCCACACCGAAGCCGGCCGTGAAATGTTGAGCCGCTTTGTATTGCAGGTGTGCGGATGCGATGCCAGCTGGAAGCCCGATAACATTATTGACGATGCGGTCGACCGTATCCGTGCCCAAGTGGGCTCAGATCATGTGATGTTGGGCCTGTCGGGCGGTGTCGATTCGTCGGTCGTGGCTGCATTGCTACACAAGGCAATCGGAGATCAGTTGACCTGTGTGTTCGTTGACAATGGCCTGTTGCGCCTGAACGAAGGCGACCAGGTCATGCAAATCTTTGCTGACAACCTGGGCGTCAAGGTCATTCGCGTGGATGCCGAGGCGCGTTTTTTGAATGCCTTGGCCGGTCTGAACGACCCCGAGGACAAGCGCAAAGCGATCGGCGGCGTGTTCATCGACGTATTTGCCGATGAGGCCCGTAAGCTGGCCAACAACACTCGCTTTTTGGCCCAGGGCACCATTTATCCCGACGTCATTGAGAGCGCGGGATCGCGCACTGGCAAGGCCCATGTGATTAAGTCCCACCACAACGTCGGTGGCCTGCCGGATGATCTGGACTTTGAACTGGTCGAGCCACTGCGTGAGTTGTTTAAAGACGAAGTCCGCGTGATCGGCGAAACCCTGGGTCTGCCGCATAACATGGTCTGGCGTCACCCGTTCCCTGGCCCGGGTTTGGGGGTCCGCATTTTGGGTGAGGTGAAAAAGGAATACGCAGACATCCTGCGTCGTGCCGATGACATCTTTATCCAAGCGCTGTACGACGAGGGGCTGTATCACAAGACCTCGCAGGCATTCGCTGTATTCCTGCCGGTAAAATCGGTCGGCGTGGTCGGCGATGGCCGCCGATATGCCCCAGTTATCGCTTTGCGCGCGGTGGAAACAGTGGACTTTATGACGGCCCGTTGGGCGCATCTGCCGTACGACTTTATTGAGCGTGTTTCGACCAAGATCATCAACTCGATCGAGGACGTTTCGAGGGTGGTTTACGACGTGAGTTCTAAGCCGCCTGCGACGATTGAATGGGAGTGAGCGAGTCGACAACCGCCGATTCGCGTCGTGGCCTGCGGCCTACGAGAGCGAATCGGTCGGTGTGACTCGCTGGGTTGGCCGCCAGCCCGTGTCATTCTGAATCCTCATTGCTGTGCCTTTGAGTATTATGTGCAGGGCACCTAAGGTTTCTGGATTGATCGAACCCAGAGTTGCGCTGCTCCACCTCTGGGTGCTTCGATTAGGCATCATCCATTCTTGGTGACTCAGTTTTATGATTATTCAGCTCCACGCAGTATCTGCACTCGCGGCCTTTTTTGTCGGGCTGGGTCTTTTGTTGTTGACGAAAGGTAATCGGCGGCATCGCGTCGCCGGTCGTGTTTTTGTCGGACTCATGGTGTTGGTTGCCATCTCGGCCATATTCATTCAAGAGCTATCGGATGGCCGGTTTTCATGGGTCCATGTGCTGGTGCCTGTGACGTTGGTGTCCCTTTGGCGCGCTGTTTCGGCGATTCGCCGCTTCCAGCGTTTTGGCGATCGGGCTGATTTGCAGCGACATCGAGGGATTATGATCTCGCTTTTCTTTGGGGCGTTGGTGGTGGCGGGTTTATTTACCCTAATGCCGGGTCGTACGCTGCATACTTTAATTTTTCTAAATTAGCCAAACTTAGAACTCCGTCAGCCTGATCTCCCGGCAGCTTAGCTAAGCTCACCCCATGGATACGCAGACAAGGATGACGCCTGTCCTGGAACGAACGTTGCTCGAAGCGATACCGACCGGAATGATGTTGGTGGATCGAAGTGGGCACATTGTTCAGGCCAATCAACGATTGCTGGATACCTTTGGTTGGGAGGTCTGTCCCGATCTTTGGCATCTCAATGACCTACTTCCCCCACAATACCGCAGTCACCATGTCCGATTGTTGGATGGTTTTTGGAAGGATCCGCAGGCCCGGTTAATGGGGGACGGGCGTGATTTGACCGCCTTGCACCGCCAGGGGCATGAATTTCCAGTTGAAATCGGTTTGGTGCCCTGGCCCGAGCAGGCCCCCATTGGAGCGCTGGTTTCTGTGGTTGATATTACGTTGCGCAAGCAACGGGAGCTGGCGTTATCCCAAGCGATAACCGAGTTGGACGAGTTTACCCGCGTGGTTTCGCATGACTTGCGCTCACCTGTGTTGGGGTTGGGACACCTGTGCCAGTGGATCAAAGACGACTTGGCTGCGGGTGAAATGGAACTTGTAAACGATCACCTGAGCAAAGCCTCTGATCGGATTTTGAAGATGCAGGGGCTGGTTGAAGACCTATTGGTTTACGCCCGAGCGGGGCACCAGAACGATCAATTCGAGTCGGTTGATTTGAAGAAAACCGTGGCCGAGGTGTGGAGTTTGATGAAACCCGAATCTGACTTCACCTTGACGGTGTATTGTGACTCGGCGATCTGGACGACCGCGCGGGTGCCGCTGGAAACGGTATTGCGTAATTTGATCGGTAATGCGATCAAGCACCACCAAACGGGTTGCGGGCATATCGACGTGCGGTTTTGCGATAAACCCAATGAGGGGCGCGTATCGGTCAGTGACGATGGTCCGGGAATTCCAAATGTCGCGACCGCTCGAGTCAGCCAATTGTTTCAGACCTTAGCGGATCGCAAGCCCAAGGGCTCGACGGGCATTGGACTAGCAGTGTGCCGCCGTCTGGTGGAGTCCATGGGGGGGCAGCTAACCCTATCGGACAATCTCCCGACGGGCGTTTGTATCGAGTTTGGCTGGCCACGGGTGGATCGAATTGATTACAACCGCGCCCGTAGCCGGCCCGCCGGTTAGAACAGCTCAATCACAGGCGGTGATTCGCCGGTGTTTTCATCCTTGTTATTGACATTATGCAACTCACGCTGCTCGTCCATCACGTAGTTACCATACAGCGCATCGCTGCTGATCGGGGGTAACCCTAAGATTGCTTGGGCGCCGCCGCAGGTCGCGATTAGGCTCAGGTGATCGTTGACCATTTGATGGCTTTGCTGGACAGCTTCAATGCGCTGTCGAGTAATGTCTTGAAACTGCACATGACCAAAGGTTTCGATCACCTTGTTGCGCACCTCAGCCACCCCCCGTTCCATGTTGCTCATGACCTGTTGGTTTAATCCTTCAACCTCTTGGTACATCTCTGCCATCGAGGCGAGTTCCTGAGCGAACCGGTTGAGTTCCGCGTTTTCGGCTACGATTTTGTCCTGATCCAGAATATGGCGCATCTGGTTTTCGACTTCGGTGACCGCACGGTCGATCCCATTGTCTATTCGTTCGGCCGCATCCTGTGACTGGGCGGATAGTTTTCGAACCTCGTCGGCGACCACGGCAAACCCGCGACCATGCTCTCCGGTTCTAGCGGCTTCGATCGCCGCATTGATCGCAAGCAGGTTGGTTTGCGCGGCAATGTTTTTGACTAGGCCGGTCAGCTCGGTCAGTTGATTGATTTCAATTAAAACCGTGTTGACCCGTTCAAGATGCTGCATCGTCTCGGTTTCCCGAGTCACGATATAGCGCTGCATGTCGCCCACCTGTTGTTTGACCTGCTCCACACGCGAGGTGCTGCTACTGGCCATGTGTTGGCTTTGGGCCATCGACTGATGGATGTCGGCCAGCGCCATATCGACCGATTTCTCGATGTCTTGTAGCCTTTCAACCAGCTCGATGGAGGCCTTTTCTGTCACTTCGGCCACGCCGCCTAGTTGACGATCCAGGACCTCGTTCACGCTGATGATTTGGGTGTGGTCATCCAGGACTCGATTCAGTGCATCCTTGGAAAAGTCCTGCGTCACAGGCATCTCCTTGGGGGTCGCTTTGTGAAACCATGTTTTGCCTAACATGGCTTAGGCTCCGGGTAGTACTTGTTTCACAACACCGGCCAGCTGCTCGGGTGCAACAGGCTTGACTAGCCATCCGGTTGCTCCGGCTTGCTTGGCCTCATCACGTTTAGACTGCTGGCTCTCGGTTGTCAGCATCAATACCGGCTTAAAGCGCATTGCAGGTGTCGCTTTGGCTTCCTTGATCAGCTCGATTCCGTTCATGCCTGGCATGTTCAAATCCGTAATCATCAAGTCCGGTTTAAATTCAGGGATGGTCTTGAGCGCGCTGGGTCCATCCACCGCGGTTGCCACATCAAAGCCCAGACGTTTCAGAACGCCCTCCATGCTGAGCAACATGGTGGTGGAGTCATCGACCAATAGGATTTTTTTCACAAATAGTTTCCTTTAATTCTGCGCCATCATGGGTTTTACCCAAGCGCTTACATCTGGGTTGGCTGGCCAAACTGTAATTTCAGGTTGGGCGGCCATGAGCACCTGCATCACCGCGGTGTGCGGATGTTGCAAAGCCTTCATGTTGACCCGACCGGCGCGGTGCTCAACGAGCCACGCCAATAGGGTTTCGGCTTCTTCAATGGGACACTCTGAGCCTAGTACAGCAACGGTTTTTTTGAATTCGATCATGCCAACAGCTCCCGCATGTTCAGTACTAGAAGCACGCTGCCGTCACCTAGCATCGCGGCGCCTGAATAGTACGGATAGTTTGCCAACACGCCTTCTAACGGCTTTTGGATGATGTCGACGCCCTCGTGGAACTCATCGATCACCAGTCCCAGGTTTTGACCCAGGCAATGCATGACCAAAACGGCGACTTCATCGCTGGGCTCCGCGGGGCCGAGTTGCATCAAATCACGCAGCTCTCGCAGTGGGATGATTTGGTCACGTAGGACGGCGACATCCATGTGCTTGACGCGGGTCAGTTCGCTGCGCGGTAGGCGTACCGTTTCGATAATGGATTCCATCGGAATACCAAAGATCTGTCCGGCGCTTTCGACCATCATGACTCGGTTAACCGCCATCGATAGTGGCAGCGATAACCTAACAGTCGATCCCTGGCCTAGTTCGCTGAATACCTGAACCGATCCACCGGAGTGCTCGACAACACTGCGCACGACATCCATGCCGACCCCGCGACCGGACAGGTCCGAGACCTGTTCGGCGGTCGAGAAACCGGCGGCAAAAATCAGCTGAAGCGCCTCATGATCCGAGAGGCTGTCATGGCGCGCCTGGTCAATGACGCCTTTTTGCAGTGCAAGACGCTTAATCTTGTCCGGATCAATGCCGCGTCCGTCATCGATAATTTCTAGCAAGACCTGATCGTCCTGCGGAATGGCCCGCAGGGTGATAGTGCCGGTCATGGGTTTGCCCGTTATCGCCCGTTCATCCGGCGTTTCCAAACCGTGATCTAGGCTGTTGCGGACCAGGTGAATCAACGGATCGGCCAATTCCTCGACCACATTCTTGTCCGCTTCGGTGTCCTCACCCTCCATGACTAGCTGAATGTCCTTGCCCAACTTACGGGACAGATCCCGTACTAGGCGTGGGAAGCGGCCAAATACCGAGGTCATGGGCACCATACGCACCTGCATCATAGCGCCCTGCAACGACTCGGATAGGCGGTTAATGACGCTGTATTGCGACTCGATTTCCTTGGCCAGTGTGCGGTTTCCAAAGTCCTCTTGGGCGCGGCGTGCCAAGTAGGGCAGGGCATTTTTGGCGACCACTAATTCGCCGACCAAATCCATCAGGGTATCGATTCGATGTTGATCCACTTTTAGGGTTTTGGATTTCTCGTTGCGTTTGACCTCGCCGCGGGTCGGTGCCGGTGTATCCACGATCGACGTTTGCTGAGCAATGGGTTTTGGCTCGGGGGTGACTTCGGGCTCTGCTGGCAGCCGCATCGGTGCCAGCATTTCCTCTAGGTAATCGTCCAGCAGATTGGGCTGAAGCGAGCTCTGCGCCTTTTCAGCGATGGTTTCGAATTCGCTGGTATCGACCCCTGCAGATTCCAGTACACGACCCACAACGGTGGTGGCAGATGAAATCGAAGCCTCTGAGACCGCCAGGGTCAGCAACTCTTTTTGCGCCAGCAGCGCGTTACGGTGGGTTTGCTCAAGCTGAATCTGCTCTTGGCGGATGACCTGCTCGTTGATCTCGCCCTCATCAAGGAAGTGGGCGGCATGCACCTCATAGATCGTGACCTGATCGGTGATATAGCGCAGGTAATCCTGGACCTGGTCAATGTCGGCTTCGCTTAGGACGCAGAACTTCAGATTGTTTTGGTAGGGATCTAACTCCAGCAAATCCGGCCAGGCGCTTAGGATTTGAGATTGAAACGCCAACATCCCGGGCAGGGTGCGCACGGTATGCAAGGGGTCCTCACCCTGGAAGTAGCAATCCGCGTTGGGGATGTACTCGACCGCGATGATCGGGCCGTCCTGTGCGATCTCCAATGCGCGCTCGCGTTCTTCGCCGCTAAAATGCGACAGCCAGCTGGGGGGTTGTAGCGAAGCCACCGGTTTGTCGTCTGTGGGTTCAACTGGCTCGTTTTCACTGCTGGGGATGAGCACCCGCAGGGCGCCGGATAGCCGCTCACTGTGCGCCTCAGCGCCTGGGCTTAGCTCGCCCGTGCCATCCAAGTCCTCTAGCCATTGGCTGATTTGATCCATCGCCGAAAAGAACAGGTCCACATGAGCACTGGTAAGCTCCAACTCACCAGCGCGCACGCAGTCCAGCACGTCCTCTGCTGCATGCACAACGGCGGTAAAGGGTCGGATATCAAACAGACCCGAGGAGCCCTTGAGCGTGTGCATGGCACGGAAAATTTCGTCCATGAGCGTTTGCGAATTGGGGTCCGATTCCAGCGACAAAAAGCCTGTGGATGCGGTCTCTAGGTTTTCTTTGGATTCGGCGATAAAGGCCTCTAGCATTGGGTCCATATCACACTCCTGCCAATAACGAGGCATAGGTGGTCAACTCGTCCGCCTTGGCGGGTTTGACGATGTAGTAATTGGCCCCTGCGGCCAGCGCGCGTTGACGATCCTCGTCCTGGGCCTCTGTGCTAACCATAATGACGGGGACCGCTTTGAGCTCGTCGGTTTGGCGCATCTCCCGGACTAGCCGATAGCCATCCATCTTGGGCATATTGACGTCGACCAAATACAGGTCGTGACCGCCACCCAAGCCTTTTTCCAGGGCCTCAACGCCGTTTTCGGCCTCATCCACCACGCAGCCTAAAGACTCCATAAGCTGGCGGTGGTACATCCGGACGGTGACCGCATCGTCAACCACCATGATCTTTTTCATCCGTGTTTCTCCAACGGTTTTTGATAGGCGATGGCCTTGGTAAATTTACGAACTTTGAACAACGAGGAGATCCGGCTCATCGATTCGGAGTGGCCCAAAAAGACAAAGCCGCCGGGGTTGAGTGCGCCATAGAACACATTGGCGGCATCTCGTCGGCTTGCGTCGTCGAAATAGATCAGCAGGTTTCTGCAGAACACCACGTCAAAGTTGCGATAGGCGCGGGTATCGCCTGAGTCAGCTAGGTTCACTTGGGTAAAGCGCACGCTGTCGCGCAACTCTTGGCAGATCTGAAATTCGTCCTCGCCGTAGCGCGTGAAATAGCGCTGCCTGAGCTGTTCGGATACGTGCATCAGGCTGCGTTCGGAATAAATTCCCTGTTGGCAGCGCTGCAAAATGTCACTGTCGATGTCCGAGGACACAATTTCGATATCGACCTGATCGATCAGCGGCCATTTTTCCAATAAAAAGAGTGCGATCGAATAAGGCTCCTCGCCAGAGGAGGACGGGATCGACCAGATCCGTAGCGGTTGGCCAGGCTTGAGTTTGACTAATTCATTCAAAGCCTCCTCAACTAGGCATTCGAACTGGTATTCCTCACGAAAGAAATAAGTCTCATTAACCGTCATGCAGTTGATGAGCTCCTGGACCTCCAAGCCTGAGGCCTGAAAGCGCATGAACTGAAAGTAACGGCGGAAGCTGTCGTGACCGGTGGCACGAATCCGTTCGATCAGGCGCTTATCAACGAAGTAGCGCTTGGAGTCACCGAACTGAATTCCGGTTTTGCGATAGAAAAAATCGCGAAATTTCTCGAATTCACCCGTCGTGATCTCTGGGATCGAGTGAATGCTGGCGGGTGCGTTCATTGACTGGCCTCGATCCGACGTACGCACGTATCAATGGCAAAGTGCAAATAGTCCTGGTCGGGAAAACGCAAGCGCAGGGTGCGGATAGCAGGGAGCTGCTCTTCGCCGCCCACCTCGGCAAGGCGATCTAAGGCGGCCGCAACCACGTTGATATGTTGCTCGTCGCGCAGTACTGATTCCAGCCACACCGGCGTGTCGGGATGGGCCAGCAACTGCAGAATATCAATCGCAAAGATTCGTACGTCCGAATCACGGTCATTCAGCAGGGTGATAATGTGTTCGGCGACTTCCTCGGGCATGGTTTGCAATACCTCGATGGCGCCGTTGCGCAGCCCCGCGTCCTCTGCCCGCAAAATGTCGATCAAATCGTCGACCACGCCGGAACCTCCGATATGCCCCAGACTGGCAAACAGGGCCTCACGGACCTCGACTTTGTTCTCGTCCATTAGCGTGTCGAACAGAAAGGGTGCACTGTCGGGGTAATCCGCCAGATCAATCGCAGCCCAACGTCGCTTAATCGCGTCTGCGTCGGCGAGTTGCTCTAACAGGCTTTCAACACTGCGGGTTTCGCTGCGTTGCTCGCCGGTATGGGGTTGTGGTTTTGCTTTGGTTAGTCCCATTAGTAGGCCCACTTAATCAGTTGATCGGCTATGCGTGTGTTGGGGAGTATTTCTTGAGCTCCGCCCTGGGAGACCAGCTCCTTGGGCATCCCATAAACCACGGCGGTTTGCTCTGATTCGGCAATGGTTTTGGCGCCACCTTTATGCGCCTGGGTCATGGCAAAGGCCCCGTCATTGCCCATGCCGGTGAGCTGCACGCAAATCAGCTTTTTCGGATCGACTAGGGTCATAGCCGACTCAACCATTCGCTCGACACTGGGATGCCAGACGTGCTCGGCCGAGGGGGACACACTGGTGGCCATCAGTCGGCCAGCACGACGAATGATTTTTAAATCGTGATCGCCGCGGGCGATGTACACGCTCCCTCCCTCTAGTCGGATGGGGCGCGTGACCTCGACGACGGTCAGCGATGCGGTTCGATTTAATCGTTCCGCAAAGACTTGTGTGAATCGTTCAGGCATGTGCTGGGCGATCACAATCGGCACATTAAAATCGCTGGGTAGTTGATCGATGATCTTTTCAACGGTACCGGGGCCACCGGTAGAGACGCCGACCATAATCAGCTCAGGTGTCTCGTCCGCGGTCCGATTGATTCGGGCGCGGGGCTTGATGGGGGTGGCTTCCGCCTGTTCTCGCTGGACACGCAAACGGGTCCGAAGTCCCGATTTAGACCCGACCCGAACCTTGGCGGCTTGGCTGATTTTGCTGACCAGTTCTTCGGATACTTCCTTGATATTCAAAGAGACCGTGCCGCCGGGTTTGGCGACATAGTCAATCGCGCCCAATTCGAGCGCTTCAAAGGTAGCCAGGGCCCCTTTTTCAGTCAGCGATGAGACCATCACGACCGGGCGGGGCGCCTCGGTCATGATGTGACTCAAGCAGGTAATGCCATCCATCACTGGCATGTTGATATCCAAAGACACCACCGATGGATTACAGGATTTAACTTTTTCAAGGCCCTCCTCTCCATTGCGGGCGGTTTCGACTTCGAAACCTTGGGCCTCCAGAATGTGGCGTATGTGCTTACGCATTAACGCCGAATCATCAATGACCAGTACTTTTTCGCTCATGCGTCAGGCAGCCTCAGTGGCGATGGTGCTGAGTTCCTTGTTGCTCAGCAGCTCGTCGACGGTTAGGACCTGAATCATCCGTTTGTCTTCCTTGAGGTTCACGACCTGGCTGATCACCCGGCTTTGCTCCTCGGACAGATTCGGTGCGGTTTCGATTTGATCTTTGGCCAGGCGTAATACCTCAGCCACGGAGTCGACGACAAACCCTGTGCGAACGCCCTCGACACTCAACACGATGATGCGCTGACGATCGTTGCTGGGCATGCGCTCAATGTTAAAGCGCGTGCGCATATCCAAGACCGGCAACACCGTCCCGCGCAGGTTGACCATACCGTCGATGAAGCTGGCGGTTTTGGGCACCTTGTCCATGCGCTCAGGGACACGTGTGATTTCTTGAACATCATCAATGCTGACGCTGTACTCCTGACCGTTGAGCAAAAACACGACCAGTTGTGCATTCTCCTCAATCATTTCTTCTTGCTCCGTGGTTTCGGTGTGTTGCGTTGGGTTTTCTTCCAAGGCAGCGGTCACGGCCGGATGGCCAAACAGGGCATCGGTTGCGACAACTGAGACCAGTCGTTTGCCGTTATCCAGCCGACAGACGCGGGTGATTTCATCCGCATCGGCTTGCAGTAGACCGGGCATCGCATCCTGCACGTCGCGTGGTACCCGCAGGACTTCACGGACCTGATCCACAACCAGACCCACCGATTCCTTTGAGCCATCAGATTTGCGCAGATTGACCAGCAAAATTCGGTGAGCTTCGGTGATCTCAGCGTCCCGCAGCGCGAACATGCGGCGCAGACTGAGTAGCGGCACCAAAGTGCCACGCAGGTCGATCAGACCCAGCACGTGTGAGCCGGCTTGCGGTACCTGAGTGATGTGTTCAGGCACACGTAAGGTGCCCTCGACATCCATCAGATCAAACGCATATTCCTGCGAATCCACGCTAAAGCTAACCAGTTGATCCATGTCCTCGTCCTCATCGTCCTCAGCGATGATGTCGCTCAGTCCCGTTGGATCGCCAACGCTCGCAGCCTGGGCCGCGACTCGTTGAAATTCCTGCGAGATCAGCTGATTGACGTTGAGGATTTGAACCAAGTGCTGGTCGGTCTTTAGTACGCCATTAAGTACGTCCGAATCGACGTTGGACTGAACCGATGTGGAGTCCTCGATCTGGTCGGCGGTGGCATTCACCACTTGCAGGACCCGATCGACCACCAACCCGACTTGCGAGCCGGCATCGGTCACAACGACGCGGGTGGCGTCATTGTGCTCAACGCGGTCCATGTGCAGGATCTGGCGCAAGTCCAGAACCGGCAAAATGGTGCCGCGCAGATTCGCCAGTCCATGCAAAGCGCCGGGCGTCAGAGGCACTTCAACAGTCTGCGGCAGTCGGATAATTTCCGACACCTGAGCCATTGAAAAGCCAAACACCTCGTCGCCGACTTGAAAGGTCACAAACTGCAAGCTTGTGTCCTCTTCAACGGCGTTCTCAAGATCGCCTATTTGCATGTTTGACATAGGTTTCTCCTGAGTTACGCGCTTTGCAGCTCGTCAGCGATAGATGCGATTTCTTCGATCGCAGCGGCCAGCTCTTCAGCACCCTGGGCCTGTTGACGCGCCGCGGTGGAGGCTTCCTGCGAGTTATTGGCGGCCTGCTCGTTGGCCGCGGCAATCTGCTCCATGCCTTGCTTGGCTTGGGTGACTGCAGCCATGATCTCGCCGGCGGCCTTGGCAATTTCTTGGTTACCGTTGAGGACTTCATCACTCATCTGCTCGACGGTGCGCAAATCCTCAGTGCTCTTGGCCGCTTTTTTGACCTCTTCGGTGCTGTTCGCAGCGACTTCAGACAGATCGTTTCGTACCCGTACCACCTGGTCTTGGATGTTCTTGACCAGGTCCTTAATCGAGTCGACGTTCTCAGCCGCATCGTCGGCTAGGCTCTGGATATCGCCAGATACCACCGCAAATCCCTTACCGTACTCACCTGCTCGCGCTGCTTCGACCGCTCCGTTGACGGCTAGCATTGCGATTTTGACGCTGACGGTTCCGATCGCTTCACCGACTTTGTCGATTTCACGGGCCATTTGTTCGACTTCGTTGATTTCTTTGAGGTTGGCGCGGCCGGCTTCCAGTGCGTTGTTGATGCCGGTGACCATCTCGCCCACGAGGGCTTTGTTTTCACTCAACAAATCGACCACTTCCTGAGTGACTCGAACGCCTTCGTTAGTGCGCTCATTGGCCAGCTCTACGCCGCTTTCGATTTGGTTAATGCCTGCAACCGCTTGCTCAACCGCAGTCGATGCCTGTTCTGCACCGCGCGAGACCTGACCAATCGCGGTCATGATCTCGGTTGACGAGCGATTGATTTCCTCGACGCTTGCGCTGAGTTCCTCAGCACTGGCGGCGACTTCTTCGGCGCTTTTGGCAATGTCGGTTGAGTTTTTCAACTCATCAGACAGAATTTCTAGGCTCTGAGCAGCCTGCTCGGCGCCACCGAGGGCTTGACCTTGTTGGTCCAGTGTTTTGACCACTTGCTCAACCGCGGCAGATTGCTCCTCGGCGGCCGCCGCGATGGATTCAGAGCCTTTTTGCGCTTCGATAGCGGCCGTGCTCATCTGTGACGCGGCGCTGCCCAGATCCAGTGCGCCTGTGTACACGGTTTCCATTCGAGTTTTAATAACGCCCAACTGGTCAGTGATCGTGCGTCCTTTTTCAGCCTCTTGCAGGGCGGTCTCGGCCGACTCTTTAACCGACTCAGAAATGCCTTGCGTTTTGGCCTGAATGATTTCGATTTGTTTGGCGATGTTGGATGCGTTGCGCTCGGAGGTTTCAGCCAGCGTGCGTACGGTGTCCGCGACCACGGCAAAGCCCTTGCCATGTTTACCGGCACGACCCGCTTCGATGGCGGCGTTGAGTGCAAGCAAATTGGTTTGGTCAGCGATTCGCATCACCTGTTTGACGGCTTCGTTGATCTTGGTGGCCTGTTCGCCGAGTTCATTGACCATGATGACCGATCCGGCCTGACGTTCACTTGCGCTCGCTACGTTTGCGACTAGCCCGCCGATGTCGGTGCCGATGCGATCGGCTAGATTTTGCAGGGTCTGGGTCTTTTCGGTGGCTTCGTTGGCCAACTCTGATTGACGCGCAACGCGGGTGTTGATTTGCGTCATCGCGGCCAGCGACTGCTGCGAGGCACTTGAGGACTGTGCGGCACCGGCTGCAATTTCGTTAACTGCAGTGCTCAGTTGATCGCGAGCGGTCGCGGCTTCCGTAACGCCACTGGCCATCTCGATTGCGGCGGCGGCAATCTTTTCTGCCGCTTGTTGTTGCTTGGCCAGCGTGCGGGCTTTGCGGCGTTGCTCTTCGGCGTCTCGTTTGGCGCGAGCATCGATTTTGCTCGATCCAGCATTGTCATGCTGCGGCGAGACGTTTTTCATAATTCCCATAGCTTTACTCCGGGGTGAGTCTTTTGAATTCCTTTGTGTTTGAGCAATCGCCGGGCACATCCCAACGAGCGCTTATACAAGCTAGTTGCCGGTCTTGATCTTGGCAGTGGGGCAGGTACAGTCTCCCCCGTCCCATAACGGGCATATCTGCATGGAACTGGGGCTGGGCAGGTACAATATGCGAGTATCTAAGACCGGTTTTTCAGCGTCTCTTCAATGATCTGGGTGATTAATTTTTTGTGCACTAGGGTTAAGCCATGAATGAAAAATGGATGCGCATGGCGCTGGCTCAGGCCCAACGGGGTGGGGAGCTAAATGAGGTGCCTGTGGGTGCTGTGGTGGTCAAAGACGGCCGCTTGGTTGGGGTGGGCTTTAATCAGCCGATTCGCGGCATGGATCCGACCGCGCATGCCGAGGTGGTGGCGATGCGTGATGCTGCGCAGACCCTGGGTAACTATCGCCTGACGGGTTGCGAGCTATACGTCACCCTAGAGCCCTGCGGTATGTGCGTTGGCGCGATCGTCCACGCCCGCATTCAAAAGGTGGTGTTTGGCTCGCAAGAGCCCAAATCCGGTGCGTGTGTCAGTCACCAACGGGGCTTTGAGCACGAGTGGCTAAATCACAAAGTAGAGGTGGTGGGGAATGTGTTGCCTGAGCAGGCAGGCGCCCTAATGGCGGGTTTCTTTGCCCGTCGCCGCCGGGAATCTAGCGACGCCAGGAAAGCACTCAAGGCGGGTTAGTTCGCCAAACAGTAAACGTGGTAGGCCTCGGCATGATATTGGTCTACCGCGGTTCCGCAATATTCTGCCTCGGTCGGCAAAGCATCGCCTGAGCGGGTGACCTTAAGGGTTTTGACTTCGCGCTTAGCACCGGGGTCGGTGTCCACTTCCACCCAAACCCACAGCTCTTTGGCGTTGGTCATAAAGCTGGTGTAGATAAAGGCGTGATCTTCGGTGATCTCGATCGTACGCGGCTCGCCGTGCGGGTTCAGTACGTACTTGTGAACGGTTTTCATGCTCTCTCCTAGTCGGTGCGCAAATCAGCCATCAGGCTATCCTGACTGTCCTTGAGTAATAACGCGTTGTAATAGTTGCGGATATTGTCGACGTAGGCAACGGCCTCGTTACCTCGGGCGCGCCCGTTCTTAAATTTTATTTCGCGCTGGGTTTTCAGCGGCAGGGCGGCGCGAACGGTTTCCCAGTCGTTGGGGTCGCCCCCTTGGCTTGCGACGTGCGCGCGAATATCGCTGACGTGGCCCCATCCCAGGTTATACGCAGCCAGGGCCAACCAGGTGCGGTCAGGCTCAGCGACCTCATCGTCAAAGCGTTCGCGAATTTTGAGCAGATACTGAGCGCCGCCAAAGATGCTTTGCCGGGCGTCCAGGCGATTGGTGACTCCCATTTCCTTGGCGGTGGGCAGGGTCAGCATCATCACGCCACGAACACCGGTGGGGCTCTTCGCTCGGCGCCGCCAGTGGCTTTCCTGATAGCCGATCGCGGCCAACAAAAGAGGGTCCTGCTGGGTTTCTGCGCCGGCATCCGCAAAGTGTTGCCAATGAACGGATAGACGATCACGAATGTGTCGATCGAAACTCTGCGCGGCATAGCCATCCAAGGGCTGGCCTGGCAAATGCCGAACGACGACATCGTCTAATTCGCCGCTACGCTGTGCCCGGCCAATCATATTGTTCAGTGCCCGTTTAACCGAACTCGGCAGGTCCCGACCCAGGCCCCAGCCCAGCTCGACGGCGTCACCGATTGCCAGCGATTCAAGCTCTAAATGCGCAGCCCGGGCCAGATCAAATTGTGCGGTTTGCACCAAGGCGAGGGGCACACGATCTTCGGCAACCGCGCGCATCAGCGAAAATGCATCCTGATCGGGGTAGGGGCGTAGCTTTCCGATGAGCGCCTTTTGTGCCCGTGCAAAGGCCAGGGCGCTCTCCTGGGCGGATACCGCAATGGATGAAATCGCCAGCTTTTCGATTTCAGGCTCGGGGTCATCGGGGTGATAGGCCAATACATATTGATCGCTCAAAAGCGGGTCGCTGAATTGAATCAGTCCCGTCCATCGCTCCAACATCGGTAGGGAAACCGCAGCCAGATCGGCTTGTCCGGCGGCGAGGGTTTCGACAATCAGGCGATCATTGTTGAGTTCGATTAACTCAAGC
>JBMYYI010000010.1:0-43863 GCA_049609265.1 Litorivicinus sp. | reverse complement strand
GTAAACGCCAAGCTTTGGGAAGGTCAGAGAGTTTCTCTCCGGATTTTTTTGCACCTTCTAATTCGGCGCGATAGCCCTGTGAATCCGGCATTCGATCATAGGCGAGGGTAACTGGCACGATCGCCATTGGCGTGTGCTGCGCGCTGTCGAGCAGATCTTTGACCAGACCCAGTTTCAAGGCGCGGCATTGCCCATCACGGCTGCGGCCCCCCTCAGGAAAAATAAGAATCGGTTGGCGCCGACGCACCAGGCTGGCCATGTAAGCTTTGACCGTTTGTTGGTACAGCGGATCACCCTTGAATTGGCGGCGGATAAAGAACGCACCGCCGGCCCGTAGGATGCGCCCGATCACCGGCAGATTGAGGTTGATTCCAGCAGCAATGACCGGTGGTGTCAGTCCCGCTCGAAACAACAGCCAGCTAATCAACAGATAGTCCAGATGGCTGCGATGCGTCACCAAATAAATCGGCACTCGATCCTGTAAATCCTGGCGTGCTTCGGTTAGGCCTTGTACGTCGATGCCCTGATAAAAGCGGGACCAAAAGCCATTCAGAATGCCATCGAATGTCCGTGTCAGGGCAGGGCTGGGGCGTGCCGCCAACTCGCGGACCAAACGTCGTACCCGTTTTTCGTCGGAGGGATGCTGGACGAAGGCCCGCAAACTCGGTTCAGCCAGTACCCGCCGTTGAATCTCGGCCAGGGTATCGGTGGCGGGCGGTACACCTTGGTAATACAGCTGTTTGGGCTGATCGATATCTTGGCTGGGTTGGCCAAAGCGGATTCGTGCTCGCCGGCCTTTGAGCAGTCGACTAAGCCCGCGCAAAACACCCGACGAATGACGCGCCCAGCGGCCCTCACCCAGCATGACACTGGCAGGAATAAATAAGCCCTGAGTCGGCTGTGTTGGGTTGCGTCCGCAGGCGGCTTGGACCAGTGCTTGGCTGGCCCGATCCTCGGGGTACACGCGAATGGGGATATCGCGGGGCCATTGATCGGGTGGCAAATCGAACAGTGCCGTCCCCTGAAGCGCAAAGTGGGCTCGGACCTTTTGAGTGTTGTTATCAGTCACGCGCGCTAAGATAGCAGTATTGTCGATGAATTGGATGCCGAATTGGATTGGGATCGTCTGCTGTGCCGGGACCGACGGACAGCGCAAAACACTTGGAACGCGCAAGCGGACACCAGCGTGCGAAAACAGTTTCACCGTGATTACGACCGGATCGTGTTCTCCGATGCCTTTCGCCGGTTGTCGGCGAAAACCCAGGTCCATCCGTTGGCGCAAAACGATCAGGTTCACGATCGTCTGATTCATTCGCTGGAAGTCAGCTGTGTGGCTCGCACCTTTGGGATGCGCGTGGGTGAGTGGTTGGACGAGCAGGGGGAATTGCCCCGTCAGGTCCATCCGGATGATCTTGGAACGGTCGTGCAGGCCGCGGCTCTGGCCCATGACATTGGCAACCCACCCTTTGGTCATTCCGGCGAGGAAGCCATTCGCGACTTTTGGCACGGCGAGGTGGGCCAGATGTGCCTGACACCACTGCCGATTAATCTGCAGGCGGAACTCAAAAGCTTTGAGGGCAACGCACAGGGTTTTCGCGTGCTCAGCCAGCTGGATCCCAATCGGTTTCAAGGCGGGATGCGATTGACCGCAGCGACGCTGGGGGCCTTTGTTAAATACCCCTGGACTCGGGATGCCAAGCCGCGCGGTAAATACGGGATTAACCACAGCGAGTGGCCGCTGTTTAGCGAAGTGGCGGATCGTTTGGGTCTGACTTCGCTGGGGCGCAACCAATGCGCGCGCCATCCTCTGGTTTACCTAGTCGAGGCGGCAGACGATGCCTGTTACAGCGTGATCGACATCGAGGATGCGGTCGAGATGCAGGTGATCGATTTTGAAGAAGCCAGGGACTTGTTCCTGGCCCTGATCGATCCGGCCAAGCACCCAACCCTGGTCGACTTGGATCCGCACCGATTTTTATATCGGGCTAGGGGGTTGATGATTGATCAGTTGGAAGAGGCCATGCTGGCGGGGTTTCAGACGCAGTATGACGCGATTATGCGCGGACAGACCTCAGGGGATGTGTTGTCGATCGGCGATCCGATGGACAGTGTTGCACGGCTCAAGCGCTTTGCTAGCGAGCGCATTTACCAGTCGGATCGTAAGCAACTCCATCAGGTCGATGCCCACAAGCGGATCCAAGAGATTCTCGAGGCCTTGATCGGTGCCCTATACGAGCGCCATTTAGCCGCCACTCAGCGCCACGGGTTTAGCGCCCAAGCGGTTCGTGTATTGACGGAGCTTAAACGCTCGCTTCCCCAGGAATCCCTACCGCTGTATACCCAATACCAGCTGGCTTTGGATCACGTGTCCGGTATGACGGATCCGTATCTACTTGCGTTTCACGAACAGTTACAGCAGCGGCTGTAGGTGCTGCCAAACTTGATCCAGCAAGATCGGTTGAGCTTGCGCGGTCGGGTGCAGGCGGTCTTCTTGGAACAGCGATTCATCCAGCGCGATAGCCTCGAGTAAGAAAGGCATCAGGGCCGCAGACGTTTGCTCGGCGACCGCAGGAAAGACCGCTTCGAACGCTTGCACGTACCGGCGTCCATAGCTGGGGGGTAATCGCATACCGATCAGTAGGACCTGGGCATCGATGGCCTGGGCCGCTTGGATCATTGTGGTTAAGTTTCGTTGCAGTCGTTGGAGGGATAACCCACGTAATCCGTCGTTTGCGCCTAGCTCCAGGATCAACACACTCGGCTGATAGCGGGCCAAGGCATCGGGCAATCGAGCCAGGCCACCCCCGCTGGTTTCACCGGACACGCTCAGGTTGATCACGTCCCGATCATCCCCACTGTCTTGTAAACGATCTTGTAATAACCAGGCCCAGCCTTGCTCGATCTCCAACCCATAGGCGGCCGATAGGCTGTCGCCATACACCATGACGGGGCCTTTTGCGGCGGCCCAGGGCGACAACAAGGCCAACAGAATTAGGAAAATGCGCATGAATGCTCCCAGTGTTGCAGTGCTTCAGGTTAATGACCTGGCCAAGCGAGTTCAGCTTGAAGAGGAATCCATCACCATACTGGAGTCGGTTAACCTCACCATCAACCCCGGTGAGTCGGTTGCGATTATTGGTCCCAGTGGCAGCGGCAAAAGTACCTTGCTGTCATTGTTAGCGGGTCTAGACCAGCCCAGCGGCGGTAGCATCCATCTGATGGGACAGCCCTTTGATGCTTTGAGCGAGGATGGCCGGGCGGCGGCGCGAGCGGGTACAGTCGGTTTTGTGTTCCAAAACTTTCAGCTGCTTCCCGCGCTGACGGCATTGGAAAACGTGATGTTACCCCTGGAATTGCAGGGTGAGCCTGAGGCCAAATCACGGGCAGCGCGTTTGCTCGATCAAGTGGGCTTGAATCACCGCATGGAGCACCTACCAGGCCGCCTATCTGGCGGTGAACAGCAGCGGGTCGCGATTGCACGAGCCTTCGCCGCCCGTCCCAAATTGCTCTTTGCTGATGAGCCCACGGGCAATCTGGATGCCAAGAACAGTGAGAAAATCGAAGCGCTGTTGTTTGACCTCAACCGTGAATATGGCACGACCCTGGTGTTGGTGACCCATGACACCCAATTGGCACAACGTTGCCAGCGTCGCCTGGTTCTGGACAACGGCACGCTTGAGGAAGCTCATGTTTAAGCTGGCGATGAAGCTTTTGCGCCGGGATTGGCGCAGCGGAGATGCGGGGCTGTTGGTCTTGGCATTGGCGGTCGCGGTGGCCAGTGCCAGCGCGATCGGTTTTCTGGTCGATCGCGTAGAGCGTGCCATGCAGTCCCAGGCCGCCGAATTGATCGGTGGCGATATTCAACTGCGCGATGTTGAAGCGATCCGTCCTGAGGTACTGCAGCGGGCGCAGGAGCTGGGCTTGCGCACCAACGAGTGGATTCAATTTCCATCGGTGGTGGCATCGCAGGATGATTTTCGACTGTCGGCCGTCAAGGTGGTGCAGCCGGGTTGGCCGCTGAAAGGTGAGCCGCGCATTACCGATCAGCCCTATGGGGTCGAGCAGGCGGCCGATGGCCGTATTCCTGATCCCGGTACGGTCTGGATTGACCCTCAACTCGCCACCGAGCTGCAACTCGGCCCGGGGGATTCGCTAGAGGTCGGGGCGGTTGATTTGAGGGTGACTCAGATTCTGTCCTTTGAGCCGGATCGGGGAGGCGGCTTTTACTCTTTGCAGCCCAGGGTGCTGATGAATCGTGCTGATTTGGAAGCCGCCGAGATTATCCGGCCTGGGGCGCGTGTGCGTTACTACCAGGTCTTTGATGGCCCGAACTGGCCCACCTTCAAGGCTGAACTAGAAGCGAGTCTGGAGCCGCAGCAACGGATTCGTAGTGGCGGCGAGGGAGGTAACGCCTTTGGCAACGCGATGGAACGAGCCACCAGTTATCTTCGTTTAGGCTCGTTGTTGGCGATCATCGTTGCCGGTGTGGGTGTGGCGATGGGTGCGAATCGCTATGGCCAGCGACACCAAGCCGCCACTGCGTTGTTGCGCACGCTGGGTTTATCCAGCGCCAACGTGTTTAAAGTGCATTTGATTCAACTGGGTGGCTTGACCGCGCTGGGGGTCACGTCGGGTCTTGCGATTGGGTTTGTGGCCCAGTACAGCCTGATTGGCATACTGGCCGCCATGTTCCCAGGGGAGCTCCCGCCGCCGGGTACGAAACCGATTTGGATGGGATTAGCGACTGGGGTCGCTGTCGCCATTGGTTTTGGTGCCGGGCCGATTATTCGGTTGGCCCAGGTGCCGCCGTTGCGTGTCTTGCGCGCGGATCTGGGCAGTGCGCCGGTGGCGTTGTGGGTCACCTATGCCGGTGCAGTGATTGCGTTGGGCGCGTTGATGGTGCTGTACACCGGGGACGTCATGCTGACGGCAACCTTGGCCTTTGGCGGTGTTCTGGCCGTGGCCGTGATGGCTTTTTTGGCGGTCGGTTTGCTGCGTTCGCTGGGCGCTGCGCGCGGTATTGCCGGGCAGGCCTGGCGCTTTGGGATTTTGCACCTGGCGCGCCAGCCCCGGGCAGCGGCGGCTCAATTCCTTGCGTTTTCGCTGACCCTAATGGCGATGAGTTTGCTGTTCTTGGTCCGCGAGGAGTTAGTCGGCCGCTGGCAGGAACAGCTACCTGAGGATGTTCCCAACTACTTTGTATTGAACGTGTTGCCTGAGGAAGTGGATGACTTCAGTCGCTTCTTGTCAGACAACGAGATTGAATCCAGCCCGCTGTATCCGGTCAGCCGGGGGCGACTCACCCAGATCAATGGGGTGCCCGTCACCGAGGTCGTCTCCAAAGAAGAGGATACGCCTGAGGCTTTGGAGCGCGATCTATCCTTGACCGAGTCAGCGGTACTGGCTGCGGACAATAGAATTTTGTCGGGCCAATGGCACGGCGCGAATCCGGGCGAGACAACCGTCAGTGTAGAGAGTGAGGTGGCTGCAGAGCTGGGCTTGAACGTGGGTGATCGGTTGGGCTTTACCGTCAATGACATCGTGTTCGAGGCGCGTGTTGGCAGTCTGCGCAGCGTTCAGTGGGACAGCTTTCAGCCTAACTTTTACATGATTTTTAATCCCGGGACCTTGGATCGAATGCCGCGAGCGATTCTGACTTCGATGCGAATTGATCCGGCTAAACAATCCATTGCCCGTGCCATGGTGGATGAATTTCCTGGCATCACCCTGTTTCAGGTGGATGCGCTGCTCAAGCAGATCCGTACGGTACTTGAACGAGCCACCAGTGCCGTCAATCTAGTGCTCGGATTTGTGTTGGCCGGCGGACTCGTGGTGTTGTGGGTCAGCGTGAACAGCACCTTGGACGAGCGGATTCGTGAGGGCGCTTTGGTGCGTGTGCTGGGCGCGTCCCGAGCACAGGCTCGTGCGGCTCAGTTATCCGAATTCGCATTATTGGGTGGGTTGTCTGGATTATTGGCGGCCGGTGGCGCCGAATTAGGTAGCGTGTTTGTGTACTCAAATCTGGGTGTGGACTGGACGTTTCACGCCGGAATGTGGGTGTTGCTGCCGCTGATGGGTATGGCGTTGTTGATCGGTGCGGGCTGGATCGGTACACGCCGGGTCACGCAGGTGGCCCCGGCGGTATTGCTACGAGAGGTTTAGTCCTTGTCCTCACCTAGGTGAATCAGACCGTATAGGTCAACCACCAGATCGGGGACGTCTTTGGCCATGCGCTCAACATTGGGCGTATCGGCCATCAGCTCGGCCATGTCGGGCTCTTCTTCGAATAGTCCACTAAGAACCATTAGCGGTACCAAGGCCTGAGCCACACTGTCGTCATGTCCTTCGAACCAGGCACCATCATCGGCGAACACGCGCTCAAGGTAGCCCACAGCCCATTCCTGCAGCGGGTGGAAATCCTCAGTGGGTGCTTCGAGGGGGGCGGGAATCCAAGGCGTGTCGCCAGCGGATAGCCGCTCGTCCAAACGCGTGGCCAGACTCTTGGCGATATCTACCATGTCCTCGGGCGGAGTCTCGCCCCAGGCCTCGGTGGCAACACGCAAGTCGTCCCACGGGGTGGGTGATGAAAGATTAGCGCACACGTAGCCGTGTAGGCCGGGAAAGTCGAGGGCTTCTTCGGTACTCGCCGCAGCGTCGTCCCATTTGAGCCCGAGTTTTTTGATGGTCAACATGGGCGCATTGCATAGGACAATGCGCCGCTTTGCAAGCCTTTATGCGATTGCGTTGGCTGCGAACTGGCCGCCGCAGGCGCGTGCCCAGCTAAGGGTGTTGTCCAACATGCGGTTACTAAAGCCCCACTCGTTGTCGTACCAGCTCATGACCTTGATCAATCGGCCGTTAGCGCGGGTTTGATTCAAGTCGACAATGCTGCTGGCGGGGTGGTGATTAAAGTCAGTGCTGACCAACGGCAGGGCGTTGGCAACAAAGACGCCGCCGGAGCGGTCGGCTGCACCGGATAGCACCTGATTGATTTCCTCGACGCTGGCTTCGACTTTTAGTGTCGCGCACAAATCCACCAACGAAACGTTAATGGTGGGTACGCGGACCGCCATGCCGTCCAGGACGCCGTCTAGTTCCGGCAAAACCAAGCCCACCGCAGCTGCGGCACCGGTTTTAGTCGGGATCATGGACTGGGTTGCACTGCGGGCCCGATACAGATCGGTGTGGTAGACATCCGTCAGCACCTGATCGTTGGTGTAGGCGTGGATGGTCGTCATCAGGCCATTTTCGATACCAAAGGCGTCGTTCAGTGCCTTGGCTACGGGGGCCAGGCAGTTCGTCGTGCACGAGGCATTCGAAATGATCTGGTGCTTTTCATTCAGGATTTCATGATTGACGCCGTGTACCACGGTGGCATCCATCAATTTACCCGGTGCGCTGACGATGACTTTCTTGGCGCCGGCCTGGATGTGCATGGCCGCTTTGTCGCGGTCGGTGAACAATCCGGTGCACTCGTAAACCACGTCGATGTCTAGCTCACCCCAGGGTAGGGCGGCGGGGTTGCGCTCGGTGAAGACCTTAATGGTGTCTGAACCGACGACCATGTCAGAACCCTGTACGCTGACCGACTTGTGAAAGCGGCCATGGGTAGTGTCAAATTGGGTCAGGTGTGCATTGATGTTGACGTCGCCGAGATCGTTGATGGCGACGACCTGGATGTCGTTTGACAGTTCACGTTCGTACAGTGCGCGTAGAATGTTGCGACCGATACGGCCATAACCGTTAATAGCTACCTTGATTGTCATCGCGGGGCCCTCGAAAGCTCTTTTGGATTTTTCGTAAGTTTACTAACATTTATGCCAATTGCACGGGATTTATTGGCCCAATAGTCCGTATAATTACAACATTCATAGAAAAATTGAGGTTAGCCATGCATCCGACTGTACAAAGCGTCACCCAGCGCATCATCGAACGTAGCCGCGATTCGCGCGCCCGTTACCTGCAGATGATCGATCAGGCGGCTTCGGATGGCCCGCTGCGTAGCGGGCTCAGCTGCGGCAACCTGGCGCATGGCTTCGCGGCTTGCGGGAAAACCGACAAGGATCGTCTAAAGGGTGATCAAAGCGCTAACGTTGCGATTGTGACGTCTTATAACGACATGTTGAGCGCTCACCAGCCGTTCCAAGGCTATCCGGATCAAATCAAGCAAGCGCTGAGCGAGATTGGCGCGGTCGGTCAGGTGGCAGGCGGTGTTCCTGCGATGTGTGATGGTGTGACCCAGGGACGTGATGGGATGGAGCTATCATTGCTATCGCGTGATGTCATCGCGCAGGCCACGGCCGTATCACTGTCCCACGATATGTTCGACGCCATGTTGCTATTGGGTGTCTGCGACAAGATTGTGCCGGGCCTGTTGATTGGCGCGCTGCGTTTCGGTCATTTGCCGGCGATCTTGATTCCCGCGGGTCCGATGCCCAGTGGCCTGCCGAACAAAGAAAAAGTTCGTATTCGTCAGCTGTTCGCGGAAGGGAAAATTGGCCGCGAAGAATTGCTTGAGGCGGAGTCTGCCAGCTACCACAGTGCGGGTACCTGCACCTTTTACGGCACAGCCAACACCAACCAGATGATGCTCGAAATCATGGGGTTGATGCTACCCGGTGCCGCCTTTGAAAACCCCGGCTCGGAACTACGTAGCGCCTTTACCACCGCAGCGGCGCGTCGGGTCATCGAAACTACGCACCTGACCCAGCAGTGGACGCCCATGGGGCGTGTCGTGGATGAAAAATCCATGGTCAATGGATTGGTAGGCTTGTTGGCGACTGGGGGTAGCACAAACCACACGCTGCATATGGTGGCGATTGCGCAGGCCGCCGGCATTCGCATCACCTGGGAGGATTTTGACGAGCTCAGCCAAGTGGTGCCGTTGCTCAGCAAGGTTTACCCCAACGGACAGGCTGACGTGAATCATTTCCATGCGGCGGGCGGAATGCCGTATGTCATTCACGAGCTGTTGCAATCCGGGCTGCTGCACGAGGACGTTAATACCGTCGCAGGTCCGGGTCTAAGTCGCTACACCCAGCAGGCGCAATTGCAGGGCGATCAGCTGGGTTACGTCCCGGGTCCGACTCAAAGTTTGGATGCTGAAGTGATTCGCACCGTGTTGTCTCCATTCCAATCCAACGGCGGGCTGCGGGTTCTGAATGGCAACCTGGGCAAGGCCGTGATCAAAATCAGCGCGGTGGATTCTGTTCATCACGTGATCGAAGCACCGGCCGTTGTGTTTGAACATCAAGATGACGTTAAGGCGGCGTTTGAATCCGGTTCGATGGATCGTGATTGCATCGCCGTGGTGCGCGCGCAAGGCCCCCAGGCTAACGGTATGCCCGAACTGCACAAATTGACCCCATTTCTGGGCGTCTTGCAGGACCGCGGACACAAAGTGGCCTTGGTCACCGACGGTCGTATGTCCGGCGCGTCAGGCAAAGTGCCGGCTGCTATTCACCTATCCCCAGAAGCGGTGGCCGGTGGCGACATCGGCAAGATTCAAGACGGAGACTTGCTGCGTCTGGATGCGACGACAGGCGAATTAAGCTGGCTCGTCGATGAGGAGACTCAAGCCAGCCGGGTTAATCGCTGCGTATTGCAACCGACCCAGGGTATGGGCCGCGAGTTGTTCAACGTTCAGCGCGCTACTGCACTGCCGGCAGAGTTGGGTGGTGGCATCTTGGGCGATCTGACCCGTGTCTGATCAGGTTCGCGCAGTCGTCGGCGATATTGGCGGCACCAACGCTCGATTCGCCGCGATGCGTGGCGATGACCCGCATGATCTTAGTGATATTCGAGTCTATCCCTGTCTCGATTTCGATGGTCTGGCAGAGGCTTTCCAAGCCTATTTGGCTGAGGTCGATATCACGACGTCATGCCTGAGCGTCGCCATGGCCTGCCCGGTAGAGCGGGACCGGGTCAAGATGACCAATAACCATTGGCAGTTTTCCAAGCGCGAATTGCTGGCTCAGTTACGCCTTGACGAGTTACGCGTGATTAATGACTTCACGGCCCAGTCATTGGCAGTGCCGCTGTTGCATGACGATGAGAGATTAATCCTGCATCCGGGTGAGTTGGCTGAGCGCCGGCCTAAGTTAGTGATCGGGCCAGGCACCGGCTTAGGTGTCGGAGGCTTGGTGCCCACGGCCCAGGGCTGGGTCCCGATCGTCTGCGAGGGTGGGCATGTGGCGGCCACGGCTACAGATCACGAGGAAGCCCAGGTCATCGACTATTTACGCGATCGATTTGGCCATGTCAGTGCAGAGCGTTTGATCAGTGGTCAGGGCATCGAGAACATTCACGAAGCCTACTCTCACATCGCCGGTGTTCAACATTCGCAGGATTGGACCGCTGCGATCATCAGTCGGCGGGCGCAAGAAGGGCGCGACGAGCTGAGTGTCAAAACGCTGCGGACGTTTTGTGCGGTGTTGGGTACCACGGTGGGTAATGCGGCTGTGACTCTAGGCTCGCTGGGGGGCATTTATCTGTGTGGTGGCATCCTGCCGCGCATGGTTGAGTTTCTACAATCCAGCGAATTTCTGCCTCGACTGCACCACAAGGGACGCTTTGAGCAGTACATGCAATCGATGACGGTATCACTAGTGACTGCGCCGCAGGCCGGTTTGCTGGGCGCGGCTGCAGCGGTTGATAATAATCACCTACATTACATACAGGCAGTTGAAACCCCATGATTGATCGGCATTTGGCTCCAGATTCGTTGTTACGTCAGCCCACATTCGAATTTGGAGTCGCCACCTCGTCGTTCCAGATTGAGGGGGCTAGCCGACTGGACCAGCGTCAGGCCTCGATCTGGGATGATTTTTGTCGCCAAGGTGGCCGCATTTTGGATGGCAGTAATGGTGATGTGGCCTGCGATCACTACCATCGATTTGAATCGGATTTGGACCTCATCAAATCCCTGGGTTTCGAGCACTATCGTTTGTCATTGGCCTGGCCTCGATTGATCACCGCCGACGGCAAGCTGAATTCCAAGGGTGTCGACTTCTATCGGCGCCTGCTTGAGGCCTGCCATCACCGGGGTATTACGCCCAATGTCACTCTGTACCACTGGGATTTGCCCAGTGCGCTTGATGGGGGCTGGTTGAATCGCGATACGGCCTATCGCTTTGCCGACTACGCGGCGTTGACCGTGCGCGAGTTGGGCGATTTGATGCCGCGGGTTGCGACGCTTAACGAGCCCTGGTGCTCATCCATTTTGAGCTATGACATCGGTGCGCACGCGCCGGGTCATACGGACCGTGCAGAGGGGCTGCGTGCGGCCCATCACCTGATGCTGGCCAGCGGCCTGGGCTTGCAAGCGATGCGTGCAGAGCGTAACGATCAGTCCCTAGGTTTGGTGCTGAACTTTGAGGCCTTGCACGCTCAGTCCGATGCGGATGAGTCGGCCCGCGAGCTGGTTCATGCTGAACGGGTCCGCTTTTGGATGGACCGCTTGTCGGGTCGCGAACCCCTGCCGGCATTAATGGCCCAGGGGGGCGAAGATGAGCAGGCGGGTGACCGCGCGATCATGGCGCAGCCCCTGGATTGGTTAGGCGTGAACTATTACACCCGCAGTATGGTGACGCAGGCTGATAACCAGCGCGGTTATGATTGCGCGCCTGAAGGGAGTGTCGAGCGCACCCATATTGGTTGGGATATTTATCCTCAAGGTCTTGCGGATATCTTGCTTGAGTTGAACCAGGATTATGACCTGCCGCCGCTATACATCACCGAGAATGGCGCGGCCTGTGATGACCATTTGATCGACAACGAGGTTCATGACGAACAACGTATTCGCTATTTCCAGGGCCACCTAGCCGCCATCGATCAGGCTTGCCGAGCGGGTGTAGATATTCGGGGCTATTACGCCTGGTCTTTGATGGATAACTTTGAGTGGGCGTTTGGCTATACCCAGCGATTTGGTCTGGTGTACGTCGACTACCCCACTCAGCGCCGAATTCCGAAGCAATCGGCGCTGAGCTGGCAGGACTTTTTGGCCCGGCGCGGTTAAGTCTTATTTAACCGAGCCTGCGACCAAGCCTCGAACAAAGAACCGCTGCAGGCTAAAGAACACGATCAGCGGCAGAATAATGGTGATGAACGCACCGGAGGTGAGCACTTCCCAGTTCGAGCCACGGGTTCCCAACAATGCCCGCAGCTGAGCGGTCAGGACAATCTGATCCTCAGCTTGCCCTAGGAACACCAGAGCCACCAGCAGATCGTTCCAGACCCACAGGAACTGGAAAATGGTGAAACTGGCCAAGGCCGGTACCGACAGCGGCAGCACGATTTTGGTAAAGACCTCAAAGTGACTGGCGCCGTCAACCCGAGCGCATTCGATCAAATCCTTGGGTAGGCCCTTCATGTAATTACGCATCAGATAGATGGCCAGCGGCAAACCAAATCCGGTGTGTGCCATCCAGACCCCGACATACCCCTTGGCTTCAAACCCAAAGAAATTACCGACATCGCTGTATAGGCGCAGCAAGGGCACCAACGAAGTCTGCAAGGGGACGACGAGCAGGCCGATCACGCCGGCAAATAACCAATCGCGCCCTTTGAACGGCATCCAGCTAAAGGCATACGCCGCAAAGGCCGCCATCAATACCGGAATAACGGTGGCGGGAATCGTCACCGTCAGCGTATTGATAAACGCCTGGCCAAGTTTGCCGTTGATCAGCACCTCGGAATAGTTTTCCAGAGTAAACGAAGGCGGCTGGGCGTAGCTGAAAAACACTCGTTTACCCCGACTTCCGCTCCACGGCTTATCAGGCGAGACAAATCGATAGCGACCGTCGCTGTTGACCGTCAGCTGGGTGCCGTTTTTCAACTCCAGGGTCTCGCCGACTGCGGCGATGGCGGGTTCACGTTGACTGCCGCCAAAGCGCAAGATCTCATAACCCGTCAAAGCGATTTCGAGCTGGCCCTCTAGCACCCAGCCCTCATCCGTTTGGATTTGGGTGTCTGGGTGCGCAGTGCGCTCGAACACGGTTTGCTCGGAGTCACTCATTGCCGTCCACCAGCCGCTTTGGGCCAGCGCATCTTTGTCTCGAACCGAGCTTACTAACAAGCCCAGTGTGGGTACGATCCATAGGATGACTAAGCAAATCAGTCCTGCGCCGGCTAACAGGCGGGGCAGGGTGCGGTCTGTGGGCTTGCTCATCGTCCCAGCTCCTCTTTTCTAAAGCGTCGAATGTTCCAGATCATGATGGGCACCACCGATAGCATTAGGATGATGGCAATGGCGCTACCACGGCCAAAGTCGCCGGCTCCACGGAACATCCAGTCGTACATCAGGTTGGCCAGGACCTGGGTTTCCCATTGACCGTTGGTCATCGCCAGAACGATGTCGAAGACCTTGAGTACCAGGATCGCAATGGTGGTCCACACCACCACAATGGTGGGCATGATTTGTGGAATGGTGATTTTGAAGAAAATTTGCACCTCGGTGGCGCCATCAATGATCGCCGCCTCAATGGTTTCTTCAGGCACGCCACGCAGGGCAGCGCCCAGGATGACCATGGCAAAACCGGTTTGGATCCAAACCAAAATGACCATCAGCAATAGATTGTTCCAAAAAGGGACGCTCAGCCAGAACTGGGGCTCACCGCCAAAGGCGACGATGATCGCGTTTAGGATTCCGATTTGGACATCGCCCTCACCGTTATAGTGATAGATGAATTTCCAAATCACCGAAGCACCGACAAAACTGATGGCCATCGGCATAAAAATGATGGACTTGGCGATGGTGCCATAGCGCGAGCGATCAGCCAGCACCGCAATCAACAAACCAAAGGCTGTCGACAAGGTCGGCACGACCAATAGCCATAGCAGGTTGTTGCGCAGGGTGACGTGAAATTCAGGGTCGTTGAACAACCAAATATAGTTGTCTAGGCCGACAAACTGCGCGCTGTTCTCATCTTTGAAGGATAGCCACAGCGTCTCAAAGACCGGGTAAACCAGATAGAGGAATAGGAAAAATAGGGCGGGCCCTACAAAAAGCCAGGGGCGGATTTGCTCGCGCAAGATTTCCTTGTTTGAACGTTTCGAACGCGAAATAAGCGCATCCAAAATCCCATTCGAGATCCAAAAATAAGCCAAGATTCCAAACACCCCGATGGCGATGGCAATGATGGCCGAAGTAATGTGCTCTGACATTGTGTAGATACCGACGTTGAATCAGTGAAGATTCACAGGCGCCCGCAGGCGCCTGTGAAGGGGTGGGGCGTCAATTACTTGATGGCGTCCCAGCTGGCTTGGATTTCGTCCGCAACCTGCTGTGCGCTCTTGCCGTTGGTGTAGTCCACCATGCCGGTCCAGAACGAGCCGGCACCAATAGCGCCAGGCATCAGGTCAGAGGCGTCAAAGCCAAAGGTCGTTGCATTCAGGAAGATCTCACCCTGCTTGCGCAGAATGTCCGAGCTGTACGCTTCCAACTTGGCACCGGAATGGGGCGTCAGGAAGCCTTCGCCAGCCATCCACAACTCGTGTGCGATGGGGCTGGTCAGATAATCCATAAATACGTGAGCTGCTTCAGACTCGTTCATCATGGTGACCAAAGTACCGCCACCTAGAACAGGCTTACCTAGATCCTTGCCTTCGTAGGCCGGGAAGTAGAAGAAGTCGACGTCAGTACCGACGTTGTTCTTTTGCGGCTCTTGGAAGAAGGCTGGGATGAATGAAGCCTGGCGGTGCATGTAGCACTTGGCGGGGCTAGCAAACAAACCGTTGGGGCTATCACCAAAGAAGATCGACGCCAGTGAGTCAGCGCTGCCGTCAACGTAATCATCGTTCAGAGCAAAGAAACCAAAGGTTTCGATGGCATTGACGACGCGGGGATCGTTAAACGGAATTTCATTAGAAACCCACTGGTCGTAAACGCTCTTGGGCTGGGTGCGCAGCATGATGTCTTCGATCCAGTCGGTCGCGGGCCAGCCGGTCGCACCGCCTGATTCCAGGCCGATACACCAAGGCGTGCCACCATCATCGACAATCTGATCGGTCAGTGCGATCAGCTCTTCCATGGTCTGCGGGATCTCGTAGCCGGCTTCTTCGAAGTTTTCCGGAACGTACCAAACCAGTGATTTAAGGTTGACGTTATACGCCAGGCCGTACATGTCAGTGCCGCCGTTGGGGCCTGCGTAGCTGCCTAGATCAGCCCAGCTTTGGCCCGCTGCATAGTCAGTGAGAACCGCGTTTTTGACACTGTCGCGTAGGGGAACCAGTTCGCCCTGGGCCGCCAATTCAGCGACGGTACCCGGCTGAGGCCAGGCCGCGAGGTTCGGGCTATTGCCCGCTTTCATGTCAACCAATACCAGCTGTTCGAAGTCGTTAGAGCCGTTGTATTGGACCTTGGCGCCGGTGGCGTTTTCAAAGTAAGCGATGACCGTCTTCAGGTTGGCTTCATCGCCTGAAATCCAGGGACCGTCAAAGCGGATTTCTTGGCCGCTCAGATCCATGCCCTCGAACTTGCTCAGGGAATCCCAAGAAAAACGGTTGTCGTCCTTGGAGTAGGGAAGATGACCGCCTGCAGTGGCTGCGGTGCTCAGGACCGCGGCACTGACAGCGAGGGCCAGAGTTTTACGCATTGACATAATTTGCCTCATTTTTTTGTTTTGTTTGACGGGAATATTATGCCGGTGTTCAAGCCCGCCCTTGAACACTCGGAAACTTATGCGACTTGAGCGGGTGCCTCGTGGGGGGCAATCGCCTGGTCTTGTGCGTCAAATAGGTGGACCCGATCAGCCGGAATTCCCACCTTAATGTGATCGCCCCGCGCCGGGCAGTTTTCGCCATCTACGACTAGCACCAAAGGACCGTCTTCGCCGTCGACATCCATATACAGCATCGCCTGATCGCCTAGGTGCTCAACGACACTGACGTTGGCCTCAATAAACCAGTCTCCGCTGCCATCGATCGAGAGATGTTCAGGTCGGATGCCCATCGATACGGCGGGATTTCCCTGGCGGGCAACGCTGGCACTGACCCCATGCAACTCAATGGTCATGCCGGCGTCGGTGACCTGCGAGCTGACCGGCAGGAAATTCATTTTAGGAGAGCCAATGAAGCCTGCAACAAATTTGTTGGCCGGGTGGTGATACAGCTCAAGCGGTGCGCCGACCTGTTCAACGCGGCCGGCGCTGAGAACCACGATCTTGTTCGCCAACGTCATCGCTTCGATCTGATCATGCGTTACATAGATCATGGTGTTCTTGAGCTCGCCGTGCAGGCGTGCAATTTCGATACGCATCTGTACGCGCAAAGCGGCATCTAGGTTGGACAGCGGTTCATCGAACAGGAAAACCTTGGGTTCGCGAACGATGGCGCGGCCGATTGCCACCCGTTGGCGCTGACCACCGGACAGCTCTTTGGGTTTGCGATCCAAGAGCGGATCCAGTTGTAGTGTTTTGGCAACGCGCTCGACGCGCTCTTTAATGTCGGCCTTGTCCAGTTTGGCCAAGGTCAAACCAAAGGCCATGTTCTCGCGCACTGTCATGTGCGGATACAACGCGTAGCTTTGGAAAACCATGCCGATACCGCGTTCTTTCGGTGTTTTGTCATTCACCCGTTCGCCCGCGATGTTCAGGTCACCGCTACTGATATCCTCAAGGCCTGCGATAACTCGCAAAAGCGTGGATTTACCGCACCCCGATGGCCCGACAAAAACGACGAACTCGCCATCTTTGATATCTAAATCAATGTCGTGCAGTGCATGGAAGGGAGTTTTCCCTTCGTAGACTTTGTTAATTTTTGACAGTTCAACGGAGGCCATGTAATTCGCTACCTTGTTATTCTTTAGTATTGCTCTTGAGGGACTTTATCAGGGTCAAGTGAGTAATTCATCGTCTAACATTACCGACCTGCGATCTGGCGCGCTTCACGTGCCAGCGCTTCGATTTGTTCCGCGGTGGCACCGGCGGGTGTCAACCAGGTTCCGCCAGCGCACAGGACGTTGGGCAGCGACAGGTAATCCATCAGGTTGCCGGGTTTAACGCCACCGGTGGGGCAGAACACGGCGTCCTGAATGGGACCTGCAAAGGACTTCAGGGCCGCTGCGCCACCGTTGATCTCGGCGGGGAAGAATTTAAAGGCATCAAACCCATATTCCATGCCGCGCATGATGTCGCTAATGGTGGCTGTACCGGCCAGCAAGGCGCATTGGGTGTCCACTGCCGCGCGCCACAAAGCGTCCGTTGCCCCCGGGCTTACCGCAAAGGTCGCCCCTGCGTTAAGGACCGCATCAAGTTGAGCGGGGGTTAAGACGGTGCCTGCGCCCACCTCGGCATCGGGAAAGGCCTCACTCACGGCTTTGATGCAGTCCAAAGCGGCGGGAGTGCGTAAGGTGATCTCTAAAACGTCGAGTCCCCCGGAGATCAAAGCTTGGCTCTGCTCCAGTGCCTGGTCAACCGAGTCAAAGGCCAGCACAGGAATGACGGGGGCGCGTTTCATGAGTATTCTAGGGTTCACGGGGTGCTTCCATGGCGTAAGTGGTCTATTGAGTGTACTGAAATTTTTGTAGTAAAAAAACAACAGAACATACCCGTTCGGGCTAGTATTCGAGATCACACGAATAAAATGTTGTATTTAGACAAGCAGCAGGAGGCTGTTCATGCTTGAACGTATCCGCGCTCAGCGCGATTCGTTAAACCGCTCAGAGCGAAAAGTGGCCGATGTGATCCTAAAGGATCCCGAGGGCGCGATTCGTAGCTCAATCGCCGCGCTGGCGAAGTTGGCTGATGTGAGCGAGCCGACCGTTAACCGGTTTTGCCGCAGCTTTAACAGCAAGGGTTTTCCCGATTTTAAATTAGAACTGGCCCAGAGCATGGCCAGCGGGACGCCTTTTGTGAGTCGCGTGGTCGATCCGGACGATCAGGCCAGTGACTACACCGATAAAATTTTTGCCGCCTCTTCAGCCGCCATCGAAAACGCCCGTCGCCAGATCAATACCGATGCGATTGAACGCGCCGTTGATCTGCTGATCCAAGCCCGCCAAATCCTGTTTTACGGCATGGGCGCGAGCGCCTCTGTGGCGGATGACGCCTACCATAAGTTCTTCCGATTCAATATACCCGTTCAGGCCTGCAGCGATAGCCTGATGCAGCGGATGCACTCGGCCACTTTAGGCGTCGGCGACGTGGTGGTTGCGATCAGCCATACCGGACGCACCCGCGGCATTATCGAATCCAGCAGGATTGCCCGCGCCAGCGGTGCTAGCGTGCTAGCTCTGACCCGCGAAGGCTCGCCCTTGTCGGAGCAGGCGACGCTGACGCTGGGGATTGATCCGCCGGAAAATACGGATTTGTACTTGCCCATGGTGAGCCGGCTGGTACAGCTAACCCTCTTAGACGTTTTGGCGACTGGTGTGATCTTAAAGCGCGGTGCAGACTTCGCCTCACATTTAGAGCGGGTCAAAGACGCTCTCAAAGACACTCGAATAAATAATTAAGGTTCATTGATGAAAACTTGGCACGTCGCTGCAATTTCCGCGTTGGTTCTGATGGGGCTGATGAGCTGGCCATTTGTACGAGCGCAGTTGGGCTATGGCGTCGAGATTCCTGCCAACGCACCGATCGGCGGGGACTTTGAGCTGACGCGTCAGGATGGCCGAGACATGCCGCTGACCGAGTTAGGCGCCCAGGGTTATTGGCTGTCATTTATGGAGCCGAGCTGTCAGGACTGCCCGGCTGAGCTTGAGCGGGTTCACACACTGGGTTTGGACGGTCAATTGGTCGTAGTCTCGGCGGACCCGGACTTGGATCCTGCGGTGTTGGGACGCTGGGTTAATCAGTACGCGCCTAATGCGGTTTCCTTTGGCGGCGATCGAGCAGCGCTGGCGAGAGTTATCGGGCGCTACCGCCTGCCTGCGGTACCGGGTGAGAGCGGACTTGAATACCCGATTCGTTGGTATCAGTTGGATGGCTCTGCGGCCTTGGTTGAACTGCACGCGGCGGGCTTTACGCGCTAGTACCATCCACTAATGGCTAATCGGGATTTTTTAGCCAAACCCCTATCCTGCTGGCACATCAACTTTTGATCCAAGCAGGAAAACAACAATGAGCGATACCAAAGTTTATCCAGTTCCCCAGCAGTGGGCCGAGTCGGCATGGGCGGACGAGGCGACCTATCAGGCGATGTACGACGAATCCGTCAACAACCCTGAGAAGTTCTGGAGCGAGCAAGCTCAAAACATCGACTGGATGAAACCCTTTACCCAAGTCAAAAACACTTCGTTTGCGCCTGGCAATGTCAGCATCAAGTGGTTTGAAGACGGTACGCTCAACGTGGCAGCCAACTGCTTGGACCGCCACCTAGCCACCCGTGGCGATCAAACCGCCATCATCTGGGAAGGTGACGACCCCAATAGCGACGAACACATCACCTACCGTGATCTGTACGAGCGTGTAGGTAAGTTTGCCAACGCACTGAAAGCCCAGGGCGTCAAGAAAGGCGACGTGGCCACGATCTACATGCCGATGATCCCCGAAGCCGCGGTCGCCATGCTGGCCTGTGCCCGTATCGGCGCCGTCCACTCGATCGTATTCGGTGGCTTTAGCCCTGACGCTTTGGCGGTGCGAGTCGAAGAGTCTGACTCAAGTGTCATCATTACATCCGACGAAGGCCGTCGCGGCGGTCGTCGAGTTCCGTTGAAAAAGAACGTTGATGCAGCCATCGACGCCATGGAAAACGGCGCTCAGGTCAAGAGCGTGATTGTTGTGAAGTGCACCGGCGGCGACATTGCCTGGGATACCGATCGTGACCTGTGGTACCACGAGTTGGTCGCCGATCAGAGTGTGGATTGCCCCGCAGAAGAAATGAACGCTGAAGATCCGCTGTTCATTCTGTACACCTCAGGCTCAACCGGTAAGCCCAAAGGGTTGGAGCACACCACGGGTGGTTACATCGTGTACGCATCGATGACCCACAAGTATGTGTTTGACTACAAAGACGGCGACATCTACTGGTGTACAGCAGACGTGGGCTGGGTCACCGGTCACAGCTACATCGTTTACGGGCCGCTGGCTAACGGCGCCACCACGCTGATGTTTGAAGGCGTGCCGACTTACCCCGATGCCAGCCGTTTTGGCCGTGTCATTGAAAAGCACAAAGTTAATCAGTTCTACACCGCTCCGACCGCCATCCGCGCGTTGATGCAAAAGGGTGACGAAGTGCTGGGTGATTCTGATTTGTCTAGCCTAAAACTGCTGGGCAGTGTGGGTGAGCCGATCAACCCCGAAGCCTGGGAATGGTACAACCGGGTTATGGGTGACGAAGCTTGCCCGATCGTGGATACCTGGTGGCAGACTGAAACGGGCGGCATCATGATCGTTCCGCTGCCGGGCGCAACCGCAGCCAAGCCGGGCTCAGCGACCCGTCCGTTCTTCGGTGTTCAGCCGGCCCTGGTGGATAACGAAGGCAACCTGCTGGAAGGTGCCACCGACGGTAACCTGGTGATCCTGGATGCTTGGCCTTCGATTGCTCGTTCGTGCTGGGGTGACCCCAAGCGTTACGAGGAAACTTATTTCTCGACCTTCAAGAACATGTATTTCACCGGTGACGGCGCACGTCGTGATGAAGACGGCTATTACTGGATTACCGGCCGCGTTGATGACGTCATCAACGTATCGGGTCACCGTATGGGTACGGCTGAAGTTGAATCGTCACTGGTTGCCCATGACGCGGTCGCTGAGGCTGCTGTGGTCGGTTATCCGCATGAAATCAAAGGTCAGGGCATCTACGTCTACGTCACGCTGCAAGAGGGCGTTGAGGCAACGGATGAGCTGCGCAAGGAATTGGTGAAGCACGTCCGAACTGATATCGGGCCGATCGCTTCTCCGGACCTGATTCAGTGGGCTCCGGGCCTGCCCAAGACCCGTTCTGGCAAGATCATGCGCCGTATTCTGCGCAAGATCGCGGCCAACGAACACGATCAGTTGGGCGACACATCAACCTTGGCGGATCCCGCGGTGGTTGATGACCTAGTAGAAAACCGAATGAACCGATAAGATCGGGGAACCGGACAAGCCCGCTTGGTGAGAACCGGCGGGCTTTTTACATTATGGACGACAGAGATCATCACGATGACAAAAATTCTCGTAGCCGATGACCATCCGCTGTTTCGCGCAGCACTCAAGGGCGCGCTGGCGTTCCTTCCTTCCGCAAATATTCTTGAAGCATCCAACATGGCCGAGGTCCAAAGCAGCGTCGCGGATAATCCGGATACCGATCTGGTGCTTCTGGATTTGAATATGCCCGGTGCTAACGGTTTCTCGGGCCTGGCATTTATGCGAGGACAGTTCCCTGAAATCCCCGTAGTCGTGGTGAGCGGATCTGAGGATGGCAGCACAATCAACAAGTGCATGGACCTGGGAGCCAGTGGCTTTATTCCCAAGAGCGCGCCTTTGGATACCCTGTCAACGGCTATTGAGCAGGTGCTCAACGGTGAAGAGTGGTTGCCCGAGGGGGTCGATCTGAATGCGGAGTCCTTTAGCGATGAAGAAGCCCGTCTGGCCCAGGCCATCAGCTCCCTGACGCCGCAGCAATTCCGCGTGATGTCGATGTTGACTCAAGGTTTGTTGAACAAACAGATCGCTTACGATTTGGACGTGTCCGAGGCCACCATCAAGGCCCACGTAACCGCCATTTTGCGCAAGTTGGGAGTCAACTCACGCACCCAGGCGGTGATTGTCTGCCAGCGCCTGGATCTAGCCGATTTCGAGGCCCCTTAGGCCTCGTCATCCACCAGCGGAGGCGGCCAGCCGCCTAGCTCTTTCCAGCGATTGACGATGGCACAAAACAGATCCGCCGTGCGCGCCGTGTCATAGCGGGCGCTGTGCGCTTCGTGCCCATCAAACTCAATGCCTGCGGCCTTGCAGGCGCGAGCCAAAACCGTCTGCCCCAGCGCCAAACCACTCAGTGAGGCGGTATCAAAACAGCTGAAGGGGTGAAACGGATTGCGTTTTATTCCGCAGCGCTCGACGGCCGCATTTAAAAACGCCAGATCAAAGTGTGCATTGTGGCCCACCAAGACCGCTCGGGTGCATTCGTATCGTTTGAGTGCTTGCCGCACGGGCTTGAACGCGGCCCCCAATACTTGATCTTCCGGCTGGGCCAAGCGCAGGGGGTGATAGGGATCAATGCCCGTGAATTCGAGGCTCTTGGGATCGAGATTGGCGCCCTCAAAGGGGACCACGTGAAAACCTGCGACCTCGCCAGGAAAACAATGGCCGTCCTCGTCCATTTCAATTGGGCAGACAGCCAGTTCCAACAGCGCATCCGTGGCTGAGTTGAATCCGGCGGTTTCGACGTCGATAACGACGGGTAAAAATCCGCGGAATCGTTCTTTTAGCGAGCTTTGCATAGGGTCGCCAGTCTATCGGCTTGATCGGGCCGGCGATAGGTTCAGTTTTAGATTGTTTGGCCGATACCCTAGGCATGACGATGAAATCCGCCCTGTTATTTCTAATGAGCAGTTACACCGCCGGCACGATGGCGCAGGTGATCTATTCCAACCCGCCGTATCTGGCCGAGTGGCAGGTACAATCCAGCCCAGTTCGCTGCGAGTTGGCGCAGCCGATCGACGGCTATGGCAGGGCGGTGTTTTCGCAGGATGCCGGACGCTCGGCGACTTTTGAGTTAGATGCATTCCGGCCGATTCACCAAAATGGTTTTGGGCAACTCGTTGCCCGTCCAGGTTCTTGGCGGCCCGGTGATAGTGGGCGCGATCTGATCAAGGTCAAAACCCGCTCGGCTAGGCCTTCGCTACAGATCCGAGGGGATCAGGTCCAGGCCACGGTGAACACGTTATTGGACGGCTGGCAGGTGGTGCTGACCGAGGGGGACAACGAGGTGCGTTTGCAGCCCGCTCGTTTTACCCCGGCGTATCGAGATTGGGTGGCTTGCCTGGGCGAGCTACTGCCACGAAATTTCGCGGATGTTGAACGAAATGTTTTGTACTTCGAAAAGGGTCAAAGCCGACTGACGGAGGAAGACCGCGGGATCTTGCAATCCTTGGCGGAATACGTGCAGTTGGATTCGGCCATTACCGGGATTTTCATTGACGGGCATACCGACGATGGCGGTGGGTTTCTGGAAAACGAAGATGTATCACGCCTGCGCGCTGAACAGGTGGCCCGTTACCTAGAATCGGAGGGGGTCGATCCGGCGTCGATTCTGGTTCGGTTTCACGGCGAATACTATCCCGTGGCCTCCAACACCACGCCCGAGGGCCGCGCCGCCAACCGCCGGGTCACCCTGCGCCTGGAGCGCAACGGGATTCCGCCGCGGCAACGGGAAACGGTGGTGGCCTATGATCGGCAAATTGAAAATTCACCGCCTCGATTACCCCCAGGATTGGATGACTAAAGCCTGACAAATCGGTAGCATAGCGCGCCATTCTTATAGGAGATTGGCGTGAGCAACATCAACAAGGTCGTATTAGCCTATTCAGGCGGTCTAGACACCTCAGTCATCGTGAAATGGCTGATGGAAACCTATCACTGTGAAGTGGTGACTTTCACCGCTGATATTGGTCAGGGCGAAGAAGTCGAACCGGCTCGCGCCAAAGCCGAAGCACTGGGCGTCAAAGAAATCTACATCGAAGACCTACGCGAAGAATTCGTTCGCGACTTTGTCTATCCCATGTTCCGTGCCAACACCATCTATGAAGGTGAGTACCTGCTGGGTACCTCGATCGCGCGTCCGCTGATCGCCAAACGCCTGGTAGAGATTGCCGAAGAAACCGGTGCGGATGCGATCAGCCACGGTGCCACCGGTAAGGGTAACGACCAGGTGCGTTTTGAGCTAGGGGCCTATGCGTTGGCCCCCGGGATTTCGGTGATTGCGCCCTGGCGTGAGTGGGACCTCAACAGCCGTGAAAAGCTGATGGCGTACTGCGAGGAACACGGCATCGAAGTTGACATGAAGCGCGGCAAGAAGAGCCCGTATTCCATGGACGCGAACCTGCTGCACATCAGCTACGAAGGCGGCATCCTTGAGGATCCGGCCAGCGAGAGCGAAGAAGATATGTGGCGTTGGTCGGTCAGCCCTGAAGCAGCTCCGGACGAAGCGCGTTACATCGAAATCGGTTTCGAAAATGGCGATGCTAAAACGCTGGACGGGGTTGAGCTTTCACCGGCCACCATGCTGGAGACGCTGAACAAAATTGGTGGCGAGAATGGCATCGGGCGCACCGATATCGTCGAGAACCGCTATGTCGGCATGAAGGCCCGTGGTTGCTATGAAACCCCCGGCGGCACCATCTTGCTCAAGGCCCACCGCGCGATCGAATCGATTACGCTGGACCGAGAAGCGGGCCACCTCAAAGATGAGTTGATGCCGCGCTATGCCAGCCTGATCTATAACGGATACTGGTGGTCACCTGAGCGCAAGGCAATGCAAGCCTTGATCGATCAGACACAAGAAGTCGTTAACGGCAGCGTTCGTTTGAAGTTGTATAAAGGCAACATCATGATCGTGGGTCGTTCGTCGGATAACAGCTTGTTTGATGGCAACATTGCGTCATTTGAAGATGATGGCGGCGCCTACAACCAGGCCGATGCGGCAGGCTTTATCAAGCTCAACGCATTGCGTCTGCGTATCGCAGCGGGCTTGGGTCGTTCGGTTAAGTAAACCGCGGCTCAGCCAAGCCCTCTCAGTGCATTGCCTGAGGGGGCTTTTTATTGCCCCGGCTATTCGTCTAGGTAGTCGCGTTTTTCTTTGAATTCGCACAGATCTTCGATTAAGCAGCGGCCGCACTCAGGCTTGCGCGCTTTGCACACGTAGCGGCCGTGCAAGATCAGCCAGTGATGCGCGTCGATCAGGAATTCCTTGGGAACCCATTTCATGAGTCGATCTTCGACCTGGCGTACAGTTTTGCCCTTGGCGATCGCCGTGCGGTTGCTGACCCGAAAGATGTGGGTGTCCACCGCCATGGCAGGATGGCCAAACGCCGTGTTCAGAACCACATTGGCGGTCTTGCGACCCACGCCGGGTAGACGTTCGAGCGCCTCGCGATCCTGAGGGACTTCGCTGTTGTGTTCGTCGATCAGCAATTTGCAGGCAGCGATGACGTTTTCTGCTTTTGAATTAAACAGGCCAATGGTTTTGATGTACTGCTTTAGCCCATCAACGCCCAGGGCATAAATGGCCTCAGGCGTGTTTGCGACCGGGAACAATTTACGGGTGGCTTTGTTAACACCAACATCGGTGGCCTGTGCGCTCAGCGTCACGGCGACCAACAGCTCAAACGGGGAGCTGTATTCCAGCTCGGTTTTAGGATGCGGATTTTGCTCGCGCAGTCGGGCAAAAATTTCGTGGCGTTTGGCTGCGTTCACGAGACCTCTCCGGTCACACGAACCCGTTTGGAACCGGCGACGACTTGAACCTGATTCAGACGTTTTTGGCGGCTGTCCAGCGCTTGTTTGCCGGCAATCAGAAAGCCCAGCAGGATAAAGGCGCCGGGCGGCAAAATCGCAATCAATACGCCGGGGTAGGCCTCAGGGAGTACCTGAATACGCCAGTCGCGGGCCACTTCGCCAAACAATAGGTGGGCACCGTCGAGCAGGCTCCCTAGGCCTAACACCTCGCGGACCGCCCCTAGCGCCACCAGCACAATTAAAAAGCCAATACCCATCATGAATCCGTCCACCACCGCCGGCCATGGCGTGTTTTTGCGGGCGAATCCATCGGCACGGCCCATAATCGCACAGTTGGTCACGATCAGCGGGATAAATAATCCCAGTACTTGATACAACGAGTAGGCAAACGCCTGCATCAGCAGTTCTACACAGGTGGTGAAGGCGGCAATGATCAGGACAAAGGCGGGTAGTCGCAGGTGATCGGCGACATGATTACGAATCAGGCTGACGCTCAGGTTCGAGCCGACCAGTACAAATAACGTGGCCAGCCCTAGTCCCAATGCGTTGATGACGGTGCCAGAGACCGCCAGCAACGGGCACAGGCCCAATAGTTGAACCAACGCTGGGTTGTTCTTCCACAGCCCATTCCAAGCCAAGGTTTGCAGGTCATTGCTCATTAGCGGCCCCCAAAATCTGTGCGCGCCCGGTGCGTTCAAACCACTCCAGTGCGCGGGCGGTGGCAGTGATGACGGCCCGAGGTGTAATGGTGGCTCCGGTAAAGGCGTCAAAGTCACCTCCATCCGGCCGTGGTGCCCACCGAATTGAGGAGTCGAGGCGGGTCCCGTTGAAACTTAAAATCCAATCACTTTTTGCCAATTCGATTTTGTCGCCCAGGCCTGGAGTTTCCCGATGCTTGACGACGCGCAAACCGGTCACACGCCCCTCTAGATCAATCCCCAGTACCATGTGGATTGAGCCAGAATAGCCATCTTTCGCGACAACAGGCAGCGCAATGGCCGTTGGCTGTTGCTGTTGGCGGGCAATGGTGGCTTGCCACGGGCCGTCCAGCCCCAGCGCTGCATCAGCGGGCAATTCGATTTGATCGTCCAGCAGATCATTGTCATGGGCCGGCAGCACCTGGGTGAGCGCCGCGACCGCGACCGCTTTTTCGTTACGATCGATCCGTTGTTGGGTCAGCTGCCAGGTCAGGGCGACCGCGCCGGCGGTCACTAGCCCAAAGGCTGATAGGGCAACGGCACCACGGCTGATCAGTGCCATCATCATGAGCGTTTCTCCAGCACGGGTCCCCGACGGGCTTGTTTGTGCCCATAAACCCGGGGCCGCGTGTATTGATCCAGCAGGGGCGCGCACAGGTTCATGAGCAAGACGCCAAAGGCGACCGCATCCGGATAACCGCCATAGGTTCGAATCACCCAGGTCAGGGCTCCGGCCCCCAGGCCAAAGGCCAGACGTCCCCTTGGACTGGTTGCACCACTGACCGGGTCGGTCACGATAAAGAACGCAGCAAATAGCGTCGCTCCGGCCCCTAGATGTAACGCTAAAGGAACCTGTTGATCACCGTCGAAACCGAACAGCCCGGCGGGTATGGCCACGCCTAGAATCATGCCGACTGGGGCCTGCCAATAGGTTATTCGGCGATAAAGCATCAGCACACCACCGGCCAGCCATGCGACACCAAGCAATGTCCATGTGCCGTACAGGCTGCCGTTGAATACTTCACCCGCCAGTATTTCCTGCTGTGTTAGGCGGTTAACTTGATCCTTATAGACGTCCAGCACGGTGGCGCCGGAGTAACCATCCGCCCCGCTAAACTGGGCGCTTAGGGTGTCGAGCACGCCGGGCGTGCGGGTGGGATCGACCCAGGTGGTGCTCATCGCAATGGGGAAGCTGATCAGCAAAATGGCATAGCCGACCATAGCTGGATTGAAGGGATTGTGTCCTAATCCGCCAAATAGCTGTTTAGCGAGACCGACGGTGAGCAGTGCGCCCACGATCGGGATCCAAAACGGCGCCAGCGGAGGCAGACTAATCGCCAGCAAGGTGCAGGCTAGAATGCCGCTTAGATCCGAAACAACCGGTTTAGGATCACGACCGCGTAGCCGTTGAATCATGACCTCGGTCGCAATGCCTGTACTGACCGCGAGCGCAATGTTGATCAGTACTCCAATGCCAAATGCCCACAGCATGACGGCAACGCCTGGCAGCAATGCAATCAACACCCAGCCCATGACGTTTTGGGTGCTGCGGGCTAGCGTTCGATGAGGCGACGGCCGGCCGATCATTCGCTGGCTTCCTTCTTCTTTTTGGCGCGCTCCAGCGCGGCTTGAACTTGGGCCTTGCGGGGGTCTTCTCCGGCTTGTGCCTGCTCGATTTGCTTGGCCCGCGCGGCTCGCTTGGCTGCTCGTGCGGCTTGTTCTGCCTCTAGTCGAGCCTGACGCGCTTCGAAGCGCGCACGGGCGCGATCGGATTTCAGCGTATCGAGTTTGCGCTGGCGCAGGGTGTCCTTGCCGTGGCGATAGTAGCTAACCAGCGGAATGTGGCTGGGGCAGACATAGGCGCAGGCGCCGCATTCAATGCAGTCCATGAGCCCTTCGGCTTCGGCCCGCTCAGCGTCGTCTCCCTGGATCTGCCAAAACAGCGTTTGTGGCTGAAGTGCCACGGGGCAGGCAGTGGCGCACTCACCGCATCGGATGCAGGGTTGCTCAGGCGGCGGAGCAGGGATTTCCTCGGGCGTGGTCACCAGCAGGCAATTGGTGGTCTTTAATACGCCGGCTTGGGTGTCTTGAACTTCAAACCCCATCATAGGGCCGCCCATGACAACGCGATCGGCTTGCTCCAGGGGCTGTGCGTCGGCTAAGCAATCTTCGATTGGGGTGCCTAGCGCGACCCAGCGGTTCCCCGGCGCTTGTAACCCGCCGCCGGTCAGGGTGATCAACCGGTGCGTCAATGGGCGCCCATCCAGGACCGCATCTGCGACCGCCACCAGGGTGGCGGGGTTATGCATGTGGTAGCCCAGGGCTGAGGGGCGCTGAGCTGCAGGTATTTCTTCACCGGTGATCAGCTGGATCAGTTGCTTCTCCCCTCCGCTGGGATATTTGGTCGGGCAAACCCATATTTGGGCGTTCAGGTCCGGCCGCTGTTCCAGGGCTGACTCCATCGCGGCGATGGCTTGAGGTTTGTTGTCCTCGATGCCGACCCACAACTGAGTGGCTCCCAGCATCGCCATGATAATTTCAGCCCCCTGCAGGATGCGATCGGGCTGGGTTTGCGTCAGCACATCATCACAGCTGATATAGGGCTCACACTCGGCAATATTGATAATCAGCGTGCGTGCCTGGGTGTTGTTGAGTTTGGAATGAGTCGGAAAGCCCGCGCCGCCCATGCCGGCAATACCGGCCCATTCGATGCGTTCGAGCAAGGCATCAACGTCGCTATCGGCGCTCAACGGAGGCAGCGGCGTTTGCCATTCATCTTGGCCATCGGGGATCAAGGCGAGTGCGGGACCCTGGGAGCCCATCGCATCTGCTCGGCTGACCTGGTCAACCCATTCTACGACGCCCGACGTGGGTGCGTGCCAGGCCTGTGCAAACAAACCCTCACCGCGGGCAAGGCATTGACCGGCTAATACCCGTTGACCCTCCAGTACCTGAGCACTGAGTCCCCATTGGCCACTGTGCAACGGAAATACCAGACGCTGGGCCATCGCCAGTTTTGTTGGGGCGATGTGGTTTGAGAGGTGCTTTTGTTCCAGCGGATGAATGCCGCCAGGCAAGGTATAAGGCGTCGCTTGAATCATGGGGTCGCCTCCAGCTGGCCACGTTGATCGGTTGCGATCAGTTGTGGATTAGGCCAGACCTGTGGGCGGGCCAATTCAACCATATCGATGCAATCGACAGGGCACGGTTCCAGGCACAGATCACACCCGGTGCACTCACTTTCGATCACGGTATGCATTTGTTTGGCCGCACCCAAGATCGCATCCACCGGGCAGGCTTGGATGCATTTAGTGCACCCGATGCATTCGGCCTCGCGAATGACCGCCACCATCGGGGGTTTTTCTTCCCCGTGTTCGGCATCCAGGCTCGGGGCTTCGACGTCTAATAGTTCAGCCAAGGCGTTGATGGTGTCCTGGCCGCCGGGTGGGCATTTGTTGATCTCGTCACCGCCAGCAATGGCCTCAGCGTAGGGTCGGCAACCCGGGTAGCCGCACTGGCCACATTGGGTCTGCGGCAAAATTTCGTCGATGGTGTCGACCAGCGGGTTGCCTTCAACGCGAAAGCGCTCAACCGCCCAGGCCAACAGAGCACCACCCAGTGCCGTCAGCAGCAGGGCGGCCACAATGGAATAGATCACGATCATGGTGCGCCGATACCGCCAAAGCCCATAAACGCTAGCGCCATGATGCCAGCACTGATCATGCCGATGGCCGGCCCCTGAAAGGGCTCAGGAACGTCCGCACGGGCCAGTCGCTCGCGCAGAGCGGCAAACAGAATCAACACCAGACTGAACCCGAGCGCGGCGCCAAAGCCATACAGCAAGGATTCAAAAAAGTTGTGGGCTTTGCCTAGGTTGAGCAAAGCCACGCCCAACACGGCACAGTTGGTCGTGATCAGCGGCAGGAAAATCCCCAAGACCTTGTACAGCAGGGGGCTGGTTTTTCGAACCAGCATTTCGGTGAACTGGACTGCCACTGCAATCCCCAGAATAAAGGCGATGGTTCGCAAGAACTCAACGTCCAGGGGGGCCAGTAGGAACGTGTAGATCAGATAGGCAACGGCGCTGGAGAGGGTCAACACGAACGTGGTGGCCAGGCTCATGCCAATGGCCGAGTCGATCTTGGTTGAGACGCCCATAAAGGGGCACAGGCCCAGAAACTGAACCAGTACGAAATTGTTGACCAATACGGTCCCAACCAAGATCCAGATCCACTCTGTCAACGTTTAGGGTTCCTGCGTAAACATGTTCGAGTTGATAACGCCCGCGGCCAACGTTTGGTCGGTTACGGGATCGACCAAGATGCAGCTGCCACTGACCGGGTCCTGGTCAAATGCGCTGACGGGCACCGATTTGGCCAATTGAATTTGGACCCGGTGTAGGCTGTTAGGCGTCATGCTTTCGTAGGATTCATGGTAACACAAGTTAGCTAAATCAATGGCTGGGCTTGCCTCGAGGATACGCCCGCGAATCCATTGATCGCCGTGGCGAACCATGACGTTTTGGCGTGCTTGGCCGATCTGTTGGCCCAACCAGCACAGGGTGACGTCCAGGCGGTTAGAAAGCTCTGGCGGTTGGCGGAATAACCAGTCCCCTCGGGTTAGGTCCACTTCGCGATCAATTTCAATTAAGGCATCCAGCCCAGCCTGCAGGGTTTCGACTTCTTGGCCCCCTGCAAACGCACGCTTGATGCCCAGTGAGTTGCCATGGGCGTCCTGCAATGCGTCACCCACCTTGAGGGGCTGGCCGCTAAATCGTAGCGACAGCAGGCGCTGGGTCTGGCCCTGATCATGCTCGGTCAGCACCGACTGGATGCTGATCGGAGATGGGGCGTCATGCGTGGCCTGTGCGCTTAGCGACTGCAAGGTTTCCAGCAGGGTCGGTCCTTTGAACCAAGCTAAGCTGGGATGCCGCTCGACTACATTGGCGCCGTTCAAGGCAGCAACCGGCAACAGGGTGATCTGCTTAATGCCTAGCTGATCGGCCAGTGTCTGACACTGCGCGGCTAACTCTTCAAAGCGTGTTTGTGAATACTCCACTGCGTCCAGTTTGTTGATGCAAAAGACCAAATGCTGATGACCTTGCAGGGCTGCGATAGCGCTGTGACGACGCGTTTGATCTCGCAAGCCGCGCACTGCATCGACCAATAGCAGGCTCGCCCAAGCACTTGAGGCGCCGGTGAACATGTTGCGGGTGTACTGCTCATGGCCGGGTGTGTCGGCAAAAATAACCCGACGCCCCGCCAGATCCAGATAGCGATAGGCGACATCGATGGTAATGCCTTGCTCTTGTTCTGCTTTAAGCCCATCAGTGACGCTAGCTAGATCAATCTGCAGCCCCTTGCTGGCGCCGACTTTCTTCATTTTGCTGATTTGGTCGACCCGCAAGGATCCGGTGTCATGCAACAAACGGCCTAGTAAGGTGCTTTTGCCATCATCGACGCTACCGGCGATCGCGATTCTTAGAATTTGACTCATTAGAAATACCCCTCGCGTTTTTTGTCTTCCATGGTGGATACGCCGTGGTCAATTAGCCGGCTAGAGCGCTCGGATAAGGTCGCTGTGGCGGTTTCGGCGATGATGTCGTCCAAAGTGCTGGCGGTGCTTTCGATGGCTGCGGTGCAGTGATAGCACCCTAGGGTGCGGTATCGGATCGACAGGGCTTCGCCGGACTCCTCAGTGTTCACCAGCGGTATCAGCTGCTCGCCACTGCGTTTGACCTGACGCACGTCTGCGAAATACAGAGGGACCAGCTCAATGCCTTCCTCGGCGATGTAGTCCCAAATGTCGGCCTCCGTCCAGTTGGACAAGGGGAAGGCACGCATGCTCTCACCGTCCTTGAGGCGTGTGTTGAAGTGAAACCAGGGTTCGGGTCGTTGACTGCGTGGTTCCCAGCCGCCCAACGCATCGCGGTGGCTAAAAAACCGCTCCTTGGCTCGGCTAGCTTCCTCGTCTCGTCGAGCGCCGCCCAACGCCACGTCATAGCCACCCTGTTCAAGGGCATCCAAAAGGGCTTGGGTTTTCAGGGCGCCGCAGCAGGCGCCGATCCCATGATCATGGGGATTCATCGACGCAGCGATGGCCTCCTCGTTACGGTGCACCGTCAACTGAAAACCTAGCTCTGCGGCGCGTCGATCACGAAACTCCAGCATCTCTGGAAATTTGAAGCCGGTGTCAATGTGCAACAGGGGAATCGGGGGGCGTAGCGGGAAAAAGGCCTTGGCGATCAGATGGATCAGCACTGAACTGTCTTTGCCGACCGAGTAGAGGCAGACCGGGTTCTTAAATGCAGCCTGGGTCTCTCGAATAATAAAAATGGCTTCGCTTTCAAGCTCTCGTAAGCGCGCATTCATGCTGGTGTCTCCTATCCAGAGCGTCCTATGAAGTGCGGCGATTTAACCCCAGCGCTGAGTTCTTTCAAAAGACGGATTATGACTTTTCTTATAACCATAACTGGCATATCGATAGTCAAATTTATTCTTTTTTGTTCTAACGGAACTCGTGATTCACTCCGCGGCAATTCACACAGGAAGGTGGGCAATGGATGTCTCATTGATCGCGGCTGGGGCCATTGTTGGGGGCCTAGTGGGCGCAACAGGGTTAGGTGCGGCAGCGCTCATGACGCCTTTGCTGGCTTTGGGGTTCGGAGTGCCGTTGGCGATCGCGGTGTCGACGGATCTGGTTTATGCAGCCGTAACCAAAGCCGTTGCAGCCACCCGTTATGCCCATCAGGGGCATACCCAATGGCGCTGGGTAGGCTGGATGGCGGCGGGATCCTTGCCCGCAGCAATGATGACCGGGGTGTGGATTGCGCCTGCAATACAGGATCAAACCTTGGGCTGGATGATCGGTGCGATCTTACTGGTCATGGCGCTCTCACCCAGTTGGGGTCGCACTGGCAGTGACAGCGCAAGCCCTGTGAAGTTGCTGCTGTCGGGCGTTGTGATCGGAACCTTGGTCAGTTTGACCAGCGTGGGTGCTGGAGTGTTAGGAACGATAGCGCTGCTGTGCTTTGCCTCGATTCGCGGCAGTGCGGCCCTGGTGGGCACTGAGTTGACTCATGCGTTGGCGTTGTCCGCCGTGGCCAGCCTGACGCACCTGGGGCTGGGTCGAGTGGATTTTGAATTGTTGCTGCCCTTGTTGTTAGGCGGGGTACCCGCGGCCTACTTGGGTGCTCGCTTAGGCCCTCAGGTGCCGCTGAATTGGATTAAACATATTGCCCGAGCGTTGATCGCTCTGGCAGCGATAAAGATGATGGCAGGATAAACATGGCTGTATACCCCTATCGCGCGCAGGACAAGGCCATAGTGGCTTCGCGCGTGCGCCAATTTAAAGAGCAGACCCAGCGTTTTTTAGCGGGTCAATTGAGCGAGGACCGCTACCGACCCTTACGCTTGCAAAACGGTCTCTACATCGAGCGTCATGCCCCGATGTTGCGAATCAGCATTCCCTACGGGACCTTAGACAACGGCCAAGTGCAAGCCTTGGCCCAGATTGCCGAGAGCAAAGACCGGGGTTATGTGCACTTCACGACCCGTCAGAACGTTCAGTTTAATTGGATTGAATTGCCCCAAATCCCGGATGTGCTGGACGAGCTTGCCGATGTCGATATGCATGCGATTCAAACCAGTGGCTCCTGCATTCGCAACCTGACCTCGGATCCTCTAGCTGGCACCTTGCCGGATGAAATTCTGGACCCCCGAGTGGTATGCGAGATCGTTCGGCAGTGGGCGACCCTGCATCCTGAGTTCGCTTATCTGCCGCGTAAATTCAAAATTGCCGTGACTGGCGTTGAGGCGGACAGGGCGGCGATTGAGGTTCACGATATTGGTTTGCGGGTTCGTGGCACCCGTGATGACATTCGAGTGGATGTGTGGGCCGGAGGTGGTCTGGGTCGTACTCCGATTATTGGTCAGCGGGTTCGCGCCAATCTACCACTGGCTGAATTGCTCAATTATCTGGACGCGATTTTGCGGGTCTACAACCTGCACGGTCGACGGGACAATAAATACAAATCCCGTATCAAAATTCTGGTTCAAGCGATGGGTCTTGAAGCCTTCCAGGCCGCAGTCGAAGCCGAATATAAAGCGAGTCACGATGAGCGCCTGAGCGTTAAGTCAGCGCAGGTCGATTCGCTGGAGCGTTTACTCAGCATGGATTTGCCGCCGGCGAGCGAAGACTTGTTGCCGAGCGATGCGGCCTTCCAGCGCTGGTATCAGCGCAATGTCCATGCACATAAGACCCCAGGGTATCGCGCAGTCTTCGTTATCTTGAAGAACCACGACCAAGCTCCGGGTGACATTCGGGCTGAGCAGTTGCGCGCGATTGGCGAGTTGGCCGTGCGGTACTCCCAGGATGAAGTGCGGGCTACCCACGATCAGAACCTGGTCTTTCCGTATGTCCGTCAGGCGGACTTGCCGGCCCTCTATCAGGCCCTTGATGCGTTGGGCCTCGCCTCGAGCCTGCGTGGCTTGGCGTCAGATCTGATTGCCTGCCCCGGCTTGGATTTCTGTTCCCTGGCAAATGCCGAAAGTATCAGCGTTGCGCGGGACATTCATGAATCACTGGGGCCCAACGAGGCCATCGCTGGGGATATCGCCATCAAGATCAGCGGCTGCATGAATGCCTGCGGGCACCACCACATTGGCAACATCGGCATCCTGGGCGTGGACAAAAAAGGCGAGCAGTGGTTTCAGCTTACCTTGGGTGGTCGCGATCAAGCTGGCGCACAGATCGGTCAGCGTTTGGGGCCCGCGGTGCCCAAAGACCAGGTCGGACAAGTCGTCAATCAAATCGTCGACACCTATGTGCGCGAACAACAAGGTGACGAGGCCTTTTTGGACACCTTTGACCGGGTCGGCATCACCCCATTTAAGGAGGCGGTTTATGATCGTTGATCTAAACACCGGCGCGAGTGTTGAAACTTCAGCAACGCTTTTGGATTTAGAAACCTTAGAGCACAACCATCCCGCAGTACTTGCGATCCCGTTTGAAACCTTTGGTGATGGGCGCGGGTATTCGGTTGCACGCCTACTGAGGCGGCAAGGCTTTCAGGGTTTGCTGCGGGCCGTTGGCGATAACGGGCTGGATCAGCTGTTTTATCTGCGCCGATGCGGGTTTGATCAGGCTGAAATCAGTGATGAGGAGTTCGAACTATTAACGCCGCATCACCTGAGGCCGTTTGAGACCCAGTTGCAACCTGCGGAGCGGGATGCATGAGCAAAATTGAACAGCTCAGGCAGGATTGGCGGTCGATTGCTGACGAATTCCCTCGGGTGGTACTTGCGAATTCCCTCGGCCTCGAGGACATGGTGCTACTGGATTGTGCAGCCCAATTAGGCCTGCCGGTTCGCGTTTTAGTTTTGGAAACCGGGCGACTTCACGATGAAACTCTGACGTTATTGGCCCAGGCGAGCGATCGTTATGCGCAGCTCGATTGGACGGTTACCCAGCCCGACCCCGAGGCGTTGAGCCAATTTATTGAGATCCATGGGATCGATGGCTTTTACAACAGCGTTGATGCGCGCAAGACCTGTTGCCAAGCACGCAAAGTAAAACCATTGAACCGCGAGTTGGCGCAGGCCGATGCCTGGGTGACTGGCCAACGTCAGGCTCAATCCAGCACTCGAGCGACCCTTGCGTTTCGCGAACACGATTCAGCCCATCAAATCGCAAAGTTTAATCCGCTGGCTCAATGGAGTCTCAATGAGGTGTGGGACTACATCCATTCTCATCAGGTCCCCTACAACCCCCTGCATGATCAACATTACCCCAGCATTGGCTGTCAGCCCTGTACCCGCGCGATCGCGGCAGGTGAGGATATCCGTGCGGGCCGTTGGTGGTGGGAGCAACCGGAGGGCAAGGAATGCGGTCTGCATCCGATTCGTTGAGTCCAATCAGTCTACCCGTCGCGCTGCGTTTATCCGGCCAGCCCGTGGTGCTGATTGGCGAGGGTGATGGCGCCCAGGCTAAGTATCGTCTGCTGCAGGCACGCAACGCCTGCGTGCGTTATTTTGGCCAGGACCCCGAGCTGGTTTCTGCGCTGGGTGTCACCGATTGGTCTGAATTGTGGCCCGATGCGGTGGCGTGTTTTGTAGCTAGCCAAGATGATTCATTAGTTGAACGTGCTCGGCACAGCGCCGATGCGACCCGCGTTCTGATTAACGTCATGGACCAACCTCAAGCCTGTCAATTTACGGTGCCGGCGATTGTCGATCGTGGCCCGATACAGATCAGTATTGCCACCGATGGGGTTTCGCCAGTGTTGGCCCGTCTGCTAAGAGGGCGGATTGAGCAACTGGTACCGGCAGGATTTGAGCGTCTAGCCGCGGTGGCCCAGCGCTGGCAGGCGCCGGTTCGCCAGGCGATCGGCAATCTCAGTTTGCGTCGACGGTTTTGGGAGCGTTTGTTAGGCAGTCCGCTCGCCAGCCAAGCCATGCGCGGGGAATCTATTGATCATGCCATTCAGGCCCGACTGGATGCTCAGGATCCCACGCCAGGCGAGGTGTATCTGGTTGGGGCCGGGCCGGGTGATGCCGAGTTGATGACTCTTAAAGGGTTACGGCTGCTACAGCAGGCTGACGTGGTTTTATACGACGCCCTAGTCAGCCCTGAAATATTGGAGCTGGCCCGGCGGGATGCGGTACTTGAGGATGTGGGCAAGCGACGTGGACACTGCCCGATGCCGCAACAAGCCATTATTGAGAGGATGATCGAGTGGGCCGATAAAGGGGTTCGGGTCTGCCGGCTCAAAGGCGGTGACCCCTATCTGTTTGGACGCGGAGGAGAGGAGGCGCTGGCCTTGGCTGCGCGTCAAATTTCGTTTCAGGTCGTGCCGGGGATTACCTCGGCCGCCGGCATCGCAGCACAGGCCGGGATTCCGCTGACCCATCGAGGCATCGCCCGTTCCGTGCGTTATGTGACCGGTCACTTGGCCAGTGGCAGTTTGCCAACCGATTTTGCGCGGCTGGTGGACGAGCAAGAGACCCTGGTGCTGTACATGGCACTGCACCATCTGCCGGGCATTCAACGGCAATTACTCGCTGCCGGGGTGTCGTCTAATACCGAAGTTGCGCTCGTTCAAAATGGTTCGCGGGCGAATCAGCGCGAGTGGATTACATGCCTGGGTCAATGCGTCGATGAGGCGAGCAAGGTCAATCCTGACGACGGGCCGACCTTAGTGATTGTGGGTCGTGTTGTGGCGTTAAGTGCTCAGCTTAAAGGCTCAGAGCTTGCGGATCCCAGCGCGCAAAGCTGGATGCTTCAATCGGCTTAGGTCAGCTGCGTGACGATTCGGTTCGCCCGCTCTAAGGTTTGATGAACGGGGCACCGATCCGCAATTTTTAACAAGGCGTTGACCTGATCGCTGCTCAGAGAGCCGGCCAGTTGAATCTGGCGGGTAAACTCGTCGATTCGCTCACCCTGTGCTTCGCAGCCAGCGCAGTCCTGGATGTGAATCTTTTTGTGGCTGACTTCTACCCGTACGTTTTCCAACGGAATGTTCTTACGCTCGGCATACATACGAATCGTCATCGACGTGCAGGCACCTAGTGCGGCAGCCAGCAGTCCATAGGGGCTGGGTCCGGTATTGTCACCGCCCACGGATTCCGGTTCATCCGCCAATAATCGGTGTCCCTCAGCATGGATCAGTTGCTGAAATTTTCCGGTGTCGGTTTCGGCCACAATCACCCGGTCCGATGGGAACTGATCCGCGGGGGCGGGCGGCATATAACGCGAAGACCAAGCACTGATTACCTCGGCGGCGTACAGCGCATCTTCGCGTCGTGAAATCAGGTGGTCGGCGCTATCGAGCGAGACAAAGGATTTAGGGTGTTTGGCCGCATTATAAATGCGCGCTGCGTTTTCAAGGTCCACCAGCTCGTCGTTTGGCGCGTGCATGACCAGCAGCGGCTTGCGCAGTCGAGCAATGTCTCGCTCGGCATTTTGATTTCTGATCGAGGTTAAAAAGCTATCGCGGACTTTGACGTCGCGCTGACCTAGGCGAACCTCACTAAAGCCGACTTCCTCAATTTCGCGTACGGCCTCATCAGGGATCAAGTGACTGACGTGTTCGGGGTCAAAGGGGGCGCCGATGGTGACCACGCCCATCAAATCGGGTAGGTGGTGGGCGGCCGCCAGCGCCGCTGCGCCACCTAGGCTGTGACCAATCAGCAGGGCGGGGGCCTGATAATCGCGGGCGAGGTGGCGATAGACCGCGATCAGATCGTCCACATCGTGGGTAAAGCCTGCCACCTCGGGCTGGCTTTCACGGCGCCCAACACCGCTAAAGTCAAAGCGCACACAGGCGATGCCTTTGCCCGCTAGCGCTCGCGCAATTTGGCGTGCGGCGAATAAATCCTTGCCGCAGGTAAAGCAATGAGCAAAGAGTGCGTAGCCGCGAATGGGTTCGGCAGGCCAGTCGATAATTGCATCCAGTGATTGGTCGCGACTACCGATGACGGTGAGTGTTTCAGCGGGCATTCAGGGTCCTTGTTAACGGTTGCCGCAACCATAGCACGAACCCTTTCTGCGCAATGGATTAACTCACTCGCATACCGGGTTTTGCGGCCGAATCCACGTCCAGCAAAAAGATGTCAGAGCCTTCACCGGCGGCCAACACCATGCCCTGGGATAAGCCGAACTTCATCTTGCGTGGTTTGAGGTTCACCAGTGCGATGCACAGTCGACCTACCAGCTGCTCAGGCTCGTAAATTCCACGGATTCCGCTGAAGACCACCCGAGGTTGCCCGCTGCCATCGTCCAAGGTCAGTTTCAGCAGTTTCTTGGCCCCTTCTACGGTCTCGCATTGATCGATGCGCGCGACTCGCATGTCGATTTTGGCGAAGTCATCGATGGTGCACTCGGCCGTCGCTTCTTCGGCATCCGGCTCGGCTACGGGTTCGGGCTGTTTACCGTCTTCAATCATGGCGTTGACCGCATCCATCTCGACCCGCTGCAGCAGAGCCTTGAACGGACCGATCTTGTGGTCAACCAAGCGGGTTTGGGCATCTGACCAATTCAGGGTTTCGACCTGCAAAAATTCAGCCGAACGCTGGGCCAATGCGGGCACAACCGGCTGCAGGTAAATCATCAACACGCGGAACAAGTTCAATGCGCTTGAGCAGACGGCCTGGAGTTGTTCCTCTTGCCCCTCTTGCTTGGCAATGACCCAAGGTTGTACCTCAGCAATCCATGCGTTTGCTGCGTCAGCAAGCGCCATGATTTCACGCAAAGCGGCGCTGAATTCGCGCTCTTCGAATAGTTGAGCGATGCCCTCTGCGGCATCCGCAAAGCGCTTCGATAATTCTGGGTTGGCGTCGGTCGCGCCCAGCACCCCATCAAAACGTTTGTTGATGAAACCGGCGCTGCGGCTGGCGATATTGACCACTTTGCCAACCAGGTCGCTGTTGACCTTCTGAACAAAGTCCTCAAGGTTAAGATCCGCATCCTCAACCCGGCTGTTGAGTTTGCTGGCGTAGTAGTAGCGCAGGTATTCGGGATTCAGGTGTTTTAGGTAGGTCGCGCCCTGAATAAAGGTGCCGCGGCTCTTGGACATCTTGGCCCCGTTGACCGTCACAAAGCCATGCACATTGACTCCAGTCGGCGTGCGCATGCCCGCGCAGCTCAGCATGCTGGGCCAGAACAGGCAGTGGAAATTGACGATGTCCTTGCCGATGAAGTGATAAACCTCGGCCGTGCTGTCCGCCTTCCAATAGTGATCGAAATCCATACCGGTGTTGTCACAATGGGCGCGGAAACTGGCCAGGTAACCAATCGGCGCATCCAGCCATACATAGAAATACTTGCCCGGCGCGTCGGGAATCTCGAACCCAAAATAGGGCGCATCGCGGCTGATGTCCCAGGGCATCAAGCCGGAATCTAGCCATTCTGCAAGCTTGTTGGCGACCTGTGGCTGTAGCCGACCCGAGGTGGTCCATTCTTGTAGGAACGTCTGGAACTGCGGTAAGTCAAAGAACAGATGCTCACTGTCTTTGAGCACCGGGGCGCTACCGGACAGTGTTGAGATCGGGTTTTTCAACTCATACGCCTCATAGGTCGCCGAGCAACTCTCGCAGTTGTCGCCGTATTGATCCGGCGCGCCGCATTTGGGGCATTCGCCCTTGACGTAGCGGTCGGCCAAGAACAGCCCTTTTTCGGTATCGAACAGCTGCTTAATGGTTTTGCGAGTGATCGCGTTGTTGTCCCGGCAGCGGGTATAGATCAGCTCACTCAACACCCGATTTTCTTCGGAGTGGGTGGAGTGGAAATGATCAAAGTTCACGCCGAACGCGGCGAAATCCCGTTCATGCTCAGCCTTGACCTGCTCAATCAACGCCTCAGGTGTCACGCCTTCGTTCTGGGCCTTGAGCATAATGGCGGTGCCATGTGCGTCGGAGGCGCAAACATAGGTGCAGTTGTGGCCTCGACTTTTCTGGAAGCGCACCCAAATATCCGTCTGGATGTATTCCAGCAGGTGACCCAGGTGAATTTGCCCATTGGCATAGGGCAGGGCGCTGGTAACCAGAATGTCGCGGGACATGGATTTTCCTTTTTGGATGAAAAACTAACTGATACGAGATATCGCGGGCGATTGTGCGACATGATAATCTGCCGCGCCACGAGGAGGGAAGGCATGAGCGAAGATCTGCTGGGTGCAGTGACCCGGATTTTGTCCGAATACAACGATCCGTACCTAGAAACCCCGATTAGCGAATATCTACAAGCGATCGACTTAAGCGACCGTACTTTGAACGTGCGCCTGACGTTTCCTTACCCTTTGTACGGCCTGGTATCTGGTCTGGCTGCGAACCTTGAACCTCAACTGTCCAAGCTGGCAGGCGTAGGCCGCGCGCGAATTCGCGTAAAACACGAAATTCAGGCGCCCGTCCTGGCCGATGACAAGTCAGCCATCCCAGGTGTCAAACATGTCATCGCAGTGGCCAGTGGTAAGGGCGGAGTGGGCAAAAGTACCACCTGTGCCAATTTGGCACTGGCCCTCGCGGCAGAGGGTGCGCGAGTTGGCGTAATGGATGCGGACATCTATGGGCCGTCCCAGCCGATGATGCTGGGCGTGCCTGCGGGTACGCGCCCGAAATCAATCGATGGAAAGTTGTTTGAGCCGGTTATTGCACAGGGACTTCAGCTCAACTCAATGGGCCTGTTGGCTGACGAGAACACACCGATGGCCTGGCGTGGGCCGATGGTCGCGGGCGCTGTTCAGCAACTGTTGATGCAAACCCGATGGGATGCCCTGGATTACTTGCTCGTGGACATGCCACCGGGGACCGGTGATGCGCAGTTAACCCTGTCACAGCGTGCGCCGCTGTCGGGGGCGGTGATCGTAACCACGCCACAAGACATCGCATTGCTGGACGCCCGCAAGGGCATTGAAATGTTCCGCAAGGTCGAAGTGCCCGTTCTGGGTGTGGTCGAAAACATGTCGATTCACGTCTGCTCAAAATGTGGCCATGCCGAGGCTTTGTTTGGTACCGGGGGTGGCGAGTCCATCGCTGAGGAATATCAGACTCAGTTGCTGGGTCAAATGCCCTTGTCGTTGGCGATCCGTGAGCGCGCCGATGGTGGCAAGCCGACCGTCGTCAGTGAGCCCGAAGGTGAGCATGCCCGCTTGTACCGTGATATCGCCCGTCAAGTCGGTGCTTTGCTGGCAAAGGCCTCACAAGATGGCGCCCGTGGCCCTAAACTCGTAGTAACGGATGATTAACCTATGACGATTAAATCGGATCGCTGGATCCGCACCATGTCACAAGAGCACGGCATGATTGAACCCTTTGAGCCAGGCCAGGTGCGCTATGACGGTGATAAAAAGCTGATCAGCTATGGCACGTCGAGCTATGGCTATGACGTTCGCTGTGCTGACGAATTCAAAGTCTTTACCAACATTCACAGCGCGACCGTCGACCCCAAAGCGTTTGACGAAAACAGCTTTGTGGATGTGAAAGGCGAGTACTGCATCATTCCGCCCAATAGCTTTGCCCTGGCTCGGACCGTTGAATATTTCCGTATCCCAGAAGATGTGTTGACCGTCTGCTTAGGCAAGAGCACCTACGCGCGGTGTGGGATTATCGTGAATGTAACGCCGCTGGAGCCCGAGTGGGAAGGTCACGTGACCCTGGAATTCAGTAACACGACCACCTTGCCCGCCAAGATTTACGCCGGTGAAGGTGTGGCGCAAATGCTGTTCTTCCAATCGGATGAGCGTTGCGAAACCACCTACAAAGACCGCGGCGGTAAGTATCAAGGGCAAACGGGCGTGACCCTGCCGCGCACCTAGATGAACGAACAAGCGGTCATTGAATCTATGCTCCAGCCGGGTCGACATGTCGCCGTGCTGGGTGTGTCGTGGAAGCCGCATCGAGCCAGTTATCGTGTCGCTGAACGGCTGATTCAGGCGGGGCTGCGAGTGACCTTGGTCAACCCATCGCTGGCCTCGACGCAGTTATTTGATCGCCCGGTCTACGCCACCTTGGCTGATGCGTTTGACGCTGAAGGTCCCCTGGATTGGGTGGATGTATTCCGCGGGGTTGAGTATCTGCCAGGCATTTTAGATGAGTGTCTAGCCGTGGGAGCCGCCGGGCTGTGGGGACAACTGGAAATTATTGATCAAGCCGTCGCAGAACGAGCGCAATCGGCAGGAATGTCAGTGGTCATGGACCGCTGCCCAGCCATCGAAATGAATCGATTAGGACGTTAATTAATACCATGTCTGCAAAAACCATTGACGGTAAGGCCTTTGCGCAAGGGCTGCGAGAAGAGCTGAAAATCCAAGTGGCGGACTTTGTCGCCGCGACCTCGATTACGCCGGGTCTGGCGGTCGTGCTGGTCGGCGAAGATCCCGCCAGCCAAGTCTACGTTGGCAGCAAGGTTCGCCAAACCAAAGAAGCCGGCATGAACAGCTTCGAATATCGGTTGGCGGACACCACTCCTCAGGCTGAGCTGGAAGACTTGATTGATCAGTTAAACGCGGACGACGCCGTACACGGTATTTTGGTCCAGCTACCCCTGCCTGCGGGCATGGATAGCGATGCCATTTTGGACCGTATTGACCCCGCCAAGGACGTTGATGGCTTTCATCCGGTCAATGTGGGCGCGCTTTGGACCGGTGCCGAGGGGCTGGTTCCCTGCACGCCGCTGGGGTGCAGTTATTTGGTGGCGGATGTCTTGGGAGACGATCTCAGTGGGCTGACCGCCGTTGTGCTGGGACGCTCAAACATTGTCGGCAAGCCCATTAGTGCTTTGCTACAAAAAATGAACGCCACGGTTGTGATGGCTCATTCACGCACAGCTAACCTACCTGAAGTATGCCGTCAGGCAGACATTCTCGTCGCCGCGGTCGGTCGACCCTTTATGGTCGAAAAAGATTGGGTCAAGCCTGGCGCGACTGTGATTGACGTCGGCATCAACCGACTCGATGACGGCAAGCTAGGCGGCGATGTGGCCCGCGACGTGACAGAAGTGGCGGGCGCTGTAACTCCCGTACCGGGTGGCGTTGGCCCGATGACGATTGCCTGTCTGCTGACTAATACGCTGCGCGCTGCAAAACTGGCGCAGGGCTAGAACCATGCGGCTGTTCTGGATACTGGCAATAGTGTTGGTATCCGGATTTGTGTTGTCGGTGTCCGACGGTGCTTGGCCGGCGACCGAACTGGATATGCGCATCCTGATCGAGCTTCGATGGCCGCGCGCCGTGGCCGCTGCGCTGGTTTCCGCCCGCGAGGGCCAGCCCCTGCCCCCCGACTGTGTCATTTTCG
>JBMYYI010000009.1:0-44155 GCA_049609265.1 Litorivicinus sp. | reverse complement strand
GTTCATCACCCACCAGCAACATTTGGGCGTCTTGAGCACCTCTCGGAGACCGGGCACAACCGCAGTCTAAATTTGTTTCGTAACATAAGAACATGTTAATGATGACCAAGATGGCGTCGTGTCGATAAACGCTGGCAATACCAACACCGCCGCAAGTGCCCACTGGTACGCGCAGCGCGATTCGCTCTCTGATAGGGCCGAGCGGCGCTTGTCTGAATGCGTGCTGGCCTCCAGTCAGTTTCGCACCCAAGTTCCTAGCCCCAACCGGACCTTAGGCAGCGAGCTTCTATTGCTCGCGAGCCTTGAGAACTGGGAACTCAAAATCGACAACTTTTGCTTGATGGCCAATGTCAGTCGACCCACCGGACGTAAGTTGGTGAAGAGTTACCTGCAATACGGGCTGGCCATCAGCGATGACAACGGCAACCTGTTTGCGTCAAAAGCCTTGCAAGCGGCCTGTGATACACGGGCCCGGGATTTTTTGAATACCTACAACGAAACCAGCGGTACGAGCTATGAGGCCTCCTGCCGAACGCTTTCTGGTATCAAACATGCGTTAATTCGGACCGATTTCGCGGCTAACATGGGATTGCTGCCATGCAGCACCATCAAATTTGTCGGCCTGTTAGCGGTGCACATGGGCGTTAATTCAGCCCCCCGACGCACCCGCAGCGTCATTGAATCACACCAAAACCTAACCGGTGAAGATCTAGAGCCCACCCTGCGGCGCTGGATTCTACTGGGCTGGGTTGAATCCAGTGATGAGCACTTCTTCAACGATCGTTTTTTGATGCCGACCGCATTGGGAACAGCTATCGTTAAGCAGTTTATCGCGACCTTAGGTAGCTGCCTGATCAAAACCGGTATCCCGGAACTCGTTCGATAACTTTTTCCGTACAAGGCGGTCTACGACTCCCTTGTAGGCGCTCGAGGAAAGAATGAAACTTACTCACACCAGACGACGGAAGGATCGGCCATGTATTCCGACGAGTTTCTACATACATTGCGCATCGGCGCGGGCTGGGTAGCCGAAGCCCGCCTTGCTAACCAACCTGATGAAATCGAGCAGGCCTGCGAAGCGTTTTTGCGTCTCGTGGAACTCGCCTGCGAGCAAGGTTTGCATAGTGAGCAGATTCAAATCGATGCTGGCACAGCGGTCGATGGCCCTACCCTGCGCAAAGTCGTGCAAGCCGTCCGTCCCCCACGCCCCTCTCCTTTAAGATCCGTCTAACACAGAACACGTAAACATCGGTAAATGCGATGCAATTTCTAAATCGCCCCCCATACACTCGCTAACTCTATTTCTTAGGTGTTGGATCAATCGATGAGTGTGGCGAAGCTAGTAAAACAAAAACTCCCCTGGTACCTGCTTGCCGTTGCCATCGTGGCATTGGGCGTGGCCGGGTTTCGCGTAATGGGAGCGATGAAGACCCCGATTGAAGCATCCCCCGCGACACGCTCCATACCCACTGCACAGGTCATCGATGCGGTTGTCCTCAATCAGCCGCTAGCCATCCGTAGCCAAGGCTTTGTTAGGCCGTTTCGAGAAATCGAATTGGCTTCGCAGGTCGCCGGTCAAATTCAGTGGATGCACCCAGCCGTTGAGTCGCAAGGCCGGTTCAAGCAAGGGGATGTATTGGTTCGCCTAGACGATCGAGCCGCCCAAGCCAATCTAGCCAGTACCCAGGCCGCCTTGGATCTAGTCAGCATTCAGACCCGCAGAGCCCAGCAGCTGCAGAAAGACGGCACACTTAGCCAGGATCAGGTCGACCAACTTACAAGCCAACAGATCCAACTGCAAAGTGCCTTGAAATCTGCCCAGATCGCGCTGGAAAACACCCGGATCACCGCGCCCTTTGACGGCCGCGTAGCGCAAGCACTGGCTCGCCTCGGCTCCATCGTGAACCCAGCGCAGCCCATGGCCCGTATCTACACCGACCAACAACTTGAGGTCACCGTTTCTCTGCTGCCCAGCGAAGCCGCCTTGATCCCCAGCCTCTTTGCCGAACCCGCTGACATCTCCGCTCAGATCACCAGTCAATTTGGATCGGTTAACCACTCATGGCAAGGGCAGGTTTCACGGGCGCGGCCAGCCCTGGATCCCGCGACACGAACGCTGGATGTCACGATAGCGATTCAACAGCAGGCCAATCCACCGTTTGAGCTGTTAACCCAGTCATTGGTGCAGGTTGCCATCCTCGCTCCGAACTTGGATCTGATGGAAATTCCGGCCAGCGCACTGCGCAAGGGCGAACAGGTATGGCTGGTCAAGCAGAACGAATTGCAGCCATTAGCGATCGATGTCGTATACAGCGATCAGGATCGCCTCTTTGTCCGTGCCCACGACGCATTAAGTCAGTATCCCGTGCTCATCAGCGCGCTGGAGGGTGCGCGCGCCGGCTTGCAGGTTAACGTCGTGGATAACGCCCAATGAATCGCATTATCGCTTGGATGACCGAGCACCCCGTCGCGGCCAACCTCAGCATGATTTTTGTTCTGGGCGTCGGCTTGCTATCGGCGCTGAACCTACCGCAAAAGACCTTCCCAGAATTTACGCTAGATCAAATCAACATCACCGTCGCCTACCCCGGCGCCAGCCCAGCCGAGGTCGAGCAGAGCATCATTCGCCCGATCGAGGATCAACTCGCCAGCATTGATGGCGTCGATGAAATCAATGCGACCGCATCGCAGGGCCTGGGCACGGTCACCTTGTTGTTGCAGCTAGGCGAGGACGTCAGCACCAAGCTGGACGAAGTCAAAAGCGAAGTCGATCGAATTGCGGTGTTCCGAGAAGATGCGGAAGAGCCACAGGTCATCCAGCCAAACAACCGAGCTCAAGTGCTCGAGATCAGCCTGCATGGCCCGACCAGCGAGGAATCGCTAAAGCAACAGGCAGAGCGGCTAAAGAATGAGCTGTCGACCCTATCCAGCCTGTCCTTTGTCCAGGTCGACAATACCCGGGACTATGAGATCAGCGTAGAGATCGACCGCGACGCGCTAAAGGCCTATGGCCTGAGTTTGGAGCAAGTCGCTAGTGTGATCCAAGCCAACAGCCTGGAACTGCCCGGGGGCGATTTGAAGACGTCGAGTCTGAGTATTCCGCTGCGCACACTGGGGCGAAATTTCAACCGGCAAGACTTTGAAGAAATCGTATTGATCAACGACCCCAATGGCACGCAAATACGCCTAGCGGACGTGGCCCAAGTCATCGACGGGTTTGACCAAACGGACCTTGCCGCTCGATTCGGCGGCGATCCCAGTGCCAGCGTTTTGGTTTACCGCGTTGGGGATGAGCAGGTGCTGGCCATTGTCGATGAGGTCACCGAGTATCTTGCCGAGCAGTTCAACCCCAGCTTGCCGGACAACATCACCGCGACCCTATGGAACAACGAAGCGGAAGAACTGCAAAATCGATTGGACTTGCTGCTGAAAAACGCGGCGCTAGGTTTTGCCTTGGTCATGATCTGCTTGGCGCTGTTTTTGGATCTGCGATTGTCGTTTTTCTCGGCCGTAGGTATCGGCATTAGTTTTGTCGGTGCCTTTGCCGTGATGGCGCTGATGGAGATGTCAATCAACATGATCAGCCTGTTTGGGTTCATCCTGGCGATCGGCATTGTGGTCGACAATGCGATCGTGGTTGGCGAGAACATTTACCTCAATAACGAACAAGGCCGCACACCGTTACAGGCCGCCGTTGCCGGTGCCCAACGGGTTGCCATCCCCGTTATTTTTAGTGCGTTAACCACCGTTGTTGCCTTTACACCACTGCTACAGCTGCCGGGCATTTTGGGTAAATTCCTGGGTGATATTCCCACGGTTGTTATCGTGGTGTTGCTGCTGTCACTGGCCCAGTCATTACTGATCCTGCCGCGCCATCTACATCGCCTGGACCTGCGTCCCGAGGCTCGCCCATTCTTTTTAGTGCGATGGATGAACCGAATTCGCGCCCCCATCGATCGCGGCCTGAAGGCCTTCATTGAAGGGCCGTTGGACGCCGTGCTGGGCTTTTGCACCCGTCATACCTCGATCCCGCTCGCCAGCGTGTTGATGATGATGATTTTGACCGTGGGTACGCTGGCCCATGGTTATGTGAAGTTCAGCTTTTTCCCTGCGATCGAAGGTAAGTTTGTGACCGCGAATCTCGAGATGAGCGACGGCACTAGCTTTGCCACAACCCAGTCTGTGATTGAGCACATCCGTGCCGCCGCGGTACGCGCGGGCGAGCGATTGGACGCAGCCGCGGAAGCTGGCCAACCCAGTGTGATTGAAAATATCTATGCGGTCGCAGGCCGAGCCCCTCGTCAGGGTGGTCCTACCGGTGGGGGCGCTGCCAACCAAAGCGGCTCAATCGGTCATCTGGTGGTGCGCTTGAGTGATCCAGAAATTCGGACCACCCCCACGGCAGACTTTGAACAGGCATGGCGCGAGGAAGTCGGTGTCATCACCGGCGTTAAGAAACTCAGCTTATCGGCGAATTTAGTTGACGCTGGGGCACCGATTGCTGTCGAAATGTCGCTGCCCGATGGTCAGGATATTGCCCCGGTGATCGCTGAAGTTAGGGCCACCCTCGCGGATATGCCGGGGGTATTCGACATCGAAGACGATTACGCCGGCGGGCGCGACGAGATGCGTCTAACTCTGCGGCCCGAAGCCCCCTTGTACGGCGTCAGTTTGGCCAACTTGGCGACCCAGGTCCGTTGGGGGTTTTATGGTATCGAAGCGACACGCGTTCAACGTGGTGCTGACGACGTGCGCGTGTTTGTCCGCTACCCCAGCGAGCAGCGTGACACGCTAGACGATCTGCTCGAAACCCAGATTCGTACACCCACAGGCGTCAGCATCCCCCTAGGGGTGGTCGCACAAATTGAGCGCGGCGACAGTCCCACACGTATCCAGAGACGGGATTCACGGACCATCAACACCGTGACCGCGGATATTGATCTAAGCGTGATCACCTCCGGCGAGGCCAATGGCTATCTGGCGGACAACATGATTCCTGAGTTAACCCAGCGTTACCCGGGATTGGTGATTGAATTTGGCGGAGAACAACGCACCCAGGGCGATGCAGGTTCTGCGCTGGGGGTGGCCTTTGTGATCGCAATGTTTGTGATTTACGCCTTGCTGGCGCTGATTTTCAAAAGCTACCTGCAACCGGTCGTGGTGATGTTCGCCATTCCATTGGGGTTGATCGGGGCGATCGCAGGTCACTTGATTATGGGGATCTCGGTCGGCCTGCTGTCGATTTTCGGTATCATCGGATTAGCGGGCGTTGTGATCAACAACAGCCTAGTGATGGTTGACAAGTATAACGAGCTCCTTGAACGCGGAATGGATGTGCAAAGTGCAGTGATCGAGGGGACCAAAGCGCGTTTCCGGCCCATCTTGCTGACGTCATTGACGACCTTCCTGGGGATCTTTCCGTTGATTCTGGAAACCAGTCTGCAAGCGCAGTTCTTGATCCCGCTGGCGGTCAGCATTGGATTTGGGGTGCTGTTTGGCACCGTCATTATCGTCTTGTCGGTGCCCGCCCTGTTTATGGGACTGGCCAAGTTGACCGGCCGCAGCGCAGCGCGCAGCTAAGGGTTCACCCACTTAGGCGTATCCGGCAGCTGACTCGCCTGCAGTTGTCGGATTAACTCGGCCGGCTCATCGCTGGCACACAAAATGTCTCGATGGGCGGGCTTCATAAATCCGGCCTGCGGAATCTGATCCAAAAATCCAATCAAACCGTCGTAGAAGCCCGACACATTCAATAATCCCAAGGGCTTTTTGTGGATCCCTAATTGGTTCCAGGTCCAAACCTCAAACAGCTCCTCCAGGGTCCCTACCCCACCGGGCATGGCGATAAACCCCTCAGCACGCGCCGCCATTCGTGCCTTGCGAGTATGCATATCCGGCACAATCTCCAATTGCGTCAAATTAGGGTGAGCCAGCTCCACGCGTGCCAAGTTTTCTGGCAAAACACCATACACTTGGCCACCTGCAGCCAAGCAGCCATCGGCCACAGCCCCCATCAACCCGACCTGGGCTCCCCCGTAGACCAGCTCAATCTGCTGTTGGGCTAGATATTCCCCCAGGCGCTGAGCAGCAGCGACATATAGGGGGGATTGGCCGGGACTGGAGCCACAAAAGACACACAACGATTTCATTTTTCGATCCTTGGTTGAAAGCTCATGCCGAGCAATTGCATTCGAATGCACTGCGAATTAATCTGTGATCACGCAAAAAGGACCTCTGCATGAATCAGCCAGTACAGCTTGTAACTTACGCGGAATTAAAACCCTGTAAAACCGCGTTTATTGATGCTCACACCCCCGGATCCAATCAAAAAGAGAACTTCACCATCATTGGTGGCGGGGTCTCGGAGTCTGCGGATCAGCATGTCCACATTCAAGACACGCCGGGTTTTAACATTGGCGCCGCGGGTCAGCCCCCCAAGTGCAACAATTCATTGCACACCCATCGCACGGCGGAGGTGTTCTTTGTTCTCAAGGGACGCTGGCGCTTTTTCTGGGGACGGCATGGCGATGCCGGCGAGGTCATCCTAAATGAGGGGGATATTTTCAACATCCCGACTCCCGTATTTCGGGGTTTTGAAAACGTCGGCGAGGATTACGGCATGATCATGGCCGTACTGGGCGGCGATGACGCAGGCGGCGGCGTGGTCTGGGCACCCCAGGTACTGGCCGATGCACAGGCGCATGGCCTGGTGTTGGGTGAAAACGGCCAGTTGTATGACACCAAAGCGGGCCAGCAATTACCCGCGGGCATCAATCCCATGAAGCCGCTAGACGAGGCTGCCCTGGCTGCATTCCCTGAAATCCCAACCGCGGACGTCGTCCCGCGGTTCGTCCGCCGCTACTGGGACCTGATGGCCTTGTCAGACCATCAACCGGTTCGGGTGATTGGCGATGGCGCTCTGATTCACGACCGCCCCGGATTTGAGGTTGATTTCCTATCCCGAGGGTCGCTCAGTGCCCGCTACAACAGCGATAAGGCTGAGGTATTGATGGGCATGCGCGGACATTGGCGGCTGAGCACTGAACATGGCGAGTATACGATCAACCCGGGTGATACGGCGTTGGTGGCTCCGGGGGTCGAGCGCACACTAGCACCCTGTGTCAGCGGCGAGGCCAGCCTATATCGCGTGCGCGGCACCGAGGACGCACCCGGCCCCACGCTCGGATTTGCATAACTCCCTAAGTGGTGTACCCGTTGAGGTCTGGATCGCGTAGAATCCGCGCGCTTGTTTAAACGGACCTCAACATGAAACTTCGTACCTTGCTGCAAAGCAAACTGCACCGCGTCACGGTGACCGCCGCCGAATTGCATTATGTCGGCAGCTGCGCCATTGACGCGGACCTGATGCGCGCCGCCGGATTGGTCGAATACGAACAGATCGACCTGTGGAACGTTAACAATGGTGAGCGGTTCCAAACCTACGCAATCGGAGCACCGGCGGGTAGTGGCACCATCTCCGTCAACGGCTCAGCCGCCCGAAAAGCCGAAGTGGGTGATCTGCTGATCATTGCCAGTTGGATTCAGCTGGCGGATGAGGAAGTAGCCAGCCATCAGCCGGCCAAGGTCTTCGTCGATGCTCAAAACCGCCCCATCAGCGAGGCCGAGGCCCTCGCCGCTCAGCTGCCGCGGTAGGTCGAGTAGCCGTAACTGGCGACCAACAAAGGCACGTGATAGTGCGTCTGGTCATAAATGCTAAAACGAATCGGGACCTGGGTCAGATAGCGATCCGTCCCGCCGTTGGCTTTTAGGTATTCGCCGGCTTCGAACAGAATTTCGTACTCACCCAACTCGGTGTTGGGGTCGTTAAATAAGCCCCCCTCAACCCGTCCGTCATCGTTGGTCGTGAATCGCCCCAGCTCAACACGTTGCGCGCCATTGATTTTGAATAGGGTCAGGTTTAATCCCCGCGCGGGGCAGCCTAGCGCGGTATCCAATGCATGTGTCGACAGTGACGCCATGGGTCGTCCTCTTTATAGGTGGTGTAAGGCCGGATGGCTGGCCATCTCGGCTTCCAGGAAATCTAGCAACAATCCAATTTTAGTCGGTCGATGCTCACGTTCGGGCATCAGTGCATTAATTCTAAGACCCGCCGGTTCGTACTGGGTCAGGACGCTGTGCAGGTGAGCCTCATCCAAAACGTCATACAGCGCCCAAACCGACTGCTGTATCAGCCCCAGTCCACTGGTGGCCCAGTCCTGCAAGACCCCCGCCGCTGAGGCCTCCAGACCACCAAACAGACGCAGCATTTGCCGTCCTGCGGGAGTCGTGAATTGCCACTGGAACTGCAGAGAACCCGGGAAGCGGAGCATTAGACAGTCGTGCTCCTTGAGCTGTTCAAGCGATGTTGGAGCCCCGCGTCGCTGAAGGTAATCCGGGTGCCCCGCCACGACCCAACGATCCTGTGCCAGCGGCCGCATCACCAGGGACGAGCTCTTGGGATAGCCGTGACGAATTGCGATATCCACACTCTCCTCAACCAGATTCACGACCCGGTCTGAGTTGTGTAAGCGGAAATCGACGCTGGGGTATTGTTGACGGAATTTACCCAGAATCGGAGCAATGACCTTGCGACCCAGCTGGTCTGGGGCACTGATTCGGATGACGCCCTGGGGCGAGTTTTGGATATCGTCCAAGCGTTGCAAGGTATCGCGCATCTGCGCGGTGATCTCGACGCAGGCTTGGTAGTAGACCAAACCCGCTTCGGTGGCGCTGACGCTGCGGGTGGTGCGGTTCAACAGGCGAATGCCCAAGCGCTCCTCAAGCTTTGCGATGCGAGCACTGACGACGGCGGTCGATAAGCGCAAACTTCGACCCGCCTTGGAAAAGCTGCCTTGGTCGACGACCTGGCAAAACACCTCCGCATCGTCAATTCGGTACATGCTTAGCGGCTCTGCAACCACAACCCCAGTTGGCGACGCTCAAGGTCCGTCATGCCACTGGCATTGCCCATCGGCATGGCCCGGCCGACCACCGCCTGGGCCAATACGCCGGATTTGTTTTGCACAATCGAAGGCACGTCATGCAACTGCACGCCTTTCATGGCTGCAGCCTTGACCGAACCGTGGCAGGCCACACAGTGCTGCTGGGTAATCGCTAGTGCTTGAGCATCGGAAATCACCGTCTCGCCAACCTCCGCTTGGATCGGCGGAACATAGACAAACCAAGCCAACATCAGGCTCAGAACACCGGCTGCCGGCCACTGCCACTGCATCGCCAGTCCGCTTCGTCCCTCGTGACCGAAGTTAAACCAACAACGGATGCTTGCCCCGATCAGCACGATCAGACCGACAACCACCCACAGCTGCTCAACCGCGAAGGTCATCGGGTAGTGATTCGATAACATCATGAACAACACCGGCAGCGTCAGGTAGTTATTAAAGGTTGAGCGTTGCTTGGCGATCTTGCCGTAGATGGCATCCGGCGTCCCACCGGCCTGTAGCGTCGCCACCACCTTTTTTTGATTGGGAATGATGATGAAGAAGACGTTACCGGTCATCCATGTCGCAATCATGGCGCCGACATGCAGCAGCGCTGCGCGACCGCTGAAGACTTCCGAGTAGGCCCAGCCCGCCAGCATCAAAAATCCAAAAATAATGCCGCCCAACACCCATAGGTTTTCACCCAATTTGGATTTGCAGAGTTGGTCAAAAAAGATCCAGCCGCCCACCAGTGACAGCGCACTGATCGCAATGGCCCAGCTGACGCTAATGTCGGCCACGGCGGGGTCAATCAAGTAGGACTGCGCGCCATACCAATACACCACCATCAACAGCGCAAAGCCGGACAGCCAGGTGAAATAACTCTCGTGTTTAAACCAGTGCAATTCCTCAGGCATCCGCTCAGGTGCCACCAGATACTTTTGGACGTGATAAAAACCACCGCCGTGAACACTCCAGCTCTCGCCATGAGCGCCTTTGGGCATGCCATCGCGTTTCCGCAGGGATAAATCCAGCCAGACGAAATAAAACGAGCTGCCGATCCAGGCAATCGCGGTAATGACGTGTAGCCAGCGCAAAAGCAAGCTGCCCCACTCCATGACGTAATCCAACATATCTGCTCCAGGACCTAATTTCTGGCGACCATACTATGCGGGGTCTGCCCGTGGATCTGTCAAAAACTCAGGGTTACATTATCAACATAATATTGATAAACAAAAACGATAATTGCGGTTTAATGAGACTCCACTACAAGGAAGCATGCATGGCAACGGACTATCCCCGTGATCTGATCGGCTATGGCGCCCACCCGCCCCAGGCACAATGGCCTGGCCAGGCGCGTATCGCGGTTCAATTTGTATTGAACTACGAGGAGGGCGCCGAAAATTGCATCCTGCACGGCGATGCCGCCAGTGAAACCTTTTTATCTGAAATCATCGGCGCGGCGGCCTTTGAAAATCGCCGTCATATGTCGATGGAGTCGATCTATGAATATGGATCCCGGGCCGGAGTTTGGCGCATTCTGGATCTGTTCCGTACCCGCCAGATTCCACTGACCGTGTTTGGGGTGGGTATGGCAATGCAACGTCATCCCGCAGTCATCGAACAGTGCCTAAAGGACGGGCATGAAATTGCCAGCCATGCCCATCGCTGGATCAACTACGACAACATGCCGATTGAGCAGGAACGGGCTCTGATGGACGCCGCCATTGACGCCCATCAGCAGGTGGTTGGCGAAAAACCCAAGGGCTGGTACACCGGGCGCACCAGTGAAAATACCCGTGCCTTGGTCGCTGAGCGCGATCACATCGTCTATGACGCTGATGATTACTCCGATGACCTACCGTTTTGGTCCAATCAGGTCGACCAGCCCCATTTGATCGTGCCCTATACCTTGGACACCAACGACATGCGCTTCGCCGCAGCCCAGGGTTTTAACACCGGCGACCATTTCTTTGCCTACCTAAAAGACGCCTTTGACGTGCTGTACGCCGAGGGTGCGCAGACCCCCAAAATGTTGAGCATCGGCATGCACTGTCGCCTGCTGGGCCGCCCGGCGCGCTTTGCCGCCTTGCAACGTTTCGTCGACTACGTGTTGGCGCACGATCAGGTCTGGGTTGCTCGGCGAATCGACATTGCCGATCACTGGATTCAACACCACCCCTACGGCGAGGCCAATCATGCTTGACCCACGTCCATCCCGTTGCACACAGGCCCAGTTCGTTCACGCCTACGGCAGCATCTACGAACACAGCCCCTGGGTTGCTGAAGCCCTCTACCCCTCATTGGACGCTGCGGATGATCAAGCCGAGCACCTAGCAGCACGCATGGCCGAGGTGGTCGATCAATCCTCTCACGAACGTCAACTGGCACTATTGCGAGCGCACCCTGAGTTGGTCGGTAAACTGGAGCTAGCCGAATTGACGCGGGATAGCCAATCCGAACAGACCGGCGCGGGACTGGACCAATGCACACCCCAGGAGTTTGCCGAGTTTCGCAGCCTCAACGAGCGCTATAACGAGAAGTTCGGTTTTCCCTTTATTTTTGCGGTCAAAGGCTTCCACCGGACCGACATTCTGGCGGCATTTCGCCAGCGCATTGATAACGATGTCGACACTGAATTCACGACCGCCTTACATCAGGTACACCGCATCGGCCGATCGCGGCTGAATGCCATGGAGATTTCCGAATGAGCTTTATCAACCTAGCGAGCGCCAAGCTCGGCGCCAAGGCATTGTCCTGCAGCGACGATTCCTTTGCCTCGATGGACCGACTGTTGCAGGACCATGCGCCAGTTTGGAAGGAAGACGTCTATGACGATTTCGGCAAATGGATGGATGGTTGGGAATCCAAACGCCGCCGCAGCGGTGGCTTTGATTGGTGCATCCTTGAGCTGGCAGTGCCCGGGCAGATCGATCACTTCATCGTTGATACCAGCTACTTTACTGGCAACTACCCCCCGGGAGCCCAAATCTGGGGCGCCGCAGGCGAGCAGCCACCCAGCGAAAATAGCGACCAGTGGGTGGCGCTATCTGATTTACTCAGCCTGCAAGGCAATGATCAACAGCAGGCCGCCTGCCGCGACGCACAGAGCACCTACCGCTGGCTGAAGTTTGACATCTACCCCGATGGCGGCGTCGCTCGCCTGCGGGTCATGGGCAAGGCAGTCGTTGAACATCAAGCCGATCAGCGCACCGAGTTGTCCGCGTTGATCAACGGCGGACACATTACCGCCTACTCCGACGCTCACTACGGCAACGTCGAAGCGGTTTTGACCCACGGGCGCGGCCAGGACATGGGCGATGGCTGGGAAACCAAACGACGCCGTGAGCCCGGGCATGAGTGGATCATCATTGAACTGGGTGTACCGGGGCGGGTCGACGAGATTGAAATTGATACCGCGCACTTCAAAGGTAATTTCCCCGGCGGCGTCAGCGTGCAAGCCGCCCACATGCCGGCACTGGGCGATCGCGCCATCGTGACCCAAGCCATGTTTTGGCCCGAGATTCTGCCGGTTCAACCGCTAGAAGCCGACAAAATCCACCGCTTCAAGCTACACCAGCCCACAGCTCCGATCACACACATCAAAGTGAATAACATCCCTGACGGCGGCATGTCGCGGATCCGAGCCTTTGGTTTTCCTGATCATGGTTAAGATTGAAACCCTGACCGCCGAGGCCTTTGCTCCGTTTGGTGACGTGATTGAGTCTGCCAATGCCGCCTCGGTATTTGAGATTAACAATGGGTACACCACCCGGGTTCACGATTTGTTCCAGCCCGAGCTGCTTGGAACAAACACCCGTGTACTCGTTAATTACTTCCTAGGCCGCCCCCGCCCGTTGGAAGTCTCGATGGTCGAGTGCCACCCCTATGGCAGCCAAGCCTTTATCCCAATGCAGCCTTTTGACTGGTGGGTCGTGGTTGCTGAGGAACCCAAATTTGAAAACCTGCGCGTATTTCGTGCGCGGGGTGATCAAGGTGTCAACTATCGCCCCGGCGTATGGCACCACCCGCTGCTGGTTGATCGTGATCAGCAATTTCTCGTGATCGACCGCAAGGGCGACGAGAACAACCTAGCTGAGGTCTTCTTCGAGCAGACGCTTCGCTGGGAATAATAAAAATAGGCACACAACGTGCCAGTACCCTCGGGTGCAAAACATTAAGGAGCACTGGAACCATGTCAGACGCATTAGCCGATAAGCTAAAGGACCCCGATTACGTCCCCCCGCTGTCACAAGCCATCCCGCTGGGTATCCAGCATGTCTTAGCGATGTTCGTATCGAACTTCACCCCCGCCATCATCATCTCCCTCGCCGCTGGTTTCGGCTTTGGTAGTGCCGATATGGTCTATCTGATCCAGATGTCCATGCTCTTTGCTGGAGCTGCGACTTTGTTTCAAACCATCACGTTGGGCCGCATTGGTGCAAAACTTCCCATTATGCAAGGCACCAGCTTTGCCTTTATTCCGGTCATGATCCCGGTGGTCAAAGGGGCGGGCATGGGCGCGCTGTTTGGCGGCATTTTGGTTGGCGCGTTTCTACATACGCTGATGGGCTTCTTTATTGGCCGCATCCGAGGGTGGTTGCCGCCGTTGGTCACGGGATTGGTGGTCGTCACCATCGGATTGTCGTTAATCCCCGTGGGCATCGATTACGCTGCCGGTGGCGTTCCGCTCAAGGGCAAGCCTGAATTTGGTGGTCTAGAACACTGGGGCCTCGCCTTGGTCGTGATCCTCGTCAGCTTGGGCTGCAAATTCTTTGGCCGGGGCATGGTTTCCACGGCTGCAGTATTGCTGGGCTTGATCGCAGGCTACGTGGCCGGTATCGCCACCGGTGCTGTCGACTTTGGCCGTGTGGCCGGTGCTGCCTGGTTCGCTATCCCACAGCCCTTTAAGTACGGCATCGAATTCAATGCCGCCGCCATCATCGGTATTACGCTGATGTGCGTGGTCTCGGCGATCGAGACCGTCGGCGATGTCGCGGGCATCACCAAAGGCGGCGCAGACCGTGAACCGACCGAAAAAGAAATCGAAGGCGCGACCTTCGCTGACGGTGCAGGTTCATTTGTGGCCGGTATCTTTGGTGGTCTGCCGAACACCTCGTTCAGCCAGAACGTCGGCTTGGTCGCTCTGACCGGTATTATGAGCCGTTTCGTGGTGACCTGCGGAGCGATCTTCCTGATGCTGTGTGGCTTTGTTCCTAAGGTGGGCGCATTGATCTCTGCGATGCCTATCTCGGTGCTAGGCGGTGGCGTGATTATCATGTTCGGCATGGTCGTGGCCGCTGGCGTTAACATGCTGGCCGAAGTGCGCTGGGATGCTCGTAACATGAGCATCTTGGCCATCGCTTTGACCATGGGTCTGGGCCTGAAGCAAGTGCCACAGGCACTTCAGCACCTGCCTGATACCCTGCAAATCCTGATGACGTCAGGTCTATTGCCCGTGGCGTTCCTCGCCATCATTTTGAACTTGGCCCTGCCCAAGTCCTCCGCGCCGGCCTAGGCCAGCTGCGTCATACGAAAGCCAGACCTCGGTCTGGCTTTTTTATGCCTCCCCAAAGCCCAGTATGCCCTCCCAGGGGCACAGCTACACTGAGCTCATGGATGATTACTGGAACGGCACACTTCGCTGGTTAACGCCCAGCACACGGTTTTTACTGGCTTTGGGCCGGCAAATTCAGGATGACCGGATCACCTTAATTGCCGCAGGCGTTGCCTTTTATGGGCTGATTGCGATTTTCCCCACCCTGCTGGGATTGGTCAGCCTATTTGGTTTCTTTTTAGATCCCAGCCAATTAACCCTGTTGCTCACGGATCTAGAAGAGGTCATGCCTAGCGAGGCTTACCATCTGATTCAGGCCGAACTGACCCGCTTGGCCAGCCAAGGCCGATCACAACTCGGGGTGGCCAGCCTGCTCAGCATCATGGTCGCCCTGTGGGGTGCCGGCAAAGGCGTACGTGCGATGATGAGCGCTCTGAATGTCGCCTACCGCCAGGATGAAACCCGGGGATTCATCCGCCTGCATCTGATGTCCCTTGGACTGACGCTCGGTGGTCTGGCCTTGGGAGTCGTGATGCTAATAACGCTGATTTTACTGCCCTTGGCGCTAAAATTTTTTGATTGGATTCCGATGCTGGAGTCCGCACTGCAACTGGTGCGCTGGCCCATCATGGCGGTGTTCTTATTTTTGGCGATTGCCTTGCTGTATCGCTTTGGCGCAGACCGCAACGGAACGAATACCGGAATATGGCGCGATTGGGGCGCGTGGATCGCGATCGGGTTGTGGTTGTCCGGATCACTGGGGCTGTCGGTTTATGTCTCGCGGATCGCCAGCTATTCGGCCACCTACCAATCGCTCAGTGCGGTCATTATTCTAATGATGTGGCTGTGGATGAGTGCGCTGGTGGTCCTGATCGGCGCCTCAATTAATGCTCAGATCGAGAACGCCAGTACCTGAGAGATATGTGTCAGGGGCCGTCCAGATTGCTCATGCCACGCATTCATCGCAGCCTGCACCTGATTCAAATCACGCTGACTGGTGGCGGGTTTATCGATCACACCCTCACGAATCAGGGCGGTATTGACGTCACGGGTCAGCACAAACGCACTTTTCCCGACCCGACGCAGAGCGTGACAACCGGACATGCCGCCCAATCGAGCACCGCCCCGCTTAAGTACCTTCATCAAGCCGACTTGGTCCGTCTCAGGCCAATTCGCCAATGCGCGCCCACGGTCGCCGTAGGGCGATTGCAACTCACGCAAAAAGATCGCGTTATCACGCACACTGCGGATGCTGGTGGGGTTGCGGATAATCCGCGTATCCCGCGTCAGGGCTTCGAGTTCATCGGGACCCAACATCGCACAATGCATGGTGTCGAATCCGTGAAAGGCTTCCTCATGACCCGGCCATTTGTTGCGAACCACATCCCAACGGAATCCAGCTCGAAAGACACAGTGACTAAATGCACTCAGCCAACGATCATCACTCACTTCGTTGAGCTGCTCTGGGGTTTTGACCTGGTACAGCATCGCCTTGAGCGCGTTTTCGCCACCCCAACGATCACTGGCCATGCCCCACAACTCAACGAAGGGTCTCATTACAGACTCCAGATACTGCCGGACAGACCCGCCAGATTCGTTTCGTCACCCGACAAGAAAGGTTCGCGGACAATGCGAGCACCCGCCGGTGGCTGCAGCGCAATGGGCTCCAGCCCCAGATTCAGAGCGACCCACAGGGTTTGATCGCCGTGATGGCGGGTGAAGACCAACAAATCATCATCACGCTCCTCAACCGCAATACTGCCCTGGGTCAGGGCCGGCTGATGACGGCGCCAGTGAATCAGCGCACGGGTCAGATTCAATGTGCTGTCCGGTGCGGATTGCGCATCCACCGCCAGGGCCGCGTGATAATCACGTACGGGCAACCAGGGCTGGGTGGTTGAGAACCCACCGTGCGCAGCTTGGTGTTCCCACACCATCGGCGTACGACACCCATCGCGGCCAACATGGTTGGGGAACATCATGATGTCATAGGGGTCGACCAACTCGTCCAGGGTCAGATCCGGTTGCTGCAATCCCAGCTCCTCACCCTGATACAGGCTGACCGTGCCGCGCAGGGTCATCAACAGCAGGTTGAACAGCGAAGCACGCTGACGCGGTGTGCCGCCATATCCGGACCAACGATCCACCACGCGAGCAAAATCATGGTTCGACAGGGCCCAACATGGCCAGCCATCACCGATGATGTCTTCCATCTGGCGAATGACCCGTCGAATGTGGGCTGCCCCGACATTTTCATTCAAAAAGTCAAAGCTATAGGCCATGTGCAAACGCTGATCCGTTTGCGTGTATTGAGCCATCATCTTGGGATCATCACTGCCGACTTCACCGACGGTCGTGGTCACCCCAAACTCGTCCATCAGCGCACGGATACGGCCCAAAAACGCGATGTTATCCGGGTGGTCTTTGTCATAAACGTGCTGCTGGAAGAAATACGGGTTGTCCGCGGTTCCCCCGGCGCTGCCATCAAACGTGGACATGTCGCGGGGCGGATTGTCCCTAAATTGCGGGTCGTGCATGTAAAAGTTCGCGGTATCCAGGCGGAAACCGTCTACGCCCAGCTCTAACCAAAAGCGCATCTCGCCCAGCACAGCGTCTTGAACCTCGGGATTGTGCAGATTCAAGTCCGGCTGCTCGCGCAAGAAGTTGTGCATAAAGTACTGCTTGCGCTGGCTGTCCCATTCCCAAGCCGTCCCACCAAAGATACTCATCCAATTATTCGGCGGCGTGCCATCGGGTTTTGCGTCGTGCCAGATGTACCAATCGGCCTTGGGATTAGTGGCGTTGCTGCGACTTTCCTTGAACCAGGCATGCTCGTTAGAGGTATGACTAATCACCTGGTCAATAATGATTTTAATGCCCAGGCGATGGGCTTTTTCTAGCAGCGCCCTAAAGTCATCCAGAGTGCCGAAACTGGGGTCGACATCGCGGTAATCAGACACGTCATAGCCGAAGTCTTTCATCGGTGACTTGAAAAAAGGCGACAGCCAAATCGCATCCACGTTAAGGCTGGCCACGTAGTCTAACTTTTCGGTGATGCCGCGCAGGTCGCCCACACCGTCTCCGTTAGCGTCAAAGTAACTACGAGGATAAATCTGATAGACGACGCCACCGCGCCACCATGGAGTTATTGTTGTCATGAGTATGCCTGCAAAATTGAGGACGAAAGTCTAAACGACCCAGCCGTCTTGTAAACATCCGAGATTAGGCGTTGTTGATGCACTCGTCGATCTGTTTGAGCAACGCAATTAGCTCATCTGGAAAGTGCGATTGCACCGCCACCATCTCTGCCATATCCGCAATATTGCACGGTCGCGGGAGCGGGCCGCCGGCCTGCAGCACCAGCCGCATTTTCTCGACAAAAATGTACTGCAACCAGCAGGGGAACGACATTGTGTCCACCGCGAAGGGTTGGGTGCTGGCCAGTGCCTCTGCGCTGGGGCGCTGGGGGGTATATAGGCCATGCTTGACCAAGCCCGCTTCGAGCTGGTTAAGAAGCGCTAGCAGCTCCATTATTGGGCCGCCCGCACGGCATCTTCCAGTTTGAAGATCGACTGGTTGGTCTGCGCCCTGAATTGATCAATCGCACGCAAGCGCTCGACAATTTCACGCAATTGAATGCTGTTTTGGCCGACCTGTTCCTGGATAACACTGACCTCTAGGGCAATCGCGTCATTCGGCGTGGATTGCTCACGCTGAGCCAGTTCTTGTGTCTGGGTAACCAGGGCAGTCAGCTGTTTTTCCAGCGCACCAAGGCTTCCCGTGACCTGCGCGAGCTCTGCCGAGTGTTGTTCAATTTGCCGATCGCTGCTGGCCAGTAGCGTGGGCAACGAAGCGACCCGCTCATCCTGGGCGTCTAGACGACGACTTTGCGCGTCCAGGCGCTCTAACAAGGCCGCAAGCCGAGTCTGTACGTTGGCTTGTTCAGACTGGACTCCGGCCAGCCGTTGGGTCAGGGACTGGTCTTTGTCTTTGGATTGACCCAGCTCCTCAAGCAAGGCGGATAACCGCCCATCCAACCGCTGGGTACTGGCGGCGACCTCGGTGATTCGCGCCTCAGCGCGGGCGATCGCACTGGCATTCCCCGACACCCCCTGCCCGGATAACAGATCCAACCGCTCAGCTAACTCGGTATTCAGGGTCTGCTGCTGCGCCAGCAGGCGTTGTTTTTCGTCTAGCTCAAGCTTGAGCTCATCAAAACGACGCTCCAGATCCCCGAGCTGAATCGACTGATCCTTGCCCTGGGATTGGGTTTGCCCGTGCAACGTCAGGTTCCAGTACCCCAAACCGGCCACCCCACACAGGCAGATCAGCAAGAGCAACCAAGCAAAAAACCCCATACCCCGCTTGATCACGGTAGGGCCTGAGGGCGGCGCGGGGGCGGCCGAAGCCGGCTCATCGAGTGCGTCAAAATCTGACAGCTTGGGTTCTTGGCGCATGTAGGGATCCTTTATCGTCGCGACAGTCTAGCAAGGGCATTGAAATAGGTCACCGCCACCCCTATTGTCTGAGCACAATACAAACCTCGAACGGAGCTCATCATGGCCTTTGAATTGCCTGCACTGCCCTACGCCCAGGACGCCCTGGCGCCGCACATCTCAAAAGAGACGTTGGAATTCCACCACGGCAAACACCACAAGACCTACGTCGACAACTTGAACAACCTGGTTCCTGGAACCGAGTTCGAAGGCAAGTCACTGGAAGACATCATCGTGTCCTCTTCAGGCGGCATCTTCAACAACGCAGCCCAGGTCTGGAACCACACATTCTATTGGAACTGCCTGTCACCCAACGGTGGCGGCGAGCCCACGGGTGCACTGGCCGATGCGATCAACGAAACCTTTGGCAGCTTTGAAGCCTTCAAAGAAGAGTTCACCAAGACCTCGGTCACTACCTTTGGCTCTGGCTGGGGCTGGTTGGTCAAAACGGCAGACGGCAAGTTGGAACTGGCCAGCACGATCGGTGCGGGTAACCCCCTAACTGAAGGCAACACTCCCCTGCTGACCTGCGACGTTTGGGAACATGCTTACTACGTAGACTACCGCAACGCGCGTCCCAACTACCTGAAAGCATTCTGGGAGCTGGTGAACTGGGAATTCGTCTCTGAGCAATTCGCTAAGTAAGACTCCAGTCCAAGAAAAGCCCGCCTATGATCGGCGGGCTTTTTTATGCCTGCTATTTTTTTATAAACCCCCAGATGAGGAAATAGCATGGAGTTTTGGATTGCCCTGACGGTACTGGTCATCGTCGGCATTTATTCGATCGCGATTTACAACCGCTTGGTGGCTTTGAAAAATCGGGTCGCTAACGCCTTCGCCCAGATCGATGTCCAACTGCAACGGCGCCATGATCTGATTCCCAATCTGGTCGAGACCGCCAAGGCCTACATGAGCCACGAAAATGCGGTGCTAAGCGCTGTGACACAGGCTCGTGCGGGCGCCATCGAGGCCCGCAAGGAGGCCGATGAAGACAATATTGGCGCACTACAGAGTGCCGAGTCGGCACTGCAGGCATCGTTACTCAACTTCAACGCGGTGGCAGAAAACTACCCCGAACTCAAAGCCGATCAGAGCATTATTGAGCTGATGGAGGCGCTGCAAAGTACCGAAAACAAGGTCAGTTTTGCCCGCCAAGCCTTTAACGATGCCGCGATGCGTCTGAATACCTATCGCGAAAGTTTCCCCAACAATCTGCTCGCGGGCGGATTCAAGTTTGCCGAGGCCCCGTTGTGGGAAGTGGAATCCCAAGCGGTGCGTAGCGCGCCTAAAGTGTCTTTTAGCTAGCGATGGACTTTTTTGAACACCAGCACCTAGCACGCCGCAAGACCCAACAGTGGATTGTGCTGGCGGGCTTGGTGATGCTGGGGCTCGGATGCCTGGGTAGTCTGATGGTGTTGTGGTTCACCCAACACCATACGACGCCGTGGGCATTGCCCATGTTATTTGGTTGGGTATTCACCGGCACTTTAGCCAGCGGCGCGCTGTACAAGTATCTGCGATATCGCAAGCTGGGGGGTGGCGAAATCGCACGCGAGTTGGGCGGCCAATTGCTAATAAACGCCAATACGCCTGAGCAACAACAGCTGATTAACGTTGTGGATGAGATGGCGATTGCTGCCGGCATCCCTGCGCCACAGGTCTACTTAATCCCTGAAGTTGGCGCCAACGCCTTCGCTGCCGGCGTTGAGCTGCACGACGCCGCCATTGGGGTGACCCAGGGCGCACTGGATCATTTCACCCGTGATGAGCTACAGGGCGTGATTGCGCACGAGTTTGCGCACCTATTGAACGGCGATGCCCGTTTAAACACCGCGTTTTCAGGCATTATCTTTGGACTGAACAGCCTACAAAATCTTGGCCGAGCCTGTCTTTCACCCCGCCGCAGACACCGCTCAAACCCTAGCAAGGGCACCGCTGCCCTGGGCCTGCTTGGTTTAGCGCTGGTCATCCTTGGAAGCTTGGGCAGTCTGGCCGCACGATTAATCCAAGCTCGGGTATCCCAGCAGCGCGAGTTCCTCGCCGATGCCTCAGCGGTTCAGTTCACCCGTCAGTCACAAGGCATTGCCGACGCCCTGAATCGACTGCGCTGGGGCGCCAGCTCCTACATTGAACACCCGGCTCGCCGGCATCACCGCCATTTGTTTTTTAGCGAGTCCGATTGATGCGCCGCTGGTTTGCGACCCACCCGCCTCTGGAAGAGCGCATTCTAAGGATTCAACCCAACTATGACCTGCAGACGCCCGCGCCCTCCAAAACATCCCTGCGCAGGCGCGAAGCCGCTCAGGCCAGCCAACCGCAAACGGCTGAGTCCTTAATCCAACGCTCAGTCGAAGCGGCGTCGATGATTCATAGCCTGCCCGCGGTAGTTGGCGAGCTTGCCCATGCTGTGTCTGGGGTCGAGTTATTGATCGCGGGGCTTGCTGGCCAATCCCAGAATCCCGATTTACAGGAACTAGCACAACTTTCTGACAGCCAGCGTTTGGCAGCCCTAAACCTGGCTGCGCCGGCCCTCCGACGCCTGCCTGTCGATAAGCTAGAGCAGCTGTGGTTTGCCGCAAAGCAATGGGTGCAGCATGACGGGCTGGTTGAACCCTATGAGATACTCATGATCGCGTTGATTGAGCGGGAGGTGAACGCGGTTCAAGGCTTTACTCGCTCGCTGCCCTTTAAGCAGTTAACCCACGCGGCAGCGCAATGGCTGAGCTATCTGGCGGCCCAAGGCGCGCGCAGTAAATCCGACGCCGAGCAGTCCTTTGCTCAGGCACAACGTCTGGTCCCCTCGTGGCATCTAATGCCCGACCTACGGGTGCGTGGGGAAACCGCATTATTCGCCCTACTGACACTGCGCAAGGCACCCCTTCGGATTCGAAGTCAGCTGATCAAGGCAAGTCGCGCAGCAATCCAAACCGACCGGGTAATGACTGACAAAGAAAGTCTGCTGTTACAGGCCATGGTTGAGGCATTGGGGGGTGCTGGGGGCTAATCCGCTGTGAAGTCGGCTTATCCTTTTCAAACAATAAACAAAACCGACGTATTTTTCGACGCTTTGCCTGCGAATCACGCCAACCCTAAACAAAGAAAAACCCGCCGAAGCGGGTTTCTCAATCATCGAGCAAAGCCGACGTATTTTTCGAGCTGGAGCCAGTGAGGCGAGGCGCGCGAGACGATGGGCGCGCAGCGTGCTTCTAGCACGTGAGCACCCAGAGCTCGAGCTGCAACGACGCATCACGCCGCTCCAGCGAAGAAAAATTACATCATGCCGCCCATGCCGCCCATTCCACCCATATCCGGAGCGGGCATTGCGGGCTTGTCTTCGGGCAACTCAGTGACCATGCACTCAGTGGTGATCATCATGCCTGCAACACTGGCGGCTGCCTGCAGTGCTGAGCGAGTGACCTTGGCAGGATCCAAGATACCCATCTCTAGCATGTCACCGTACTCGCCGGTGCCTGCGTTAAAGCCGAATGAACCTTCGCTATGCTTGATCTTGTCAACGACAACTGAGGGCTCACCACCCGCGTTGCTAACGATCTGACGCATCGGCGCTTCCATGGCACGCTTGGCCAGGGCAATACCTACGTTTTGATCTTCGTTGTCACCGGTCAGCTCGCCGATCGCCTGTAGGGCACGAATCAGAGTCACGCCACCACCGGCGACGACACCTTCCTCGACCGCAGCACGAGTAGAATGCAACGCGTCTTCAACACGAGCTTTCTTCTCTTTCATTTCGACTTCAGAGCCAGCGCCAACTTTGATGACCGCAACACCGCCAGCCAGCTTGGCCTTGCGCTCTTGCAGTTTTTCTTTGTCGTAGTCGCTAGACGTTTCTTCCATCTGAGCTTCGATCTGCTTAACACGCGCCTGGATATCAGCCGCCGCACCCGCGCCGTCGATGACCGTGGTGTTTTCTTTGCTGATCTGAACGCGCTTAGCGGTACCTAGGTCTTCTAGGGTTGCGCCTTCCAGGTTCAAGCCCACTTCTTCACTGATCACAGTGCCGCCGGTCAGGATTGCGATGTCCTGCAGCATGGCCTTACGACGATCACCAAAGCCAGGTGCCTTCACAGCAGCGACCTTGACGATGCCACGCATGTTGTTCACAACCAAGGTGGCCAGCGCTTCGCCTTCCACGTCTTCTGCGATGATCAACAACGGCTTGCCAGCTTTCGCTACGGCTTCCAACAGCGGGATCAAGTCACGGATTGAGCTGATCTTCTTGTCAACCAACAGGATGAAGGGATCTTCAAGCTCGGCCGTCATGTTGTCTTGGTTGTTAACGAAGTAAGGCGAGAGGTATCCACGGTCGAACTGCATACCTTCGACCACGTCCAACTCATCTTCAAAGCCTGAGCCTTCTTCGACGGTGATTACGCCGTCTTTACCAACTTTGTCCATTGCGTCAGCGATGATCTGACCGACCGCTGAGTCTGAGTTGGCTGAAATGGTGCCGACCTGGGCAACTGACTTGGAGTCTTCACAGGGGCGAGCCATCTCGTGAATTGCATCCACAGCGACCTTGACCGCTTTGTCGATACCGCGCTTCAGATCCATCGGGTTCATACCCGCGGCTACTGACTTTAGGCCTTCGGTTACGATCGCCTGAGCCAACACGGTGGCAGTGGTGGTACCGTCGCCGGCTACATCGTTAGCCTGTGAAGCGACTTCCTTCACCATTTGCGCGCCCATGTTTTCGAACTTGTCTTTCAGTTCGATCTCTTTGGCAACCGAAACACCATCTTTAGTGACGGTCGGTGCGCCAAAGGACTTGTCCAGAACCACGTTACGGCCTTTCGGGCCCAGGGTTACTTTAACTGCGTTGGCGAGTACGTTTACGCCTTCCAACATGCGCTGGCGAGCGCTGTCGCCGAACTGTACGTCTTTTGCTGACATATTAAATCTCTCCTAGAACTTACTTTTCGATAACGCCGTAGATTTCGCTTTCATTCATGATCAGCAGCTCTTCACCGTCGACTTTGATGGTGTTTGAGCCTGAGTACTGACCGAAAACGACTTGATCGCCAACGCTGACGCCAACCGGGTTTACGGTGCCGTTGTCTAGGGTTTTGCCGGGGCCAACCGCTACGACTTCGCCCTGGTTGGGCTTTTCAGCGGCGCTGCCAGGCAGAACGATACCGCCAGAAGTCTTGGTTTCCTCTTCCATGCGGCGAACCACAACGCGATCCTGTAAAGGACGAATTTTCATCGCTTTTCTCTCCGATAGAGCTTGTTAATACGAATAATCGCGGGTGCATACTGCTATCACTGTTGCATCCATGCTCGGCGTAACCGAGCGCCGTCTTCCCGCGCACCACATGAATGGAGCTTGGGGTTAGGCTTTCAAGGGAGAGATAAAAAAAAATTTAATGCAGGGCGGGTCAGCCAAGCGCAATCAATCCTCGCGCTTGAACTCACCATCAATTACGTCAGATTGCGTGTGGTATGAACGGCTGTAACTGCTGCTGGCGACCAGTCGAGGCTCCAGCCAACGCCGAACCGCCGCTCCCATCGCCTGTCGGGTGCCCGGGATTAGACACGCAAATCCAAACGCGTCGGTCGCAAAACCTGGAGTGAGCAACAGGGCTCCGCCGATTGCCACGAGCAATCCCTGAGCCAACTCGCTTAAGGGTAATTGACCTTGCTCGAGCCTACCCTGGGCAGCCATCAATAGTGCCCGTCCCTGAGATTTCAGTAACTGCGCGCCGATGACCGCGGTTAGCACGACCAGCCCCAAGGTGGGCCAAAATCCAATGATACCGCCGACCTGAACCAGTAAAGCCACTTCAAGCAAAGGCACCAACAAAAATAATAAAAACGGCATACGCATCCCTACTGATTTTGGAACAAAGTACCACACCCCCGACTAAGGAAACCTATTCCGCACCGCACAAAAAAGTTATGTTGTGTGAATCGTAGATAAGGATCTCAGCATGCAACTCGAACAAAAACTGATCATGATCACCGGTGGTGGCCAGGGTTTAGGTCGCGCAATGGCGTTACGTTTGGCCAAGCGAGGCGCTCGTTTGGCACTCGTGGATATGAATCCCGACCACCTAGCAGAAACCTGCGAATGGGTAGCCCAAGCTGGATCCAGCGCCCAGGGCTATGTTTGCAACGTGTCTGACGAGGCCGCCGTGGTACAAACCGTCAAGGATATTGCCGCCAGCCAAGGCACGATCTCAGGCTTGGTGAACAACGCCGGCATTACCCGCGATGGTCTGCTCCTCAAAGCCAAAGACGGCGTCGTCACTGACAAGATGGATTTGGCACAGTGGAATGCCGTCATTGACGTCAACCTAACCGGCGTCTTTCTATGTACCCGGGAAGTGGCCGCCCACATGGTTGAGGCCGGAGAGAAAGGGTGTTTGATCGCGATCTCCAGCATCAGCCGTCATGGCAATCTGGGACAGACTAACTATGTCGCCAGCAAAGCCGGTGTCGCTGCGATGACGGTCACCTGGGCAAAAGAGCTTGCCCGCTATGGGATCCGAACCGGCGCCATCGCACCGGGCTTTATCGGGACCGACATGGTCATGAGCATGCGCGATGACGTGCTGGAAAAGATTGCCAACGGCATCCCGGCCAAGCGTTTAGGCCAGCCGGACGAGATCGCCCATGCGGTGCAGTTCATCTTGGAAAACGACTACTTCAGCGGTCGAGTTCTCGATGTTGATGGTGCCTTGCGTATATGACGCCCCGTCCAGCAGCCGAACCCATTTACTGGGTGTTGCATGAAATTCCTGCAGGTTGCTGGTGCTCATACGGCGATGTTGCTCACAAGGCCGGCCTGCCCGGCCACGCGCGCTGGGTAGGGCAACTACTCTCTAAGCTACCCGGCGACAGTACCCTGCCCTGGTGGCGTGTCATGAATTCCCAGGGACGCATTGCTTTTGACAGCAATGACCCCAGAACCCTGCGACAAATCGAACAACTGGCCAACGAGGGGTTACACCCGGTCGGCGGCCGTTATCCTGCCGCGGCACGCTGGCACGCAACATAGGACAGAGCATGGGCAATCGACTAAGTAAGATCACCACACGCACCGGCGACGACGGGACCACTGGGCTGGGCGATGGTTCGCGCATCAACAAGGATGATTTGCGGATGCAGGCCATTGGTGATGTCGACGAGTTCAACAGTTTCATCGGTGTTCTGCGCTCAGCACTGGAGGACAGCGATCCTGAGCAAGAACTGCTCAGCGCCATGCAGCATCATTTATTTGACCTGGGCGGTGAGCTTGCGGTGCCGGGGTTTGAGCTGGTGACTGAAAAGCACCTCAGCACGATCGAGTCGCATAGCGAGCGACTGAATGCCCAGTTGCCACCGCTCAAGGAATTTATCCTACCGGCCGGTACTGCTGCGGCCAGTCATTGCCATGTCGCACGAGCCGTTGCGCGTCGAGCCGAACGCAGTGTGGTTGCCCTACGGGCCCGCGATAGCGGCGTCCGCGCTGAGTGCCAGCAATATTTGAACCGTGCCAGTGACGTGCTGTTCATTCTGGCCCGTTCACTATGCCGCCGCGATGGTGGCACCGAGGTCTACTGGCAGCGCTAGCTGCCTCTGACCAATGCTCCGCGTTCTTGATAGAAACGTTGGGCAGCCGGATGCAGCGGAAAGCTTAAACCCAAGGTGGCCCGCTGCAGCTGAATACCGGCCGCCGCGGGATGCACATTCGAAAGAAAAGCCGCACCGTCAAACAAACCCCGCAACACCCCCTCAACCTCATCATCGGCCAATTCGGCATGACCCAGCAAGATATTGGGCTGTGCCAATGTTCGGATCGGCGTTGTCTGGCCCGGATAGGTGGATGCACTGAGGGTGACCGGCTGCCACAGCTCCATGCCTGCGTCGGCTCGGACAACATCGGCCTCGGATAGGCTGGCTACCCGCACACCCCCACGGCTGAGCTTGAATGCGCGGGTCACCGCAGGTACCGGCACCCCACCAGGCAGATTGATCATATCAACCGCGCCAGAGATCAACGCCGTCACCGCATCGGTGTAGCCGTCATAGTACAGCCCATTACGCCGCTCAAACTCGAATCCCAAGGCCTGCAGCAAGAACTGACCGCTACCCAGAGCCCCGCTGCCCGGGGCCCCTAAATTGATCGACACATCTTTGCTGGCCAAACCGCGCAAGTCCGCGTTTGAGCTCAGTCCAGAGCGCATCACAAAGTGCTCGACGTTGGGCCATAACGCACCCAGCGATACCACGGGCGCCCGCGGCGAAAAATCCGAGAACTGACCCTGGCGTTGATAGGCCTGGCGGGCAAACAGCGCCTGGCACAGCGCCAAATCACAGTCGCCCCACTGCAAACGGTCTAAATTCTCGATGCTTCCGGCCGAGGAGACCGCCGCCAGCCGCCGCCGAGTTCGAGGGACGCGCTGAGCATTGAGCAGCTGGCTCAATCCCACGCCGAGCGGATAATAGGTTCCCCCCGGGGTACCCGTGCTAATCACCAGCGGACGCGGTCGTATATTGGCCACACTGGGCGTGGCAACGCAGGCCAGTGATGCGGCGAGGAGTGATCGTCTTTTCATTGCCTATAAGTAAAGCAAAAAAAAGCGCCCCGCAGGGCGCTTTTCTAACAAGAGGGTACGTTACAGCAGCATCTCGCGGATATCACCCAGCAACTGCCCCATCCGAGTCGTGAACCGAGCGCCGTCCGCTCCGTTAACAGCGCGGTGGTCGTAACTCAGGCTGATCGGCATGATCAGGCGCGGCTCGAAACCCTTGCCATCCCAAACGGGCTGCATGCTGGCCTTGGAGACCCCCATGATGGCCACTTCTGGGTTGTTTACGATCGGCGTGAATTGAGTACCGCCAATCGATCCCAATGACGAAATCGTAAAGCAGCCACCGGTCATATCCGCCGCAGTCAGTTTGCGGTCACGTGCCTTGCCCGCCAATTCAATCGTCTCGCGGGCAATGTCATAGATCGACTTTTTATCCGCATCACGAATCACTGGCACCATCAGACCCGCCGGTGTGTCCACCGCCATACCGATATTGACGTAATCCTTGTGAATGATCTCACCGGCTTCCATATCCAAGGCGACGTTAAACTGCGGCAATTCACGCAATACCGTGGCCGCTGCCTTGATCAAGAACGGCAGCGGAGTCAGCTTGACGCCGGCCTTTTCAGCGACCGCTTTCTTGGCCTTGCGGAACGCTTCCAATTCAGTGATGTCGACTTCATCAAACTGAGTCACCGCCGGTACATTCAACCAAGACTTGGTCATGTTATCGGCGGTCACACGGTGCAACTTGGACATTTTTTCACGACGAACCGAACCGAACTTAGCAAAGTCGGGCAGTTTGACCGCAGGAATACCATTGGAAGCCACGGCGCCGGCAGCAGCGGGTGCAGCTGACGGGTTAGCCAGGGCCTGTTTGACGTAATTCTGAACGTCTTCCTTGAGCACCCGATTGCGAGGTCCGGTTGCCGTGACACGCGTCAGATCCACGCCTAAGTCTCTAGCCAACGCACGCACCGCAGGACCGGCATGAACACCCACCGCAGGGCTGGTCGGCCCGGCTGTCGGCGCCTTGGCCGGGGCAGTCGCACTGGGCGCTGCAGGTTGAGCCGGTGCAGGTGCCGCAGGCGCACTGGCGGCCGGCGCTGGGGCCGGAGCGGCAGCAGCGCTGGAAGCAAGGGTGGCAATCAGTGTGCCTTCGCTGACCTTGTCGCCTTCTTTAACGCTCAAAGTTTCGATCACACCATCGGCGGGCGCCGGGATCTCCATACTGGCTTTATCTGATTCAAGAACAATCAGCGTGTCGCCTTCGCTAACACTGTCACCCGGCGCAACAGACACTTCGATGACTTCGACGTCGGTCGCTTCACCGATATCAGGAACCGCTACGGTCACACTCGCTGACGCAGCCGCCACTGGCGCAGACTCAACCGCAGGAGCAGCAGGAGCAGCAGGAGCAGCAGGAGCAGCCGGTGCAGCAGCAGACTGGGAAGCGATTGTGGCGATTTCATCGCCTTCACCGACCTTAGCGCCTTCACTGACGACGAGGCTCTGAATCACACCTGCCACAGGAGAAGGGATCTCCATACTGGCTTTGTCCGATTCCAACACAATCAAGGTGTCACCCTCAGCCACCGTATCGCCAACGGCCACGGCAACTTCGATCACTTCAACGTCACTGGCCTCACCGATGTCAGGCACGCGGGCGACCTCAACGCTCGATGTCGCTGCAGCCGCCGCAACCGGCACAGCGGCCTCGGCAACGGGCGCAGCCGGAGCCGGAGCCGGAGCCGGGGCTGCGACCTCTGTCGGTTCCGCAGGCGCATCAGCCCCTGCCATCACGACGATATCGACTCCTTCGTTAACCTGATCGCCTTCCTTGATCAAGATCTGTTGAATCACACCACTGCGCGGCGCAGGGATTTCCATACTCGCCTTGTCCGATTCCAGCACGATCAGGGTATCCCCCTCCTCTACGCTGTCACCCACGGCCACGGCTACTTCAATGACTTCAACTTCACTGGCGTCACCAATATCTGGGACTTTTACGTTCATATCACTCATGTCCTTCAACCCTTATGCGAACAAGGGGTTCATTTTGTTAACGTCAATGCCAAAGTCTTTGATGGCCTTGGTCACTACTGCCGGCTTGATGTCGCCTTTTTCTGCCAAGGCAGTCAGCGCAGCCAACACCACGTAGTGGCGGTTCACCTCAAAGTGCTCACGCAGTTTCACGCGGCTGTCCGAACGGCCAAAGCCGTCTGTGCCAAGTACTTTGTAGATGCCCGGCACCCACTCGCGCACTTGATCGGCGTACAGCTTGATGTGGTCTGTGGCTGCGACAACCGGCGCATCCACTTCGCTAAGGACCTGAGTAATCCAGGGTTGCTGGGCAGTCTTGCCCGGGTTCAACAGGTTTTGACGAGAAACATCCAAACCATTGCGGCGCAGCTCGTTGAAGCTGGTGGCGCTGAGGACATCCGCGTCGACGTTGAAGTCGGCGGCCAGGATCTCGGCTGCGGCTTCCACCTCTCGCAAGATGGTGCCTGAGCCCATCAACTGGACGCGCAATTTGCGCTTACCTGCGGCTTTCTTGAGACGGTATAGACCCTTGAGGACACCCTCTTCACAGCCCGCTGGCATTTCAGGATGCGGGTAGTTCTCGTTCATCAGCGTCATGTAGAAGCTGATGTTTTCTGCGTCCTGATACATCCGCTTGAGACCATTTTGAACAATGATCGCCACTTCGTGTGCATAGGTCGGGTCGTAGGAGACCACGTTAGGAATGACACCCGCAAAGATATGACTATGTCCGTCCTGGTGCTGCAGGCCTTCACCGTTAAGGGTAGTACGACCGGCAGTGGCGCCTAACAAGAAGCCCTTGGCCTGCATGTCACCGGCAGCCCATGCCAAATCGCCGATTCGCTGGTGACCAAACATCGAGTAGTAGATGTAGAAAGGAATCAGCGGTACGCCATAGTTTGCGTAGGCAGTACCCGCCGCAATCCAACTCGACATCGCGCCGGCTTCGTTGATGCCCTCTTCCAGGATCTGACCCGACGCACTCTCGTGATAGCTCAGCACCATGTCCGAGTCATGCGGCGTGTACTTCTGGCCTTCGGTGGAGTAGATGCCAATCTGCTTGAACATCCCTTCCATACCAAAGGTACGGGCCTCATCAGGTACGATCGGGACCGCGTACTTGCCAATTTTTTTGTCTTTTACGATCGTCGCCAGCATCCGTACAAAGGCCATCGTGGTCGAGTTTTCACGCTCGCCGCTACCCTTGGTCTGCGCCTTGAAGGCATCCAAACCGGGCACTTCGATACCACTGAAGCTGTTGTCACGCGCGGGCAAGAAACCACCCAACTCCTGACGGGCTTTCTTCATGTACTGCACTTCGGCGCTATCGGGACCCGGCGTGTAGTACGGCAAATCACTCAGCTGATCGTCAGTAATCGGCAGGGCGAAGCGATCACGGAAGGCGCGCAGGTTATCCGCATCCAGCTTTTTGGACTGGTGCGAGGGGTTACGCGACTCACCCGAGGTACCCATACCGTAACCCTTGACCGTTTGGGCCAGAATGACGGTCGGCTGACCTTTGTGGGCACTGGCGGCCGCATAGGCTGCGTAAACCTTGTAGGGATCGTGTCCGCCTCGATTGAGCTTGCCGACTTCTTCGTCAGACATGTGCTCGACCAGTTTCAGCAACTCAGGATCGGTTCCAAAGAAGTGTTCGCGGGTGTATGCGCCACCGTTGGCCTTGCAGTTTTGCAGCTCGCCATCGACCACCTCGTCCATCCGCTTTTGCAACAAGCCCTTGGTGTCTTTCTCAAACAGCGGATCCCAGTGACGGCCCCACAGTACCTTGATGACATTCCAGCCTGCGCCACGGAACACGCCTTCGAGTTCCTGCACAATCTTGCCGTTGCCGCGGACCGGTCCGTCTAGACGTTGCAGGTTGCAGTTGACCACGAACACCAGGTTGTCCAGTTTTTCACGGCCAGCCAGGGAAATCGCACCCAATGATTCGGGCTCGTCCATTTCGCCATCGCCCAGGAATGCCCAGACTTTTTGGCTGGTGGCGGGCTTGAGCTCGCGGTTTTCCATATAGCGCATAACGTGCGCCTGATAAATCGCCTGCAAGGGGCCCAGGCCCATTGAGACGGTGGCAAATTGCCAATAATCAGGCATCAACCAAGGGTGGGGGTAGCTAGACAGGCCTTTGCCGTCGACTTCGCGACGGAAGTTATCCAGGTCCTGTTCACTGAAGCGACCTTCGAGGAACGAGCGCGCATACATACCCGGGGATACGTGTCCCTGGTAGTAAATCAAATCGGGGCCTTCGGGATGGTCCGGACCTTTCCAGAAATAGTTAAAGCCGATTTCGTACAGCGTCGCGGCAGACTGATAAGAAGCAATGTGACCGCCTAGGTCGTCACCCGTCTTGCCCGCACGCATGACCATTGCCAAAGCGTTCCAGCGCACCAATGAGCGAATACGACGCTCCATGAACAAATCACCCGGCATGGGAGACTCTTCGGTGGTGGGGATGGTATTGCGGTAGGGAGTGGTCAAGGCCACCGGGATCTGCGCGCCCACCTGCGAGGCACGGTTCACCAACCGCTTGAGTAGGTATCCGGCGCGATCAACGCCCTCATAACGCAATACCGATTCAAAGGAATCGACCCATTCTTGCGTTTCGGTTGGATCTAAATCTGAATTGTCTGGATGGTTGGCCATGCCATAGCTCCCTCGTCGAATAAATTTCGGGTGTCCGATGGCTTGTGGCCAGAACACTCGCTTTTTCTTGTTATTCCAGACTGTTTCGCCGTGTTACGGCTTAAACAAGTCACGCCTCTGGGATGTTCGTTGCCGCTCTTTGGCGGCTAAATTATCACGGACCATTTCTGTGACGGTCTCTAGATGTTCTCTTGCACTGGCCCGGGCTTTTATGGGGTCCGGGTCCATAACAATGTGCTGCAACATACGTTCATGTTGCTCGCGAATTTTTTGTCGAGGCTCACTTGAGCGCTCAGTCCTGCCTAGGTTGCCAACGATGTTGTCCCTTAGCAAGAGGAACATGGTACGCATGACGTGCAAGAGGACCGGATTATGAGCCGCTTCAGCGATCGCCAAATGAAATTCGGCGTCAGCCGCGGCCTCCTCTTCAAGGGTCCCCTCCACCTGCGCACGCTTGAGTTCATCGTACTTGCGCTGAATTAACTGGCGATCCTCGTCGGTGCCGCGCTGTGCAGCCAAACGCGCGGCCAGCCCCTCCAGCGCATGGCGAAATTCAATGACGGACTCTGCGGCGTGGGGATCCTGGGCCAGCAGATTCAACAAGGGATCGGTAAAGCTGGCTCCGACCCCTTCGGCCACATAGGTGCCCCCGCCCTGACGACGATTAACTAAACCTCGAGCATTCAACTTTTGTAGGGCGTCTCGAACACTCGGGCGCGACACTTCAAAGCGTTCAGCCAAGGCACGCTCGGTCGGCAGGCGTTGCCCCGCCTGCATTGTGCCCTCTAGGATCATGGCTTCGATTTGATCCACAATGGCATCTGACACTCTCGAACTCGATGACATCTGCGCTATCCCTACCCGCGTGAACACCAAAATGTTGGTGTCATCCGAATCCTCAGTTTACCATCAATTGGTCAGACCAATAAAATGTATTGAACCACTGAGGGTCACTATGCGAAGCGTCTATTACTTCGGCACCTGCTTAGTCGATTTATTCTACCCCAGCGCGGGCCTATCGGGCATCAAGCTGCTTGAGCAGGCTAACTGCCGGGTCATCTATCCGCATCAACAAAGCTGCTGTGGACAGCCGCCTTTTAATAGTGGCTTTCGGGATGAAGCGCGCGCCGTGGCCATCGAACAATTGAAACTGTTTCAAGAGCCGCATGATCTGGTGGTGCCCTCGGGTAGTTGCGCGGGCATGATCAAACACCACTGGGTCGAATTGCTGGCGGGTAGCGAATATGAATCCGCCGCCCGTGAGTTGGCGGCCCGCACCTATGAGCTAGGCGAATATTTGGTCGATCACTTGCACGTGCAACTTGAGGATAAAGGCCAGCCCACAACCATCGTTCTGCACACCAGTTGCAGCGCGCGCCGGGAAATGGGTGTGGCCGCCCAAGGCAAAGCCCTGCTGGCACAGCTCGCTAACGTGACCGTAGAAGTGCCCGCATACGAGACAGAATGTTGCGGATTTGGCGGAACCTTCTCGGTCAAGCAGCCAGAAATCAGTGCCGCGATGGCCCAGGACAAGACCACCCATATTGCCGCCACGGGCGCCGATCAATTTGTCTGCGGCGACTCGGGTTGTTTGATGAACTTATCCGGAACATTAGAGAAACGAGGAATCCAGCTGGATAGCTCGCATCTGTATGACTTTATTTGGGAGCGTGTGCAATGAATGCTAAAGCGAATTTCACCGATGCCGCCAAAACCGCGCTGGAAAACCCCACATTGCGTTCGAATTTCCGCTCCGCAATGGACAGCCTTCGTGAACGTCGAGCCGCTCAATTTCCCGACGAAGCTGAGCTGGATGGCGCCCGTGACTTGGCCAGTGCTATCCGCTCGCGGGCACTGAACTCGCTGTCAGATAATCTGGTCGAGCTGGAGAAAAACTGCCTCGCCAACGGCATTCAAGTGCACTGGGCGGAAACAACTGCCGAGGCCAATCAAATCATCCTAGACATTTGCCAGCGTCATGACGCCAAGCACGTCATCAAGGGCAAGTCGATGGTCAGCGAGGAATGCCACCTCAATGACTTCCTGGCACAGCATGATATCGAGGCACTCGAGAGCGACTTGGGCGAGTACATCGTCCAGATTGACGGTGAGACACCCAGCCACATCATCATGCCGGCCATCCACAAGAACAAAAAAGAAATCGCCGAGCTGTTTGCTGAAAAGATCCCGGGTGTTGAATACACCGAGGACGTCGACACCTTGACCGCGATCGCCCGCAAGGTCCTTCGCCACAAATTTGAAAGCGCGGCCGTAGGCATCAGCGGCGTTAACTTTGCCGTAGCCGAAACCGGTACCCTGTGCCTGGTTGAGAACGAAGGCAACGGCCGAATGACCACCACGGTGCCACCCGTTCATATTGCCATCACCGGCATCGAAAAAGTGGTGCCCAAGCTGAGTGACATCGCACCTTTGTATTCGGTGCTGACGCGCAGCGCCACCGGCCAACATGCCACGACCTACTTCAACTTGATTTCCAGCCCCCGCCGAGAGGGCGAGCGCGACGGCCCGCAGGAAGTCCATCTGGTCCTGCTGGATAACGGTCGCAGCAAGATCTACAACGACGAGCAGATGCGCGAAACACTTAAATGCATCCGCTGCGGCGCCTGCATGAATCATTGCCCGGTTTACACTCGGATTGGCGGGCATGCCTACGGCACGGTCTATCCCGGCCCCATCGGTCAGATCCTAAACCCCCAGCAATACGGCATCGATCAGGCCGGCGAAATGCTGTCTGCCTGCTCACTCAATGGGGCTTGTGGCGAGGCCTGCCCCGTCCGCATCCCGATCCCCAGCCTGATCAGCGAGCTGCGCCATGAGGCCACCCGCAACGACCAACAAGGTCGAGTGTATGGCCAAGGCGCCTTGCGAAAACTGCACGAAGCCATCGTATGGGGCTCATGGAAGTGGATACACCAGAACCCAACCGCCTATCGCCTGATGGGTTTTGCGGCGACACGCCTGCGCAAGTGGGTACCCGATTCTGCCATGGGCCCTTGGACGCGAACCCGGGTAAAACCAGCTCTGGCACCTAAAACTCTGCACGAAATGATGAAGGAGCGTGGAGAATGAGCGCCCGCGAACGTATTTTGGGTCGTCTAGCCCCCTCCGTGATCGCTAGTGATCAGTCGATCGACTTATCTGTGCACTTGGACAAGCAGTACAGCGCCGAAGAAAAGATTGCGCGCTTTAGTGAAAAGCTGGCCAGCGTGCACGGTGAGATTATTCCCTGCAACCGGGATGACTGGCCCGCAACCCTGGCCGAGCTGGTGCAACGCGAGGGCTTTGCCAACCTAGCACTGGGTCAGGGCGCACTCCCGGATCAGGCCGCTGAGGCTGTCAGCTGTGCGACACGGCGCTACGATCGTGCCATCGAAGACTGGAAAGGCGAGCTGTTCTCGGACGTCGCTGCGGGCTTTACCACCTGCCGCGGCGGCATCGCCGAGACCGGCTCGTTGGTGGTTTGGCCCAGCGCACAGGAGCCTCGGTTGTTGTCACTGGTGCCACCGGTGCACATTGCGTTGCTGTTTGCCGATACCCTGCGCAATACCTTGACCGAGACGCTAGTTGAGGAGCAATGGCACAGTGCGATGCCCACCAACGCGCTGCTCATCTCGGGTCCCTCGAAAAGTGCTGACATTGCACAGGTACTGGCCTATGGCGTACACGGCCCTAAGCGCCTAATCGTGCTGCTGGCCCACTAGCATGGAAGTCATCTACCGCATCCTGGACACAATGGTCCCGGTTTTGATCATTGTGGCCATCGGTGCGGCCTACGCCCGCTACAAAAACCCCGATATGCGGGTTCCCAATCAACTCAACATGGATCTGTTTGTTCCGCTTTTGATTTTTGCCTCATTTTCGGATGCTGAGTTTGATCTGCTGGCCTATACGGATTTGGCGATAGGCGGGGTACTGGTCATTCTGGGATCGGGCTTGCTGGTCTGGCCCATCGGGCGATTGCTGGGCTATGACGCCCGCACCTTTGTGCCACCGGCGATGTTTACCAACACGGGCAACCTGGGCCTACCCCTGGTTTTTCTGGCCTTTGGCGAGGCCGGCATGCCGGCCATTGTGGTGCTGTTCGTGATCGAGATGGTGATGCATTTCACCTTGGGCTTTTACATTTTGGACCGCAAAGCGCGGGTCTTAAATGGGCTGTCGATTCCGACACTAATCGCGACGGCAGCTGCGCTGAGTGTCAATTTACTCAACCTTAAAATCCCACCCATGCTGGATACGGGATTGGATTTTTTGGCCGACATTTGTATCCCCCTGATGCTGTTTGCCCTGGGGGTGCGAATGGCGAGCGTCAAATGGAATGATTTGCCGATTGCGCTGTGGTGCAGTGTATTGACGCCGGCGTCGGGTCTAATCCTGGTTTACGTTCTTCAGCCGGTATTGCAGCTGGACGCGATGCAAATGAGCGTGTTTATCCTGTTTGGCGCGCTGCCGCCGGCGGTCCTGAACTTTATGGTGGCAGAGCGCTATAACCAAGAGCCCGCCAAGGTCGCCAGCATGGTGCTGATCAGCAACATGGCGACCCTTGGAGTCATGCCGCTGGCCTTGCTGCTGGCGCCGGCGTTTTAGATCAGTGCAGCAAAGGGGTGATAATTGAGCACATCACCCCGACTGACCCCCTGATGCTCTGGGATCTCGGCTAAGCCGGTTGCCCAAACCAGCGGACTAAGTGAGCCGCTGTCCTGGTTCGGGTGCAGGGTCATGCCGTCACCGACCCAGCGAACCCGCAAAAACCGACGCCGCTCGGTGGCGGGTACGGTAAATTTCGCGGGCAACGCAAAGCAGGTCATCTGACTCACCTGCCCACCCAACACCTGCATCGCCGGGCGCACAAACAGCATGGCGGTCACCATTGCACTGGCTGGATTACCCGGCAAACAGCACACCGGCGTACCCTTGATATCGCCAAAAGCAAAGGGCTTGCCCGGCTGCATGCGCACTTTAAAGGCTTCTAGATGACCCAGTGCCTGGATCGAGGGACGCACATGATCGTGATCACCCACGCTCACCCCGCCGACGGTTAACACCAAGTCGTTCAATTCAGCTGCATCGGCAAGCGCCTGACGCATGACCTGCGGGTCATCCACCACATGTTGGTGATGACAGTGCGCACCCCACCCCTGGATCAGGGTGCTTAAGCTCAAGGCGTTGGAGTTGTAGATCTGACCTGACGCCAGCTCACTGCCCGGCGGCCGAACCTCGTCACCCGTGGTAATCAGCGCCACCCGCAACGGAGCATAAACCGGCACGTCCTGATGCCCACCGCTGGCGAGCAGTCCGAGCTCGGCCGGACCTAGTGCCTGACCTGCGCGCACCAAGACTTGACCCACCTGAATATCATCGCCCGCCGGACGGATCCAGGTTTGTCCACTGGGCTCGAGCACAATGCCATTGGGATCTGCGATTAGATTTTCCTGGGGCACCACCGCATCTGCACCCTCAGGCACTGGCGCACCGGTAAAGATGCGAGCGCAATAGCCTGGCTCTAAGGTGCGAACCGGTGAGCCCGCTGGCACTTCAAAGGCCTGCGGCAAAGGACCCGGCAAATCAGCTGATCGAACCGCGTAACCGTCCATCACCGAGCGACGAAACGGTGGGCTGGGGCTAAGCGCTGGCACGTCGATCGCGGCAATCCGGCCGGATGCCTGCATCAACTCGACTAATTCCGCCTCGCGTTCGACGGGGATTAGCTGCTCGAGCAGGCGCTCCCGCGCTTCAGCTACGTCGAGCATCGCCGCGCTTGAGTAGATTGACGAAATTGCAGGGCTTGTGGGTCGAATCCAGCTGCTCGCGCAGGATCTTTTCAAAGGCCAATCGACAGGCGCCGGTTGAGCCGGGCAACGCAGCCACAAAGGTATTGTTCGACAACCCTGCAATGGCCCGGCTTTGGACCGTTGAGCTGCCGATATCCTGGTAGCTCAGCTGACGAAATAGCTCACCAAAACCCTGAATCGTGGTGTCGAAAATAGGTTCAATGGCCTCGACCGTGCTGTCGCGGCCACTAAAGCCTGTACCGCCGGTCAGCAGAACGACCTGCGGGTCAGGATCGGCGATCCAGCGACAAACCTGGGCGCGAATATCGTAGGGTTCATCGCGTAACACTTGGTGGGCGATCACTTCGTGGCCCATGTCCTTTAGCGCACCCACTAAATAGTGCCCGCTTTTATCCTCGTCCAAAGAACGAGTGTCAGATACGGTAAGTACCGCGCAACGCATCGGTTCGGTCACGACCATTTCTCCAATTTGTCTAACTCGTGCTGGCCGGGTTCCAGCCATTGTCCGTCTTCTTTTTTCCAGATCGGGACCTGGGATTTCAAATGATCCATCAAGAAACAAGCACCATCAAAGGCGTCCTGGCGGTGCGGCGCGCAGGTACCGACCCACACGATGACCTCGTCGGTTTGCAACAGCCCAACCCGATGAACGACCTGCGCATCAACCAGCGAGAACCGCTGCATGGCCGTGTCCCGTAGACGCTGCAACGCCGCCTCGGTCATACCGGGGTAGTGCTCTAAATACAGCCCTTGTGAGTCGCGCACGTGGCCGGTAAAGGTCACCACAGCGCCTGCGTCGCCACCGGTCGCCAGCTCACTTTGCAGCTGCCCTGGCTCAAATACCTCGGTCTGGATACGGACCATTTAACCCCCTGTCATAGGCGGCAAGAAAGCCACCTCATCACCGTCTTTCAGCGGCATGTCCATGTCTGTGACTTCATGGTTAATCGCCACCAAGGGCGTTTTTTCCATAATCGCGTCGTACAGACCCAGTGCCCGTAGTGCCTGCTCTGGCGTGTCCGCCTCGGCCACTAGGCTGTCAGCGCCAGCGAGCTCTCGAAAGCTGGCTAGGAATTTCAGGTTAACCTTCGGCATAGTAGTCTCCGCTTTTGCCACCGGTCTTGGAGAGCAAACGAATACCCTCGATTCGCATGGCTTTGTCGATCGCCTTGCACATGTCATACAGCGTCAGACAGGCAATGCTGACCGCACTGAGCGCTTCCATTTCAATGCCGGTTTTAGCGTGCAGCTCACAGCGCGCCTCAACCCGGATCCGGGTGTCTTCTACGGTCAACTCGACCGAGCACTGCTCCAAGGGCAATCCGTGGCATAGAGGAATCAGTTCGGGCGTTTTTTTAGCACCCAAGATTCCCGCGACACGGGCCACCGCCAGGACATCACCTTTGCTCATGGTTTGTTTACGAATGCCCGCGATTACGTCCGCGTTGGCATACAGATAACCCTCGGCCACTGCGACACGTTGGGTGGGCACCTTTTGCGACACGTTCACCATGTGAGCATCGCCGGCACTGTTGGTATGGGTAAATTCAGTCATTTGTTTGGTTTTTGTCAGTATCAGCCGGTATTCTAGCGCGATTACTGAATAAGGAGCACCGGGTGGCTAACCTTCCCGTCATTGTGTCCGCTGGGGGCATCAATGCTGCAGGACGCAGCACCTACCATAGCGACCTAGATCGCATGGTATTTGACAGCTTAGACAGCCAGGCGCAAACCCGTCTGACACAGGAATTGTCGGCGCTTAGCGGCCAATCGCCTGAGGATGCTCTTACCCATAGCCTGATTCGCGAAATTCACAGCGACTGGTATGACCCCTCGGCGCTGCACGCCCGCCGTCGCTCTGAGGATGTTTGGCTGGACGAGGCCCGCAACAGCCCTGTGCGTAGTGCAGGCATGCTGCCCACGGGCTTTCGTCCAGACCTGCTGTATAAGTCCCGCGCCCATCCCCGGGCTTTGCAGCTCACGGTTTTCGCAGCCAGCGAAATGCTGGCAGCCAGCGGATTAGACTGGTCGCACCTGCGCAGCCAAATTCCGCCGGATCAAATTGCGGTGTTTGCCGGCAACAGCATCGGACAACTCGATGGCATGGGATTTGGTGGCATGCTACAGGCCGCTCTACACGGCAAACGGGTTAGCTCAAAACAGCTTCCGCTGGGCTATCCCCAGATGCCGGCGGACTTTGTTAACGCCTATATTCTAGGCACGCTAGGCAGTACCGGCGCAGTCCAAGGCGCCTGCGCTAGCTTCTTGTACAACCTATCCAATGCCAGCCATGCGATTCAAACCGGTGCGGCGCGTATCGCGATTGTCGGCGGTGCTGATGCACCGATCGTGCCGGAGGTTGTCGAAGGGTTCCGCGCAATGAGCGCGCTGGCTGACGAAGCCGGCCTGCGAGCCATCGACGGCTTGGCCGCCGATCAGTCGGTCGATTGGCGTCGAGCGAGCCGGCCTTTTGGTCAAAACTGCGGCTTTACGATCGGTGAGGCCTCACAGTTTGTGATGCTGATGGACGATGCGCTGGCTGCCGAAGTGGGTGCGCGCATTCTGGGCTGTGTGCCCGGCATTTTCGTGAATGCAGACGGCCCCAAACGCAGCATCTCGGCACCCGGCGCGGGCAACTACCTGACAATGGCTAAGGCCGCTGGCCTGGCCCGTTCGATGCTCGGCGAAACACGGATGCAGGGATTGTCAATTCATGCCCATGGCACGTCGACTCCGCAAAACCGCGTAACCGAATCCCATGTCCTTAGCCAAGTATCTAAAGCCATGGGCGCCCATTGGCCCGTCACCGCCATCAAAGCCTACATCGGTCACAGCCAAGGCACCGCCGGCGGCGATCAGCTCGCCAGCGCCCTGGGCACCTTTGCCAAGGGGTGGTTGCCGGGCATCAAAACCACTCAGCAACTGGCTGAGGACGTGCACACCCAGGGCTTAGATTTTGTTCTAGAGGACCGCGAATGCCAGCCTGAGGGCTTTTTCTTGAACGCCAAAGGGTTTGGCGGCAACAACGCCACAGCGTTGGTGTTAGGCCCCGATGAAACCCGTGCGATGATGGCCAAACGGCACAACCTATCCGAGTGGGCTCGCCAGCATGAATCGGTGGCACAACGCAGCGCACAATACGGCGAACAAAGCGCCCAGGGTGACTTTAAAGTGAAATATCACTTCGGCGAAAACGTGATCGACGGGCAGGACGTAGAAATTACCGCACACAGTCTGCAGGTGCCTGGCTGGGATCAATCGGTCAACCTAGACGTGGCCAACCCCTTTTCGGATTGGAACTAAAGATAAATTGAGAGGACCCAGGCGTCCTCTCGGCCCTCTTCGGCAGGGTAATAACCTTTACGAACTCCAATACGCTCAAACCCGGCCGCGTAATACATTTTGACCGCGGCTTTGTTGGAGGGGCGCACTTCTAAGATAATACGATGGGCGCCAAGCTCACCGGCGCGCTGAATGACGTGATTGAGCATCTGATCGCCATAACCTTTGCGCTGAAAGGCCGGGTGAACGCACACATTCAGCAGATGAACTTCGTCGACCATCATCTGGATGACCGCATGGGCGCGAATCACTTGGTCAACCTCGCCGACCCACATGTCATAACCCATTCGCAGACAGCCGCTCATCACGCCCAAACTCCAAGGATGACTGTAGGCGGCACCCTCCACCTGCATCACATCATCCAGGTCCTGGGCCGTCATTCGGCGCAGCTGCATCAACGACTGAGGGTTTGTAGCGTGGCCCATAACGCTTGCTTGTGCTCGGCCTGATCCATGATTTTATTGAGCCCCGGGGAGCGATACAAAGCCCACTCTTTAGGCACTGCATCGAGCAGCTCGTCATGATCCGACAACAGCAGCAGGCGTGACACCCCCTGCATGGACGCCCGCATCAGGCGGCCCTTGAGCAGCCCTTGGTAATCCTGTGCGCTGGGCGAGACCTGTTTAGGCAATCCAAGGACCTCCTCGGCTGATCCGGCCGAGGGTAAATAAACCGATAGATCCTTGAAGAACCCACCGCAATTTGCCTCGATCATGCCCTGCGCCCAACTAGGCAGCTGGGCCACCACCAACAGGTCTGAGGCCTGAATCACGGCAAAATGCATGACCGGCCAAGCCTCGGCCACGGGCTGAGGAGACTTGACCGGTGGCGCTGGCGTCGAGGTTGGTTCGTCCAGTGTGATTTTAGGAACGACCACCGCGGGCATGCTGACTTCGGTAGGCTGCGCGGGCACAGACGCTACCGCAGGCTTGATGATGGGCTTTGCACGCGAGCGCAGCACCATGGGTTCAATACCCATGGTGATCAACACTTCGCGGCGAAGCTCGGCGTTCACTAGGGCGTGGTCGCCTGGGGATGTTGACGCACCTGAGGACGCATCATCTGGTTGAGCGCATGCAGGTAGGCCTTGGCACTGGCCACCACAATGTCGGTGTCCGCACCTACGCCGTTTACAATGCGGCCCGCCCGTTCTAGACGTACGGTGACCTCGCCCTGGCTTTCGGTGCCGGAGGTAATCGCATTCACGTTGTAGAGCTTTTGCTCACAACCGGACTTCGCGATTTTTTCGATCGCCTTGAAGGTCGCATCCACCGGCCCATCACCCACTGCGCGGGCGCTGGCATCCTCACCTTGAACGCTCAGACTGACACTGGCCTCGGGTGCCACACCCATCTGGCTGGTCACATTGAGGTCACTCAGCTCAAACATATTCTCGACGCCATCTGCCTCAGCACCGGACATCAAGGCCACGAGATCCTCATCGAAGATGTCGTGTTTTTTGTCACACAGCGCTTTGAAGCGCACAAAAGCATCGCCAAAGGCATTGTCATCGCTGGGCATGATGCCCAACTCTTCCAAACGACTCTTGAATGCGGCACGACCTGAGTGCTTGCCCAGAACCATACGGTTGGCGCTCCAACCGACATCCTGAGCGCTCATAATCTCGTAGGTTTCTCGGTGTTTCAGGACGCCGTCCTGGTGAATGCCTGCCTCATGGGCAAAGGCGTTAGCGCCCACGATGGCCTTGTTGGGCTGCACCGCAAAACCGGTGATGCTGCTGACCAAGCGACTGGCTGACACGATCTGTGTGGTATCGATACCCGTATCCAAGCCCATCAAATCCTGGCGGACACGCATGGCCATCACGATTTCTTCTAGGCTGGCGTTACCGGCGCGCTCGCCCAACCCATTGATGGTGCACTCGACCTGACGCGCACCCTGCTGGACCGCCGCCAAAGAGTTAGCCACCGCCAAACCCAAGTCGTTATGGCAGTGCACACTAAACACCGCCTGATCCGCATTGGGTGTGCGATTCATGATGTCCGCGATCAATCCACCAAACTCATTGGGTAAGGCATAGCCCACGGTGTCGGGTACGTTGATGGTTTTGGCGCCCGCAGCAATCACGGCCTCGAAGATACGGCACAGAAAATCGGGCTCGGAGCGGCCTGCGTCCTCGGCGCTGAATTCAACATCATCGGTGTATTGGCGCGCGTGCTTAACCGCCGCAACCGCCTGCTCGACCACCTGATCTGGGGTCATTTTGAGCTTGTACTGCATGTGAATCGGACTGGTCGCAATAAAGGTATGGATACGCTTTCGCGGTGCGGGGGCGAGTGCCTCGGCCGCAGCATCGATATCTTTGAAATTAGCGCGGGCCAGCGAGCACACGGTCGAATTCTTGACCACGCCGGCGACGGCTTTGACCGCTTCAAAATCGCCTTTACTGGCGATCGCAAAACCGGCTTCCATCACGTCAACGCCCAAGCGCTCGAGTGTTTTACCGATACGGATTTTTTCATCTTTAGTCATGGATGCGCCGGGAGATTGCTCACCGTCACGCATGGTGGTGTCAAAAATCACCAATTTGTCATTAGACATGCTGTTTATCCTTGGGCGTACGCGGCCCTATCTTACTGTTTTAATACGACGAGAGGGATGTCTTGTATGGAAAAAAATATAAGCCCCTCAGGGCAGTCGTAGCGATAGCAGAGCTAGAGAATGCGCACAGAAGACTCGAACACAGGTCACCGCAGCTGAAACGCTGGCGTCGATTGTGATCTGTTGGATAGACGAGTTCATAGATCAG